>NZ_JBHLWV010000020.1:0-633860 GCF_042432625.1 Gordonia phosphorivorans | reverse complement strand
GACCTGACACCGAACATGCTCTCAAAGCATGTTCGAACCACCATCATCCGAGGTCAGGCAGCAGAAATCGGCGATTCTATACACACATTTTGGCCTTTAACCCGCATGTCGCGACCCGTGCCTCGTGTCGCCTTGGCTGCAACCCGGCGACACGAAGGCTGGGTCGCGACACGCGTGGTCGGGGTCAGAGGGGCGGGGCGGGGCGCGGTGGGGGAGTCAGCCGGTGGCGACGATGAAGGGCACCAGGATCTCGGCGACGGTCCAGCCGCCGTGGTGGCCCGGCATCATGGTCTCCATCGGCTCACGGAGACTGCGGGTGAGCAGGGTGTCGAGGCCGGGCACGGCCACGACGTCGCCGATGCGCTCGGCGACGTGCGCGGCGGCGGTGGCGCCGAACCACTGCTCGGCGAGCACCTGGTCGCGGGTGGCCACGTGCGCCTGGCCGTCGAGTTCGCTCGACCATCGCGCGAACACCTCGTCGCACCGCCCGGGCTCGGCGTACACGTGGCGAGCGCGTGCCTCACCGGCCACCGCGCGCACGCCTTCGGTGAGGACCGGGGAGGTGTCGATGTCGATGCGTCGACCGGCGGTGATCATGCCGTGATCGCCGGTCACCACCAGGGTCGCGCCCGGAGGCAGCGCCGCGATGATCGCGGCGACCACGTCGTCGATCCGGCGCAGCCGCTCCAACCACTCCGGGGTGCCCGGCCCCCACCGGTGGCCTGCCGCGTCGAGGTTCGGCACGTACCCGTAGATCAACCGCGGCCCCCGATCGCCGACGGCGAGCAAATCGACCACCTGGTCGCGGACGGCACCGGGCGACGATGCGTCGCGATAGTCCGCGGGCGTGCCGTAGGCGGCGCGGGTGAGCCCGGAGCCGCGGAACAGTTCCGGCATCAGGGTGATCACCCCGGCGCCGGCGTGGGTGAGCTCGTCGAAGGCCGTGGGCATCGGTTGCACGTCGGTGGGCGCGAACACGCTCTCGGCGGGCGGCCCGTCGGCGGTATCGAGCGTCCAGCGCAGGGCGTTGAGGGTGTGTTCGACGGCCGGGTCCAGATCCCGCGGGGCGAAGCTGTAGCCGAGGATGCCGTGCTCGGCACAGGGCAGCCCGGTGGCCAGACTGGTGAGGCTGGTCGCGGTGGTCGACGGAAAGCCGACCCGCATGGCCATCGCGCGATGGCTGGCCATCGCCGGGGCGAAGACCGAATGTTCTTGTAGCAGAACATCTCCCAGGCCGTCGACCATCAGCACCACGACGGTGTGACTGTCCGGGACGGGCAGGGGGCGGTCGGTGCCGAAACCGAGGGCGCTGGACACCGATCCGGCGAGGTCGGCGAGAGTCGGGTCGTCGGTCCAGGTTCCGGGGAGCAGTTCGTGGAGGCGATCCATGCCCTCGACGCTACGGAAGACCGGCGTCCATATGGCCCACAATGGGCTATATGGACCAGAGCACGCCGTCGGCCGACTACCCGGAAGCCGCCACCATCGCCGATTTCGAAGCCAACCTCGCCGCGGTGCACGCGAACATCGCGGCGGCTGCGGCCCGGGCCGGTCGCCGCGCCGAGGAGGTCCGCCTGTTGCCGATCTCCAAGACGGTCCCGGCCGAACGAGTGCGCTTGGCCGTAGCGGCCGGCTGTCGGCACCTCGGGGAGAACAAGGTGCAGGAGGCCAAGGCCAAGGCCGCGGCGCTGGCCGACCTGGACCTCTCGTGGTCGGTGGTGGGCCACCTCCAGACCAACAAGGCCAAGGACGTGGTGGCCTTCGCCGACGAGTTCCAAGCCCTCGACAGCGTTCGGGTGGCGCAGGCCTTGGACCGCCGGTTGCAGGCCGCCGACCGCACCCTCGACGTCCTGGTCCAGGTGAACACCTCGGCCGAGCCGCAGAAGTACGGTCTGGACCCGGACGAGGTGCCCGAGTTCGTGCGCGGCCTCGCCGAGTACCCGACGCTGCGCGTGCAGGGACTGATGACGCTGGCGGTGTTCTCCGCCGACACCGACCTGGTGCGACGCTGTTTCCGTCGGCTCCGCGATGTCCGCGAACGGGTGCGCGACATGGACGCGGACCTGCTCGGCGCGGGCGAGTTGTCGATGGGCATGTCGGGCGATTACGAGGTCGCGATCGAGGAGGGATCGACGTGCGTGCGCGTCGGCCAGGCGATCTTCGGCGCCCGCGCGACACCGGACAGCCACTATTGGCCCTCGGCTGTCGGGCCCGCATCCTCGTGACACTAGTGTGAACGACACCAGTGTGAGCGAGCCGATCGATTGGATGAACTGTGACTGAGGCCAACAACGGAACTGCACGCGAGGGTGACGCCCGCGCCAACACCATCGACGGGGTGCTGCGCCGCAGCGCCGCGATCAACTCGGGCCGGACCGCACTGCGGTTCGACGACCGGGAGCTGAGCTACGCCGACCTCGACGACGCGGTCTCGCGGGCCGCGGCAGGTCTGCTCGCCCTCGGCCTGACGGCCGGCGACCGCGTCGCCGCCTACGGCACCAACTCCGACGCCTACGTCATTGCCTATCTCGCGGCGGCGCGCGCCGGGCTGGTGCACGTGCCCATCAACTACGCGCTCACCGGCGAGGAACTGAGCTACCTGCTGGCACAGTCGGGTGCGCGCGCAGTCGTCGTCGACCCGACGTTGGCCGAGTCGCTTCAGGCCGTGTTGGGCGATACGTCGGTGGAGCATGTGCTGCCGCTGCGCGACGCGGCCGGTTCGCTGCTGGAGATGGCGACCACCGGTGAGGTGCCCCAGCTCGAGTCGGCGGCCTCCGGTGAGGAGCTGGTGCAGCTGCTCTACACCTCCGGCACCACGTCCAAGCCCAAGGGTGCCATGATGACCCACCGGGCGCTGGTGCACGAGTACACGTCGTCGATCGTCGCGCTCGACCTGGCGGCCGACGACAATCCGCTGATCTGCATGCCGCTGTACCACTCGGCCGGCATGCACGTGTTCATGGTTCCGTACCTTGCGGTCGGGGCCACCGTCACCCTGCTGCCCGCACCGGACATCGGCCAGATCCTGCGAATCGTCGAGGAACAGCGGATCGGCTCGCTGTTCCTGGCGCCCACCGTGTGGGTGCCGTTGGCCGCGCACCCGGACCTGGACACGCGCGATCTGTCGTCCCTGCGCAAGGCCCAGTACGGCGCATCGATCATGCCGGTCACCGTGCTCAACCGGTTGCGCGAGAAGTACCCCGACCTCGGCTTCTACAACTGCTTCGGACAGTCGGAGATCGGTCCGCTGGCCACCGTGCTGCGCCCGGAGGAACACCAGGAACGGCCGTCGTCGGCCGGTCGCGCGGTGCTGTTCGTTCAGACGCGCGTCGTCGACGCCGACGGCAACGACGTGCCGGACGGGGAACCCGGCGAGGTGCTCTACCGGTCGCCGCAGCTGTGCGAGGGCTACTGGGATAGTCCGGAGGCGACCGAGGCCGCGTTCGTCGGCGGCTGGTTCCACTCCGGCGACCTGGTGACCCGCGACGCGCAGGGCTACCTCACCGTGGTCGACCGCATCAAGGACGTGATCAACACCGGCGGCATCCTGGTCGCCTCCCGCGAGGTGGAGGACGCCGTCTACACCCACGACGCGGTCGCCGAGGTCGCCGTGATCGGTGTGCCCGACGAGAAGTGGATCGAGGCGATCACCGCGGTGGTCGTGCTGCGCGACGGCGCGCAGGTGACCGAAGGCGACCTGATCGCCCACGTGAAGGAGCGGTTGGCGCCGTTCAAGGTGCCCAAGGCGATTCGCTTCGTGGAGACGCTGCCGCGCAATCAGAGCGGCAAGCTCCTCAAGCGCGAGTTGCGAGCCTGACCAGGTAGGTCGCCGAGCGGGCGACGTTGGGGTCCTCGTCCTCGCGCAGCCGCCGCAGCGCGGCCAGCGCGGGGGCGCCCGGCAGTTCCGCCAGGGTCTGTGCCAGCCGCAGCCGGGCTCCGTCGCCGACAGGTCGGCGATCGAGCTCGGCGATCACCTGCTCGGCCACCTCGTCGACGGTGCCGCGGTGCGCGGCGAGCGCACCCAGTGCCTCGGCGGCCTCGACGTCGGCCACGTCGTCGATCACCATGCGCAGCAGCACCGGCCGTGCGGCGTCGCTGCCGCGCGGACCGACGGCCAGCGCGGCGCGCTGCCGCACCGCCGGATCGGGGTCGTCGAGGAGAGCGGTCAGCGCCGCGGTGGCGGCCTCGGACTCCAGATCTGCCAGTGCCTGCGCCGCGCGTCGCCGGACGACGGGGTCGGTGTCGTCGAGTGCGCTCAGCAGCGCACCCAGCGCCGCATCGCCGGTGCGCCGCAGCGCCCAGCGCAGGGCGCCGGCCGTGTTGGTCTCGCTCTCGGCCAGCACCGCCTCGGCCAGCGGCCGGGCGAGGCGACTCGCGTCGTCGTCGTTCATCCCGAACGCGCTGAGCTGACGGCGCACCGGGCTCGCCGATTGCAGCCCGCGAAGGAGCGGCAGCAGGTGCACCACGTCGGCCCAGCGCTGCGGGTCCGCGGTGCGCACCTCCCGCAGTCGACGCAGCAGGTTCTCCTCCTCGGCGAGGCGTTCTTCGGTGCCGACGATCAGCCGGTCGAGCAGATCGGCCGGTGAGTACTCCGAATCCTCCAGCGCGGCAGCCACTTCGGCGAGCGACAGCCCCAGACTCCGCAGACTCTCGATCTGAAACAGTCGCTCCACGTCGCCGTCGGAATACACGCGGTAGTCGCCGGTGGTGCGCGCAGACGGGCGGAGCACGCCGATCTTGTCGTAGTGGCGCAGCATGCGGACGCTGACCCCCGAGCGCTGCGCCACGTCGCCGATCAACACTTCGTCTACACCTCGTCCAGTCCGGCGTCGGGGTCCTCGAGCAGCCGCAGGGTGGCGGCCGCATGGGCACCGACGGCCTCATTCTCGCTTGCGGCGGCCACCCGCAACGGGGTTTCGGCCACCGGCCCGAGCGCGGCCAAGGCACGACTGAGGCTGCGGCGCAGCGGCTTGTCGCCGCGGCCGAGCCGGGCGACGAGCGTCTCGGCGAGCGCGCTCCGCTGGTCGGTCGGAGCCAGGATCACCGCGGCCCGCCACGCGCTGGTGGCGATCTCGTCGTCGGGGTCCTCGAGCAGCTCCGGGCTCACCGCCGACCAGCCCCGCGGGTCGCCGATCTTCGACAGTGTGTGCAGTGCTTGGCTTTTCGCCTGCGGGCCGCCGTCGTCGACCGCGGACAGCAGCAGCGGGACCGTGAGGTCGGGGTCGTGCCGCACTAGCGCCCAGGTCAGCATGTCCCGGACGAAGAAGTCCGGTTCCAGCGCGCACCGATGCACCAGCAGTGCCGGGTAGTCCGCGGACGGGTCGGTGCCTGCGGCGAGCGCGGCACGCAGGCGCGCCGACGACGACGGTGCAGCGAGCGCGGTCTGGACGAGCGCGAGGGGAGGCGTGGCGGTCATGGGTTTTTCCTTTCGATCCGTCCCCAGTGCACCGGCTGACACGGTGTCAGGGTCAAGGAAACGCCGCGCGCGGGCCGGATCATCGGGAGAATCGAGGCATGGGTACCGGGAACCGAATCCGCTGGGCGCTGTCCCTGCTGACGCTGAGTCTGGTGGCCGGGTGTACGGCCGAGGACACGGCGTTGCCGGGCGCCGCCACCGTCGAAGCCGGGGCGACGGTGGTCACCAGCCGCCTCGACGCGCCGTGGTCGATCGCGTTCTACGGCGACACGCCGCTGGTCAGCGAGCGGGACTCCGGGCGCATCCTGGAGGTCGACGACACCGGTGGCACGCGGGAGGTGGCCCGGATCGACGGAGTGCTCGCCCGCGGCGAGGCCGGTCTGCTCGGGCTGGCGGTGCGTGGGGACGAGCTGTACGCCTACTACTCCACCGACACCGACAACCGCATCGAACGCTTCGACATCGAGGGCAGCGCCGGCGGGTTGTCGTTGAGTGGCGGGGACATCGTGTTCGACGGGATTCCCGTCGCCATCAACCACAACGGTGGACGCCTCGCGTTCGGACCGGACGGCCTGCTGTACGCCACCACCGGTGACGCCGCCCGCCCGGAATCGGCCCAGGACCCCGACTCGCTGTCCGGGAAGATCCTGCAGATTCAACCCGCGCAGGCGGGCGCACCGGCGCGCACGCGGGTGTATTCGATGGGCCACCGGAACTCGCAGGGGCTGGCGTGGACGCCGGACGGCACGATGTTCGCGGCCGAGTTCGGGCAGGACACCTGGGACGAGTTGAACGTGATCGTCGAGGGCGGCAACTACGGGTGGCCGGTGGTGGAGGGTATCGCCGGTCGCGAGGGCTTCATCGATCCGGTTCAGCAGTGGACGCCGGGCCAGGCCAGCCCGAGCGGGATCGCCTTCCACGACGGCGTGATCGCGATCGCGAACCTGCGCGGGCAACGCCTGCGGACCGTCGCCACCTCGGCTCCGTGGACCACCACGGACACGCTGGCCGGCGCCGGTCGCCTGCGCGATGTGGTGGTGGCACCGGACGGCACGCTGTGGGTGCTGACCAACAACACCGACGGCCGCGGACGTCCGTCCGGCTCCGACGATCGGATCCTGCGCGTGCAGCTCAGCCCTGACGCCGCCGAACCATCTCGGTGATCCAGATCGGCGCGTAGGGCCGGAGGGCGGACAGGCGCAGGCAGGACAACGGCGATAACTCTCACGTCAACGACCGGTCCGGCGAGGAAATCACCTCTTCGAAGTAACGGCTGCGGTTCGTCGTATTTGTAGCAGGAGCTATTGCTATGGTGCGCGTGTGATTAGTGGTGCCTCGCCGAAACGTGGACTCCGTGCGCGATTCGGCACCGTGCTAACCGGCGGTAAAAGGGGCGGATCGGAGGTAGGAATGCAGCCGAGCGGACCCGCCCAAACCCTTCCGTCGGAGGGGGTTTCCGTTCCGCGGGGTGGGCGCTCTTCGAAGTCAAGCGGATATGAGTCTCCGCCCAAGGCGGATTCGAAGCCTGTCTCGGCGGCATCCGAAACCGTTACCGGCGCGACTGTGGCTGGCCCAGTCGAGCCGACGGCTGTGGGCAGCGACGATTTCGATCGTGAACTCGATCAGTACCGGCTTGTTGCCGAGCAGCTCACTGCCCGGCTTCAGGAACTCGACGGGAAGATGGACGAGTGTCGCGATGGCGGTGATCTGTTGGTGGACTATCAACGCTACGCGAATGAGCACGATCAGGTGCGAAAGAAGCTCGTGGCGCTGGCTGCGGCGCGACGAAAGTACATCGAGGACCGGGACCGGCTCATTGCCTGGGGGCCCACCGGCGATCGAGTGGTCGCAGGGTCGATCGTCACCGTCAAATACCTCAGCGGCGAACTCGCAACCTTCGTTCTGACTCAACGTCCTTTCGACAGCGAGTACGAAGTGGTTCCCTACGGTTCGCCGATCGACATCGCCATCCGTCGGCGTCGAAAGGGCGACCGCGTGTCGTTGCCGGCGGGTGCGCTCCTGGTCATTGAGGATGTCCGACCAGGGTTTCGAGGTGCGCGGTCCGGCGGCGAAGTACGGGCTGAGACTCCCGATCCAGCGCTGACAGCGCGGGCCGCTATGCGTCCGTCTACCGGTGCCGAACCCGCAGGGTGGTTGACGCAGCAGAAGTGTGGTGACAAGACGTACCGGGAAGACCTGTATCGGCGCCGATTCGAGCCCAATGTGCGGCAGATCAACGACTACGTCGAAAGACTGCGTGCACAACGATCAGGTGCATTCATTCCCTACTTGTCCGCCGAGTACGGAGGAGTGAATGCTCGCCTGCTGACCCTGTATCAGGATCCTGGTCCACAAACCGATCCTTCGAACCCGCTCGGTTCGGGGATGCTCAGCCTAGAGAACGCAGACCTTTCAGCGGCTCGAGCGAAGTACTTCCTGGACCGTGCAGGGATCGACGTGTCAGAAATCGTGTCGTGGAATGCCTATCCATGGACGAAACCGCACCCGCAGACTCCCGACACTGACCGTGAGGCTGCACTGGCCCTCGTCGGATTCTTAGGTCTGGTTCCAGATCTTGCCGTTGTCGTTCTGAACGGGAAAGTGGCACAGAGAATTTGGAAAGTCGCGAAGCAGATCGACCCCGGGGTTGGGAATAGAGTGACCGCATACTCGACCTTCCACCCGAGCCCCCGCGTCATCGATCCGGCGGAGAAGTCGCCGGAGTATATTGAGATGGTCAATCAGGACATCGAGAAAAAGTACATCGCGGCCCGCCGTCGACTCCGTGCGAAATGGTTGGGTGGACACTGAGGATCCTCGAAGCAACAGCTCCGACGATCGGATCCTGCGCGTGCAGCTCAGCCCTGACGCCGCCGAACCATCTCAGTGATCCAGATCGGCGCGTAGGGCGAGGTGCAGTTGGGTGCGGTGGGGTAGTCGCGCAGCACGCCGAGGCGTTCGCCGATCGCGAGCGCGCGTGCCCGGCGGCCCGGATCCTCGATACCGATCTGGGCCAGGCAGGTGTTCATCGCCCACTGCAGCCGGTCGGGTGCCTGGGCCATCTCGGCCTCGATCACGTCCAGCAGACCGTCCAGATCGAGGCCGTCCGGATTGCGCACGACGCGGTCGGCGGTGAGCGCCCAGCCGGCGCTCGCCACCACCGGATCGGCGTCGGCCAGCCACGCGAGGCGCAGCTGTTCGACGTGCGGACTCTTCTTGACCACGTAGTTGAGCAGCCAGTCGTGCACCTTCGGGGTCCGGGCGCCGCGCAGCATGGCGTCCAGGTCGGCGTCGTCGAACTGCTTCGGACGGCACACCAGGATCGCGAGGAGGCGAGCGGCGCTGTCGTCGGTGGCCCACAGGCGAGTCGCCAGGTCGGGCTGGGCCTTGAGGCGCTTGGCCACCGCGCGCAGGGCCGTCAGATTGACCCCGTGATCGTCGTCGTGGCGGAGGTTCACGGCGAGAATCTTGGGGTCGTGGAGCGCCCCGAGCTCGGCCAGGACGTCGTCGAGGAGGGGTGCGGTCATGGCGTTGAGCCTAGCGCGGGGCAGGAAGGCGATCGGGGCGCTCAACGCGCGCCGCGTACCCTCGTAGCCGTGGTTGATCTCGCATATGTCATCGCAGGTTCGGAGGCCACCGGCGGTGCCGGGTTGCAGGCGGACTTGAAGACCTTCCAGGAACTGGGCGTCTACGGCGTCGGCACCATCACGTGCATCGTGTCCTTCGATCCGAAGAACGGCTGGGGACATCGTTTCGTGCCGGTGGAGCCGAGCGTGATCGCCGACCAGTTCGAAGCCGCCACCGGCGTTTACGACCTCGACGTGGTCAAGATCGGCATGCTCGGCACCCCCGCGACGATCGACGTGGTCGCCGAGTCGCTGGGTAGTCGCTCCTGGCGGCACGTAGTGCTCGACCCGGTGCTGATCTGCAAGGGCCAGGAACCCGGCGCGGCACTGGACACCGACACCGCGCTGCGCCGGAAGGTGCTGCCGCTGGCGACCGTCGTCACCCCCAACCGCTTCGAAGCGCAGATCCTCTCCGGCATGGAGCAGATCGAGTCCGAGGCGGACCTGATCGAGGCCGCCCGCCGCATCCACGCGCTGGGGCCGGCCTACGTGGTGGCCAAGGGCGGGGTCGACCTGCCCGGCGACGATGCCATCGACGTGCTCTACGACGGTCAGTCCGCGACCGTGTTCCGCGCCCCGAAGATCGGGCAGGAGCGGGTCTCCGGCGCCGGCTGCACGCTGGCGGCTGCGATCACCGCGGAACTGGCCAAGGGCGTCGACGTGGCCGACGCGGTGGGCTTCGCCAAGGAGTTCGTCACGGCGGGCATCGCCGCCCGCGTCGGCGGTCACGCACCGTTCGACGCGGTGTGGCAGGGCGGTTACGTGGAGCAGCTGAGCCTGGACGCCTAGCGGCGCTGCTCCGACGCGGGGTGCGCCGGTGCCGCGATGACGCCGGCACCGCGCAGATACCCCAGCAGACCGGTGGTCAGGGGCAGCTGTTCCAGCTCGGCCGGGGACACCCAGCGGACTTCGTCGGCGTCGTCGCCGGACCGCAGTTCGCCGCCGATCACGGTGCCCGCGAAGTCGTGCACCTCGAAGATCTCGTCGTCGCCGAACGGGACGGTCGCGGTCCACAGTTCGTCGCCCACGATCACCTCGAGCCCGGTTTCCTCGCGGACTTCGCGCACCGCCGCCTCGGCGAAGGTCTCGCCCGGCTCCACGTGCCCGCCGGGCACCGACCAGCGGCCGCGCTGCGGGTCGTGGCCGCGCTTGACCAACAGCACGCGGCCGTCCTCGTCGACGAGGACCACACTGGCGGCGAGCACGATGCGCATCCGTCCACCGTAGCCGCGTCAGTCGAGGAGGATCCGACGCAGTACCTCGGCTTCGCTGATGTCCGGCTCCTTGGTGGCGGTCAGCAGCGTCAGGGGCCCGTCGGCGGCGTACTCGCGGAGCCTCGTCAGCGCCGTGCTCTGCGCCTCGTCGTCGGCGAGTTCGTTGCGGTAGCGGCGCGCGAACTCGTCGAACTTGGCCGGATCGTGGGCGTACCACTTGCGCAGGTCGGTCGACGGCGCGACGTCCTTGCACCACTCGGTCAGTGCGGCCCGGTCCTTGCTGACCCCGCGCGGCCACAGGCGGTCCACCAGCACGCGCGCCCCGTCGTCGTCGGCCGGATCGTCGTAGATGCGGCGCACCCGCACCGTCGGATCACTCATGGTCGTCCCCTTCTCCCTCCTCCGCGTCGCTTCCGACGACGGCCAGTTCCTTGGCGCGGTTCAGCACGCGCTCGAGCATGTCCGGGATGAGCCGCCCGGTGAACGTGTTGTGCTGGCTCACGTGGAAGCAGCCGACCACGGTGAGGTGACGACCGTCCGGGTGCTGCAGCGGCACCTCGACGCCGTGCTCGAATTTCGGGCGCGGCCGCGGCACCTGCCACCCCGCATCCACCAGCACCGACAGCAGCGCCTGCCAGCCGAAGGCCCCGAGGACGACCACCGCGGCGACCGTCGGCGCCAACAGTTCCAGTTCCCGGGCCAGATACGGCGAGCAGGTGCGCCGTTCGGTCGGCGTCGGCTTGTTCTGCGGGGGTGCGCAATGCACCGGTGAGGAGACCCGGGCGTCGAGCAGGCGCAGACCGTCGTCCGCGGAAACGGCGGTGGGTTGGGTGGCCAGGCCGACGGCGAACATGGCGGCGTAGAGGAAGTCACCGCTGCGGTCGCCGGTGAACATGCGGCCGGTGCGGTTGGCGCCGTTCGCGGCGGGCGCCAGCCCGAGCACGAGGATGCGGGCGTCGGCCGGACCGAACCCGGGAACCGGTCGGCCCCAATAGGTCTGGTCGGCGAACGCGGCCCGCTTCTCGCGCGCCACCTGCTCGCGCCAGGCCACCAGGCGGGGGCAGGCGCGACACGTGGTGATCAACGCGTCGAGCTCGCCCAGGTCGGCCGTGGTGCCGGCGCGGGTCGGTGCGGTCTGCGCGCGGGACGCCATGACCTCACGGTAGCCCCGACCGGAGGTCGATGCCTGGCAGAATGAGGGCGAGCCGAACGCGACCGAGCCCAGACCGGAGGAGAACCATGAGCCGTAGAACCGTGCTGGGGTCGTGCGTGGCCGCATTTGCGGCGACCGCACTGCTGGCGCCGAACGCCACGGCCGCCCCGAGCGTCGTCCAAGCCAACCCCGTGGCGGACGGTGCTCGCGCCCAACTACTCGGCTTCCCACTGGCTCGCGGAACGGCGGGGCTGACCACCGAACTGGCGGTGGCTTACACGCTGGCCGAACGTGCGGCGCACGGGGCGGGCGTGCCGTTGTCGATCAACTCCGGCAAACGCAGCCGGGCGGAGCAGGCCGCACTGTGGCGCGAGGGGATCGCCACCTACGGCAGCGCGGCGGCCGCCCGGCGCTGGGTGCTGCCGCCCAACGAATCCACGCATGTCACCGGGCGGGCGATCGACGTCGCCCCGCGCGCCGGTGCCGCGTGGCTGCAGCGCAACGGATCCCGCTACGGATTGTGCCGGACCTTCGACAACGAATGGTGGCACTTCGAACTGGCGACTGTGCCCGGCACACCCTGCCCGCCGCGGGTGCCCGATGCCTCCGTGCGACGGCGCTGACTAGCCCTCACACCCTTCCCTACGTAAGGATGTACCGGTGCCCGAGTATCTCTCGTACGAAGAGTTCGGCCGCAACTTCTTCGAAGTAGCGGTCACCGAATCGCGCATCGGCGCGGCCTTCAGCGCGATCGCGGGTGAAGAATTCCAAGTCGGACCCCTGCCTGCGGGTCCCGGCGGCGTGGTCAAGGTGGTCGCCGACGTGCGGATCGCCACTCCCGAGATCACCCGCCACGTCGGGGAGCTGATCACGTTCACCGTCAAGCTTCCGCTGGCCATCGGGCTGCTGATCGACCTCAAACTCGACCGCATCCATTACGACGTCGAAGGTCTGATCACGCTGCCGCTGACGGTGCGCTGCGCCAAGCCGCTCGAACTGCGCATCGAGGTGGATCCGCCGGCCCCGCGCGATGTGGTGGTGGACGTGAACTCGCGCAACATGCGTGGGGAGATCATCCGCAACCTCGCGCAGGTCGATGCCGAGATCCGCCGCGTGATCGCCAAGACGGTGGCCGAGGAGATCGATAAGCCGGACGTGCGCAAGGCACGCTACATCGACGTCGCCGCCGAACTCTCGCGTGCGCTCGAAGGCGCCACCGAGCAGGAAGCCGAAGCCCTCGCCGAGGTCGGCGACGTGGCGCAGGCGGAGGCCGCGGCGGCGCTGTTCGACGACGAACCGCACGGTATCCGCGCCTTCGAGTGACCGCCGTCGGCCCTAAGCCTGACGCCGGCCGGATTTCCTGGTTGGCTGGAGGCATGGCGAACGACGAGAGCAACGATCAGGGCACGTATGTGCTGGCCGATCAGCCGTACGAACGGGACACCCGCTACATCGAGACCCGGATCACCCGCGACGGCGGCGACGGCTACCCGGTGGAACCCGGACGCTATCGACTCGTCGTCTCCTACGCCTGTCCGTGGGCCAACCGTGCCATCATCGTGCGACGGCTCCTCGGCCTGGACCGGGTGATCTCCATGGGCGTGTGCGGCCCCACGCACGACAAGCGGTCGTGGACCTTCGACCTGGACCCGGGCGGTGTGGATCCGGTGCTCGGCATTCCGCGGCTGCAGGATGCCTACTTCGCGCGGATTCCCGGCTACCCCAAGGGCATCACCGTTCCGGCCATCGTCGACGAACGCAGCGGTGCGGTGGTCACCAACAACTTCCCGCAGATCACCCTCGACTTCGAGACCGAGTGGGTCGACTTCCACCGACCGGGCGCCCCGGTCCTGTACCCGGAGGATCTGCGCGAGGAGATCGACGCGGTCAACGCGGTGGTGTACCGGGACGTGAACAACGGCGTGTACCGGTGCGGTTTCGCCGGTTCGCAGAGCGCCTACGACGCGGCCTACGATCAGCTCTTCAGCCGCCTGGACTGGCTGTCCGAACGCTTGGCCACCCAGCGCTACCTCGTCGGCGACACGATCACCGAGGCCGATGTCCGGTTGTTCACCACGCTGGCCCGGTTCGATGCGGTCTATCACGGGCACTTCAAGTGCAACCGGGAGAAGCTCTCGGAGATGCCGGTGCTGTGGGCGTATGCGCGCGACCTCTACCAGACGCCCGGTTTCGGCGACGAGACCGACTTCGACCACATCAAGCGGCACTACTACGAGGTGCACCGCGACCTCAATCCCGCCGGCATCGTTCCGAAGGGCCCGGATCTGTCGAACTGGAACACCCCGCACGGGCGCGAGTCGCTCGGCGGTCGGCCGTTCGGCGACGGCGAGCCGCCCGCTCCGAAGTAGCCCCGAGGGTCCTGCGCGGAGCGGCCGGTGCGGGGCGGCTTTTCCCTGGTGAGGGAATAGTTCGGCGCCGGTGACGGTTGGAACTCCTTGGGAGACAAGGAGGTCCGCGGAGTGCGGGTTGGCAGGGGAGCACGGTTCGGCAAGAGTCAGACATTCGCAGCGTTAGCGGTACCCAACTTCCGCATGTACGTCACCGGCGCCTTCGTCTCGAACATCGGCACCTGGATTCAACGCGTCGCTCAGGACTGGCTCGTCCTGCAACTGTCCGGCGGTTCGGCGATGGCGGTCGGCATCACCACCGCGCTGCAGTTCCTGCCCGCACTGCTGCTGTCGCCGTTCGGCGGCCTCCTGGCCGACCGCGTGAACAAGCGCAAGCTGCTCATCTTCACGCAGTCGTGGATGGCGCTTTCGGCGCTGGGCCTCGGTGCGCTCACCGTCGCCGGCGTCGCCGAGACCATGCACGTGTATCTGTTCGCCTTCGTCTTCGGCATCGGCGCCGCGCTCGATGCGCCGGCCCGCCAGTCCTTCGTCTCGGAGGTGGCAGGCACCGAGCATCTGACCAACGCGATCGGCCTGAACAGTTCCTCGTTCAACGCGGCCCGGCTCATCGGACCCGGTATCGCCGGCCTCATCATGGCCTCGGCGGGCGTCGGCTGGGCGATCCTCACCAATGCGGTCAGTTACCTGGCCTTCCTGCTCGCCCTGGTGCTCCTGAACCGGAGTCAGCTGTCGCCTTCGGAACCCGTGGCCCGCGCGAAGGGCCAACTGCGCGAAGGATTCTCGTACGTCCTGCACCGCGCCGACCTGGTGATCGCGCTGGGCGTGGCCTTCGCCGTCGGCACGTTCGGCATGAACTTCCAGATGACCAACGCCCTGATGGTGCGGGGCGAGTTCCACATGGGCGCGCAGGCCTACGGTCTGCTCGGCTCGATCATGGGGATCGGCTCGCTACTGGGCGCGCTGATCGCCGCGCGCCGCGGCAAGGTGCCCAGCCTGCGCTTCGTGGTGTCCTCGGCGATCGTCGTCGGCGTCATCATCACCGCGTCCGGGTTCGCGCCGAACTACATCTGGTACGCGATCAGCCTGCCGATCACCGGACTCGTCGTGCTGCTGACCCTGACCGCGGCCAACATGTACATCCAGACCAGCGTGGACCCGCAGGTGCGCGGCCGGGTGATGGCGCTCTACATGACGGTGCTCATGGGCGGCACCCCGATCGGTGCGCCGCTGCTCGGCTGGCTCGCCGAGATCTTCGGTGCCCGGGCGTCGCTGATCGGCGGCGGTCTGCTGCAACTGCTGGTGATCGCCGCGGTGGTGCTGGCCGTTCGTCGTCGGGCCGCGGCGGCCGACCAGCCGACGCCGTCGGTAGCCGAGGAACTCGAGGAGATCGACGTGGTGGAACTCAACTCGTCGGCGTCCACCCCAGCAGCACCGCCAGCAGCGAACCCGCCAGCACCACCGCGGCGAGCACCAGTGACCACGCGGTGACGATCACCACCAGCCACAGCGTGCGCAGATAGACGGGCATGAACGCGGCGAGCAACGGCTGTCGTTTCGGGTCCGGCGCCACCCGGCCGGTGAACGAGCCCACCAGTCGGGCCATCTGCCACAGACTGCGCGGCCGCCACATCGACGTCGGCCCGGTGGCGATGGCCGCGATGTCGGTCAACTCGGTGCCGGCGCGCACGTCGTCGACGTAGTCGCGGGCCTGGCGGGTCAGCGCGTCGGGGCGCTCGATCGCGCGGGTCAGCGGCGTCAGGCGACGATGCACCAGCACCGGCAGCAATGCGGCGGGTAGGCACAGCAGCACCACCAGGATCACCCCGATCGGCAACCTCCACTGGTCGGCATGGCGCCAGGACAGCGCGCCGACCACCATGGCGAGCACGCCGAGGCCGGCAGCGAGCGCGGCGACGGTCAGCAGCAGGGCCCGCAGTCCACGACCGGTGATTGCCAGGCTGCGCGCGAACCGGTCGGCCACCGTCCGGGAATCGGGCATGGCTCACTGTACCGACGGCCCGGCGCACCGGTAGCCTTGCGCGAGTGTCCGGAAGCGCTTTGAAGACCACCAGCCCGCAGCCGATCAAGTCGGTCAACGCCCGCCTCGCCGAGGAACTCGGCGTCGCCGAAGGCCAAGTCGCCGCGGCGGTGAAACTGCTCGACGAGGGGTCCACCGTCCCGTTCATCGCCCGCTACCGCAAGGAAGTGACCGGCAGCCTCGACGACGCGCAGCTGCGCCAGCTGGCCGAACGCCTCACGTACCTGCGGGAACTCGATGAGCGGCGCGTCGCCGTGCTGGCCTCGATCGAGGAGCAGGGCAAGCTCACCGAGGCGCTGCGGACCGCGCTGCTGTCCGCGGACACCAAGGCCCGGATCGAAGACATCTACCTGCCATACAAGAAGAAGCGTCGGACCAAGGCGCAGATCGCCCGGGAAGCAGGCCTGGAGCCGCTCGCCGACGCGCTGCTCGCCGATCCGTCGCTGGTGCCCGACGAGGCCGCCGCCGCGTACCTCGGTGAGGACGTGGCCGACGCCGCCGCCGCGCTCGACGGCGCGCGCCACATCCTGATCGAGCGGGCCGGAGAAGACGCCGAACTGGTCGGCGCGGTCCGGGAGAAGTTCTGGGCGGGCGGTCGTCTGGCCACCGAGCCCAAGTCCGAGCAGATCGCGGCCACCCCCGCCGCGCAGAAGTTCCGCGACTACTTCGACTTCAGCGAATCCCTGGAGACCATGCCCAGTCACCGGGTGCTCGCCGTGCTGCGTGGCGAGAAGGAGGGTGCGCTCACCGTCGCCTTCGACGGCGGCGAGGACGAGGAGTACATCACCCTGGTCGCGGCCACTCTGGGCATCGATCGGAGCGCCCCCGGTGCGGCCACCGACTGGCTGGCGACCACCGCCCGCTGGGCGTGGCGCACCAAACTGCTGATCTCGGCCACCATCGACGCGCGTCTGCGGGTGCGCAGCCGCGCCGAGGAGCAGGCCGTCGCCGTCTTCGCCACCAACCTCAAGGATCTGCTGCTGGCGGCCCCGGCCGGTTCCCGGCCCACCTTGGGCCTGGACCCCGGGTTCCGGACCGGCGTCAAGGTGGCCGTGGTCGACGGGACCGGGAAGTCCCTGGACACGGCGGTGATCTATCCCCATCAGCCCGCGAACAAGTGGGATCAGTCCAAGGCTGCTCTCGCGGCGCTGATCGCCAAGCACGACGTCGAGCTGGTGGCGATCGGCAACGGCACCGCCTCCCGCGAGACCGATGCGCTGGCCACCGAGCTGATCGCCGATCTGCGCAAGGCCGGCCGCGTCGCTCCGGCGAAGGCCGTCGTCTCCGAGGCGGGCGCTTCGGTGTACTCGGCCTCGGAGTACGCCTCGGTCGAACTGCCCGACATGGACGTGTCCCTGCGCGGCGCGGTGTCCATCGCGCGCCGACTGCAGGACCCGCTGGCCGAACTGGTCAAGATCGACCCGAAATCCATCGGCGTGGGCCAGTACCAGCACGATGTGACGCCGGGAACGCTGGCCAAGAGCCTGGACGCGGTGGTCGAGGACGCGGTGAACGCGGTCGGCGTCGACCTCAATACGGCGTCGGTGCCGCTGCTGTCGCGGGTCTCCGGGGTCACTCCGGGCCTGGCCCAGGCCATCGTGAATCACCGGGACGGACTCGGGGCCTTCGGCAGCCGGAAGTCGCTGCTCGACGTTCCGCGGTTGGGTCCCAAGGCCTTCGAACAGTGCGCGGGCTTCCTGCGTATCACCGGTGGCGACGACCCGCTGGACGCGTCCGGCGTGCACCCCGAGTCGTACCCGGTGGTGCGCCGGATCCTCGATCGCACCGGACTGACCCTCGGCGAGTTGATCGGCAACACCCGGACTCTGCGGACGCTGCGGCCCGCGGAGTTCGCCGACGAACGTTTCGGTGTGCCCACCGTCACCGACATTCTGAGTGAGCTGGAGAAGCCGGGTCGCGACCCGCGTCCGGCGTTCGCCACCGCGACCTTCGCGCAGGGCGTGGAGAAGGTGGCCGACCTCAAGCCCGGGATGGTGCTGGAGGGCGTGGTGACCAACGTCGCCGCGTTCGGCGCCTTCGTCGACGTCGGGGTGCATCAGGACGGTCTGGTGCACGTCTCGGCGATGAGCGACAAGTTCGTCTCCGATCCGCACGAGGTGGTGCGCTCGGGCCAGGTGGTGAAGGTCAAGGTGTTGGAGGTGGACACCGACCGCCAGCGCATCGGTCTCACCCTGCGGCTGAACGACGAACCCGGCGACAGCGGCAAGCGGGGCGGACGACCGGGCGGCAACCGGCCGGGCGGAAAGCCCCAGGCCGGTCAGGGCCAGGGTGGCAAGGCTCAGGGCGGTCAGGGTCAGCGCGGGCAGGGACAGCGCCAGTCCGGTGCCAAGCGAGGAGGCGGCGCTGGACGGCCCGACAGCGGTGCGGCCGGCGGTTCCATGGCTCAGGCGCTGCGGGATGCGGGCTTCGGCCGCTGACTTCGGCTCGCGACCGCACACCGACCCCGGGTGGCTGCCCTGCGCGGCCTCCCGGCGTAGCCACCTGGGCGAACTCGTCGCTCAGGTGGAAGGGGCGTAGAAACCGTCCCGTCCTGAGGCGGGCCGGCGAACAACCCGGATAGAACCCTTGTGCCTAGGTTATGTGAGGCGTATCATAGGAGCAGGGGAGGGGTCGACAGTCCCTAACTTGCGGAACATGAGTGGCCGGGTGACCGATCGTCGCGCGGCTCGACCGGTTCCACCGCTATTGGCTTCTCGTGACCTGAGGAGTGTGCGTCATGGACGCAGCAGCTCTCACCGTCTTCGCCGACCTGATGGCCGACGACCTCACTATCCCAACCGGTACCGACATCGAAGCGCCGGTGAACCTCGGGCGGTTCCTGGCCCGAGCGCGGGCGGTCGACGACGACCGCGAGCTCCTGGCCGTGACCGCGGCGTTCCTCCGTCTGCGCAATGTGGCCGACTACTCGGTCGCCGCGGCGTGCGCCGCGATCGAGCGCGTGGGACTGCCGGCCCGGAAGCATGTGCGTTCCGCCGCGGCGATCATCATCGAGCTCGGGGCGGCCCCGGCGGTGGCCTATCGCGCCGCTCGACTCGGGCAGGCGACCGCCGACGAGAACCTGGTCTCGGTGACCCGTGGCTTGCGTGACGGTGCGGTGTCGGCCGAGAAGGGCGACGCCGTGGCGTCCGGCCTCGGACACGTGGCCGGCCGGGTGGACCTGTCCGATGACGATCGCCGGAAGATCGTGCATTCGCTGATGGTGCAGACCTCGCCGGCGCGGGTGAAGGAAAAGGCTCGCGCGTGGGCGATCAAGCTGGCCCCGGAGGTTCCGACGGACGGGGAGGTTCCGGTCGCCGAACGTGACGATCTGAATGAGATGGCCCTCAACCGGACGGACGACGGCCGGGTGGCGGTGACGATCGACTTCGACATCGTGGCGGCCGAGGAGCTGAGCGCGGCGTTGGATCCGTTGACGCGGCCCGTGCCCGAGCCCGATGGTTCTGCGGATCGGCGGTCGGCCAAGCGGCGGCGCGCGGATGCGATGGCCCAGGTGATCCGCACGTATCTGGCGCATTCGGAGCGCCCCGAATCCGGGGGAGTGCTGCCGCACGTCACCTTGTCGGTGCCAGCGGCGGTGGTGATGAACGGGCAGGTACTGGATTCCGTTGCGGGACAGACGATCTCAATTCCGAGGTCGGAGGACGACACGGCGGTGCCGTGGCTCGGCTTCGGCGGACCCATCTCGGCGCGGACGGCGGAACTGATCATGTGCGAGGCGTCCGTGGCGCTGGCGCTGCTGGACGAGCACGGTGTGCCGCTGAACGTCGGTCGAGAGAAGCGACTGTTCACGCCCGGTATCCGCAAGGCGCTGGTCCTACGGGACCGTGGTTGCGCCTTTCCCGGTTGCGGTGTTCCGCCGTCGTGGTGCGACGGACACCACGTGGAGCATTGGGAGCATGGCGGCGTGACGAGTCTGGACAACGGTGTCCTGCTCTGCCGTCGGCACCACACGGCGATTCATCACGGTGGGTGGGAAGTGTTCATCGGCCACGATCGGCAGCCGTGGTTCGTGCCGCCGGCCGATCCGGAGCATCCGAAGCGTCGTCGTGAACCTGTTCGGTCGAATGCGCGACGCACTTTGACGTTATCGGCCAGCGCCGCGTGAGGCGCTTTGGGTGAGTGTCGGGAGCGGTTCCCGGCGCGATGTGTTGTTTGAAAATTTCATAGTGTGCCCGCCGAGCCGACGGCTCCGACGATTTCCGGTGCGATGGCACAGGTGTTCGAGTAATCTCGGGTCATGACGAATTCTCTACGTATGGCCATGATCACCGTCGACACCACCGATGCGCGAGCGTTGAGTCGGTGGTGGCGGGACGCCTTCGACGCCACCGTCCTGGAAGAGAACGAGGGTTGGTTCGTGGTGCTGAGCCTGGGTGAGGGCTCACCGTTGCTGGCCTTCCAGCAGGTGGAGGACCCGGCCGGCGTCGAGGGGCCGCTCAGCGTCGAACCCGCCGAGCGCGCCAAGAACCGGATTCACCTGGACCTGGTGGCCCAGGACCGGGCGGCCACGGTGGACCGGCTCCTCGCGGCCGGGGCCGTCCTCGTCGCCGAGCGCGAGATGCCGGGCATGAGTTGGGTGACCCTGGCCGACCCGGACGGCAATCAGTTCTGCGTCGCCGCGGCCGCCGAGCACTGAGCGTCGGCGGCGCTGTCGGCTACAGGTCTTCCGAAGCGACGTAGCGGCGGCGCGTCGAGAGCAACTGCACCTCGGGGCGCGCCGCGGCGAGGCGTTCGACAGCGTCGAGCACGTCGACCACATGGGAGCGATCGGCGCTGACCACGGCCACGCCGAGGCCGGCGCGCCGGTGCAGGTCGCGATGCTCCACTTCGGCGACGGAGACGTCGTACTTGCGGGCGATCTCAGCGACGATCGGGCGGACCACGGAGCGCTTCTCCTTCAGGGAGTGCACATCGCCGAGTAGGAAATCGAATTCTACGGTGCCAATCCACATACTCCGAGGCACTTTAGCGCAGGCGCACCCCGGTGGGATAGAGGCGAGCGGCGAGCGCCCGCTTGTCGTCGACGGCGCGGCGCACCTCGTCGGGGGTGTAGCCGCCGGCGTCGGGACGCGCCGGAATCGGGTCGTCCCCGGACAGGATGGGCCAGCGGCTGCCCAGTGCGGCGAGCGAAGCGTGCTTGGTGCCGTAGTAGTCCGGCTTGGGCACGATCGCCACTCCCGAATCGCCTGCGGCGGCCGCGAGGAGATGCGGATGGAAGCGGGTCGAGAGCCAGGTGGCGCCCTGCCCGACCGGTAGCCCGTCCCGCCAGACGTCCAGGAAGGTCTTGATCCGAGCTCCCTCGAGTCGATCGCCCATCAGGGTCGGTACGGCCATGTCGTAGCCGGGGATGGCTTCGACCACGGTGACCTTCTCCGGCGGTACCGCCCAGGCATCCAGCGTGTCCGTCAACAACGCCGCCAGCGCCTGCGGTCCGGCCGCGCTGCCGCGGTGGAAGTCGTCGGTCAGGTCGCTCTGCGCGCAGAGCACCACCTCGCCGGTGGGCGCCGCCCCCGCGGGTTGCCGCAGGCGCGGGGACAGCCAGGCGTCGTCCCCGTGCTGGGTGGCCGAGCCGATGCCGTCGAGCAGCTCCAGCGACGGCCGATCCCGGACGTCGAAGACCGTGAACTGCGCCGCGTCGGTGAGGAATCGTTCCAGCGCGGGTCCCTCGAACGCCGGGATGAGGCCCTGCCCGGTGGCCACGGCTCGGGCACCGGTGACACGGGAGACCTCGGCGACGGCCGCCACCAGGGACATCTGATGCGGCCACACGCGATTGAGGTAGCCGCCGCCGACGAGGTGAATGGTCTTGGCGCGCAACAGCATCTCGACGCCGGACCCCTCGGCGGGGGCCACCCCGAAACGACTGGCCGCCGCCGCTACCCATTCCCACGGGCGCTCGGGGTCGATGTCCGGATTCTCCGGCGCCGAGTCCGCGTGCTGCGTCAGCTCCCAGAGGGTGTTGACGAAGATCGCTCGCGGATTGGCGTGGCGCAGAAGCAGGTTCGCCGACCCCGGACGCCCGCAGTCGACGACGACGGTGGCCAGCGGGCGGTGCCGCGCGAAGTAGCGCAGCCACGCCTCGGTGATCAGTTCGTCCCCGTAGTTCGGATAACCGGCGGGACCGACCAGATAGATCAGGTCATGGAACTCGAAGGCACGCCGGGCTTGCCTGCGCAGGGTGGACAGGCGGGCGGCAGGTGAGGTGCTCACGGTCGACAGGGAAAGGGCTCAGTCCTCGGTGTCGCCGATGAGGGTGGCGACGTGATCGGGAACGAACTTGCTCAACGACCGCGGCGGGCGCACGTAGTTGCCCGACGACAGCGGGCGCTTGGGCAGCTTCACCGCGGGGCTGGGCACGTTGGTGTACGGAATGGTCGAGAGCAGGTGCGCGATCATGTTCAACCGCGCCGCCTTCTTGTTGTCCGACTCCACCACGTACCAGGGGCTGGCCGAGGTGTCGGTGTGCACCATCATCTCGTCCTTGGCGCGCGAGTAGTCCTCCCAGCGGTAGATCGACTCCAGATCCATGGGGGAGAGCTTCCACTGGCGCACCGGGTCGTCACGGCGGGCCCGGAACCGGCGAAGCTGCTCGGCGTCGGACACCGAGAACCAGTACTTGCGCAGCAGGATGCCGTCGTCGATCAGCATCTGCTCGAAGATCGGGGTCTGTCGAAGGAAACGCGTGTGCTCCTCGGGGGTGCAGAAACCCATCACCTTCTCGACCCCGGCGCGGTTGTACCAGGAGCGGTCCAGCAGCACGATCTCACCGGGCGCGGGCAGATGCGCGACGTAGCGCTGGTAGTACCACTGGCCCTTCTCCCGGTCGGTGGGTGCGGGCAGGGCCGCGACCCGAGCGACGCGGGGGCTCAGGTACTGGGTGATCCGCTTGATGGCGCCGCCCTTGCCCGCGGCGTCGCGACCCTCGAAGATCACCACCACGCGCGCTCCGGTGGCGCGCACCCATTCCTGCAGCGCGACGAGTTCGGTCTGCAGGCGGAACAGTTCCGACTCGTAGGCCTTCTTGGACAGCGTCTCGGTCGGTGTGGACTTCTTCTTGCCCTGCTTGCTCATTGCTCAAATCCTCTAGTGGTGGTTTCGGGGGTGAAGGCGGCGTGCGTCAGAGAGCGTCCACCGCGGCGATCTCCGCCTGCAGCTCGGCCACCGAGGCGTCGATGCGGGCGCGCGAGAAGTCGTTGATCTCGAGCCCCTCGACGATCTCCCAGTCGGTGCCGTCGGAACGGACCGGGAACGAGCACACCAGCCCCTCGGGAACCCCGTAGACGCCGGGGGAGACGATGGCCGCGGAGGTCCAGCCGTCCCCGGCGGTACCCAGCGCCCAGTCCTGGACGTGATCGATGGTGCCGTTGGCGGCCGAGGCCGCCGAGGAAGCGCCGCGGGCCGCGATGATCGCCGAACCCCGCTGTGCCACCGTCGGAATGAAATCGTCCACCAGCCAGGCGCGGTCGGTGGCCAGCGCCTCGCCGGACAGTTCGCCGGCGCGGACGTGGAAGATGTCCGGGTACTGGGTGGCCGAGTGGTTGCCCCAGATGGTGACGCCGCTGATCGCGGTCACCGGCACCTCGGCGCGCCGGGCCAGCTGCGCGATCGCGCGGTTGTGGTCGAGGCGGGTCAGCGCCGAGAACCGGGAGCGGGGAATGTCCGGGGCGTGGCGTGCGGCGATGGCGGCGTTGGTGTTCGCCGGATTGCCGACCACCGTGATGCGGACGTCGTCGGCGGCCACCTCGCCCAGCACCTTGCCCTGCTCGGCGAAGACCGCGGCGTTGGCCGACAGCAGGTCCGCGCGTTCCATGCCCTTGGTGCGTGGCTTGGCGCCGATGAGCAACGCCTGCTGGACGCCGTCGAATGCGGCGCGCGGATCGTCGAAGATCTCCACCGAGGCGAGCTGCGGCAAGGCGCAGTCGTCGAGCTCCATGGCGATGCCTTCGGCCGCACCGAGCGCCGCGGGCAACTCGAGAAGGCGCAGGTGCACCGGCTGGTCGTGCCCGAGCATCGCGCCGGCGGCGACGCGGAACAGCGCCGCGTACCCGATGGTGCCTGCGGCACCGGTGACGGTCACGGTGACGGGGGCCTTGGTGAAGGCGGTTCGGGTGGGCATATGCACCTTTCGTCGGTACCTGGCGGGGTCGTGAGAATTACGGTGGAGCGGGTCAGTTCGCGCGCAGGCGCAGACCCACCTCGGCATCAGCATCGTTGGTGAGGGCCAGTTCGGCTCCGTCGACGCGGTAGGTGACCGCGCCGCGCAGGGTGTCGAGCACCGCGCGTTCCACCCGGCTGATCTCCGGCTCGCACGCCATCTTGGTCGCGCCGACGCCGGTGAAGGTGATCTTGTCGCCGGATACCTGTGCCGAGCCGTGGAAGTTGTTGCAGCCGGTGAAACCTGCGACGGTGCCGTCGTCGGAGATCCGCAGATTGGGCGCCGACTCCTCGATGGCTCGCGAGGACTCGACCGCCTGCGCGGTCACGATGCTCGTCACCGTCCACGTGGTGCCGGTCAGTGCGGTGTTCGCGCGCTCGGTGAGCGTTACGGCGCGTCGGTCGTCGCCCTCGCCGCGGCTGAGGGTGAGCGTGGTGGCGTTCGGAGTCGACCAGGTCAAGGGGCCGGACAGGAAGTCGGCCAGCCAGGCGTCGGCCTGCTCGGCTGGCCCCGGGCAGGCCATCATCGTGGAGGCGAGCTGTCCGGGGGTCATCGTCGAACCGGCGAAGGTCACTTCGCCCATGTGCCGATTGCATCCCGCGGTCGCCGCGATCCGTCCGGGCTGCGGGAAGGAGATCTCCAGCGGTCCGCCGCCGGGGATCGCCGATCCGGTCACATCGGTGGACAGGAAGGTCTTGCCGACCAGCGACGACGGGTCGGACTCGGCGGCGGCCTCGTGGGAGGAGCAGCCGGTCAGGGCGGCCGTGGCGACCAGTGACAGAACCGCGCTGAGGCGGAAGATCCTGCGGTATGCGCTCACACAGATAACGGTAGTGCACCGAGCCTGCGTCTGTGTCGGCTCGACCCGCGTACGGTAGATCACGATTCGTACCCGGACGGCGTTCGCCCGGGCAGCCACGGCAAGGAGTTGGATAGGCACCGATGGGTAAGTTCTCGAACGCGATGTGGCGCATGCTCGGTGCGCAGGCCACCCGGAACCAGTCGAAGTCCGTGGCGATGATCGAAGCCTCGGCCAAGCACGACGACTGGGCGCAGGGGCTGTCCGATGAGGAGTTCGCCGACGCGGCGGCCGAGCTCGACCTCGCGGTCGAGGGCGGCCGCATCCGTTTCCTGTCCCTGGCCCGGGAGGGCGGCACCCGAGCGCTGGAGATGACGCCGTTCGACGTGCAGTTGCAGGGCGCCCTGCGGATGCTCGAAGGCGACGTAGTGGAGATGGCCACCGGCGAGGGCAAGACCCTGGCCGGGGCGATCGCCGCCATCGGTTTCGCACTGTCCGGGCATTCGGTGCACGTCATCTCGGTGAACGACTACCTCGCCGGACGCGACGCGAAGTGGATGAAGCCGCTGTACGACCTTTTCGGCATCGACGTCGGCGCGCTGTCGGAGAAGTCGACGCCCGCCGAGCGCCGTGCCGCCTACGGCTGCCCGGTGACCTACGGCTCGGTCAACGAGATCGGCTTCGACGTGCTCCGCGACCATCTGGTCCTCACCGCGGACGGCCTCGTCGCGCCGACTCCCGACGTCGCGATCGTCGACGAGGCCGACTCGGTCCTGGTCGACGAGGCACTGGTGCCGTTGATCCTGGCCGGTGCCACCCCCGCCGCCATTCCCAACAGCGCGATCTTCGACGTGGTCTCCCGCCTCAAGGGCAAGCATTACGACATCGACTCCGACGGCCGCAACGTCTCGCTGACCGAGGAGGGTGCACAGCTGGTGGAGGCCACGCTCGGTGGCATCAACCTGTACGACGACGAGCACGTCGGCTCCACGCTGGTGCACGTGAACGTCGCGCTGTACGCCTACTACCTGCTCGAACGCGACGTGGACTACATCGTGCGCGACGGCGGCGTGCACCTGATCAACGCCTCGCGGGGCCGCGTGGCCCGGCTGCAGCGCTGGCCCGACGGCGTGCAGGCCGCGGTGGAGTTCAAGGAGGGCCTGGAGCTGACCGAGGCCGGTGAGGTGATCGACACCATCACCGTGCAGGCGCTGATCGGCCGCTACCCGAAGGTCGCCGGAATGACCGGTACCGCCATCGCCGCGGGCGAGCAGTTCCGCCAGTTCTACGGTCTGGAGGTCTCGCAGATCCCGTCGAACGCGCCGAACGTCCGCGAGGACGAACCCGATCGCGTCTACGACACCAAGGCCAACAAGGTGGAGGCGGTGGTCGAGTTCGTGGCCGCCACCCACGAGACCGGACAGCCGATCCTGATCGGCACGCACGACGTCGCGCAGTCGGAGGAGTTGGCGTACTTCCTGGAACGCGCGGGGGTGACCCCGGTGGTCCTCAACGCCAAGAACGACGCCGAGGAAGCCGCCATCATCGCCGAGGCCGGGCGCAAGGGCGCGGTGACGGTGTCCACGCAGATGGCCGGCCGTGGCACCGACATCCGTCTCGGCGGCTCCGCCGGCGACGACGCGGCCCGCGAGGAGGTCCTCGACCTCGGCGGCCTGTGCGTGGTCGGCACCGGGCGGTACGACACCGAACGGCTGGACAACCAGTTGCGCGGCCGCGCCGGCCGCCAGGGCGACCCGGGTCGCTCGGTGTTCTTCTCCAGCCTCGAGGACCCGCTGGTGACCAAGAACATCACCACGCTGCGCGAAGTGGTGGCCGACGGGTCGGACGGGTTGCTCGGCCCCAAGGGCATCGAGACCGTCGAGCAGGCCCAGCGCATCGCCGAAGCGGCCATGCTGACGCTGCACTCGAACACCTGGAGCTACAACAGGCAGGTCAACGAGCAGCGCGAGTCGATCGTGCGGCGGCGGATGGATCTACTCAAGACCGACGCCGCCGCGCGCGAACTGGAGAAGGCCGAGCCCGAGCGCTGGGCCGAGCTCAGCGCCGAACTCGACGACGAGGTGCTGACCGACGCCGCCCGCGAGATCGTGCTGTACCACCTGGATCGCGCATGGGCCGATCACCTGGCCTACGTCGCAGACGTCCAGGCCAGCATCCATCTGCGGGCCCTCGGCGCGCAGAGCCCGCTGGAGGAGTTCCACAAGCTGATCTTCGGCGAGTTCACCAAGATCGTGGACGAGGCGATGGCCGCCGCGGCCGCCACCTTCCGCGAGGTGACGATCACCGCCGACGGGGTGGACCTGGACGGTGCCGATCTGCACCGCTCCACCATGACGTGGACCTACCTGGTGAACGAGAACCAGTTCTCCGCCGGTTCGCAGGCGATGCAGGGCATCGTGGGCATCTTCCGATGACCCACGGCTCCGATCCGTCGGCGCCGCCCGAACGGGCCGACACCGTGTGGACGGTGCCCAATGCGCTCAGCCTGATGCGCCTGGCGCTGATTCCGGTGTTCGTCTGGGTGCTGATGGTCGCCGACTCGCCCGGCTGGGCGCTGGCGATCCTGATCGTCTCCGGACTGTCGGACTGGCTCGACGGCAAGCTGGCCCGGTGGCTGGATCAGTCGTCGAAGATCGGCGCCTTGCTCGATCCGGCCGCCGACCGGTTGTACGTGATCGTGATCCCGATCTGTTTCGGGCTCAAGGGGTATGTGCCCTGGTGGGTGATCGGCTTGATCGTCGCGCGCGACGTGCTGCTGCTGGCCACCGCGCCGCTGCTCAAGAGTCGAGGCATCACGGCGCTGCCCACGCTGTACATCGGCAAGGCCGCCACCTTCGCCCTGATGAGTTCGTTCCCGTGGCTGCTCGGCGGGCAGATCGACGGGATCGTCGGGACCGTGGCGTTCCCGATCGGCTGGGCGTTCCTGATCTGGGGCATCGGCATGTACCTGTGGACGCTGGTCCTGTACTGGATCCAGACCGTCGACGTGGTGCGGAGGCTACCCAGGGGGATCGCAGCGGCCGGTGCCGCCGACCGATAGAGTTCTACCCGGTGTGTGCGGTGGGTGCACGCCGTCCGAGAAGCCGGGGCCACAGGGCCCCGGCCGCAGAAAGGTGAGACCGTGACTTCCACCCAGGTTCCCGCGGAACTGCGCTACACCGCCGATCACGAGTGGCTCCGCAAGGTGGGACCGTCCACCGTGCGTGTCGGGATCACCGACTTCGCGCAGGACGCGCTCAACGACGTGGTCTTCGTGCAGCTGCCCGACGTCGACTCCGAGGTGATCGCCGGCGAGTCGTTCGCCGAGGTCGAGTCGCACAAGAGCGTCTCGGACATCTTCGGCCCGCTGGTCGGCACGATCTCGGCCACGAACGACGCCGTGGTCGATGCGCCCGAGCTGGTCAACTCCGATCCGTACGGGGAGGGCTGGCTGGTGGAGATCACCGTCGCCGACGATGCCGATCTGGACGCGCTGCTGGCCGATCTGCTCGACGCCGACGGATATCTCCAGGTCATCGCCGACTGATCGGCAGAAGTTTCGGCCAAGTAGAATTTGAACCATGCCCGATCGTCGGCGACTCGCTGACGACATCGGGGGTGAACCGGTAGGTTCTCTGGGTAAGAGATCCTGCCCGCGAACGCGCTCAACGGCGAGGAGTGTTCGCTGCCATGTATGTGCTTGACAGGACCGACCCAAGGTCGGCGAAGGAGTTGTGGTGAGCGGTAAAGACGACGGATTCGAAGCACCGGTGGAGACCACTTCGGTGTTCCGTGAAGAGTTCATCAAGGAGATCGACGCGCCCGCGACGACCCCCGAAGCCGGTGACACCGGCGTGGAGCGACTGCTGCCCGGCACGGCACTTCTGGTGGTCAAGCGCGGACCCAACGCCGGGTCGCGCTTCCTGCTGGATCAGGCGACCACCTCGGCGGGCCGCCACCCCGACAGCGACATCTTCCTCGACGATGTGACGGTGAGCCGTCGCCACGCCGAGTTCCGGCTGTCCGGCACCGACTTCAAGGTGGTCGACGTCGGGAGCCTCAACGGCACCTACGTGAACCGTGAG
Organism: Gordonia phosphorivorans; assembly: GCF_042432625.1. NCBI lineage: Bacteria > Bacillati > Actinomycetota > Actinomycetes > Mycobacteriales > Gordoniaceae > Gordonia > Gordonia phosphorivorans. The sequence goes on along the minus strand of NZ_JBHLWV010000020.1, from coordinate 604,984 downwards.
CCGGTCGACGATGCCACGCTCACCAGCGGTGACGAGGTGCAGATCGGCAAGTTCCGCCTGGTCTTCCTGTCCGGCCCCCGCGCCGGGGAATAGGACATTCCGCCCCCGTGACAGCGAATGCTGCGCGCGCGGATTCGGTGCGCGCGGAAGTCGAGAACCGGTCGATGTCGATCGGTGCGGTGCTCACGCTCCTGCGCGAAGACTTCCCCGATGTGACCATCTCCAAGATCCGCTTCCTGGAAGCGGAGGGCCTGGTGACACCGGATCGGGCACCGTCGGGCTACCGGCGGTTCTCCGAGTCCGACTGCGAGCGTCTGCGCTTCGTGCTGACGGCACAGCGTGACCGCTATCTGCCGTTGAAGGTGATCCGCGAGCAACTCGACGCGATCGACGCCGAAGCGGCGGAAGGCCCCGGCACCCGACTGTTGTCGTCGGCCCGCAGTGCCGTCGCTCCGGCGACCGATTTCGCGACCCGCGGCGGCCGTGTCTCGCGGGAGGTGCTGATCGAGCGGACGGGCGTGGACAACGCCTTCATCGCCGAGCTGATGCGCAACAGCCTGCTGTCGTCGGGGCCGGGCGGCTTCTTCGACGAGGACGCGGTCCGGCTGGTCGAGGCGGCGGCGGCGCTGGCCAATTTCGGCCTGGAGACGCGCCACCTGCGTGCGTTCAAGGTCAGTGCCGACCGGGAGGCGGGTCTGGTCGCTCAGATCGCCGGCCCCATCGCCAAGGGCAAGGGGACCGGTGCGCGCGACCGTGCGGAGGAACTGATCCGCGAGATGGCGGCGCTGTCGGTGACGCTGCATACTCAATTGGTGAAGGCCGCCGTCCGCGGCGTGCTCGACTGAACGCGCAGAGAGGGCAGAACCGATGGGTGAGATGCGGATCGTCGGTATCCGAGTGGAGGCCCCGCAGAATCAGCCCGTGCTGCTGCTGCGCGAGATAGAGGGGGCCCGCTACCTGGCCATCTGGATCGGCCAGAGCGAGGCGGCGTCGATCGCCTTGCAGCAGCGGGGTATCGAACCGCCGCGGCCGCTGACGCACGACCTGATCGTCAACCTGTGCGCGGCGTTCGATCAGCAACTGACCGAAGTGCGCATCGTCGACATGCAAGAGGGCACGTTCTACGCCGAGATGGTGTTCAGCGGCGGTGCCGTCGTCTCGGCCCGGCCCTCGGACGCGATCGCGGTGGCCATGCGTGTGGGCGCCACGATCGTCGCGAGCGACGAGGTGCTCGACGATGCAGGTCTGTCCATGCCCGAGGAGGACGGCGAGACGCCTGCCGAGGCGGCCAGCGACGACGACCTGGAAGCCTTCCGCGAGTTCCTCGATCACGTGTCGCCGGAGGACTTCCTCGGACCGAATCCGGACGGCCCGGAATCCTGATCTGACGGACGGCGGTCACGGAACGGTCACCGCCGGGTCACCATTGACCTACACCTCAACTTTAGGTTGAGGTTCGCCCGCGAGTCGCGTTGTTTACCGGCTCCGCAGTCCCTAGTTTCAATGTCAACGCCGTTGCCTAACTCGCGCGGCCGACACACTGAACCGATTCGGCGGAGTACCCTCAAGAAGAGGACCTCCACCGGTCCGATGTTGCGTGAGGGAGACACCGTGGGCGACCAGCCTTCTGATCTGCGTCCCGAAGAGCAGAGCGTGCTCGACGAGAAAGTGACCGAACCCGTACAGGGCGGTCTCGACGAAGTGGTCCCGGGTCTGTTCCCGAACGACACCGTGCCCGACGAACTCGTCGGCTACCGCGTGCCGAGCGCCTGCCAGATCGCCGGCATCACCTACCGCCAGTTGGACTACTGGGCCCGCACGTCGCTGGTGGTCCCGTCCATCCGCGGCGCCGCAGGCTCGGGCAGCCAGCGGCTCTACTCCTTCAAGGACATCCTGGTCCTGAAGATCGTCAAGCGGCTCCTCGATACCGGTATCTCCCTGCAGAACATCCGTGTCGCCGTCGATCACCTCCGCCAGCGCGGCGTCGAGGACCTGGCCCGGATCACCCTGTTCTCCGACGGCACCACCGTCTACGAGTGCACCTCGGCCGAGGAAGTGGTGGACCTCCTCCAGGGCGGCCAGGGCGTCTTCGGCATCGCGGTCTCCGGCGCCATGCGCGAGCTGACCGGCACCATCGCCGACTTCCCGGGCGAGCGCGCCGACGGCGGCGTCTCCGAAACCGCGCCGGAAGACGAGCTCGCGGCTCGCCGCAAGAACCGCACCCGCCGCACCGGATAGGTCGCCGGGCGGATAGCTCACCGGCCGCGGTGTGGGTACACTGACGGCACGTCGCTGAGCTGCGGGAGAGAGTCCCCTCGTGGGGCCGCCGAAGGAGCAACACCTCTCCGTCAAACTCTCAGGCACCCGGACCGTGGCAACAGTCGGCGTCTCTGGAAAGTGACGGGTCCGCGCCCACTCGGGAGCGGGAACCAGTCCGCCCACGGTGAAAGGCGCAGGCGCGGCCACCCCGGTCGTCGAGCGCTGAATCTCTCAGGCGTCACGCTTCTGCCGTGACATGACAGAGGGGGAGGGCCCCTGTCCGGCGCGCGCCGGACCGACCAGACGAGGCCGTCCCGCCATGACTGAAACCCTGCCCGCGCCCTTCGTGGCTCGCCACATCGGTCCCGACGCCGATGAGACCGCTCGCATCCTCGAGGTGCTCGGAGTGACCTCGCTCGACGAACTGGCCGAACGCGTGGTGCCCGCCGCGATCGCCGATTCCGAGGGGGCGTTGGCCGCCCTCGACGCGCCGCTCACCGAGGCGCAGACCACCGCGCGACTGCGGGAGCTGGCCGCCAAGAACACCGTGGCGCGCAGCATGATCGGCCTGGGCTACTACGACACCCACACCCCGGCGGTCCTCAAGCGCAACATCGTCGAAAGCCCCGCCTGGTACACCGCGTACACGCCGTACCAGCCGGAGATCAGCCAGGGACGCCTGGAGGTGCTGCTGAACTTCCAGACCATGGTCGCCGACCTCACCGGGATGGAGGTGGCCAACGCGTCGATGCTCGACGAGGCCACCGCGGCGGCCGAGGCCATGACGCTGCTGCGCCGCGCGGGCAAGTCCAAGTCGCCCCGACTGGTGGTCGACGTCGACCTGTTCCCGCAGACGCGCGCACTCATCGAGACCCGCGCCGAGCCGCTGGGCATCGAGGTGGTGGAGGCGGCGCTGGATCCGGCCGAGGCCGACGCCGGCCTGCCCGAGGGCGACTTCTTCGGCGTGATCCTGCAGGTGCCCGGCGCCAGCGGTCGCGTGGTCGACGCGACGCCGATCATCGACGCCGCCCATGAGCGCGGCGCCCTCGTGGCCGCCGGCGTGGATCTGCTGGCCGCCACCCTGATCACCCCGCCCGGCGAGCAGGGCGCCGATGCCTGCTTCGGCACCACCCAGCGCTTCGGCGTGCCGATGGGCTTCGGCGGACCGCACGCCGGCTACCTGGCCGTGCACGCCAAGCTCACCCGGCAGTTGCCCGGCCGCCTCGTCGGCGTGTCCAAGGACGCCGACGGCAACCTGGCCTACCGCCTGTCGCTGCAGACACGTGAACAGCACATCCGCCGCGAGAAGGCGACCAGCAACATCTGCACCGCGCAGGTCCTGCTGGCCGTGCTGGCCGCCATGTACGCCTCCTACCACGGGCCGACCGGCCTGACCGAGATCGCGCGGCGCGTGCACGGGCACGCCGTCGACCTGGCCGAACGCCTCACCGCGGCCGGTCGCACGGTGGCCCACCGCCGTTTCTTCGACACCCTCGTGGTGCAGGCACCCGGACAGGCGGAGGCCGTGGTGGCCACCGCCAAGTCCGAGTACGGCATCAACCTCCGCCTGATCGACGCCGACCAGGTCGGCATCGCGTGCGATGAGACCACCACCGAGGCCGACGTGGCCGACGTGCTGGCGGCCTTCGGCGTGGCCGCCGACGGCCCGGCCGACGAGTCCTTCGCCGCCGAGCTGGCCGACCGCACCAGCGACTTCCTCGGACACCCCTCGTTCCATCGCTACCGCACCGAGACCGCCATGCTGCGGTACCTGCGCATGCTGTCGGACAAGGACGTGGCGCTCGACCGCAGCATGATCCCGCTGGGCTCGTGCACCATGAAGCTCAACGCCACCACCGAGATGGAGCCGATCACCTGGCCCGAGTTCGGCGGCCTGCATCCCTTTGCGCCGCTGGAGGATTCGGTCGGCATCCGGGAACTGATCACCACCCTCGAGGACTGGCTGGTGGCCATCACCGGCTACGACCGGGTGAGCCTGCAGCCCAACGCCGGTTCGCAGGGCGAGTACGCCGGCCTGCTCGCGATCCGCAAGTACCACCTCGCCAACGGCGACACCGACCGCGACATCTGCCTGATTCCGTCGAGCGCCCACGGCACCAACGCCGCGTCCGCGGTGATGGCGGGCATGCGCGTGGTGGTGGTCGCGTGCCGCGAGAACGGCGACGTGGACACCGACGATCTGCGGGCCAAGATCGACAAGCATCGCGCCGAGCTGGCCGCGATCATGATCACCTACCCGTCCACCCACGGCGTCTTCGAGCACGAGGTGACCGACATCTGCGCCGCCGTGCACGATGCCGGCGGGCAGGTCTACGTCGACGGCGCCAACCTGAACGCGCTGGTGGGCCTGGCACGGCCGGGCCGTTTCGGCGGCGACGTCTCGCACCTGAACCTGCACAAGACCTTCTGCATCCCGCACGGCGGCGGCGGGCCGGGCGTCGGGCCGGTGGCGGTGCGCGAGCACCTGGCTCCGTTCCTGCCGGGTCATCCGCTGGCCTCGGAGCTGCCGGACACCGGGATCACCATCTCGGCCGCGCCGTACGGTTCGGCGTCGATCCTGCCGATCACCTACGCCTACATCGCGATGATGGGCGCCCAGGGGCTGCGCGAGGCCACGCTGACCGCGATCGCCTCGGCCAACTACATCGCGCGCCGGCTGGACGAGTACTTCCCGGTGCTCTACACCGATCCGAACGGATGGGTGGCGCACGAGTGCATCCTCGACCTCCGGGACCTGATCAAGCAGACCGGGGTGAGCGTCGACGATGTGGCCAAGCGCTTGGCGGACTACGGATTCCACGCTCCGACGATGAGCTTCCCGGTGGCCAACACCCTGATGGTGGAGCCCACCGAGAGTGAGAACCTCGACGAGATCGACGCGTTCATCGACGCGATGGTGGCCATCCGCGGCGAGATCGCCAAGGTCGCCGACGGCACCTGGACGCTCGAGGACAATCCGCTGGCCGGTGCTCCGCACACCGCCGAATGCCTGGCGGCCGAGTGGGACCGCGGCTACGACCGGATGACCGCGGTGTACCCGGCCGGACTGCCGTCCGCCGGGGCGCGGGCCAAGATCTGGCCGTCGGTGCGCCGCATCGACCAGGCCTTCGGCGACCGCAACCTGGTGTGCAGCTGCCCGCCGATCGAGGCCTTCGCACAAGACTGACGCGCGGGCCTTCGCGGAGTAGCGTCGATCTCACGACCAACCGCGGAGGCCGCCGTGAGCAAAGTGCGGGTGCACAACCTCTTCATCTCCCTCGACGGATTCAGCGCCGGGACCTATGTGACCGCCGACGAGCCGATCGGAGACGCCCGCGCGCTCTTCGGACGGTTCGACGGACGCGTCATCAACGGCGTCCACCACGTGGCGGAACCGATCACCGCCGACCGGATCTTCGCCAGCGCGTGGGGGCAGGGGATCGGTGCGGAGATCATGGGACGTCGGAAGTTCGGGCCGCAGTCCGGACCGTGGGACGACGATGACTGGCGTGGCTGGTGGGGCGATGCGCCGCCGTTCCGCACGCCGGTCGTGGTGCTCACCCACTACGAGCGTGCACCGCTCGCCTTCGACAACGGCACGGTCTTCCATTTCCTCGACGCCGACCCGGCGACCGCGCTGGCGTTCGCGCGGGAGTTGGCCGACGGCGGCGACATTCGGCTCGGCGGCGGTCCGTCGACCGTACGGCAATTCCTGGCGGCCGATCTCGTCGACTTCCTGCACCTGGTGACGGTGCCGGTGGTGCTCGGCGAGGGCACCTCCATCTGGCCGGGCACGGCAGGCCTCGCCGACGGCTTCGACATCGAGACGCTCACCACCGGCAGCGGCCTGACGCATCAGTTCTGGAACCGTCGGCGCTGACCCGGAGCGCGGCTACGGCGCGGTCAGGGCGGGATGCCAGATCTCGGTCAACACGTCGACGGCCGTCTCGGCGGACACCTCGATGGTGCCCTGCAGTGCCCATCGGGCGAAGAAGCGTTCCAACTGAGCCACCAGCAGCTCGATCCGCAGGCGGGCCTGGACGTGCTGCTCGGGCGGCCAACTGGCCAGATACCGGGGCATGGCCTCGGGGAGCGCATCGAGACCGTCGCGCACCGTCACGGTGAAGTCCGGCTCCAGAGCGGTCGCCTCGTCCCACGCCGTCAGGAGGTCGCGGTGCTCGTCGAACCAACCGATGGCACCGGCCAGCCACTGGCGGAAGTGCTCCCTGGTGCCGCCGGCCAGCGCGAGGTCGAGACCGTCGTAGAACTCCACCGCGGACAGGGCGTCGTCGGCGCTCACCGCGCGCAGGATCTCCACCTTGCTGGGAAAGTGCAGGTAGAAGGTGGCGCGACTGCACCCGACGGCATTGGCGATGTCGTCGACGGTGACCGCCGCGTAGCCGCGGTCGGTGAAGGCGGTCCGTGCGGCCTCCATCAGTCGGGCCCGGGTGGCACGCTTCTGTTCCTCACGCATGCCGCCGCGGCGCGGCGTGATTCTGGCTTCGCTCACCGCTCCACGGTGGCCGACCAGCGCCGTTTCCGCAAGGCTTTGCGTCCATTCACTGCGCACCCCGTCATTCAGTTGACAGTGCGTCAGCGAAACGGCACTATGGCGACAGTCACAACGAGGCACGAGCGGAGACCTACACCTCATGGGTTCACGACAGTTGCCGAAGGTCTGCGTCATCGGCGCGGGACCGTCGGGTATCGCGACCGCAAAACGACTGCAGGACAACGGGATTCCGTTCGACTGCTTCGAAGCCTCCGACGATGTGGGCGGCACCTGGTACTACCGGAACCCGAACGGCATGTCGGCCTGCTACCAGAGTCTGCACATCGACACCTCCAAGTGGCGGCTGGCGTTCGAGGACTTCCCGGTGCCAGCCGACTGGCCCGACTTCCCGCATCACTCGCAGCTGCACCAGTATCTGCGCGACTACGTGGACTATTTCGGGCTCCGCGAGAAGATCGAGTTCTCCACCAAGGTCGAGCACGTGCGGCGCCGGCCGGACGGCACCTGGAGCGTCACCCTGTCCACCGGGGAGGAGCGGTCCTACGATTTCGTCGCGGTCTGCAACGGCCACCACTGGGATCCGCGCCTGCCGGACTACCCCGGGGAGTTCGCCGGTGAGCTGATCCACAGCCACGCCTACAACGACCCCTTCGATCCGATCGACATGCGCGGCAAGCGCGTGATCGTGGTGGGCATGGGCAATTCCGGGCTGGACATCGCCTCGGAGCTGTCGCAGCGCTTCCTGGCCTCCCGGTTGACGGTGTCCACCCGCCGCGGCATCTGGGTGCTGCCCAAGTACATCGGCGGCGTGGCCGGCGACAAGAGCGTGGTGCCGCCGTGGATCCCCAAGAAGGTCTCGCTCAAGCTGATGCGCCGCTTCATCCGCAAGAACATCGGCTCGATGACCGGCTACGGGCTGCCCGAACCCGACCATCAGCCGTTCGAGGCCCACCCGTCGGCGAGCAACGAGTTCCTGGGGCGCGCCGGCGCCGGGGACATGGACTTCAAGCCGGCCATCGCCCGGCTCGACGGGCACACGGTGCACTTCGTCGACGGCACCTCGATCGAGGCCGACGTGATCGTGTGCGCCACCGGCTACCACATCAGCTTCCCGTTCTTCGACGACGCCGACCTGGTGCCGGACGCGCAGAACCGGCTGCCGCTGTACAAGCGCATGTTCGTGCCGGGCGTGGAGAATCTGGCGTACATGGGGCTGGCGCAACCGATGCCGACGCTGGTGAACTTCGCCGAGCAGCAGAGCAAGCTGCTCGTGGCGTACCTGACCGGCGCCTACGCGCTGCCGCCGGTCGCGGCCATGCGCGAAACCATCGCCGCCGACGAGCGCACCTACCTCGGCCGCTACTACGACTCGCCCCGGCACACCATCCAGGTGGAGTTCGATCCGTATGTGCGCGACCTGAACAAGGAGATCGCGCGCGGGGCCAAGCGCGCCAAGAGTCGCGGGGCGACGAGCCCGCTGCGGGCGGCGACGGCGACGCCGGTGGGAGCCGGGCGGTGAGCCTGCCACAGCAGATGCGTGCGCTGCAGTTGACCGATCCCGGCGTCATCGAGGTGCGCCAGGTCCCGGTGCCGACGCTCGCCGCCGACCAGGTCCTCGTCGAGGTGGGCGCCGCCGGCCTCTGCCACTCGGATCTGCACCTGCTGCACTTTCCGTACAAGATGCGCGAGGAGCCGCTCACCCTGGGACACGAGATCGCCGGCACCGTGGTGGCGGTCGGCTCGGCCGTCACCGAAGTGCCGGTCGGCCAGCGCAGCGCGGTGTACCTGTGTTGGTCGTGCGGGACGTGCAGGGAGTGTGCCGGCGGCAATGAGAACGTCTGTCGTGCCGCGGGCCGGACGGCGATGCCGCCGTGCCCCGGGCTGGGGCCGGACGGCGGCATGGCCGAGTACGTGGCCGTGCCCGCCCGCGCGGTCGTCGACATCGGCGACCTCGACTTCACACAGGCCGCACCGATCGCCGACGCCGGGCTGACCAGCATGCACGCCATCTCCGGGGTGGCCGATCACCTGTATCCGGGCGCGACCGCGGTGGTCGTCGGCGTCGGCGGGCTGGGCCATGTGGCCGTGCAGATCCTGGCCGCGACCAGTCCGGTGCGCATCGTCGCGGTGGATGTGGGCGCCGAACAGTTGGCGTTGGCGTCCGCCTGCGGCGCGGACGTGGTGCTCGAGTCCGGGCCGGACACCGCCGCGCAGATTCTGGCGCTCACCGACGGCCGCGGGGCTGAAGTGGTCCTCGACTTCGTCGGGGTCGACGAGACCGCGCAGCTGTCGGTGGCCGCGGTGGCGCCCAACGGGGCCTACCGGATGATCGGCCTGGGCGGCGGCGCTCCCGGTGTGACGGCCGAACCCGCGGGCGGGCCCGGATGGCCGTGGGGTGCGTCGATCCGCAAGTCGTACGGCGGCACGCGCCGGGACTTGATCGATGCGCTCGCCCTGGCGCGGGCCGGCAAGGTCACCGCGACGGTGGAGACCTTCGCGCTGGCGGACGGTCGGGTCGCTTTCGACCGCTTGGCGGCCGGATCGATCCGAGGACGCGCAGTACTGGTCCCGTGACGGACTTTCTGCAGTAGTAAGTAGTAGTCGAGAAAACCATCAACCCACTGGGAGGACATCAGTGAGCGAATCAGTAGACCCGCAGGATTTCGTGGCAGCGGTGTATGCGGGCCTATCGGCGCCGGGCGCGCCGTTCGAACTGCGCGAGGAGGAAGTGCTCGGGACCAAGATCCCGGTGCTGGTGAACCGGGACCGCTCGCTGGGCGCGGTGCTGGCCGATTCGCTGCGCTTCGGTGATCGCGACTACCTGATCACCGAGAACTCCCGCCTGACCTTCGCTGAGCACGGCGCCATGGTCGCGGCGTTCGCGACCGCGTTGCGCGAACGGTACGGCGTCGGGAAGGGCGATCGGGTCGGCATTCTGGCCGCGAACACGCCGGAATGGCTGGTGGCCTTCTGGGCCGCGCAGGCCCTCGGGGCGATCGCGGTGGGTTACAACTCGTGGTGGGCCCCGCGCGAGGTGGCCTATGCGGTGGAGAGCACCGAGCCGTCGGTCATCGTCGCCGACGCCAAGCGCGCCGCGATCCTCGCCGACGGCGGCGTCGACGTCCCGGTGATCACCATGGAGGAGGCGATGCCCGCGCTGCTGGAGGAATTCGCGGGCGCGGAGCTGCCGCAGACCGAGGTCGATGAGGAAGACCCGGCGGTGATCCTGTTCACCAGCGGCACCAGCGGTCGACCCAAGGGCGCCGTCCATTCCCAGCGCAACGTGCTCGGCGTGATCGACTACCACCGGCACAGCGACGCCGTGCTGGCCGCGTTCACCGGTGCCGAATGGTCGCGGGAAACCGTCTCCGAGCGCCGCTACCTGCTGACGTCGCCGCTGTTCCACATCGCCAGCCTGCACAACCTGGCCCTGCCGCGGTTGGCCAGCGGCGGCGCCGTGGTGATCTACCAGGGCGCCTTCGATCCGGAGCGGGCCCTGGCGCTGGTCGCCAAGGAGAAGGTCACCAACTGGGCGGTGGTGCCGACGATGGCCCAGCGCATCCTGGATGTCAAGGACCTGGAGAAGTTCGACCTGTCGGCGATGTCGGCCTTCGCGCTCGCCTCGGCGCCGTCGTCGCCTGCCCTGCAGCAGCGGCTGCGTGAACGGCTGCCGTTCGCACAGTTCTCGCTGGTCGACAGCTACGGCATGACCGAATGCGCCACCGCGATCGCCGTCGCGACGCCGCTGGATCTGATGGCGGTGCCGGGCAATGTAGGCCGCCCGGTGCTGGGCGTCCAGATGGAGCTGCGCGACCCGGAAGGCAATCGTGTGCCCGACGGCGAACTCGGCGAGGTCTGCGTCCGCAGCGCGTACGTGATGCTCGGCTACTGGAACGACCCGCAGGCCACGGCAGCGGCCATCACGAAGGATCGCTGGCTGCGCACCGGGGACTACGGGATGATCGACGGCGGCCGCCTGTTCCTCACCGGTCGGCGCTCGGACCTGATTCTGCGGGGCGGGGAGAACATCTACCCGCTGGAGGTGGAGCAGGTGCTCGACGAGCACCCGGCCGTCGCCGAATCGCTGGTCCTGGGCATCGACGACGCCGACCTCGGCTCGACGGTGGGCGCCGTGGTGGTGCTGCGCGAGGATCTACCCTCCGACGAAGTGCCCACCGAGCAGGAACTGACCGATTTCACCGCGGAACGACTGGCGTACTTCAAGGTGCCGGCGCAGTGGCGGATCACGTCGGATCCGTTGCCGCGCAACGCCACCGGCAAGACGATGCGGGCCAAGGTGAGTCTCTGACATGAGTGATTCGACGTCCCCTCGGTTCACCGACCGCACCGCGGTCGTCACCGGAGCCGCCTCCGGCATCGGTGCCGCGATCGCCCGACGACTGGTGGCCGAGGGGGCGTCGGTGCTCGCCCTGGACATCGCCGCGGACGCGCTGACCGGCCTGGCCGACGAACTCGGCGACCGCTGCGCACCCGTCGTCGCCGACGTGACCGACGAGGCGGCGGTGGCCGCCGCGGTCACCGCCGGCGTCGAGCGGTTCGGCGGCCTCGACCTGGCCTTCAACGTGGCCGGCGCCTCGCGCTACGGTGCCGTCACCGAATTGGCGGCCGAGGACTGGGACTTCACCGTCGACCTCGTCCAGAAGGCCGTCTTCCTCTGCGTCAAACATCAGGCGCGTCAGATGGTGGCCCAGGGCCGGGGCGGCGCGATCGTCAACGTCGCCTCGCTCAACGCCCACATCCCGATGGTCGGCGGCAGCCCGTACTCCACCGGGAAGGCCGGCGTGGAGATGTTCAGCAAGAACGCCGCGCTCGAACTGGCACCCGCGGGGATTCGCGTCAACGCGGTGCTGCCCGGACTGATCGACACGCCCCTGGTGGCGCCGGTCCTGGGCTACGAGCCCGCCAAGGACCTGTTCCTGGCGCGCATCCCGCTGCACCGCGCGGGCAGTCCCGACGAGGTGGCCGGCCCGTGCCTCTACCTGGCCTCCGACGACGCCGCCTACATCACCGGCACGTCGCTGGTGATCGATGGCGGGTGGGAGATCTCCAACTACGCGGACCTGTCGCGGTTGGGCTCGAGCTGACCGCCCGCGGCGGCCGAATATCCGAGAGAAGAAGGCGATGTCGGCATCCGCGACGGCCGAGTCGTCGCGGTCAGCCCGACTCCGCTCGACACCACCGATGCGGGTCGGATGATCGACGCGACGGGCAAGTGGGTGCTGCCGGGCATCCTCGACATCCACACCCACTACGACGTGGAGGTGCTGGCCAATCCCGGCCTGACCGAATCGCTGCGGCACGGCGTCACCACCGTCTTCCTCGGCTCCTGCTCGCTGTCGACGGTGCATGTGGGCGCGGAGGAGGCCGGTGACCTGTTCGGGCGGGTCGAGGCCATTCCGCGTCGGCACGTGGTGCAGACCCTCGACGAGCACAAGACCTGGTCCGGCGCGGCCGAGTACGTGCGGGCCCTGGAGTCGTACCCGCTCGGCCCGAACGTGGCGGCCTTCGTCGGCCACTCGGACATGCGCGTGGCGCAGATGGGACTGGAGCGCGCCACCACGCACGACATCACGCCGTCGGCCGCGGACCTGGCCGCCATGGAACGCATGCTCGACGAGGCGCTGAACGAGGGTTTCGTGGGGCTGTCGTCGCAGCAACTGCTCTTCGACAAGCTCGACGGCGACGTCTGTCGCTCGCGCACCCTGCCGTCGACCTACGCCACCCGCAGCGAGAAGCGGCGCCTCAACGCGATTCTGCGGAAGCGGCGTCGGGCGCTGCAGGGCGGACCGGACGTGGCCCGACCGCAGACCCTGGTGTCGATGGTGCTCTCCAGCCTCGGCATCGGGCGCCCCAAGCTCAAGGTAAGCCTGCTCTCGGCGGCCGACATCAAGGCCATCCCGGGCGTGATCCACCTGTTCCCCCTGATGGCGAAGGTGATCAACACGCTCGGCGGCGACTTCCGGTGGCAGCATCTGCCGGTGCCGTTCGAGGTGTACTCCGACGGCATCGATCTGCCGGTGTTCGAGGAGTTCGGGTCGGGCGCGGCGGCGCTGCACCTGTCCGACAAGCTGAGCGAGCAGCAGGCGCTGCTGGCCGACGAAGGCTACCGTCGCTGGTTCCGCAAGGACTACGACAAGAAGTACGGTCCGCGCGTGTGGCACCGGGACTTCTTCGACGCCGAGATCGTCGAATGCCCGGACGAGACGGTGATCGGCAAGACGTTCGGGCAGGTGGGTCTGGACCGCGGCGGTCTGCACCCGGTGGACGCCTTCCTCGACCTGGTGGTGGAGTACGGCGACAAGGTGCGCTGGCGCACCACCATCTCCAATCACCGCGAGGACGTGCTGAACACGCTCGCCGCCGATCCCGGGATCCAGCTCGGCTTCTCCGACGCCGGCGCCCACCTGCGCAACATGGCCTTCTACAACTTCGGTCTGCGCTACCTGCACCGGGTCCACGCGGCCGCCCAGGTCGGACAACCGTTCATGACCGTCGAACAGGCCGTCCGGCGGATGACGGGCGAACTGGCCGACTGGTACGGGCTCGACGCGGGCTATCTGCGCGTCGGCGCGCGCGCCGACGCCGTCGTGATCGATCCGGCGCACCTGGATGCGACGCTCGACGCCTACGCCGAGTCGCCCATCGAGGACTGGGGCAACCTGTCGCGGATGGTGAACCGCAACGACGACACGGTCACCGCCGTCTTGGTGAACGGACGCTACGTGTTCGGCGAAGGCGTCGCCGATCCGAGCCACGGCGTCGAGCGTAGCGGCGAGTTCCTCCGGGCCGACACCTGACCGAGGGGAGTCAGGCCCCCTCGCGGAGCACCTTGTCGATCTGGACCGAGGCGGCCGCTTCGGGGACCGGCAGCGGATCGGTGACCTCGTCGAAGGACACCGTGGCGGTGTTCTTCGGCAGGGGCCCGGCGCCGCGGAAACCGGACTCGGTGAGCAGCTTCATCTGCTCGGGCTTGCGGGCGAAGGTGAAGAACTCGGCGGTCGCGTCGGCGACGAAGTCCTGGACTTGCGTGCCGGACAGCTTGATCACCGGATAGTCCACCTGCGGGGTGGGCCCGACCGGGGCCACCGCGGCGACCGTGGCGCGGGCGTCGTCGCGGGTGAGCAGGTAGAGGTGCTGCTCGGTGATCGGGACGGCGCGGATGGGTGCGGTGGCCGGATCGGTGGAGTCGCCGATCGCGCGGACCGCGGCATCCACGGAGCCGTCCCCGGCGCTGGGCGGAGCCGACATCAGTTGTGCGACCGCGGCGACGACCTCGCCGGAGGAGGCCTGCGCGGCGGTGAGCGGTCCGGTGGCATCGGCGGTGGTCGCGGCGACGGCCTGCGCCGCGAGAGAGGTGGCATCCGACTGCGGGCCGGTCGGCATGGCCATGCGGATCGAGCCCCAACTGCGGTGGCCGAAGGCGCGCAGGGAGTTGGCGCGGGTCAATGCGGGCAGGTCGGCCCAGGCGATGCCGCCGTCGGCGGCGGCGGCCAGTTCCGGCTCGACGGCCAGCCGCACCGGCGAGGTCACCAACGACTCGGGGCGACCGGCCAGCACCGCGGGGGTGGCGACCTCGAGGGCGGCGGCCCACACCGACGATTCCGGCACCCAGGCGCCCGGGTACGCGCCGTGCGCCTGCGGATCCCACGTCTCGGCGGTCAACCCCTCCAGGGTGGCACGCGCATCGGCCGGGCGGACTTCGACGGTGACGCAGTGATCGCGGACGATCGGCTCGAGAGCGTTGTAGGTCTCGGCCATCTTCTGCAACGCCGGCGCGATCGCCGGGTCGGCGACGATGGGCACCAGACCCTCGCCGTCCAGGCATTGCGCGGCGACGACGCTGCCGTCGTCGATCCGTTCGCCGTACCCGCGCCAGGCCACGACGATGGCCACGATCAGAATCAGGCTCAACGCGCCGGCGAGCAACGGTCGGCTGAACAGCTGTCGGGTGCCGCCGCTGCGGTGTGTCCCCACTGGTGTCCCCTTCGTCGGGTGACGCGGGCATTCCGGTCCGAGCGACCGGGAAACCGACGTCACCACTCGTCTATATCAGTGCTGGGCAGGATGTGGTGGGCGGCGCGCGGAACTGCCGACCACTGATCGACGTCGAGCCCGGACAGAGAACTGTCCGGGCTCGACGTCGAGGTCACGCGATCAGGCGTTGACGGCCTTGTACTCGCGACGGGCGCGATGCAGGATCGGCTCGGTGTAGCCGCTCGGCTGCGCCGCCCCTTCCAGGATCAGCGCCTTGGCCGCCTGGAAGGCGATGTTGTCGGCGAAGTCCGGCGCCATCGGGCGGTACGTCGGGTCGTCGGCGTTCTGCCGGTCGACCACCGGTGCCATCCGCTCGAGGGCGGCGACGATGTCGGCTTCGCCCACGATGCCGTGGCGCAGCCAGTTGGCCAGCAACTGGCTGGAGATCCGCAGGGTGGCGCGGTCCTCCATCAGGCCGATGTCGTGGATGTCGGGCACCTTGGAGCAGCCGACGCCCTGGTCGACCCACCGGACCACGTAGCCGAGGATCGACTGGCAGTTGTTGTCCAGTTCCTCGCGCTTTTCTTCCTCGCTCCAGTTCGGGTTCGCCGCGAGCGGGATGGTCAGGATGTCCTCGAGCTTGGCGGGGTCGCGCTTGGCGATCTCGTTCTGCCGTTCGAACACGTCGACCTCGTGGTAGTGCAGCGCATGCAGGGTGGCCGCCGTCGGCGACGGAACCCACGCGGTGTTCGCGCCGGCCTTCGGGTGAGCGATCTTCTGCTCCACCATGTCGGCCATCAGGTCGGGCATGGCCCACATGCCCTTACCGATCTGCGCCTTGTGCTGCAGGCCGGCGGCCAGACCGGTGTCGACGTTCCAGTCCTCGTAGGCCTTGATCCAGGCCTGCTGCTTCATGTCGGCCTTGCGGACCATCGGTCCGGCCTCCATGGAGGTGTGGATCTCGTCGCCGGTGCGGTCGAGGAAGCCGGTGTTGATGAACACCACGCGCTCGGAGGCGTTGGCGATGGCGGCCTTGAGGTTGGCGGTGGTACGACGCTCCTCGTCCATGATTCCGACCTTGAGGGTGTTGCGCGGCAGCGACAGGACGTCCTCGACGCGACCGAACAGCTCGGCGGTGAAGGCCACCTCGTCCGGACCGTGCATCTTGGGCTTGACGATGTAGATCGAGCCGGTCCGCGAGTTCTGCAGGCCGTCGGCGCTCATGCCGTGGATGCCGATCGCCGAGGTGACCAGCGCATCCAGGATGCCCTCGGGCACCTCGTTGCCGTCGGCGTCGAGGATGGCCGGGTTGGTCATCAGGTGGCCGACGTTGCGGACGAACAGCAGCGAGCGGCCGTGCAGCTCCACGGGCTTGCCGTCGCGGCCGGTGTAGACGCGGTTCGGGTTCAGCACACGGGTGAACGTCTTGCCGCCCTTGGAGACCTCTTCGGCCAGGTCGCCCTTGTTCAGGCCCAGCCAGTTGCGGTAGCCGAGGACCTTGTCGTCGGCGTCGACGGCCGCGACCGAGTCCTCGAAGTCCATGATCGTGGTGACCGCGGACTCGAGGGCGACGTCCTTGATGCCCGCCGGGTCGGTGGAACCGATCGGGGAGTTCGGATCGAACAGGATGTCGATGTGCAGGCCGTTGTGGCGCAGCAGAATCGACGCCGGTGCCGTCGCATCGCCGGTGTAGCCGACGAAGGCATCCGGATCGGCGAAGGTGGTGGTCTCGCCGCCGGCGTTCACATCGCCCAGGACGACGGTGACCTTGTCGCCGTCGACCACGTAGCGGGTGGCGGCGGTGTGGCTGCCGTTCTCCAGCGGGACGGCCTTGTCCAGGAAGTCCTTGGCGAAGGCGATGACCTTGTCGCCGCGGACCTTGTTGTAGGACGAGCCCTTCTCGGCGCCGTCGGCCTCGCTGATGACGTCGGTGCCGTACAGCGCGTCGTACAGCGAACCCCAGCGGGCGTTCGAGGCGTTCAGTGCGAACCGGGCGTTGAGGACCGGGACCACCAGCTGCGGGCCGGCGGTGTCGGTGATCTCGACGTCGACACCGGCGGTGGTGATCTCGAAGTCGGCCGGCGGCTCGACGAGGTAGCCGATCTCCTTCAGGAAGTCGATGTAGGCGGCCTGGTCGGTGGCGCCGGGGTTGTTCCGGTGCCACTGGTCGAGCTGCGCCTGCAGGTCGTCACGGACGGCCAGCAGTTCGCGGTTGCGGGGCGCGAGGTCGCCGATGACGGCGGCAGCGCCTGCCCAGAAGGTTTCCGGATCGGTTCCGGTTCCGGGGAGTGCCTGCTCGTTCACGAAGTCGTACAGCACCTTCGCAACCTGCAGTCCATTGACGTTGACGCGTGCAGTCATGGCGACCCTTCTCTAGCTGGTGAGCTCTCATCCGGGTCAACCCGCGAGGGGCCCGGAGCATTCCGTGCGCGCGCCGATCCGCACGCACGACACGACCATGGTACTAGGCCTCCTACCTGCTGGTATTCGCAGGTCCCACGCCCGTCTTCGGTGTGCGGCCGGTCACAGGCGGGTGCCGACGCGGCCGGGGCGACGGGTCAGCGGATGCGGTGCGTGCCGTCACGGAGGTCGCCGACGAAGGCCTCGGCCAGATCGGCGAGCGCGATCACGCCGATGAGGGTGCCGCCCTCGTCGATCACCCCGGCCAGATGGGCACTCGCGCGGCGCAGATGTGCCGCGGCCTCGTCCAGCGGCGTGTGCGCCGCGACCCGCGGCAGCGGCCGTATCTTGTCGGTGCCCAGAATGCTGTCCGCACCGAGGTTCTCGTCGAGGATGTCGTCGAGCACGTCCTTGAGGTGCAGGTAGCCGATGTAGGAACCGTCCAGCCCGAGTACCGGGAAGCGGGAGTAGCCGGTCTCGCGGACCGCCAGTTCGACAGCGCCCAGGCGCGGCCCGAGTCGGCCGGTGCGGGCGTCGACGGCCACGTTGACGGTGCGCACCGCGCGCAACGGGATCATCACCTCGTCGACGGTGCGCTCCACCGTGCGCAGGGCGCGGGTGAGACGCTCATGCTCCTCCGCGTCGAGCAGGCCCAGTTCGCGGGATTCGATGATCATCTCGGCCAGCTCGGTCTCGTTCACCGTGGAGGAGACCTCGTCCTGGGGCTCCACCCCGAGCAGGCGCAGGAAGAAGTTGGACACCGCGTTGTAGAACCAGATGATCGGACGGACCAGACGGATGAACACCAGCTGCGCCGGAATCATCAGCATGGCGGCGCGTTCGGGGCCGGCCAGCGCGATGTTCTTGGGCACCATCTCGCCGAGCAGGATGTGCAGCACCACCACCAGGCTCAGCGCGATCACGAACGCGATCGGGTGCAGCAGGGCCTCCGGCACGCTGAGCAGATCCAGCGGCTTCTCGATCAGATGCGCGATCGCGGGCTCGCCGACGCGACCGAGGAGAATGGAACAGATCGTGATGCCCAGCTGGGAGCCGGCCAGCATCAACGACAGATTCTCCGAGGCCTTGATCACCGTGCGGGCCCGCTTCTTGCCGCTCTCCTCGAGGGCCACGAGACGGTCGCGGCGCGCGGCGATGAGTGCGAACTCGGCGCCCACGAAGAACGCGTTGGCGGCCAGCAGCACGACGGTCAGGATCACACCCCACCAGTCACCCATGATCGGCCTCCCGCGTCTCGGCGTCGGCCGCGGCCGGATGGATCGGGGTGAGCCAGACGGCGTCGACGCGGTGCCCGTCCATGGCCACCACCGTCGCGCGCCAGCCGGTGGTGAGCGACGGGTCGAGGTCGGCGTCGACGCTGCGGGCGGGCAGATCGACGATGTCGCCGACCTGCGGGATGGCGCCGAGCAGGAACATCACCTGCCCGCCGAGGGTCTCGTAGGCGCCCTCGGGGGCGCGGTAACCGGTGGCCTCGGCCACCTCGTCGTTGCGGAGCAGGCCCGAGCAGCGGAAGCCGTTGCCGACGCGGGTCACCTCCGACTCCTCGTCGTCGTGTTCGTCGGTGACGTTGCCGAGGATCTCCTCGATGAGGTCCTCGGAGGTGACGATGCCCGCGGTGCCACCGTATTCGTCGACCACCAGGCAGATCTCCAGGCCGTCGGCCTTGATGCGGTCCATCAGGGCGTCGCCGTCGAGGCTGCCCGGGACCCGGGTCATCGGCCGGGCCAGCGACCGCAGCGACGTGGTGGTCTGGGCGTGCGGGGGGACGGTGAACGACTGCTTGATGTGGACCACGCCGATCAGGTTGTCCAGGTCGCCGTCCTCGGCGAGCACGAAACGGGAATGGCCGGTCTGCGACGCCGCCGACACCAGATCGCGGACGGTGTCGCTGGGTTCGAGCGCCTGTACGCGGACGCGCGGGGTCATCAGTTCGTCGGCGGTCAGGGCGCCGAAGCGCAGGGACCGGTCGACCAGCTTCGCGGTGTCCGGGTCCAGTGCGCCGCGCAACGCCGAGTTGCGCACCAGCGCACCGAGCTCGGCGGCCGAGCGCGCCGACCCCAGTTCGTCGGTCGGCTCGATGCCCAGGCGACGCACGATGGCGTTGGCGGTGCCGTTGAGACCGAGGATGGCGGGCTTGAACAGCGTGGAGAACACGATCATCGCGCCGGAGGTGGCCCGCGCCACGGTCAACGGCTTGGTGATGGCCCAGTTCTTGGGCATCAGCTCGCCGATCACCATCGACAGCGAGGTGGCGATGATCAACGCCAGCGCCAGCGTGATGCCGGCGACCACGCCGTCGGAGAAGGGGAGGTGCCGCAGCAGCGGATCCATCAGCTGGGCGAGCACCGGTTCGGCGAGATAACCGGTGATCAACGTGGTGATGGTGATACCGAGCTGGGCGCCGGAGAGCTGGAACGACAGGGTGCGGTGGGCGCGCTCGACCGACCGGGCCCGGCGATCGCCGTGGCGCACCAGATCGTCCTTGACGGTGGACCGCTCGAGTGCGGTGAGGGAGAACTCGGAGGCGACGAACAGCGCGGTGCCGAGGGTCAGCGCGAAGAAGCCGACGAGTTTGACGATGATCAGGAAGATCTCCATGCGATCGGCTCACCAACCTCCGGGGAGGGGGCGGCCCTCGGCGAAGCCCGCGGCCGACTGCACCCCGAGCACCACCTTGTCGTGGAGCTCGGCCAGGGTCCGGGCCCCGGTGTAGGTGGCGGTGCTGCGCAGTCCGGCGCAGATGTGATCGATCAGGTCCTCCACGCTGGGGCGCTCCGGATCGATCCGGATGCGGGAGGAGGAGATTCCCTCCTCGAAGAGTGCTTTGCGGGCGCGGTCGTACGCCCCGTCGGCGGCCGAGCGGGCGGCGACGGCGCGCTTGGACGCCATGCCGAAACTCACCTTGTACTCGCCGTCGGCGTCGGTGTGCAGGTCGCCGGGGGACTCGTAGGTGCCGGCGAACCAGGAACCGATCATCACATTGTCGGCGCCGGCCGCGACCGCCAGCGCCACGTCCCGCGGATGCCGAATGCCGCCGTCGGCCCAGACCGCGGCGCCCAGTTCCCGGGCGGTGGCGGCGCACTCGGCGACGGCGGAGAACTGCGGGCGGCCCACCCCGGTCATCATCCGGGTGGTGCACATCGCGCCGGGGCCGACACCGACCTTCACGATGGAGGCGCCGGCGTCGATCAGGTCGCGGGTGCCCTGGGCCGCGACCACGTTGCCCGCCGCGATCGGTACACCCAGGTCGGCGTGGGCGACCGCGGCGAGGGCGGTCAACATCTTCTCCTGATGTCCGTGGGCGGTGTCGATCACCAGCAGGTCGGTCCCCGCCTCCACCAGTGCGCGGGCCTTGGCCACCACGTCGCCGTTGATGCCGACCGCGGTGCCGACGCGCAGGCGACCGTCGGCGTCGACGTTGGGGCGGTAGATGCCCGAGCGGAGGGCGCCGACGCGGCTGAGCACGCCGGTGAGGCGGCCGTCCGCGTCGGTCAGCACGGCCAGCTCGACGTTCGCCTCGGTGAGCGCGTCGAAGACCAGACGCGGGTCGGTGGTGTCGGGCAGCAGCACCGGCACCGGGTGCATCGACTCGCGCAGCTCGCTGAACATGTCGAGTTCGCCGCCCGGTGGGGTGCGGGGTACCAGTCCCACCGGGCGGTGCGCGTCGTCGACCACCACCAACACGCCGTGGGCGCGTTTGGGGATGAGGGCCTGCGCGTGGGCCATCAGGTCGCTGGGGCCGAGCACCACCGGGGTGTCGGCGATCAGGTCGCGGGATTTGACGAACGAGATGGTGTCGGCGGCCGCGGCGTGCGGCACGTCCTGGGGGAGCACCACAAGCCCGCCGCGACGGGCCACCGTCTCGGCCATCCGCTTGCCGGCGATCGCGGTCATGTTGGCCACGACCAGCGGCACCGTGGTCCCGGTGCCGTCCGCGGTGGACAGGTCCACGTCGAAGCGGGAGGCCACGTCCGAACGGTTGGGGACGACGAACAGATCGTCGTACGTCAGGTCGTAGTCGGGTCGGTGGCCGGACAGGAAACGCACTAAAAACCTCTCCCAAGGTCGACGGCGGTGCTGGCGGTCCGGGGTGCGATCATCGGCCGCGCAGCTGGTTCAGTTCGGTGAGCCACGGCAGGGCCACGGCCAGGGTGGGTACCACCAGCAACGCGGTCGCCAGAAGGTAGGCGGTGGCCGCGAGTCGGTGGGTATCGGCGGTGGTGGGCTGGAAGGTCAGGCGGCGCAATCGGGCCAGGGTGGTGGGTCCGCCGAGGGCCATCGCCCCGCGCGGCGCGGAGGCGCCGGCGCAGGCCACCAGGGCGCGGCCCACGCTGGTGCGGTCGGTGGCCCGGACGGCCTGATCGTCGGCCAGAGCCTCGATGAGCAGGCGGACGGCGGTCAGCGCGGAGGCGGACCGGACCCAACGCGGGAACGCCGCGTGTAGGGCCAGGAAGGCTTCCAGGACCAGGTCGTGTCGGGCCCGCAGGTGGGCTCTTTCGTGCGCGATCACCGCGGCGATCTCCTCGGCGGACAGCCGGGTCAGCACGCCCTCGGAGAGCACCACCCGCGCCCGCAGGCCGGGCAGGCAGTAGGCCATCGGGGCCGGAACGTCGAGGACGCGGATGTCGGCGCCGGCACGGTGGCGCAGGTCGGTGCGATCGAGCAGGTCGACCATCTCGCGATGGTGGCGGCGTCGGCTGCGGGTGCGCACGCCGATGGTGGCGACGGTGACGATCAGGCGCAGGCCGATCACCAGGATGGCCAGCAGGATCAGGAGGGAGGCGGCCAGGGGGACCGGACCGAGGTCGCCCGGGCGGGCCCGGAGCAGGCCGCTGACGACGGCGAAGCCGGTGCTGAACGCCGAGAGCACGGCGGCCAGGGTGATCGCCTGCCACAGCGTCAGGGCCGCGCGCGGGGCGTACAGCGGCCATTCGGCGCGGGCGAGGGCCTCGGGAATGGGCCCGACGAGAGCCAACGTCAGGATGCCGAACAGCAGCGCGGTCATCGGGCTTCCTTGGTCGTCGGGCGGAGATCTGTCAGGGGAGTGCCCCGGCGATCAGACTACCGGGTCTACGCGATGGGGTTGGCCTCCGCGGCCTCCAGCTCGTCGAGAGCCAGGCGCAGCGCGACGGCTTCGTCGGCGCCGACGCGGCCGACGAAGGAAACGAGTGCGGCGTGCCGCGAGTCGGGTGCGTCGGCGCCGCGCAGTGCGTCGACCATCAGGCTGGCGACCAGATCCTCACGGGGGCTGGTGGCCGCGTAACGATGCGCGCGATCGGCCCGGATCTGCGTCACGAGATCCTTCTTCGCCAGGCGCTGCAGCACCGTCATCACCGTCGTGTAGGCCAGCGATCGCGTCTTGGCCAGCTCGGCGTGCACCTGCCGGACCGTCTGCGGCGTGGGCGAGGCCCACAGCGTGTCCATGACGGCGCGCTCAAGCTCACCGAGTCCGTTCATCTTCCTCATCTTACGCCCGCTCCCAACCTGTTCGTTCGGTCGTCTCGTTAGGTCCAACGGGTGACACCCGTCAGAAGTTCCCGCCACCCGACTTGACCTTGAAAGTAAGGTTAGCCTACATTATCCAACAGGGATCGAGAGAGTGTCCTGAGGGCTGCAGAGACCCCCGATCCTCACCTGGGCGATGGCCCCCGACGCGCAGTGGCGCGGCGGGGGCCATCGTCGTCGAGCGGCCTCGCCGTGGCACCCTGGCAGGCATGGGAAACAATGATGAACAGCGCGATCTGGTCACTGAACTCGGCGCGATGGTCCGGGGCCTGGACAAGGTCCTCGGGCTGCAGCTGATCGAGGCGTCCGGCGAGGGTGTGCGCGCCACCCTGGAGATCACTTCGGACCACCACCAGCCGTTCGGCATCGTGCACGGCGGCGTCTACTGCGCGATCGCCGAGAGCGCCGCCAGCATCAGCGCCTTCTGCTGGCTGCAGGAGACGGAGATCGGTGGCACCGCGGTGGGTGTCAACAACAACACCGACTTCCTGCGCTCGGTGTCCGCGGGCACCATGACGCTCACCACGGTGCCGGTCCACCGCGGCCGCCGCCAGCAGCTGTGGCAGGTCGACATCGCCGATGCCGACGGTCGTCTGCTGGCTCAGTCGCGTGTGCGCCTGCAGAACGTCGAACTGCCTTCGGCCTGAGCTCGAACGTTCGGTCGGGCCAGCCGCCTACGCGGAATCGGCGGGCTCGGCCGACGGATCCGAGGAGTCGGCGGCGGCCAGTTGATCGCGCTCGAGCTTGGACAACTCGTGCAGGGCCGAACGCGCGTAGACCTGCTGCTCGGTCACCGCGAGCTGCGTGCGACCGCGCGTGGTGAAGGCGAAGAACCAGTTCACCAGGGTGTTCAGTCGGTTGCGGTAGCCCACCAGATACACCAGGTGCAGCGCGAGCCAGCCCAGCCACGCGAAGTAGCCCTCGGTCTCGAACTTCCGCTTGGTGCCCGGGATCGGCACCTGCATCACGGCGCTGAACCGCGACACGGTCGCCATCGACCCCTTGTCGAAGTAGCTGAACGGCTTGCGCTGCTCGGGCTGCTGCCCGCGCTTGATCTCGGCGATGATCGCGTCCGCGGCGTACCGGCCGCCCTGGATGGCGCCCTGTGCCACGCCGGGCACACCGTCGACGGCCATCATGTCGCCGACGACGAAGACGTTCGGATGTCCGGGGACCGACAGGTCCGAGGCCACCTTGACGCGGCCGGCCCGGTCCAGTTCCACGCCGGTCTTCTCGTGCAGGATCGCGCCGAGGCCGCTGGCCTGGACACCGGCCGACCACACCTTGCACTGGCTTTCGATCCGGCGTTCGGTGCCGTCCTTCTCGCGCACCACGAGGCCGTCGTAGTCCAGGTCGGTCACCATGGCGTTGAGCTGGATCTCCACGCCGAGCTTCTCCAGCCTGCGGGTGGCCTTGGCGCCCAGCTTGGGGCCGAAGGGGGCCAGGACGGCGGGAGCGGCGTCGAGCAAGATGACGCGCGCCTGCGTCGGATCGATGTTGCGGAAGGCGCCCTTGAGGGTCTTGTCGCTCATCTCGGCGATCTGCCCGGCCATCTCCACGCCGGTGGGTCCGGCGCCGATGACCACGAAGGTCATCAGCTTCTCCTGCTCGGCCTTGTCGTGCGAGAGCTCGGCCTGCTCGAAGGCGCCGAGGATACGTCCGCGCAGCTCCAGTGCGTGGTCGATGGTCTTCATGCCCGGTGCGTACTCGGCGAAGTGATCGTTGCCGAAGTACGACTGGTCCGCGCCGGCCGCGATGATCAGATCGTCGTAGTCGGTGACCGTGATCCGCTCCAGCAGGCGCGAGCTCACGGTCCGGTTCTCGATGTCGATGTCGAAGACCTCGCCCAACAGCACTCGGGTGTTGCGCTGCTTCTGCAGCACCACGCGGGTGGCCGGGGCGATCTCACCCTCGGCGACGATGCCGGTGGCCAGCTGGTAGAGCATCGGCTGGAACAGGTGCGAGGTGGTCTTGGCGATCAACGTGACATCGACGTCGGCCTTCTTCAAGCGCTGCGCCGCGAACAAGCCACCGAAACCCGAACCGATGATGACGACCTGGCGGCGTCGTTTCGTGCCGGATGTGTGGGCGTTGGTCATCGGAGTGCTCCTGTCGGGGACGGGGATCGCGGGCGTTGGCGGCGGAGAGGGGTCGCCGTGCAGTATCTCACGGTAGCGCGCCCGGCTCAGGCCGGCCGCGACCTCGCCGAACCGGCGAGGGAGGATCGCTGCGTCGTGGGCACGCGCACCGTCCCGCGCCCGCGGGCGGCGGCCCACTGCTCGCGGAGGATCTCGTATTCGACCACCGCGTCCGGGTGCGCGAGCTCGGTGGCGTCGCTGTCGGCGGCCAGGCGCATGCCCAGGCGCTCCATGACGCGGCGGGACGCGGTGTGCACCACGTGGGTGCCCGCGAAGATCCGAGTGGTGTCGGTGGTGGTGAACATGGCCGCGATCAGGGCGCCCGCGGCCTCGGCGGCGTATCCGCGTCCCCAGACCGCGCGCGGCAGCCGGTAGCTCAACTCCAGTTCGTCGGCGCGGCTGTGTCGCGGGGAGCGCAGCTGCACCCAGCCGGCGAACCGGTCGTCGTGCGTGAACAGCAGCCACATGCCGGTGCCGTGGTCGCGCTGCTGGCTCTGCGTGCGGGGGATGATCCAGTCGGCGACGGTCTGCGGGCTGGTGGCCGGGCCTCCGCTGACGAACCGCATCACCTCCGGATCGGCGTCGAGCGCGACCAGCCGATCCACGTCGTCGGCGTGTACCGGGCGGAGCCGGAGACGGGCGGTGTTGAGCAGCACCCGCCCGATGGTACCGGCCGGGAGGCGTCGGAACACAGGGGTGGGTTACGGTGCCTGAGATGTCGCAGATGCAGCAGGACCCCGGGCCGTTCGTCGTCGAACTCGCCTTGCGATGGGGCGATATGGATTCCCTCGGGCACCTCAACAACGTGCAGTTCGCCCGGCTCTTCGAGGAGGCGCGCGTGCGCGCCATGGACAGTTGGGCCGAGCGCATTCGGTCCTCGCCGGAGCGTGCCGCGGTCGGCATGGTGGTGGCCCACCAGGAGATCGAATTCGCGGCGCCGCTGTATTACTCGCGCGAACCGGTCCGCTGCGAGGTGTGGATCTCGCGTATCGGCGACAAGTCGTTCGACTTCGCGTGCCGACTGGCCGCGGCCGACGGCACGGTGGGCGCCCTCAGCGAGACGACGCTGACGGTCCTGGACACCAGCGCCGGGACGACCACCGCGATTCCGGACGCGTTCCGGGAAGTGTTGACCGAGCAGGTCGGTCCGCCCGCGCCGTTCCGTCGTCGACGCTGACACCGCCGGGCATTTCTGTCGGTGGCGGCCGATAGGCTCGCACGCGAGATGACGGGGGTGGGCCGATGTTGACCGTGCACCGCGCGGAGCGCGCCGATGTGCTGGCCGATGTGCTGGCCGGACAGTTGCGCACGCCGCAGGACGACCCGATGCGGTCGGAGGTGATCGCCGTGCCCGCCCGCGGGGTGGAGCGGTGGCTGCAACAGCGGCTGGCCCTGCATCTGGGCAGTGCGGGGCGCGGCGACGGCATCGCCGCCAATATCGACTTCCTGTCGCCGGAGGCGCTGCTGCGCCAGGTGGTCGCGGTCACCGTCGACGATCCCGAGGCGGCCGAGGCCTGGTACACCGAGCGGCTGATCTGGCCGGTGCTCGCGGTGCTCGACGAGCACCTGACCGACCCCCGGCTCTTCGTGCTGGCCACCCACCTGTCGGGACCGGTGGGACAGAGCCGACGGTTGGCCGCGGCGACCACCATCGCGCGGATCTTCTCCGGGTATGGATGGCAGCGGCCGGGCATGTTGGCCGACTGGGCCGGCGGTGGCGAGTCGGACGGTACCGGTCACCCGCTGCCCGAGCCGCTGCGGTGGCAACCGTGGTTCTGGCGCGAGGTCCGCGCCCGTATCGGGCAGCCGCACGTGGCCGAACAGCTCGACACGGTGGTGCAGCGTCTGCGGACCGAACCGGACGCGGTGGATCTGCCCTCGCGCGTGGCCTTCTTCGGGCCGACGCGGATTCCCGAGGCGCTGCGCGCGGTGCTGTCGGCGCTCGGCACCCAACGGCAGGTGTCGGTGTTCCTGCCTCATCCGTCGCCCGCGCTCTGGGACGCCCTCGCCGCATCGCCGGGGCCGGTCCCCCGGCCGCGGCATACGGCGTCGACGGTGAGCGCCAAACATCCCTTGCTCGCGGCGCTCTCGCGCGATGTGCGGGAACTGCAGGAGGTGCTCGCGACCGTCGCCGACGAGACCGTCTACCACCCCGATCCGGCCGCTGACCCGGCGCCGCGGACGCTGCTGGCGGCGGTGCAGGACGGGCTGCGGCGCGACGAGTCGGCGGCCGTGCCGGGACTGCGGGCCGACGACTCCCTGGAGGTCCATGCCTGCCACGGGCCAGAACGGCAGGTGGAGGTGCTGCGCGATCGGCTGCTGGCGCTGCTGGACGCGCACCCGGATCTGCAGCCCCGGGACGTGCTCATCATGTGCCCCGACGTGGAGGCCTTCGCCCCACTGATCCAGGGTGCCTTCGGGCAGTCCGGACGCGAGCATCCCGGTTTCTCGCTGCGCGTGCGGCTCGCCGACCGCGGTCTGGCCGAAACCAACGAGGTGCTGGAGGTGCTCAGCGCGGTGCTCGACCTGGCCGCCGGCCGAGTGCGGTCCGGTGACCTCCTCGACCTGATCGGACAGCCTGCGCTGGCCCGCCGATTCGGCTTCACCGACGACGACCTCGAAACGCTGGCCGGCTGGGTGGAACGCGCCGGCATCCGGTGGGGCATCGACAACACCCAGCGCGCACGGTTCGACATGGGCGGCTTTCCGCAGGGAACGGCGTCGACCGGACGGGACCGATTGCTGCTGGGGGTGTTGGCCGAGGAGTCGGAGAACGAGTGGCTGGGCGTGGGTCTGCCGCTGGAAGGCATCGAATCGACCAAGGTCGACCTGGCGGGTCGCTTCGCCGAACTCATCGACCGGCTGGGCAGGCTGCTCACCGAGATGGACCGGCGGCACCCGGCCGAACAGTGGGCGACCCTGCTGATCGGGGCCGTCGACGACCTCACCGAGACCGATCGTGACGCCCAATGGCAGCGCGCGCAGGCCATCGGCCTCCTCACCGAATCCCTGGGCGCCGGCGATGCGCAGCGGATCGATCTGGGGGTGGCGGACCTGCGCGACCTGATGGGCGATCTGCTGTCCGCGCGACCGACCCGATCCAACTTCTGCACGGGAGAGCTGACCGTGTGCACGCTGACGCCGATGCGTTCGGTGCCGCACCGCGCCGTGATCCTGCTCGGGATGGACACCGGGGCGTTTCCGCGCGGCGGCGCGGTCGACGGCGACGACATCCTCGGTCTGGTGCCGATGGTGGGTGAGCGCAGCCCCCGCGACGAGGACCGGCAGGTCTTTCTCGACGCGGTGACCGCGGCGAAGGAACATCTGCTGGTGTTCTACACCGGCTGCGATCCGGTGACCGGCGCCGCCGTTCCGCCGCCGGTGGTGGTCAGCGACCTGATCGAGACGGCCGAAGCGGTCCTGAACCCGGCCGAGGGAGAGCCGGGCATCGAGCACCGGCACACCCTGCACGCCTTCGACGTCCGCAACTTCGTCGCCGACGATCACCGCACCCCGTTCAGCTACGACCGCAAGCTCTTGGCGGGAGCGCGGGCACTCGGCGCGCTCACCGCGTCCGGTGTGCCCGGGACGCCGCCGATGCGGCTGCGCGATGCCGTGCTGGCGCCGATGGATGCGGCCACCGACATCGACCTGGCCGACCTGATCAGCTTCTTCAAATCACCCACCGCGCGGTTCGTCCGCGACCGGATCGGCGCCGCCCTGCCGCAGCACGACGAGGCCCATCCCGATCAGCTCGATGTGGCGCTGGACAATCTGGACGCGTGGAAGATCGGCGACCGCTTCCTGCGCGGGGTCCTGGCCGGAGAGTCCCCGTCCGCGCTGACCGGTGCCGAACTGCGCCGCGGATCCCTGCCGCCGTTCGGGCTGGGCCGGATCGCGTTGACGCCGATCGAGGACAAGGCGCAGGCGATCGGCGAACTGGCGCGCAGTCACCGCGTCGACGACGACGGGGACACCGTCGATGTGGTGTACCCGCTGCCGGACGGCCGCCGGCTGTACGGCACCGTCGGCGACGTCTTCGGCGACCAGTTGGTGGAGGTGAACTACTCGAGCCTGAAGGCCGATCACCGGTTGGCCGCGTGGATTCGGCTGCTGGCGATCGCGGTGGGCGGTGGGCGGCGCGTGCGAGAGGCGGTGGTGATCGGTGCCGGCCGCGGCCCGCACGCGGAACTGCGGCGCCTGTCCCTGCCGGACGATCCCGCCGCGGTCCTGGCCGCCCTGATCGCCATTCGGGACGCCGGACTGCGCGCCCCGCTGTGGCTGCCGCCGAAGGCGGCGGAGGCCGCCGCGCGCGGCTACGGTTCCGGACGTCCCACGAATGCGCTCCGGGGCATCCACGGCCTGCGTAGCTGGGACTTCGAGGACGACTACAACGGCTACGTGCTGTACGACGATCCGACGCGTATCGCGTCGGCGGGGGAACTGATCGAACTGGCCGGCGCGGCACCGTTCCAGGCGTTGGCCCCGGTCCTCGGCGAGGTGATCCCGGCCGAGGACGATCCCACGGGTGCCAAGACCAGCCTGGTGCGCATGGCGGTCGCGGTGTTCGGTCCGGTGCTGAGCAGGGAGGTGCGGCGATGACGACGGGACATGTCGCGGAGTTCGATCCGACCGAAGAGTTGCCGAACGGCACGATGGTCTTGGAGGCGAGCGCCGGTACCGGCAAGACGTACGCGATCGTCTCGCTGGCCGTGCGGTACCTGGCCGAGGGCAGGGTCGCCGTGGATCAGCTGCTGATGGCGACCTTCTCCAATGCGGCGTCGAACGAGCTGCGCGATCGCACCCGCAGCCGCATCGGCCAGGCTCTGGCGGCGCTGGACGATCCGGCGGGCTTCGTGGCCGGCGACCACGGCGACGAAGTGCTGGCGCTGCTGTGCGCCGGATCGGCGGCCGAGGTGGCCCTGCGACGGCAGCGGCTGCGGACGGCGATGAGCGATTTCGACGCGGCGACGGTGGCCACCACGCACACCTTCTGCAATCGCATGCTGGCGGCACTCGGCTTCCTCGGGGAGCGGGCCCAACGGTTCCCCATCGTGGAGAACGTGCAGGACCTGGTCGACGAACTGGCCCGCGACCTCTACCTGGCCGAGTTCGCCGGTGCGCCCGCCGGAGCACCGTCGTGGGCGGCGGTGACCGAGATCGCCAAGAACGCCGTGGAGCAGTCGGCCACCGTACTCTCCCCGGACCCGGCCGAGGAGGACGGCACCGCGCTGCGGGTCGGGTTGGCGCGCACCGCCCGCGACGAGATCGAAGTGCGCAAGCGGCTCGCGCGGGTGCGCACCTACGACGACCTGCAGGACGTGCTGTTTCGGATCCTGGCCCATCCGCAGGTGGGCGCGCTGGCCGTCGAACGCATTCGCCAGCAGTTCGGCGTGGTGCTGATCGACGAGTTCCAAGACACCGACCCGCAGCAGTGGGCGATCGTCCGTCAGTGCTTCCACGATGCGCCGGACATTCCGCTGATCCTGGTCGGCGACCCCAAACAGTCGATCTACGCCTTCCGTGGCGCGGAGGTGCTCAGCTACCTGGAAGCGGTCGGCGAGGCGGGCACGCGGCGACGGCTGGGCACCAACTGGCGCTCGGACGGTCCGCTGGTGCGGGCCCTCGAGCGAGTCTTCGAGGGTGCGGCGTTCGGGCACCCGCAGATCGCGTTCACCCCGGTGACGGCCCGCCGGGAACGGTCCCGGCTCGGCACTGCCGACGATCCGGCCGCCGGTGGAACCGTCGACGCCGCGGCCGAGCTGGCCGGCCGCAGTTTCGCCGCGCCGGTGCGGATTCGAGGTCTGGTGACCGGCGACTTCGGCGGGGACGGCCTGCCGACGGTGGGGAAGGTGCGCGATGCGGTGACCGAGGACGTCGCCGACGACATCGTCGCGCTGCTGGAGTCGGGCACCACCCTGGCGGTCGGCGACTCCGGAGCGGTGCGCCCGGTGGAGCCCGGCGACATCGCGATCCTGGTGAACTTCAACAAGCGCGTCGAGCCGCTGCAGGAAGCCCTGCACAAGCGGGGGATCTCCTCGGTCGTGCGATCGGGCACCTCGATCTTCAAGACACCCGCGGCCCGGCACTGGTGGTATGTGCTGGCCGCGATCGAACAGCCGTCTCGGTCGGTGCGCGTGCGGTTGGCGGCCTTGACGCCGTTGATCGGCCGCCGCGCCGAGGACGTCGACACCGGCGGCGACGAGGGGATCGGCGCCCTGGCGGCGAGCCTGGCCGAGCTGGGGCGAGTGTTCGCCGAGGGCGGCTTCGCCTCGATGTCGGCACGGCTGTTCGATCTGTTCGCCACCGAGGGGCGGCTGCTCGCCGGTGAGGGCGGCGAGCGGACACTCACCGACCTGCGGCAGTTGGCCGACCTGTGCAATCGGCAGGTGGCCGGCAGCGGCGGGGGCCTGGCCTCGCTGGTCGGATGGTTGGCCGAACAGATCGCCGATCCCTCGAGCCTGCGCCACGGCGGCGCGCAGACGCGTCGGCTCGATCGGGACACCCGGGCCGTGCAGATCATGACGGTGCACGCCAGCAAGGGTCTCGAATTCCCGATCGTCTACGTGCCGTTCGGCTGGGACGGGGCGCGCGTGCCGGATCTGGAAGCCTTCATCTATCACGACGAGGAGGGCCGACGCCGACTCGATGTGGGCGGGACCGAGGCCGCAGGCTACCGCGCGCGGGAGGATCGCGCCGTCGTCGAGGGCGCCGGGGAGGCGCTGCGACTGCTGTACGTCGCGATGACGCGCGCGGCCAGCCAGGTGGTGGCCTGGTGGGGTCCGTCCATGCCGACCAAGCAGGGGGCGCTGCATCGACTGCTGTTCACCGCGGAGGAGCGCCGCAGTGCCCTGCTCGCCGGGTACCCGAGCACGCCCATCGGTGTGTCGATCGAGATTCCGTCGACCGACTTCGAGATGATCGCGGGGCTGCGCGCGGTGCGTGCGGGCTCGCCGGAACTGATCGCGGTGGAACCGGCGGCGCGGCATCCGCGCGGACGCCGCTGGCAGCCGCCGGCGGTCGACGGCCCCGCGCCGGTGCTGGCGGTGGCGTCGTTCACCGCCCCCATCGACCAGGAATGGCGGCGCACCTCGTACTCGGGCATCGTGCGCGACGCGCACGCCGCGGCCCACGCGGCGTCGGTCGCCGCGGCCGCGAGCGAACCCGAGCAGGACCTGCTCCACGACGAACCCGACCTGGAGCCGCAGCCGGGGGCGGCCGCGGCCTCGGGCCTGCCGTCGCCGATGAACGGCATGCCGTTCGGCGCAGGCTTCGGCACGCTGGTGCACGAGGTGCTCGAGCACGTGGACACCTCGGCCGCGGATCTGGCCGAGCACGTGCGCCTGCGCACCGCCGAGGGCGCGCTGCTGCGCGGGGTGGATCTGGATGTGGATCAGTTGGCGCGGGCGCTGCACGGGGTACTGACCACCCCGCTCGGCTTCGGCGATCTGGCGAGTATCCCGCCGCGCGACCGGTTGGCCGAGATGGAATTCGAATTGCCTTTGGCCGCACCGGGTTTCACGCTCGCCGAGGTCGGTGAGCTGCTGGCCGCGCACCTGCCCGACGACGACCCGCTGCGCCCGTACGCGCAGATCGTGCCGACCGTGTCGGCGGAGCAGTTCCGCGGCTACCTCACCGGCAGCATCGACTCGGTGCTGCGCGTCGACGACGACCGCTTCGTGGTGGTCGACTACAAGACCAACCGGCTGCGGCCGGGTGACCTGTCGGTGGAGGACTTCGACACCGCCGCCATGGCCGCGGAGATGATGACCGCGCACTATCCGTTGCAGGCGCTGCTCTACTCGGTGGCGCTGCACCGGTACCTGCGGTGGCGCCTGCCGGACTACCGAACGGAGCGGCACCTCGGGCCGATTCAATATCAGTTCGTCCGCGGTATGGCGGGGCCGGACACCCCGCCCGGGTGCGGCGTGTTCGAGTGGCGACTGCCCGCGCCCCTGGTGGTGGACCTGTCCGATCTGCTGGCCGGGGTCACCGCGGAGCAACGAAGGGGGCGCTCATGAGCGCGCAGCTGGTGGCCGGCGAGCACGGAGTGCTGCGGGTGTTCAACGAGGCCGGAGTGTTCGCCGCGGCCGACGTCCACGTGGCGCGGCGGGTCGCCGCCCTCAGCGGCGCCGAGATCGGGGACCACGAACTGGTGGCGCTGGCGCTCGCGGTGCGCGCGGTGCGGACCGGATCGACCTGCGTGAAGCTCGACCGGATCACCGAGATCGTCCCGGAGACTCCGGAGCCGGGCGACGGTGCGGCGCCCGCCGAGCCGCCCGCCCAGATGCCGTGGCCGGACCCGGGAGAACTCGTGCGCACCTTGACCGCCTCGCCGTTGATCACCGGCTGCCCGACCGGCCCCCTGCGGCCGTTGGCGCTGGTGACCTCCGACGACGGGCCGCTGCTCTACCTGCGCAAGTACTTCCGGCAGGAGCAGACCATTCGGGACATCCTGGCGCAGCGGCGGGCGCAGCGCCCACAGGTCGAGGCTCCGGCCCTGGCCGCGGCCCTGAACGAGGTCTTCGGCTCCGACGTCGACGACGGTGGATACGACCGCCAGCGTGCGGCGGCGGCCCTGGCGGCGACGTCGTGGACCACGGTGCTCGCCGGCGGTCCCGGTACCGGCAAGACGTACACGGTGGCCCGGATTCTGGCGGTGATGCAGGCCCTGCTCGGGTCCGACGTCCGGATCGGCCTGTGCGCCCCCACCGGTCGGGCCGCCGCCCAGATGCAGGCCTCGATCAACGACCACCGCGCCGACCTGACGGCCCTGCGCACCGCGCCGGTCGCGACCACGGTGCACAAGCTGCTCGGCTGGCGGCCGGACGGTTCGTACCGGCGCGGCGCCGACGACCGGCTGCCGTACGACGTCGTGGTGGTGGACGAGACGTCGATGCTGGCGGTCTCGATGATGAGCCGCCTGCTGGAGTCGTTGCGCCCGGACGCGCGCCTGATCCTGGTCGGCGACCCCCACCAGCTGTCGTCGGTGGACGCCGGCGCGGTCCTGGCCGATCTGGTGGAGCGCCGCGACCGGGAGGACACGCCGCTGCCGGAGGCCTTCGAGGCCGTCGCCGCGGCGCCGGCGGGCGAGTTCGATGCCGCCGAGCGGCTCGCGCTGGCCGACGGCGTGATCACGCTGACCCGCGGACATCGCTACGGCGGGCAGATCTCCGAGGTCGCGGCCGCGATCAAGGCCAGTTCGGGAACCGATGTCGACGCGGTGATCGACCTGATCACCGGGGAGGCCGCGCAACGATTCGCCGACGACACCCGGGGCCGGGTGATCCTCGTCGATCCCGACGAGTTGGAGCCGGTGCGCCGCACGGTGGTCGAGTGGGCCCGCCGGCTGCGGGCGACGGCGAACTCGGCCGACGCCGCCGGAGCCCTGGCCGCGCTGATGCAGCATCGGGTGCTGTGTGCGCACCGGGACGGCAGGCACGGCGTGAGCGGATGGTCGCGGGCCATCATCGGGTGGATCAACGACGATCTGGGTGCGGGCATCGGGGCCGCCGGGTGGTACACCGGCGAGCCGATCCTGGTGAACCGCAACGACCCGACGCACGGCATCTTCAACGGTGACTCGGGGGTGGTCATCGGCACCGGCGACGCGACCCGGGTGGTGTTCGCCCGCGGCACCGGCGTGCTGCCGCTCTACCCGAGTCAGATCGCCGACTCGTCCCCGGTGTACGCCATGACCATTCATCGCAGTCAGGGCAGCCAGTTCGGCGCGGTCACCGTGGTGCTGCCCGATGCGGATGCACACCTGCTGACCAAGGAACTGCTCTACACGGCGGTCACCCGGGCCCAGAACCAGGTGTTCATCGTCGGCACCGAGCACGAACTGCGCGCGGCCCTGAGCCGCTCGGTGCAGCGCGCCAGCGGCTTGGGGTCAGCGGTCCGGGAGATCGGCGGCTGACCGCTCAGCCCAGGTCGCGGCCACCGGGCACCAGGTCGCGGCGTCGGTACGATTCGCGGGTCAGGAACAGCCGCTGGGGGTCGCGCGGCAGCGCCGCGAACTCCTGCATCGACGCGCTGCGCGCCATCTCGGTGCGATGCGCGGTGATGGCGCGGATCTTGGCACCCAGCCGCGCGCTCACGTCCAGCGTCAGATCGACCCGGTCATCGGGCGTGCCGACGATCGGAATGTGCGACGACGTGGCCAGGTGGGGGCGCATCGTGTTCACCATGGATTGGGCCAGGGTCGCGAAGTACAGCGACGACGTCTGCCAGGGCGGGCCCAGCTCGGTTTCGTATAGCGGCAGGGCCGCGGCGTCGGCGGCCAGCACCGCGAGCCGGTGGGCATGAATGTGGTCGGGGTGGCCGTAGATGCCGTACGCGTTGTAGGTGACGATCACCTCCGGCCGCAGGCGTCGAATGTGCTGCACCAACAGCTGCACCTGCTCGTCGAGCAGCACGTCGATCAACCGCGGCGCGCCCGGCGCCGATTCCGGGACGAAGCTGTCGGCGTAGCCCAACATGATCGGCGGGCGGGTCATGCCCAGCGCGGCCGTTGCATCGAGCAGTTCCCGGTGCCGATGGGTGCCCTCGGCCCAGGTGCACACGATCAGGTCGACCTCGGCGCCGCGCGCGGTCAGGTCGGCGATGGTGCCGCCGGTCCACAGCGACTCATCGTCGGGATGCGCGTGGACGAACAGGGCGGCGGGGGAGTCGGGCACAGCCTCGAGCCTACGTGCCGGCGGCCCCGGTAAGCTGTGCTCGCGCTGTTCTCGCCCGAGATCGAGCGCGTGTCGCACGAATCATTCCCCCGGATAGGAGACATCGGCCCATGAGTTCGCAGGTTCATGAGTTTCACGCTGAGGCTCGGCAGCTACTGGATCTCGTCGTCCATTCGATCTACTCGAACAAGGACAGCTTCCTTCGCGAACTGATCTCCAACTCCTCCGACGCGCTGGACAAGCTGCGGCTGGCGAGCCTGCGCGATTCCGACCTCGACTCCGACGTCTCGGATCTGCATGTGCGGCTGACCCCCGATGCACAGGCGCGCACCCTGACCGTCGCCGACAACGGCATCGGCATG
Organism: Gordonia phosphorivorans; assembly: GCF_042432625.1. NCBI lineage: Bacteria > Bacillati > Actinomycetota > Actinomycetes > Mycobacteriales > Gordoniaceae > Gordonia > Gordonia phosphorivorans. The sequence goes on along the minus strand of NZ_JBHLWV010000020.1, from coordinate 569,112 downwards.
AGCCGCGAGGACGTGGTCGACCTCATCGGCACCGTGGCCAAGTCCGGGACCGCCAAGATGCGTCAGGCGCTGGCCGAGGCCGGCGATGCCGGGGCCTCCGAGGAACTGATCGGTCAGTTCGGGATCGGCTTCTACTCGGCGTTCATGGTGGCCGAGCGGGTGACCATGGTGACCCGCAAGGCGGGCGAGAGCGTCGGTACCCGTTGGGAGTCCACCGGCGACGGGACCTACACCGTCGACGAGGCCCCCGACGCCGCGCCGGGCACCGCGATCACCCTGTCGCTCAAGCCCGCCGACGCCGACAACGCGCTGCACGACTACGCCGATCCGCAGGTGCTGCGCGGTCTGGTGAAGAAGTACTCGGACTTCATCGCCTGGCCGATCCGGATGAGCGAGACTGTGGAGGTTCCGGCCGACGAGGACGGCGGCGAGCCGACCGTCGAGCAGGTCGACGCGACCCTCAATTCGCAGAAGGCGCTGTGGGCCAAGAGCAAGGACGAGGTCTCGGCGGAGGAGTACGCCGAGTTCTACCGGCACCTGAGCCACAACTGGGATGAGCCGCTGGAGACCATCTCGCTGCACGCCGAGGGCACCTTCGAGTACCAGGCGCTGATGTTCCTGCCGTCGCAGCCGCCGCTGGACATGTTCGCGCGCGAACGCAGCGGTGGACTGCACCTGTACGTGCGCCGGGTCTTCATCACCGACGACGGGGCCGAACTGCTGCCCGAATACCTGCGTTTCGTGCAGGGCGTGGTCGACGCGAACGATCTGTCCCTCAACGTCTCCCGTGAACTGCTGCAGCAGGATCGGCAGATCCGGGCCATTCGACGGCGCCTGGTCAAGAAGGTGATCGGCACGGTGCAGGAGCTGCAGGATCGCCGGCCCGACGATTACGCGAGCTTCTGGACCAACTTCGGGCAGGTGTTCAAGGAAGGCCTGGTGAATGACCCGGACAACTTCCAGGCGATCCTGAAGGCGTCGGTCTTCGAGTCCACTCGGGAGTCCGATCAGCCGACCACGCTGGCCGACTACGTCGAACGCTGCCCGGCCGAGCAGAAGGTCATCTACTACATGACCGGCGAGACGCGGCAGCAGATCGAGCGGTCGCCGCACCTGGAGGGCTTCCGGGCCAAGGGCATCGAGGTGCTGCTGCTGTCGGATCCGGTGGACGAGGTCTGGACCTCGTCGATGCCGGAGTACGACGGCCGCCAGTTCGTCTCGGTGGCCAAGGGCGAGGCCGCACTCGACGACGACGCCGATGCCGAGACCGACGGCGCCGACCGGGACGCGGAGTTCGCGGACCTGATGGCCTGGCTCACCGAGGTGCTCGAGGCCGACGTCAGCCAGACCCGCCTGACCAAGCGGCTGACGGACTCGGCCGCCTGCCTGGTGGGCGACACGTTCTCCATGTCACCGCAGCTGGAGAAGCTGTACCGGGCCTCCGGCCAGCAGGTGCCGCACATGAAGCGGGTGCTGGAGCTGAATCCGGATCATCCGCTGGTGACCGGGCTGGCGAAGGCGTACGCCGACGCCGGTGACGAGCGCTCCGCGCTGACCTCGACCGCCCAGCTGCTGTACGCCATGGCGGTGCTCGCCGAGGGTGGGGAACTGGCCGATCCGGCCGAGTTCGCCAAGTTGCTGTCCGACACGCTCGTCGCGGGCCTACGGTAAGCGAAAAGGGGTCTCGCGCATGGGTTTTCTCACACCGATCGCCGTCCGGATCGGCGCCATCGAATGGCTGCCGGAATACCTGCCGTACATCGTCAAGGTGGACGACGGGCTGCAGAAGGTCACCGGTGGCCGCGTCGATCTGCTCACCGTCGCCGGTCTGCCGAGCGTGACGATGGTGATTCGCGGCCGCAAGTCCGGCATCGACCGCACCACGACGGTGCTCGCGGCGCCGGTGGGCGACGGGGAATGGCTGGTGGCCGGTTCCTACTTCGGCGCCCCGAAGGCGCCCGCGTGGGTGTACAACCTGCGGGCCGCACCCACGCTGCAGGTGGAGGAGCACGGAACCCTGGTCCCGATGACGCATCGGGAACTCGCCGACGACGAACGGGCGCAGGCCTGGCAGGAACTGCTGAAGGTGTGGCCGAACTTCGTGATCTACGAGCGGCGCACCACCCGCACCATCCCTATCTTCCGGCTCACCCCGATCGACTGAGCCGCCGCTGTCCGCCGAGGCGACGCCGAACCGGCGTCGCCTCGGCGGTGCTGCGCGTGGCTACTCGCCGGTGAAGACCGGTGCCCGCTTGGCGAAGATCGCGGTGACGGCCTCGGTGAGGTCGTTGCTGGGCAGGAACGCGGCGTTCCAGGCGGCGACGTAGCGGAGGCTGTCGTCGACCTGCGCCGAGCGGCTGTGATCGAGCACGTCCTTGATGCCCTGCACCACGAGCGGCGGATTGGCGGCGATCTCGGCCGCGGTGGCCCGGGCGGCGGCGAGGGCGGCGTCGCGATCGTCGTAGACGTCGTTGACCAGACCGATCTTCTCGGCGCGGGCGGCGTCGATGTCCTTGCCGGTGAGCGCGAGTTCGCGGGTGTGGCCGTCGCCGATGATCAGCGGCAGGCGAGCCAGGGTGCCCACGTCGGCCACCATCGCCACCCGCACCTCGCGGACGCTGAACTTGGCGTCGGCGGAGGCGACCCGGATGTCGGCAGCGGTGATCAGGTCGACGCCGCCGCCGATGCACCAGCCCGCGACGGCGGCGATGACCGGCTTGCGGCAGTCGGCGACGGCGGTGATGGCGCCCTGCATGCGACGGACCATGCCGTGGAAGTCGGTGCGCGCCTTGGCCTTGGCCCCGTCGGCGAGGACCGCGGAGAGGTCACCGGCCATGGCGGCCAGGTCGAGACCGAACGAGAAGTGCTTGCCTGCGCCGGTCAGCACCACCGCGCGCACGTCCGGATCGGCGTCGAGATCGGCGAAGAGGGTGCCCAGTTCGGTCCAGAAGTCCGGACCCATCGCATTGCCCGGGCCCGGGCCGATCAGGGTCACTTCGGCCACGTGGTCGGCGACCGAGAGGTCGAAAGCCTGGTAGTCGGTGCTGCGGTAGGTCATTGTTACTCCCCAGTACGGTGATGGTTCTTCCGCCGAGAGTAGGGCATCGACGCAGTTGGTCGGGCGCGGACCCGGCCTGGAGGTGGTCTGGGACACGTGCCAGGATGGCCGCATGGCAGCAGACCCCTTGCGGCTCTCCGACGTCGCCGTCACCGTGGTCGTCGACGATCCGGCGGCCGCCGCGGCGGTGTACGAGATTCTGGTGGGACCGGTGGACCCGGCCACAGGTGTGTGGGCGGCGGGCAACGGTTCGATCGCCGCCGCGCCCGCCGCGAACTCCGGACCCTGGGCCGCCTTCGAAGCGGCCGACGTCCCCGCAGCGGCGGCGCTGCTGGGCCGTCGCGGACTGCCGCTCGTCGGCGAGGGTTCGGTCCGTCGCGCCGAAGGCGTTGCGGCGGTGGGGATCACGAATGCGGCGGGCGCGCGGAGCGGGGCGGCACTCCTCGATCACGTGGTGTACACCGCGCCCTCGGTGGATGCGGCGATCGCCCTGTTCGCCGGGCGTGTCGGGATGGATCTGCGCCTGGTGCGTCAGTTCGGCGAGGTGGCGCAGGTGTTCTTCCGCACCGCCTCGGTGGTCGTGGAAGTGCTGGCCGGCGGGGAGACCGGCGGCGCCGACTTCGGGCTGTGGGGCCTGGCGTGGCGTTGCCCGGATCTGGACCGCGAGCACGCACGACTGTCGCGAGAGGGGCTGGCGCTCAGCGAGATCCGCGTGGGTCGGAAGCCCGGCACGCGGGTCGCGACGGTGCGCGAACCCGCGCTGGGTACGCCGACGATCCTGCTGGAGCAGACCCCGCGTTAGTCCTTCGCGAGGCGGCGGGCGGCCTCCTCGGCCAGCATCTGCTCGCGCAGGGAGTCGTACACCGGGGCCGAGCGCAGCGCGGCCGCGACGATCACGGCGCCGAGCGCAGTGGTCAGCAGGGAGATCGACACCGTCGTCAGGGCACACATCTCCATCACCAGCACGATGCCGGTGAAGGGGGCGCGGACCACCGCGGCGAACAGTCCGGCCATGCCCGCCATCAGGAGTGCGATCCGCGTGTCGTCGTCCACCGAGATGCCGGCGAACTCGACGATCTGCGTGAAGAACACCCCGCACAGGGTGCCCAGGGCCAGCATGGGCGCGAACAGGCCGCCGGGGGTGCCCGCGGCGTACGACAGCGGGCCGGTGCAGAAGCGCAGCACGAGGTACAGCGCGACGGTCCAGAACGCCATCTGCTGGCCGTCGAGCATGCGCTGGGCGACCACGTCGCCGCCGCCGACCGCGTCGGGCAGGAAGACCAGGCAGACGCCCACCAGCGCGCCGATCAGAGCGCCCTTGGCCACCGGGGGCAGCGGCGTGAAGCCGTGGAAGGCGGCGCGCAGACGCACGACGAGGGTGGAGTAGGCCACCCCGAGGGCGCCGATGAAAACGCCGAAGATCACGAACAGGGGAAGCGTGGAGACCGCCGGTTCGGCGACCTTCGCCACGGCGAAGTCGGGGTGGTTGCCCAGCACCACGCGACTGCAGGTGATGGCGGCGGCGACCGCGGCGATGGTCCAGACGAGGTAGCGCAGTCGGATCTTGTGGGAGAGCTCCTCGGCGACGAAGACCGCACCGCCGATGGGCGCGTTGAACGCCACGCCCAGTCCGGCGCCGGCCAAGCAACTCTGCAGCACCCGGATCTCGTCGAGGGTGACGCGACCGAGGCGACCGACGAGCGTGCCGAAGGCGGCGCCGATGTGGACCGTCGGACCTTCGCGGCCCAGCACCAGGCCGCCCGCGCCGATGGCGAGGGAGCCGCCGACGAATCGTGCCGGAATGGTGGTGGCCGGCGCGGCCCGGTCCTCGTCGCGTTCGGTGGCCTCGACCTGCTGGATACCGCTGCCCGCCGACATCGGCCAGCGCGAACCGATCCACGTGGCCGCCGCCGCAGCCACCGTGCTGACCACCACGGGGATCAGCCAGGCCCACGGGCCGTGGGCGTGTGCCCAGTCGGCCAGTTCGGTGCGCAGGACGTCGGCCTCGACCAGTACCCATCGGAATGCGCCGCCGACGAAACCGGCGAGGATTCCCGCGATGACGGCGAGCGCGGTGAGGTAGTAGAGCGTGCGGGGCCCGGGTAGGCCCGCGTCCCCGGCTGGCTCGTCCGGCTGCTCTGTGCGCATGTGCCCCTCACCACGGTCGATGTTGGCCTCGACCGTAGCAACCGGTCGGCCGGGACCGGGGACCCCGTCGGCATCGGCCGCGAACTTTGACCGGATCGGCACGTGGGCACCGTCGAGCAGGGCGTACTGTGCGGCGAAAAACTCTCGAGTGATGATCGAGACTCATCGATGCTGCGTTCGGTCGGTCGGCACCGGTCGAGCGAATATCGGCCCCGTCGGCGTATGGGATCGGTCACAAATAAGCCGCAACGTGCCCTTGGGGCGCGGGTTCCGGCGGTGAACGGGGAGTGCTCCCTTCCTGCTCCGGGGCGTCGAATAGTTTGGTGAGGCAAACCTAATTAAATAAGTGATGCGGGTTCGCTCCGCCGGTGTCCTACGTCACCCATTCCGGCTATGGGAGACATTGCCGTCGTGAAATAGCTTGCGCTGCATGGAAATACGGAGATCCGCGGTGGTCATGGCATCGGCAATCGGAATCGCGGTGGCAGCGGTGCCGCCGGACGCGGCAGGTTCGTCGGTATCGACGAGTTGTCCGCGCGTGATGGAGTTCTCGACCGGCGGCGTCGCGCAGCCCGACGTGATCAGGTTGAGCGCGACGGCGAAGGCGGTGCCCACCCATACTCGGCGGGCGAGCGTGCACTACAGCGCGAGCATCTCACCCATCGGCGGCAACGTGAGCGGCGCGGAGTCCACCGCCGAAGGGGAGCGGAACCTGACCCGGGCGGCGCGCGAGTTCCGTGCGCGCTGCCCCGAGTCGCACCTTCGCCTCGTCGGGTTCTCGCAGGGGGCGCTCGTCACCGGAAACGTGTGCAACGCTCTCGACGCCGACCCGCACATGGCGCGGCGGACCAGCTGCGTCCTGTACGCCGATCCGCGGCGGCCGGATCCGGAGCGGCCGGGCGTGATGGCGATGCTGCCGTCGTTCGTCCCCGGGTTTCCGATGACCGGGCCCAGGCCGGAGACCACGCAGATCCCGGTCGCGCAGGTGTGTCAGAGCAACGACATCATCTGCGCGTCGCCCAATCCGGTGATCGATCCGGTCGGGTTCGTCAACAATCTGCTGGGTTACCTCGTGCACGGGGCACACGGCGACTACGTCGCGGCGCCGCACACCGTCGACGACGGAGGCGAGCACCTCGTACACCGTGATCCGTACCTGCCGACCGCCGACATGCGAAAGCCCGCGCCCGGGCTTCCCACCCCCTACGACGTCTTCGATCCGGTGGCGGCCCTGCTTCTCCCGTCGGCGCCGATCGCCACGACCTACCGGCCCACGCCGATCGCCGACTACTTCCCGCCGGTCCTGGCGTGGGGGGTGCCGGCGCGCGTCGGCACCGTCGTCCTGCCCCCGGCCGACGACACCGCGGCGATCGCGCCGGCCGTCGTGGAGTTGGTGGAGGCGGTCGTCGACACCGGGGCCGGAACGCCGAGTCGCGACCCGTATTTCGTGTCGCCAGCGCTGCAGCACGGCGACACGAAGGACGAGTCGCGACACGGGGGCCTGTACCCCTCGGCATGACGGGGCAGCGGGGGGGGGCGAGACGACGAGAGAGGCCCTGGTAGATGATCTACCAGGGCCTCTCTGTGGTGTCCGAGGGGGGACTTGAACCCCCACGTCCGTTAATAGGACACTAGCACCTCAAGCTAGCGCGTCTGCCATTCCGCCACTCGGACTCGTGCTGCCCGCCGCGTTTCCGCGGCGCGCCGTGTAACTCTAACCATGCTTGCCCGACTATCCCAAATCCGCCGGAAATGGGCTTGAATATGAGGTGTGACTACCCCCAGAGCGACCGACGAAGTGGTGGACCTGGTGAGCCGGTTGATCCGGTTCGACACCTCGAACACCGGAGATCTGACGACCACCCGCGGGGAGGAGGGGTGCGCCAAGTGGGTCGCCAAACTCCTCGAGGAAGTCGGCTACACCACCGAGTACGTGGAGTCGGGGCAGCCGGGGCGCGGCAACGTCTTCGCGCGCCTGGCCGGTCCGCCGGACAGCGATCGCGGCGCGCTCCTGATGCATGCCCATCTGGACGTGGTGCCGGCCGCCGCCGAGGACTGGAGCGTCGATCCGTTCTCCGGCGCCGTGCGCGACGGCTACATCTGGGGCCGCGGCGCGGTCGACATGAAGGACATGGCCGGCATGATGTTGGCGCTGGCCCGCCAGTTCAAGCTCGACGGCGTGGTCCCACCGCGGGAGATCGTCTTCGCGTTCCTCGCCGACGAGGAGGCCGGTGGAACGTGGGGTTCGCACTGGCTCGTCGAGCACCGGCCGGACCTGTTCGAGGGCATCACCGAAGCGGTGGGCGAGGTGGGCGGCTTCTCGCTGACCGTCGACCGGCCCGACGGTGAGGTGCGTCGCCTGTACCTGGTGGAGACCGCGGAGAAGAGCCTGTCGTGGATGCGGCTGACCTCCGAGGGTCGCGCCGGACACGGTTCCTTCCTGCACGACCACAACGCGGTCACCGAGATCGCCGGGGCCGTGGCCCGTATCGGGGCGCACACCTTCCCGCTGGTGATGACCGACTCGGTGGCCGAATTCCTCACGGCGCTCTCGGAGGAGACCGGCCTGGACTTCTCCCCGCAGACCCCGGACCTGGAGTCGGCGCTGTTCAAGATCGGCAACCTGGCCCGCATCGTGGGCGCCACCCTGCGCGACACGGCCAACCCGACCATGCTGTCGGCGGGCTACAAGGCCAACGTGATTCCGCAGCGGGCCGAGGCCGTGATAGATTGCCGCGTGCTGCCCGGCCGGCGGGCCGAGTTCGAGAAGACCATCGACGAACTGATCGGCCCCAACGTCCAACGGGAGTGGATCACCGATCTCGAGTCGGTGGAGACCACCTTCGACGGGCACCTGGTGGATGCGATGAACGACGCGATCCTCGCCCACGACCCGCAGGGCCGCACCGTCCCGTACATGCTGTCCGGCGGCACCGACGCCAAGGCCTTCGTGAAGCTGGGCATCCGGTGCTTCGGGTTCGCGCCGCTGCAGTTGCCGCCGGAGCTCGACTTCGCGGCCCTGTTCCACGGCATCGACGAACGCGTCCCGGTGGAGTCGGTGCTGTTCGGCACCCGGGTGATGGAGCACTTCCTGCTCAACTCCTAGCCGGTAGGTTGAAGGTGTGGGCCGCCGGCGCGGTGGTCCGACCGAGCAGAAAAAAGGGGTTGTGCAGGCGATGTCGACAGTCAATGCGCCGATCGTGGCGGCGGTAGACGGTTCCGAACTGGCGCTGGACGGCGTGCGGTGGGCGGCCCTGGCCGCGCAGCGGGAGAATCGGCCGCTGCGCGTGGTCAGCGTCGTGGAGCCGCCGATCCTGCAGTACGGTGCGGCGATCGCCATGGCGCAGGCCTACACCGACGCGGCCAAGGCCTTCGCCGAAGGGGCCCTGGACATCGCCCGCGACCTGATCGACGAGGTGGCCCCCGGCGCGGAGACGACCGCGGAGGTGATCGAGGGGCGTCCGGCGCTGGTGCTGCGCGAGCTGTCCTCGCGGGCGCACACGATGGTGCTCGGCCGTCGCGGCCTGGGCGGGGTCACCGGTCTGCTGCTCGGCTCGGTCAGCACCGATGTGGCCGCACACGCGGACTGCCCGGTGGTGGTTGTACCGGAGAATCCACGCGACAGCGGGCCCGTCGTCGTCGGCGTCGACGGCTCGCCGGTGTCCAGCGCGGCGATCGCCGCGGCCTTCGCGCAGGCGTCCTTCCTGCAGGCGCCGTTGATCGCCGTGCACACCTACGGCGGCAACGCGGGCGCGGCGTATTTCGACCGGCTGCACGCCGAGCGTCAGCAACTCACCGACGAGGCCCATGAGGCGCTCGGCTCGCAGCTGGCCGGCGCGCTCGAGGACTACCCCGACGTGGCCGTCACCACGGTCGTCACCACCGAATCGGCGGCCCACCAGGTACTGGAGTCGGCGGCGGAGGCACAGCTGATCGTGATGGGCAGTCGCGGGCGCGGCGGCTTCCGCGGCCTGCTGCTGGGCTCGACGAGCCAGGCGGTGCTGCAGGTCGCGCCGTGCCCGGTGATGATCGTTCCCGCCTGACGGCACGCACTCCCCGCGGCAACCGGATGCCGCGGGGCGGCCGGTAGGGAAAGATGGGGGTCATGTCTGATTTCAATCCGTACGACGCGCTCCCGCCGCTTCCCGAGATCACCGTGACCTCCGAGACCTTCGCCGACGGCGAGGCCCTGCCGCTGCCGCAGGCCTCGGCGATCTTCGGCGCCGGGGGCGCCGACGTCTCGCCCCAGCTGAGCTGGTCGGGCTTCCCCGCCGACACCAAGAGCTTCGTGGTGACCTGCTTCGACCCGGACGCCCCCACGGCGTCGGGCTTCTGGCACTGGGCGGTGGCCGACATCCCGGCCTCGGTCACGTCGCTGGCCACGGATGCCGGAGCACCCGGCGCGGAATCCTTGCCCGACCAGGCGGTGACGCTGCGCAACGACGCCGGTCTGGCGCAGTTCGTCGGCGCCGGTCCGCCGCCCGGCCACGGCCCGCACCGTTACTTCTTCGTGGTGCACGCGGTCGATGTCGAATCGCTGGAGCTGCCCGACGGCGCCTCCCCGGGGTTCCTCGGTTTCAACCTGTTCTCGCACGCGATCGCGCGCGGCACCCTGGTCGGAACGTTCGAGCAGGCGGGCGACGAGTAGAACCGAGCGCGCAGGACCTCAGCGGGCGGCGGAGCCGACCGCGTCGGTGAGCGAGGCGAAGCCTCCGGCTTGCAGGCGCGCGGCGACGCCGTCGTTGAGTTCCTGCAGCCAGACCGGGCCGCCGTAGATGAAGCCGGTGTACACCTGCAGCAGGCTGGCGCCGGCGAGGATCCGCTCCCAGGCGTCGTCGACGGTTTCGATGCCGCCGACGCTGACCAGCGCGACGCGGCCGCCGACCCGCGCGTGCAAGCGCCGAAGCACCTCGAGGGACCGCTGCTTGACCGGCGGACCGGACAGGCCTCCGGCACCGATGGCCTCGACGGTCGCGGCCGGGGTGGCCAGCCCGGCGCGGCTGATGGTGGTGTTGGTGGCCACGATGCCGGCCAGCCCCAGCTCCACGGCCAGGTCGGCCACGGCGTCGACGTCCTCGTCGGACAGGTCGGGGGCGATCTTCACCAGCACCGGCACCTCGACCACCTCGAGCACGGCCGCCAGGATCGGGCGCAGCGACTCGACGGCCTGCAGGTCGCGCAGACCCGGCGTGTTGGGCGAGGAGACGTTCACCACGACGAAGTCGGCCAGCGGACCCAGGAGTCGGGCGCTGAAGCGGTAGTCCGCGATCGCCTCGTCGACCGGCACCACCTTGGTCTTGCCGATGTTGGCGCCGATGGGCACCCGGCGCGGGCCGGGACGGCGTTCGGCGAGCTTCAGGGCGGCCGCCTCGGCGCCGGGATTGTTGAAGCCCATCCGATTGATCAGCGCCTTGTCGGCGGGCAGACGGAACAGGCGCGGCTGCTCGTTGCCGGGCTGCGGTCGTCCGGTGATGGTGCCGACCTCGGCGTAACCGAAGCCCAGCTGCCCCCACGCGTTGACCGCGTCGGCCGACTTGTCGAAGCCGGCGGCCAGCCCGATGGGGGAGGGAAAGTCCACCCCGAAGACCGTCGATCCCAGGTTCGGCTGCCGGGGCGCGAACATCGCCGACACCAGCGAACGCGCCACCGGCGTGCGGCCGGCCAGGCGCAACAGGCGCGAGATCAGGTGGTGGATCCGCTCCGGCGGCACCCGGAACATCAGGGCCAGCAGCGGCGGATACAGCACCCGGTTGAGCAGGCTGAGCAGTCGGGAGCGCAGCGGAACGGGGGAGACGGACATCGGTGTCACTTCCTATCGGGCCGTGTCGACGGCGGTGCGGGCGACGGCCTGCAAGCCGTCCCCGCGAGCCGACAACAGGTACAGCATGCCGTTGGACGGGTCGGTGCTCATCGCCGCGACCTGGCCCACCGTCGCGATCCGGGCGCGCTCGCGCGGCTCCCCGGTCGACAGGTCGAAGGCGATCGCCACGTTGTCACCCGTGGTGGAGACCCACAGCAGCTTCTGGGTGTCGTCCCAGGCCAACGCGTACGGGCTGGCCGCCACCGGGAAGCGGAAACGCATCACGATGGGCTGCCCGAAGAAGCCCAGGATCTCACCGTCGCGGGTGTTGCTCACCAGCACGCGGCCGAACGAATCCACGACGCCCTCGGTGACGCCGTTGCCGGCGCGCAGCGCGGCCTTGCGTTCCCCGGTGGCGATGTCCACGGGCGCGACGATGGACTGGGCGCGGTCGATGACCACCGCCCGATCGCCCCAGTCGGCGGAGGCGGGCGCGACGAGGATCTCGTCGACCCGCACGAAGTCGTGGATGTCGCGCTGCAACTCGCCGGACCGGGTGAGCACGCGCAGGTGACCGTCGGCGGTGCCCACCAGAATCCGGTCACCGGCCACCCCCAGGCTCAGCACCTCGCCCTGAGATTCGGCGACCGGGGTCACCGTGCCGTCGACCGCGACCCGCGCCACCTGCTGCGGCGACGCGATGAGGAAGCCGTCGTCGTCCGCGACCAGCGCGCTGACCTGCGTCGCGGCCACCTCGCGCGGGGCCGGGGTGTCGGCGGCACCGGGGGCGGTGTGCAGCCGCACCACGCCGTCGTCGCCGAGGACCGCGACGGTGGAACCGGCCTGGGCCAGGCTGCTGCCGGCCGCCGCAGGCACCACCGTGCCCGCCGGGCGGGCATCCTCCGGCGGCGAGGCGGCCGGGGTGGCCGGTTCCACCTTCGCCACGTCACCGGCGCCGTCGCCCACATTCACGTCGTCGGAACTGCACGCGGACAGGGTGACGGCCAGGACGACAGCCGTCGCCGCCGCGGTGACTCTGGTGGAAAGACGCATGGCCTCTATCTTGCGCGAGAGGCGGGGCCGGTGGCGAGCTGGGGCGGTGTGATTCGTCGTCGGCCTCCGGCGCCGCGGCGGGTACAGTGTGCCCGCCGCGGCGGGTACAGTGTGCCCTCGTGACCGACATGAGCTGGGCGCAGTCCATCGTTCTGGGAGCGGTGCAGGGACTCACCGAGTTCCTGCCGATCTCCTCCTCCGCCCACCTGCGGATCGTCTCCGAGCTGTGGGCCGGGGAAGATGCCGGTGCGTCCTTCACCGCGGTGACCCAGCTGGGCACCGAACTGGCGGTGCTGGTGTTCTTCGCCAAGGACATCGGGCGCATTCTCGCGGCGTGGTTCGCCGGTCTGCGCAATCCCGATCGACGCGGCATCGACTACCGCGTCGGCTGGTATGTGATCTTGGCGACCATCCCGATCGTGGTGCTCGGATTCCTGTTCACCGACCAGATCCGGACCGTCGGCCGCAACCTCTGGCTGGTCGCGATCATGCTGATCCTGTTCTCCTTCGTCTTCGTGGCGGCCGAGCGGTTCGCCACCCAGCGTCGTGATCTGCAACAGCTCACGCGCACCGACGCGATCGTCATGGGCCTGGCGCAGTGCCTGGCGCTGATCCCGGGCGTCTCCCGGTCCGGCGCCACCGCCAGCGCGGGCCTGTTCCTCGGACTCAACCGCGAGGCCGCCTTCCGGTTCTCGTTCCTGATCGCCATTCCCGCGGTCCTCGGCTCCGGCCTGTACAGCCTCAAGGACGCCTTCGAGCCGGCCGACGCCGGTCTGCAGGCGAGCGGCAGCCAGATCGTGGTGGCCACCGTCATCGCATTCGTCATCGGCTACGCGGCCATCGCCTGGCTGCTCAAGTTCGTCAGCAACCATTCGATGAACTGGTTCGCCGCCTACCGCGTGATCCTGGGCAGCACGATCCTGGTGCTGTTGGCCACCGGCGTCGTCGCCGCCTACTGACCCGCCGACACCGGGGCCTTAGGCTGGCAGCCATGACGGTGATCCTGGTCCGACACGGACGCTCGACGGCCAACACCTCCGGCATTCTGGCCGGCCGCACCCCCGGGGTGGCGCTCGACGACCACGGCCGGGCGCAGGCCGACGAACTGACCGCGCGGCTGGGCGGCGTGCTCGACCGGATCGGCGCGGTGGTGCGCTCGCCGCTGCAGCGCTGCGCCGAGACCGTCGCGCCCCTGCTGACGGCGCTGGACGAGCGGCCCGCCGGGGGAGTCCCGGAGATCGTCGACGACCGCCTGGTGGAAGTGGACTACGGCGACTGGAGCAACCGTCGGCTGGGCGAGTTGGTCGACGAACCGCTGTGGCAGACGGTGCAGCGGCACCCGTCGGCGGCGGTGTTCCCCGGGGGCGAGGGCCTGGCCGACGTCTTCGGCCGGGCCAGTACCGCCGTGCGGGCGCTGGATCGGGAGTACGGCGGCGACGACGGTCACGGACTGTGGGTGGTGTGCTCGCACGGCGACGTGCTCAAGTCGATCCTCGCCGACGCGCTGGGAATGCACCTGGACACCTTTCAGCGCATCATCGTCGACCCCGCCTCGATCAGCGTGGTGCACTACGCGTCGGCGCGGCCGTACGTGCACACCGTCAACAACAACGGCGTCCTGACGCTGCCGGCCCGTCCGGCGGCGGCCGCCGCGGTCGGTGGTTCCACCGGAACCGACGCGGGCCCCGCCGCCCGTGCCTAGGGCCGGTACGGTGGAGTTCTGCGACCTTGTTTCCCCTGCCAGTGAGGTGAATTGACCGATGGCCCGCAACATCCACGAATTCCGTGAACCCGAGCGCTTCGTCGCAGGCACCGTCGGGCAGCCGGGCGACCGGACGTTCTTCCTTCAGGTCACCTCGGGTGTCCAGACCGTCAGCGTGCAGATCGAGAAGCAGCAGGTGCTGATCCTGGCCGACCGGCTCGGCTACCTGCTCGACGAGGTGACCCGTCGCTTCGGCACCGCGGTGCCGCCGGAGACGAGCGTGGTGACCGACAATTCGCCGTTGGCGATGCCCATCGACGCAGAATTCCACGTGGGCTCGATGGGCCTGGGGTGGGACGCCGAAGCCGCCGCGGTGGTGGTGGAACTGCTCGCGGTGACCGAGGAACCGATCGACGAAGCGGTGATCCTCGACGATGCCGCCGACGGTCCGGACACGGTGCGGGTGTTCTTGAGCGCGCTGGCCGCCCGCGAATTCTCGGCGCGGTCCCTGCGCGTGGTGGCCGCCGGCCGCCCCCAATGCCCGCTGTGCCAGCAGCCGCTGGATCCGGAGGGGCACATCTGCGCGCGCAGCAACGGTTACAAGCGTGACGGCGAGTTCAGCCGGTCGCTGGAGTTCGTGGACCCGGAGGTGCTGGCCATCCTGGGACGGCTGGTGCCGGGCTTCGACGCCTCCTTCGAGGTGGACGCCGACGACGAGGCCGACCCCGAGGACGACGGGGGACCCGAGAACGGCGGGGACCGCGACTCCGGCGACAGGCCGTGACCGAGAGCGGAGCCGCGCACGCGCCGTCGGCCGAGCACGTGCGTCGGCTGCTGACCGAGGGCGAACTGTCCCTGTACGGCCAGGTCCCCTCCGCCAGCAACCTCACCCTGGTCTGCCGGGTGAACCTGGGGGCGGAGAGTCTGCGCTGCGTGTACAAGCCGGTGCGCGGGGAGCGGCCGCTGTGGGATTTCCCGGACGGCACCCTGGCCGGCCGGGAAGTGGCCGCGCGCCTGATCGACGCGACGCTCGGCTGGGACCTGATTCCCGAGACCGTGCTGCGCGCCGAGGGGCCGCCGGAGGCCGAGCTCGGTCCCGGCATGCTGCAGGTGTGGATCGACCAGCCGGAGGAGCCGGTCGGGCTCGAACCGGTGGAGATCGTGCCCGCCGACGCCGTCCCGGACGGCTACGTCCCGATTCTGCGCGCCCACGACGACGACGGTTCGGTGGTCGCGGTGGCGCACGCCACCGACGAGCGTCTGCAACGGCTGGCGGTCCTCGACGCGATCTTGAACAACGCCGACCGCAAGGGCGGGCACATCCTGGTCGACGCCGACGGGCGTCTCTACGGCATCGACCACGGCCTCACCCTGCATCGGGAGCCGAAACTGCGCACCATCCTGTGGGGCTGGGCCGGTCGAACCGTGGACGAGCAGACGCGCGCGGAACTGGTCGACCTCGGCGAGCGCCTGCGCGAAGACGGTGAGCTGGCCGCACAGATGGGGACCTTGATCTCGGCCGCCGAAGTGGACGCGCTGCGCGAACGGATCGCCGCGCTGGCGGCGGGCGAACCGCTCCCGCATCCGCCGCACGATCGCGCCATCCCCTGGCCGCCCTTCTGAACGACCCAGGCAGACTGGGGAACCCGGGTCGCGGGAGCGGGCGGGCCGCACCCGGTTAGAGTGGTTGATCATGCACTCCTGGCCGTCGCTCTCCGTTCCCGAACTGCCCGGCGCCGGGCCGGCACTGCGCCTGTACGACACCGCCGATCAGCAGGTGAAGCCGGTCGCGCCGGGGCCGGTCGCCACCATGTACGTCTGCGGCATCACCCCGTACGACGCCACCCACCTCGGGCACGCCGCCACCTACGTCGCCTTCGACCTGATGAACCGCGTACTGCGCGATCAGGGGCACGAGGTGCACTACGTGCAGAACATCACCGACGTCGACGACCCGCTGTTCGAGCGGGCCGCCCGCGACGGCGTGGACTGGCGCGAACTCGGCGACGGCCAGATCGACCTGTTCCGGGCGGACATGACCGCCCTGCGGGTGCTGCCTCCGCGCGACTACATCGGCGCCATCGAATCGGTCGATGAGGTGGTGACCGCGGTCGCGGCGCTGCTGGAATCCGGCGCCGCCTACGTCGTCGACGACGAGCAGTACCCGGACGTGTACTTCCGGGCCGACGCCACCGGCGTCTTCGGCTACGAATCCAACTACGACCGGGCCACCATGGAGCGGTTGTTCGCCGAGCGCGGCGGCGACCCCGAGCGGCCCGGCAAACGCGACCCGATCGATGCGCTGCTGTGGCGCGCGGCGCGCCCCGGCGAGCCGTCGTGGGAGGCCCCCTTCGGGGCCGGGCGTCCAGGCTGGCACATCGAGTGCTCGGTGATCGCGCTCAATCGACTCGGCGAGGCCTTCGACATCCAGGGCGGCGGCAGCGACCTGATCTTCCCGCACCACGAGTACTCGGCGGCGCACGGCGAGGCCCTGGCCGGTCAGCGACGCTTCGCCCGCACCTACGCCCACACCGGAATGATCGGGTTGGACGGGGAGAAGATGTCCAAGAGTCTGGGCAATCTGGTGCTGGTGTCCAAGCTGCTGGCCGCGGGCGTCGACGCCGGTGCGATCCGCCTGGGTCTGCTCGACGGACACTACCGGCAGGACCGGATGTGGACCGACGCGCAGCTGGAACGGGCGCAGGAACGGTTGGCGCGCTGGCGGCGAGCCGTCGCGGCCCCGACCGGGCCGGCGGCCGACGGCATCATCGACCGCGTCCGCACCCACCTGGCCAACGATCTGGACACCCCGAAGGCGCTGGCCGCCATCGACGGCTGGGCGTCGGAGGCCCTGACCGGACTCGGGTCCAGCAGCGAGGCGCCCGGGCAGATCGCCGATCTGGTGGACGCCCTCCTCGGCGTGGAGTTGCGTCCGGCATGACCCTCAGCGAGATCCCGTCCGACGCCCGCGAGGGGGTCTTCACCGTGGTGACCCACACCTCGACCTATCTCATCGATCTCACCGAGAACACCCTGTTGCGGGCCCCCGGGGTGGGCAGGCAGGACGATGTGGAGTGGGAGGTGGCCGAGTTGCGCCGCGACTCCCAGGACATTCCGCTGCTGCGGGTGCGCAGCTGCCGTGTCGGAGAGCCGGCCCAGTTCTGGGTGAGCGCGGCCGACGACCCCGACGTGCGCACCTGGCGGATCACCACGCCGGTGCTGGCCATCGAGAAGATCGGTTAGCGTTCGTCCCCGCTGCCGCCGCGCTGCCGGAGGTAGCGCTCGAATTCGGCGGCCAGCGCGTCGCCGTCCATCGCGGTGAGCATGCCGACCTCCGGTTCGGCGTCGTGTCGCTGTTCGAGTTCGCGCACGTAGGCGGCCATCTCGTCGTCGGCGAAGAGCATCTCGTTGAGACCGTCTTCCCACTGCCGGGCCTGCTCGGGCAGCACGCCGATCGGCACCGGGGTCCCGATCAGCGGTTCCAGGCTCCGCACCAGGGCCAGCGTGGCCTTCGGGTTCGGCGGGCCCGCGAGGTAGTGCGGCACCGACGCCCACAGCGAAATGGCCGGGATACCGGCCTGCACGAACGCATCCTGCAGCACCCCGGTGATCCCGGTGGGGCCCTCGTAGTCGGCGGCCACGAGCCCGTAGCGCGCGGCGGCCTCGGCGGTGTGGGCGCTGCCGCTGATCGGGACCGGTCGCGTGTGCGGGGTGTCGGAGAACGCCGACCCGACCACCACCGCCAGTTCGACGTCGAGATCCAGGGCCGCCTCGACGATCTCCTGGCAGAAGGCACGCCACCGCATGTTGGGTTCGGTGCCCACCACGAACACCAGGTCGCGATCGGCGTGCGGGAGCCGGCAATGGGAGATGGAGGTCGTCGGCCATCGCAGGTGCCGGGTGACCCCGCCGGACACACTGATCGTGGGCCGGGTCTCCTGATAGTCGTAGTAATCGTCGGGGTCGATCTCGCGGACCGTCACCGACGACCAGGTGAGTGCCAGATGTTCGAGGGCCGCCGACGCGGCATCCTCGGCGTCGGTCCATCCGCCGAAGGCCGCGACGAGCACGGTGGGGCGCTTTTCCGGTGTGGAATCGCGGCCGGGTGTACTCGCATCTTCGCTCACCGCACCAGCCTACGGTCGAAGGCGAATGCGCGGCGAACTACGCTGGTGTCCATGCCTATCTCCCCTCCCGACTCCTCGCACTACGACTCGACCTTCCTGCAGGCGATGTCCCGGCGCGTATTGATCGGCGACGGCGCGATGGGAACCATGCTGCAGGCCGCCGATCTCGACGTCGACCGCGACTTCCTCGGCCTCGAGGGCTGCAACGAGATTCTCAACGAAACGCGGCCCGATGTGCTGGCCGACATCCACCGGAGCTACTTCGAAGCCGGTGCCGACGCCGTCGAGACCAACACCTTCGGCTGCAACCTCTCCAACCTGGGCGACTACGACATCGCCGACCGCATTCGCGACCTCGCCTACCGCGGCACCGCCATCGCCCGCGGGGTGGCCGACGAGGTGGGCCCGTCCGCCGACGGCACCCCGCGCTTCGTGCTCGGCTCCATCGGCCCGGGCACCAAGCTGCCCAGCCTGGGCCACACCACCTTCGCCCTGATCCGGGACGCCTACGTCGAGTGCGTCCTGGGCATGCTCGACGGCGGCGCCGACGCCATCCTCATCGAGACCTGTCAGGATCTGCTGCAGCTGAAGGCGGCCGTGGTCGGCGCCCGGCGGGCGATGACCCAGGCCGGCCGGCATCTGCCGATCATCACCCATGTCACCGTCGAGACCACCGGCACCATGCTGGTGGGCTCGGAGATCGGTGCCGCCCTGGCCGCCATCGAGCCGCTCGGCGTCGACGTCGTCGGTCTCAACTGCGCCACCGGCCCGAACGAGATGAGCGAGCACCTGCGGTACCTGTCCAAGCACGCCCGCATCCCGGTGTCGGTGATGCCCAACGCCGGTCTCCCGGTGCTGGGGCGCAACGGCGCCGAGTACCCGCTGACCCCGGAGCAGATGGCGACCGCGCTGTCCGGGTTCGTGGCCGACTACGGTCTGCAGTTCGTCGGCGGCTGCTGCGGCAGCACGCCCGAGCACGTGCGGCAGGTGGCGGCCGCGGTGGCCGCGGTGACCCCGGCCCGGCGCACGCCCGACCACGAGTCGGAGACCTCGTCGCTGTACACCGCGGTCCCGTTCCACCAGGACGCCAGCTTCCTGGTGATCGCCGAGCGCACCAACTCCAACGGTTCCAAGGCCTTCCGCGAAGCGATGATCGCCGGCGACTACCAGCAGTGCATGGACATCGCCAAGAACCAGACGCGCGACGGTGCGCACATGCTGGACCTGAACGTGGACTACGTCGGTCGCGACGGCGCCGCCGACATGACCGAGTTGGCCAGCAGGCTGGCCACCGCGTCGACGCTGCCGATCATGATCGACTCGACCGAGCCGGACGTGATCGCCGCCGGTCTCGAGCACCTCGGCGGACGCTGCGCGGTGAACTCGGTGAACTACGAGGACGGGGACGGCCCCACGTCCCGCTTCACCCGCATCATGGAGCAGGTCGCCGAACACGGCGCGGCCGTGGTGGCCCTGACCATCGATGAGGAGGGCCAGGCCCGCACCGCCGATCACAAGGTCGCCATCGCCGAGCGGCTGATCGCCGATCTGACCGGCAACTGGGGTCTGGAACAGGAGGACATCATCATCGATGCCCTCACCTTCCCGATCTCCACCGGTCAGGAGGAGGTCCGCCGGGACGGCATCGAGACGATCGAGGCCATCCGGCGCCTGCACGAGACCTACCCCGAGGTGCACTTCACCCTCGGTATCTCCAACATCTCCTTCGGCCTGAACCCGGCCGCCCGCCAGGTGTTGAACTCGGTGTTCCTGCACGAATGCGTGCAGGCCGGCCTGGACACGGCGATCGTGCACGCCTCGAAGATCCTGCCGATGGCGCGCATCCCGGACGAGCACCGCGAGGTGGCCCTGGACCTGGTCTACGACCGTCGCCGCGAAGGCTACGACCCGCTGCAGCGCCTGATGGAGCTGTTCGAGGGTGTCTCGGCGGCCTCGGCCCGCGAAACGCGCGCCGCCGAACTGGCCGCGCTGCCGCTGCTGGAACGACTGCAGGCGCGCATCGTCGAAGGCGAACGTAACGGCCTGATCGAGGACCTCGAGGAGGCGCGCGCGCAGATCCCGCCGCTGGAGATCATCAACGAGCACCTGCTGGCCGGCATGAAGACCGTCGGCGAACTGTTCGGCTCCGGTCAGATGCAGCTGCCCTTCGTGCTGCAGTCCGCCGAGGTGATGAAGACGTCGGTGGCGCACCTGGAGCAGTTCATGGAGGCCACCGGCGAGGACGGCAAGGGTCGGATCGTGCTGGCCACCGTGAAGGGCGACGTCCACGACATCGGGAAGAACCTGGTGGACATCATCCTGTCGAACAACGGCTACGACGTGGTCAACATCGGCATCAAGCAGCCCATCGCCACCATCCTGTCGGCGGCCGAGGACTCCGGCGCCGACGTGATCGGCATGTCCGGACTCCTGGTGAAGTCGACGGTGGTGATGAAGGAGAACCTGGAGGAGATGAACTCGCGCGGCAAGAGCGGCATCCCGGTACTCCTCGGCGGCGCCGCACTGACCCGCAGCTACGTGGAGAGCGATCTGGCCGACATCTATCAGGGCGAGGTCCGCTACGCGCGCGATGCCTTCGAGGGCCTGAGCCTGATGGATCAGCTGATGGCGATCAAGCGGGGCGAAGGCCCCGACCCGGAGAGCCCCGAGGCCAAGGCGGCGGCGGCCAAGGTGGCCGAGCGGACCGCCCGCCGTGAGCGTTCGCAGCGCATCGCCGCCCAGCGCAAGGCCGCGGAGACGCCGGTGGAGGTGCCCGCGCGTTCGGACGTGGCCGCCGACAACGAGACGCCGACGCCGCCGTTCTGGGGCAGTCGCATCGTCCGGGGCATCCCGGTGGCCGACTACGCCTCGATGCTCGACGAGCGCGCCCTGTTCCTGGGACAGTGGGGCCTGCGCGGCACCCGTGGCACCGACGGGCCCGATTACGACGATCTGGTCGAGACCGAGGGACGCCCGCGGCTGCGCTACTGGCTCGATCGGCTCTCCACCGAGGGCATTCTGGCCCATGCCGCGGTCGTGTACGGCTACTACCCGGCCGTCAGCGAGGGCGACACCGTGCACGTGCTCACCGAGCCGCGCCCGGATGCGCCGATCCGGCACAGCTTCACCTTCCCCCGTCAGCAGCGTTCCCGCTTCCTGTGCATCGCCGACTTCATCAAGTCGCGCGAGCAGGCGCTGGCCGACGGCACCGTCGACGTCCTGCCCTTCCAACTGGTCACCATGGGCAATCCGATCGCCGACTTCGCCAACGATCTGTTCGCGGCCAACAGCTACCGCGACTACCTCGAGGTGCACGGAATCGGCGTGCAGCTCACCGAGGCGTTGGCCGAGTACTGGCATCAGCGGGTCCGCAGCGAACTGACCTTCACCGAGGGCACCGCGGCCGACGACGATCCGGAGGCGACCCAGGGTTACTTCGATCTCGACTACCGAGGTGCGCGGTACTCGTTCGGCTACGGTGCGTGCCCGGATCTGGAGGATCGTGCCAAAATGATCGATCTGCTGGAACCGGGCCGCATCGGTGTGGTGCTGTCGGAGGAACTGCAACTGCACCCCGAGCAGTCGACGGACGCATTCGTGCTGCACCATCCGGAAGCCAAATACTTCAACACGTAGTCGATCCGACGTCCCGTCACCGCGGGCCGAGACACTGAAAGAGGGACCGTGACCGTTCTGGCCGTGGTACTGACCCTGATCGCCGCGGCGATGTTCGCCGTGGCCGCCGTGCTGCAACAGAAGGGCACCGAGGGGCTCAGCGACGAGAACACCGTCGGTATCGGATTCTTCGGCAAGCTGGTCAAGCGCAAGGTGTGGTTGTTCGGCATCGCCGCCGACATCGCCGGCTTCGCCTTCCAGGCGGGTGCGCTCGCCATCGGCAGCCTGCTGCTGGTGCAGCCGCTGCTGGTGACCACCCTGCTGTTCGCGTTGCCGCTCGCGGCGTGGGCGCAGAAGCGGCGGCTCAAGCTCGCCGAATGGGCGTGGGCGGCGGTGCTGATCGCCTCGCTGGTGGTGTTCCTGACCCTCGGTGAACCCACCGCCGGCGAGGAGTTCCCGTCGTTCGCGTCGTGGATCGGTCCGCTGGTCCTGCTGGTCTTCGTGGTCGCGATCTGCGTCTGGGGCGGTTCGCGGATGCCGCACGGAACCGGCCGGTCGCTGGTTCTGGCGGTGGCCGCCGGCATGCTGCTGGGCTATTCGGCGCCGTTCACCAAGAGCGGCATGGACGCCTTCGGGGACAGCATCGTGCGCGGCCTGACCAGCTGGGAGTTCTGGGCCATGGCCATCACGGCCACCCTCGGCACGCTGTGGCAGCAGTCCAGCTACCAGGCGGGCGACGTGCAGACCAGCCTTCCGACGGTCACCGTGCTCAAGCCGGTGGTGGCGATGGCGCTGGGTCTGACGATCTACCACGAGCATCTGCGCGTGGACCGGGCCGGAGACGTCGCGGTGATCGTGGCGCTCGCCCTGATGTGGGTGGCCACCTTCGCTCTCGGCCGGCTCGGCGCGAGTGCCGACCCAGACGCCGGGAAGACCCCCGCTGCGGGGAAGACCCCGGACGCGGCGACGGCCTGACATGACCGGACTCTCACCGGTGTTCCCGGAGGCCGTGCTCTGGGACATGGACGGCACCCTGCTGGACACCGAGCCGATCTGGGATGAGGCGATGGACGCGCTCGCGGCCCGCCACGGCGTGCCGATGACCCCGCAGCTGCGGCGGGCGACGCTGGGGAACAACAGCGTCGACGCGCTCACCAAGGTGTACGACGCGGCCCGACTGCCCGAGTCCGGTCGCGACTTCGACGCCGACGAGGCGTGGATGGTCGCGATGGTGGTAAAGCTGTTCGCGCGCGAGCTGCCGTGGCGTCCGGGTGCGGTGGCGCTGCTGGATCTGGTGGCGGCGGCCGAGATCCCCATGGTGCTGGTGACCAACACCATGCGGGAGGTGGCCGACATCGCGATCGAGACCATCGGCGCCCACCGCTTCGTGGCCACCGTCTGCGGCGACGAGGTGGCCGTCGGCAAGCCCGCCCCGGACATCTACCTGCGTGCCGCCGAGATCGTGGGCGCCGCGCCGGGGGACTGCCTGGCCATCGAGGACTCGCCGACCGGTGCCGCCGCCGCACACGCGGCGGGCGTGCCGAATCTGGTGGTGCCGTCCCAGATCCCGGTGGCCGCGGCGAGCAAACGGGTGTTCCGGCAGACCCTGGCCGGGCTGACAGTGGACGATCTGGCGCGGCTGTTCGCCCAGGCCCGCACCGATACACCGGCCTGACCGCGCGGCACGCGCGGTGGCATGCGAAAATAGGTAACCGTGAAAACCTTCGACGACCTCTTCGCCGAGCTGACCGAGAAGGCAGCGACCCGTCCGGAGGGCAGCGGCACCGTCGCCGCCCTCGACAAGGGCGTGCATACCCTCGGCAAGAAGATCATCGAGGAAGCCGGTGAAGTCTGGCTGGCCGCCGAGCACGAATCCGATGATTCGCTCGCCGAGGAGATGAGTCAGCTCATCTACTGGCTGCAAGTGATGATGATCAAACGCGGCCTCGCTCCCGAAGACATCTACCGGTTCCTCTGAGCCGACCTACCCCCAGAAACGAAGAGAGCCTCGCCATGTTGCGCGTCGCCGTCCCCAACAAGGGCGCACTGTCCGAAGCCGCCGTCGGCATCCTGTCCGAGGCGGGCTACCGCAAGCGGGCCGATCCCAAGGATCTGACCGTGATCGACGTCGCCAACGATGTCGAGTTCTACTTCCTGCGTCCCCGCGACGTCGCGATCTACGTGGCCGCCGGGCAACTCGACCTGGGCATCACCGGGCGCGACCTGGCGGCCGACTCCGGCGCCGAGGTAATCGAGGAGGTGGCCCTGGGCTTCGGGTCGTCCACCTTCCGGTACGCCGGGCCCGCCGGCCAGGACTGGTCGGTGGACAAGCTGGCGGGTAAGCGGATCGCCACGTCGTACCCGAACCTGGTGCGCGCCGACCTGGCCGCCCGCGGGATCGAGGCCGAGATCATCCGCCTCGACGGTGCGGTGGAGATCTCCATTCAGCTCGGCGTGGCCGACGCCATCGCCGACGTGGTCGGCTCCGGCCGGACCCTGCGCCTGCACGATCTCACCGCCTTCGGCGAGTCGCTGTGCGACTCGGAGGCGGTGCTGGTGCGGACCGCCGTGACCCCGGAGCCGTCCAAGGCGGCGGAGCGGTTCGTGGCCCGCGTGCAGGGTGTGGTGTTCGGTCAGCAGTACGTGATGATCGACTACGACTGCCCCAAGCAGCTCCTGGACCAGGCGGTGCTGATCACTCCCGGTCTCGAGTCGCCGACGGTCTCGCCGATGGCCAACCCGGACTGGCTGGCCGTGCGGGCGATGGTGCCGCGTAAGAAGCACCAGCAGCTCATGGACGACCTGTCGGAGCTGGGCGCCCGGGCCATTCTGGCCTCGGACATCCGCTCCTGCCGCTTCTGATCGGGGCCTGATCGGCGCCGCTACTGCGGCGCGATCAGCACGGTCTGCGCCGACCTGCCGATGAAACCGGTGGTGTCGTACAGGTCGGCGAAGCTGGCGCCGTAGCCGGTGGCGCCGGCGGCCATCGCCGAGTCGATGCCGATCCACGGTCCGCGGGGCCGTCCGGTCAGGTGCACCGTGGTGTCGGTGTTCATCCAGGACCACTGGGTCGGGTCGATCGGGGAACCGACGCCGTTGGCGATGTCGATCACGGTGAACGCCGAGGCCAGGTCGCTCGTCTCCTCGCCGACCACCAGGGGCAGCAGCGGGCGGGTCCACACGCTGGGCGTCTGACCGTTGTTGCCGGTGGTGGTGGCGATCTCGAGGGTGCCGATGAAGCCGATGCGGCCCCAGACCACGTCGATGCCGTCGGCACCGGTGAAACCGATCGTCCGGGTCAGTTCGTCCGGAGTGTGCGGCAGCGGAGGCTGCGGAGACACCGCGATCGGTGAGGTGTCGCGGGTGCTCAACCGCCAGGCGACGGCACGGGCCACGGTCCGGTACCCGCCGTCGGACTGGCGCTCCTGCAGTTCGGCGCTCACCTGGCCGATCTGCCGTCCCGGGCGGGTGATCTGCGCCCGGACCCGGCACACGCCCAGCCCGATGGCACCGAGGATCTCCATGGTGACGCGCGAGAAGTCCAGTTCCGACGGGTCGTCGGCGACGGCGTGCTCCATCGCCCGCACCAGCAGTCCGGTGGGCGGACCGCCGTGCTGCAGGGCAGGCGACCAGACGCTCACCGTGGCGAGGGTCGGCTGGAAGTATTCGAAGTCGTCGGTGTCGGAGGGGCGTTCCAGGGGCTCGTAGTAGCCGGAGAACGCGGTGACGTCGATCGCATCGACGCTGAGGGTGGCTGCCATATGCGCAGCCTACGACAACGACCGAGCGATCGCTTAGCGGCCTCGGTAATCGTGTGGCCGCGGTGGTCGCGGCGTCGTGTGGCAAGCTGAGATGTCTTGTCGAGCGAAAAAGGAAATGTATCCCGATGGCGACCACTGGCCCCTTCGTAGAAGGCGATCGCGTACAACTCTCCGACGGCAAGGGGCGCAAGTTCACCGTCATCGTGGAGGCGGGGAAGCAATTCCACACCCACCGCGGTGCCATCGAGCACGACGACTTGATCGGGTCCGACGAGGGCTCGATCGTCTCGGCCACCAGCGGCACCGAATACCTGGCGCTGCGCCCGCTGCTCACCGACTACGTGGTGTCCATGCCGCGCGGCGCGCAGGTGATCTACCCCAAGGATTCGGCGCAGATCGTCACCGAGGGCGACATCTTCCCGGGGGCACGGGTCCTCGAAGCCGGGGCCGGCTCGGGTGCACTGACGCTGTCGCTGCTGCGTGCGGTGGGCGCCGAGGGTTCGGTGCTCTCCTACGAGGTGCGCGAGGACCACGCCGAGCACGCGGTCCGCAACGTGGAGACCTTCCTCGGTCGCCGACCGTCGAACTGGGAACTGCGGGTGGGCGACCTGGCCGAGCACGATCCGGCCGAGCAGGTCGATCGCATCGTGCTCGACATGCTCGCCCCGTGGGAGTGCCTGGACACGGTGGCCAAGACGCTGCGGCCCGGCGGCGTGGTGATCATCTACGTGCCGACCGTCACGCAGCTCTCCCGGGTCGTCGAGGCCCTGCGGGAACAGCAGTGCTGGACCGAGCCGCACGCGTGGGAGTCGATGGTGCGCGACTGGAGCGCGGTGGGGCTGGCGGTGCGGCCCGAGCATCGCATGCAGGGGCACACGGCATTTCTGATCACTGCACGACGACTCGCCGACGGCACGCAAACCCTGCGTGTGCAGCGGCGGCCGACACGCGGATAAGCTGGACCCTGCCAGGATCCGAACGCCCCCGGATCACGCAGCGGACCGACCGCAGAGGAGCAGGTGCCCATGACTTCGTCTGACCGCCCGAGCAATCGTCCCGGTGCCACGCACGGCAGCGATCCGGCCGAACTGGCCGAACGCGTCGAGAAGCTCACCGCGCGCAACGAGAAGTTGCTGGGCACCCTCAAGGAGGCGCGGCAGCAGCTGCTGGCGCTCCGCGAGGAGGTGGACCGCCTGGGTCAGCCGCCGAGCGGTTTCGGCGTCCTGATCGAGGTGTGCGACGAGGAGAACGTCGACGTGTTCACCTCGGGCCGGAAGATGCGGCTGACTCTCTCGCCCAACATCGACGCGCAGACGCTGCAGCGCGGGCAGGGCCTGCGTCTGAACGAGGCGCTGACCGTGGTCGAGGCGGTCGGGTACGACGGGGTCGGCGAGATTAGCACGCTCCGGGAGGTCTTCGGCGAGGGCGACCGGGCGCTCGTGGTCGGACACGCCGACGAGGAGCGCGTGGTCCGCTTGGCGGCCCCGCTGGTGCATGAGGAGGACGGCGGCGAGGCGACGCGCAAACTGCGCCCGGGCGATTCGCTGCTGATCGACTCGAAGGCCGGCTTCGCGCTGGAACGCATCCCCAAGGCGGAGGTCGAGGACCTGGTCTTGGAGGAGGTCCCGGACGTCGACTACACCGACATCGGCGGCCTGCGTCGGCAGATCGAACAGATCCGCGACGCCGTGGAGCTGCCGTTCCTGCACGCGGATCTGTTCCGCGAGTACGAGCTGCGCCCGCCCAAGGGCGTGCTGCTGTACGGCCCGCCCGGCTGCGGTAAGACCCTGATCGCCAAGGCCGTCGCCAATTCGCTGGCGCGCAAGATCGCCGAATCGCGGGGCGAGGATGCGCGGGCGGCCAAGAGCTACTTCCTCAACATCAAGGGCCCGGAGCTGCTGAACAAGTTCGTCGGCGAGACCGAACGGCACATTCGGCTGATCTTCCAGCGCGCCCGCGAGAAGGCGTCCGAGGGCACCCCGGTGATCGTGTTCTTCGACGAGATGGACTCGATCTTCCGCACCCGCGGCTCCGGTGTCTCCTCCGACGTGGAGACCACCGTGGTTCCGCAGCTGCTCAGCGAGATCGACGGCGTCGAGGGCCTGGAGAACGTCATCGTGATCGGCGCGTCCAACCGCGAGGACATGATCGACCCGGCGATCCTGCGCCCGGGCCGCCTCGACGTGAAGATCAAGATCGAACGGCCCGACGCCGAGTCGGCGATCGACATCTTCTCCAAGTACCTGACCACCGAACTGCCGATCCACGCCGACGATCTGGCGGAGTTCGGCGGCGACGGCCAGGCCTGCATCGACGCCATGATCGAACGCGTGGTGGAGCGGATGTACGCCGAGACCGACGACAACCGCTTCCTGGAGGTGACCTACGCCAACGGCGACAAGGAGGTCATGTACTTCAAGGACTTCAACTCCGGCGCGATGATCCAGAACGTGGTGGATCGGGCCAAGAAGTACGCCATCAAGGAGCAGTTGGACACCGGTCGCGGCGGTCTGCGGATCGGACATCTGCTCGATTCGATCCTCGACGAGTTCGCCGAGAACGAGGACCTGCCCAACACCACCAACCCGGACGACTGGGCACGGATCTCCGGGAAGAAGGGCGAGCGGATCGTGTACATCCGCACCCTGGTGACCGGCAAGGGCAGCGGAGCGGCGCGCGCGATCGACACGGAATCGAACACCGGCCAGTACCTGTGACCTAGCCGGACTACAGTGTCCGGTGATGAACGCATCTGAGCCGACGCCGCTGAACCTGCGCATCGACGCCGGGCCGAATGTCGTGCTCACGGCCTCGCCCGCGACGCTGGGCCGCACACCGGAGAACGAGGTGGTGCTCAATCACCCGTTGATCTCGCGGACGCACGCGGCCTTCGAATGGACGCCGTCCGGGTGGGTGGTGCAGGACCGGGGGAGCACCAACGGTCTGTACGTGGCGGGCCGTCGCACCAGCCGGGTGCCGGTGACCGGTCGCACCGAGATCCGCCTCGGCGACGCCCAGCGCGGTCCGATCATGGTGCTCACGCCCGCGGCCGCCTCCGCACCGCCGCGGTCCCCGCAACCTCCCCGGCAACCGCCGTCACCACCGCAACAGCCCGCGTCGCGTCCGCTGCCGGCCCAGCCGCCGCCGTCGCGGCCGCTCGCGGCGCAGTCGCCGCCGCCGCCGCGCTCGACGCCGGCCGCGTACGGTCGTCTGCCCAACGCGCCGCACCTGGCCGCGCTGCACAACAACGCCTCGGCCATCTTCGAGGTGCCCGGTGAGCTTCGGTCGCGCCGCGAGTCCATCACCGTCAGCGGTGTGCAGACCATCGGCCGCACGCCGGAGAACAACATCGTGGTCAGCGACGTTCTCGCGTCGCGGCGCCACGCACGCCTGACCGCCGGACCGCGGGGACTGCTGCTCGAGGACCTGGGCAGCGTCAACGGCACCTTCGTCAACGGTCTGCGTATCCGCAGTCAACTGCTGACCGAGAACGACGTCGTCACCATCGGCAACAGCGACTTCGTGGTCTCCGGCGGCAACCTGGTGCGCGGCCGGGCCAAGGCCGCGGTCAGCGGCGGCCTGGAGATCGACGGCATCGGGCTCACCGTCGAGGGCGGCAAGCAGCTGCTCAACGACATCTCCTTCCAGGCCGGACCGGGCACCTTGACGGCCATCATCGGCCCGTCCGGCGCAGGCAAGTCGACGGTGTCGAAGATCGCGGCCGGCCTGAACAGTCCCACGGTGGGCCGGGTGTCCTTCGAAGGCCGCGACGTCCACGTCGAGTACGAGGCGCTCCGCAACCGCATCGGGATGGTGCCGCAGGACGACGTGCTGCACAGCAAACTCACCGTTCAGCAGGCGCTGCGCTACGCCGCCGAACTGCGTCTGCCCGCCGATCTCGACACCGCCGACCGGGACGGGGTGATCGAGGGGGTGCTGGCCGAGCTGCAGCTCACCGAGCACATGCAGACCCGCATCGACAAGCTCTCCGGCGGGCAACGCAAGCGGGCGTCGGTGGCGATGGAACTGCTGACCGGACCGTCCCTGCTGATCCTCGACGAGCCCACCTCGGGGCTGGACCCGGCCCTGGACCGCCAGGTGATGAAGACGCTGCGCACGCTGGCCGACGCGGGTCGCGTGGTGCTGGTGGTGACGCACTCGGTGGCGCACCTGGAGATCTGCGATCAGGTACTGCTGCTGGCCCCCGGCGGCAAGACCGCCTACTGCGGCGACCCCAAAGGCAAGAAGCAGGAGCTGGGCACCGACGACTGGGCGGAGATCTTCGAGAACGTCACCGCCGGGCCGGACCGGGCGTGGGCCAACTACAAGCAGCGCCATCCGCATCGGCCCGCGCCGACGGCACTGAAACCGGCGGGCCCGCCGCTGGCGGTGCCGCAGGCGGCCGGGTGGCGGCAGATGAACACCGTCGCCCGACGCCAATGGCGTCTCATCGTCTCCGATCGCGGCTATCTCGCGTTCCTGGCGCTTCTGCCGGTGGTGCTCGGCCTGCTGACCCTGGTGATCCCCGGCTCCACCGGCTTCGGCATCACCAAGACCAGACCGGGCCACGCGCCCGGTTCGACGATCCCGACCGATCCGGTGGAGGCCGTGCAGCTGCTGGTGGTGCTGGTGATCGGTGCCGCCTTCATGGGCGCTGCGCTCACGGTGCGCGACCTGGTCTCCGAGCGGCCGATCTTCGAGCGGGAACGCGCGGTGGGTCTGCGGCCGGGTGCCTACCTCGGCGCCAAGACCGTCGTCTTCTTCATCCTGGCGGCCGTGCAGAGCGCCATCATGCTCGGCATCACCTTCGCGCTGCGCGACGTTCCCGAGTACGGCGGCGTGCTGCTGCCGCCGCCGGTCGCGCTGTTCTGCGCGATCACCGTCCTGGCCTGCGTCAGCGCCCTGGTGGGCCTGGCCATCTCGTCGCTGGTCCGCTCCAACGAGCAGACGATGCCGCCGCTGGTGATCGTGGTGATGGTGCAGCTGGTCTTCTGCGGCGGGCTGTTCCCGCTCACCGGCGCCGGCGTGTCCCAGCTGTCCTGGATCTTCCCGGCGTACTGGGGGTACACCGCCGCGGCGCAGGCCGTGGACCTGCCCAAGATCAACCCGGAGGCCGGGCAGATCAAGGTGATGCAGGACGAGCCCGCCAAGTACCCGCTGTGGGAGCCGACGATGGCGCACATGCTGCTGACCTACGGCGTCTTGATCGGCATGGGGCTGCTGCTGTTCGCCCTGATCTATTCGAGGCTGCGCCTGCGCAAGCACTGAGGGCCCCGCATAGGGTGGAGTCATGGAACGCATCATCGGTACCGAGGTGGAGTACGGGATCTCCGCGCCGGGGGACAGGACCGCGAACCCCATCATGACGTCGACCCAGGCCGTCCTGGCCTATGCGGCGGCCGCGAAGGTCCCGCGCCGGGAGCAGCGCACCCGCTGGGATTACGAGGTGGAGTCGCCCATGCGCGACGCTCGCGGCTACGACCTTGGGCGCAGCCGGGGCCCGGCGCCGATCATCGACGCCGACGAGATCGGCGCGGCGAACATGATCCTGACCAACGGCGCGCGGCTGTACGTCGATCACGCGCACCCGGAGTACTCGGCGCCGGAGGTGCGCGACCCGCTGGACGCGGTGATCTGGGACAAGGCCGGCGAACGGGTGATGGAGGAGGCGGCCCGCTACGTGGCCAGCGTCCCCGGCGCACCGAACCTGCAGCTGTACAAGAACAACATCGACGGCAAGGGCGCCTCGTACGGCACCCACGAGAACTACCTGATGGCGCGTGGGACGTCGTTCGACGCGATCGTCACGGGCCTGATGCCGTTCTTCGCCTCGCGGCAGGTGATCTGCGGTTCCGGCCGCGTCGGGATCGGGCAGCGCGGCGAGGAGCCCGGCTATCAGCTGAGCCAGCGTGCCGACTACATCGAGGTGGAGGTGGGGCTGGAGACCACCCTCAAGCGCGGCATCATCAACACCCGCGACGAGCCGCACGCCGATCCGGACAAGTACCGCAGGCTGCACGTGATCATCGGTGACGCGAACCTCGCCGAAACCGCGACCTATCTCAAGGTCGGCACCACCGCGCTGGTGCTGGACCTGATCGAGGCCGGGGTGAACCTGTCCGACCTGTCGCTGGCGTGGCCGGTGCACGCGGTGCACCAGATCAGCCACGATCCGACGTTGACGGCGACGGTGGCGCTGGCCGACGGGCGGGAGCTGACCGGCCTGGCCCTGCAGCGCGAGTACCTGGCGCGGGTCAGTGACTTCCACGACAAGCACCACAGCAACGACACCCGTGCGGCGCACGTGATCGCCACCTGGGCGGACGTGCTGGACAAGCTCGAGCGTGACCCGATGGAATGCGCGGAGATCCTCGACTGGCCGGCCAAGCTGCGTCTGCTGGAGGGGTTCCGGCAGCGCGAAGGGCTCGGCTGGGCGGCCCCGCGTCTGCAGCTGATCGATCTGCAGTACTCGGACGTGCGCCTGGACAAGGGCCTCTACAACCGGCTGGTCGCGCGCGGCTCGATGCAACGGCTGGTCACCGAGGAACAGGTCCTGCGGGCGGTGCACGAGCCGCCGGAGGACACGCGGGCGTGGTTCCGGGGTCAGTGCGTCAGCCGGTTCGGCGCCGACGTGGCGGCCGCCAGCTGGGACTCGGTGATCTTCGACCTCGGCGGCGACTCGATGGTGCGGATTCCCACCCTGGAACCGCTGCGCGGGACCAAGGCCATGGTCGGCGAGGTGTTCGAGGCCGCGCAGTCGGCCGAGGAACTGCTGGCGGCCCTCGGGTCCTGACCGAGACACGGTCGAGGACGTCTCGCATGCCCCACCGGTCACGCCGATGCGCCCGGTAGGGTGAAACCAAGAACTCTTCTTCAGGAGGCGACGATGGCGCAAGAGCAGACCACACGCGGCGGCGGCAGCGGAGATGACGACCCGATCGGTGGTGGTGGCGCCGCCGGTCAGGAGCGTCGCGAGAAGCTCGCCGAGGACACCGACGACCTGCTCGACGAAATCGACGACGTGCTGGAAGAGAACGCCGAGGACTTCGTTCGGGCGTACGTCCAGAAGGGCGGTCAGTGACGGTGCCCGCCGGGGTGGGCTCGGGGAACGACATCTCGTCGTTCACCGAGTTCCTACGGTCCGCCGCGCCGGATCGCTTGCCGCACAATGCCTCCCAGCTGAGTGTCGGTCGGGACGGGGCCGGTGACATGAACGAGCGAGTCCCGCACGGCACCACGATCGTCGCCGTCGCCTACGCCGGTGGCGTGGTGCTGGCCGGTGATCGGCGCTCCACGATGGGCAACACCATCGCCACGCGCGACGTGCAGAAGGTCTTCGTCACCGACGACTACTCGGCCGCCGGCGTCGCCGGTACCGCGGGCATCGCTTTCGAGCTGGTCAAACTGTTCACCGTCGAACTGGAGCACTACGAGAAGATCGAAGGCGTGCCGCTGACCCTGGACGGCAAGGTCTCGCGGCTGGCCGCCATGGTGCGCGGCAACCTCGGCGCGGCCCTGCAGGGTCTGGCCGCGCTGCCGCTGCTGGTGGGCTACGACGACCGCGGCCGGATCTTCTCCTTCGACGTGGCCGGGGCCGTGCACGAGCAACGGCAGGGGTACGACGCGATCGGTTCGGGGTCGGTCTTCGCCCGTTCGGCGCTCAAGAAGCTGTACCGGCGCGAGCTGACCGCCGACGAGGCGCTGGCCGTGGCGATCGAGGCGCTGTACGACGCCGCCGACGACGACGCGGCGACCGGGGGACCGGACCTGGTCCGCCGGATCTTCCCGACCGCGGTGCGCGTGGACGGCGACGGCGCCGCGGAGATCTCCGAGGGCGAGATCTCCGGTGCCGCGCAGGCCGTGATCGCTCGCCGCGCCGCCGCCGATGAGGCACAGGAGCCCCGATGACCTTCCCGTATTACGCCAGCGCCGAACAGGTGATGCGCGATCGCTCCGAGCTGGCGCGCAAGGGCATCGCCCGGGGGCGCAGCGTGATCGCCCTGACCTACGCCGACGGAGTGCTCTTCGTGGCGCACAACCGGTCCAACACCCTGCGCAAGGTCAGTGAGATCTACGACCGCATCGGCTTCGCCGCCGTCGGCAAGTACAACGAGTTCGAGTCCCTGCGCCGGGCCGGTATCCAGCTCGCGGATCTGCGCGGCTACAGCTACGACCGCGCCGACGTGACCGGTCTGTCGCTGGCCACCGCCTACGCCACCACCCTCGGCACGGTGTTCACCGATCAGCCCAAGCCGTACGAGGTGGAGTTGTGCGTCGCCGAGGTCCCGCGCGCGGGACAGACGACCCCGTCGCAGCTGTACCGGATCTCCTACGACGGCTCCATCGTCGACGAGAGCTCCTTCCTGGTGATGGGCGGCACCACGGAACCGATCGTCACCGCGATGACCGCCGCCTACCAGCCGGAACTTCCTCTGGCACAGGCGATAGCCATCGCCGTCGACGCGCTGTCGCTGCCCGCGGAGGGCGACAAGGCGGCCGAGCCGTCGCGGTTGACGGCCGAGCAACTGGAGGTGGCGATCCTCGATCGCGGCCGCCCGCGCCGGGCCTTCGTGCGCCTGGCCGAACAGCACATCAGCGAACTTCTGACAGGGGACTGACAGCGTCATGGAACGCCGGATCATGGGGATCGAAACCGAGTTCGGAGTCACTTGCACCATGGAGGGGCACCGCAGGCTGAGCCCGGACGAGGTGGCCCGCTATCTCTTCCGCCGCGTGGTCGCGTGGGGCAGGTCGTCGAACGTCTTCCTGCCCAACGGCTCTCGGCTCTACCTGGATGTGGGTTCGCACCCCGAATACGCCACCGCCGAGTGCGACTCGGTGCAGCAGCTGGTGACGCACGACCGAGCCGGCGAGCGGATCCTGGAAGACCTGCTGATCGACGCGGAGCAGCGGCTGGCCGATGAGGGCATCGGCGGCGACATCTACCTGTTCAAGAACAACACCGACTCGGCGGGCAACTCCTACGGCTGCCACGAGAACTACCTGGTCTCACGCACCGGGGAGTTCGGTCGCGTCTCGGACGTGCTGCTGCCGTTCCTGGTGACGCGCCAGCTGATCTGCGGTGCGGGCAAGGTGCTCACCACCGGCAGCGAGACCCGCTACTGCCTGTCGCAACGGGCCGATCACGTGTGGGAGGGCGTCTCCTCGGCGACCACGCGGTCGCGACCGATCATCAACACCCGCGACGAGCCGCACGCCGACGCCGAGAAGTACCGGCGCCTGCACGTGATCGTCGGCGACTCCAACATGTCCGAGACCACCACGATGCTCAAGGTCGGCTCCGCGCTGCTGGTGCTGGAGATGATCGAGTCGGGCATCAGCTTCCGCGACTTCGCACTGGACAACCCGATCCGGGCGATCCGCGACATCAGCCACGATCCGACCGGGCGGCACCCGGTGCGGCTGGCCGGCGGCCGGACCGCCTCGGCGCTGGCGATTCAGCGCGAATACCACGCCCGGGCCGTCGAGCACCTGACCCACCGCACCCCCGATCCGATGATGGATCGCGTGGTGGATCTGTGGGGCCGGACCCTGGACGCCGTCGAGTTCGACGACTTCAGCGCCGTCGACACCGAGATCGACTGGGTGATCAAGCGAAAGCTGATGCAGCGCTACCTCGACCGCTACGACATGTCGCTGACCGACCCGAAGATCGCCCAGGTTGACCTGGCCTATCACGACATCCGGCGCGGGCGCGGCGTCTTCGATCTGCTGGCTCGCAAGGGTCTGGCGGCCCGGGTGACCACCGACGAGGCGATCGCCGCCGCGGTGGACACCCCGCCGCAGACCACGCGGGCCAAACTGCGCGGCGAGTTCATCACCGCCGCCACCGCCGCCGAGCGCGATTTCACGGTCGACTGGGTGCATCTGAAACTGAATGACCAGGCGCAACGGACGGTGCTGTGCAAAGACCCGTTCCGGAACGTCGATGAGCGCGTCGAACGGCTGATCGCGGCCATGTGAGGCCTACAGTGGATCGGTGGCCACTGCTAAGCATGAGCGACTGCTCAACCTCGTCATCTGCTTGATGTCGACCAAGAACTACGTGCCCGCGGAGTACTTGCGCAAGAACGTCGTCGGATACAACGACACCGAGCAGAGCGCCGATGCGTTCAAGCGGATGCTCGAACGCGACAAGAACGAACTGCGGACGCTGGGAATCCCGGTGGAGACCGGATTCGGCATGCTGGGCGGGGACGAGGGATACCGGATCCTGCCGGAGAACTACGCGCTGCGCGACATCAGTCTCGAACGCGACGAGGCCGCGGCCATCGCCGCGGCGGCCGCGGTGTGGCACGACCCCGACGTGGCCGCGCTGTCGCAGACCGCGGTGCTCAAGCTGCGTGCCGCGGGCCTTGAGGTCACCGCGCCGGGTGAGCTGGGGTTCGGGCAGACCGGTGGCAGCACGATGGGCGACGAACGGGTGATCCGCGGGCTGCTGGCGGCCATCGAGGACGGATACGCGGTCACCTTCACCCATCGTTCGGGCACCGCTCTCAACGAGCGCACACTGCAGCCGTGGGGCGTGGTGAGCAACTCCGGCCGCTGGTATGTGGTGGGCCACGACCTCGATCGGGGCCAGACCCGGACCTTCCGCGTCTCGCGCATCGTCGACGTCGAGTTGATCGGCGACGCCGGTGCGGTCACGGTGCCGACGGGAGCGGATCTGTCGGCGCTGGTGGCCGACGCCGTGGCCCGGGGCGGACGCGGCGAGCCCACCCCGGCCACCCTCTGGCTGGCCCAGGACCGGGCGCACGAGCTGCGGCGTCTGGCGCACGAGACGGCCGACCACGACCTGGACGGCGAACCCGGCCAGCAGGTCCGGATCGTCATTCACTCCCGCTCGCAGCTGATTCGGCTGGTGCTGGCGGCCGGCGCGGACGCGGTGGTCCTAGATCCGCCGGATCTGCGGGCCGCGGTGGTCGACGAACTGGATGCCCTGGCGGCGCCCGTCCACGCAGGAGGTCAGAACCGATGAGTCCGGCACCCACCCGCTTCTCCCGTCTGCTGGCGATGGTCCCGTACTTCCTCGCCCGGCAAGGCATCGAGATGTCGGTCGCGGCCGCCGAACTCGGCGTGACCCAGGCGCAGTTGAAGAAGGACCTCGAACAGCTTTACGTGTGCGGCCTGCCCGGGCACGCGGGCGGCGATCTGATCGACATCCAGTTCTGGGACGGCTATGTGAACGTGCTGTTCACCGCCGGCATCGACCGTCCGCTGCGGCTGACCGGCGCCGAGGCCAGCATCCTGCTGGTGGCCCTGCGGATGCTGCTCGACGCGCAGGGGGCCCTGGCCGGCGACGCGATCCGGCGGGCCATCGCCAAGGTCGAGGAGGCCGCCGGGGCGTCGCGGGCGGTGGTGATCGACGACGGCGTCGACCCGGCCGACCATCCGGCCTCGTCGGCGATCCGAGAGGCCGTCGCCGCCAAGCGGGCGCTGGCGCTGCGCTACTACACCCCCGGCCGGGACGCGGTGAGCGATCGCGTCGTCGACCCGATCCGCGTGCAGGTGGTGGACGGGCAGAGCTACCTCGACGCCTGGTGCCGGGAATCGCAGGGGCGTCGGATCTTCCGCTTCGACCGGGTGCGCGAGGCCACGGTGCTCGACGAGCCGTCGAACCCGCCGGCCGAGGTCGCCGCGGTGCCGATCGCCATGCCCACCCACGACGCGACGCTGCCGGTGGCGCGACTGGCCCTGGATCCGGATGCGGTGTGGGTGGCCGAGTACTACCAGGCGCGCCTGGTGGAGGACCCCGCGGCCGATCCGTCGGGCCCGGTGCTGGCCGAGCTGTCCTATGCCTCGCCGGAGTGGCTGGCCCGGCTGGTGCAGTCCATGGGCGGACGCGTGCGGGTGGTCTCCACCGACGCGCGCAGCGACGAGGTCCGGGCGCTGATCGCCGAGGCCGCGACGGCGGCCCGGGGCCGTTACGGCGACACGGCGTGATCGGCGTCCTCGGGTACGATGGGTCCATCGGCAACTGCGGAGGTTTGTAATGGGTGGAATCGGGGCATGGGAGATCGCGATCATCGTGATCGTGCTGGTGTTGCTGTTCGGTGCGAAGAAGCTGCCGGACATGGCACGGGGGCTGGGTCGCTCCATGCGGGTGTTCAAGTCCGAGATCAGTGAGATGCAGAACGACGGCAAAGCCGCGGACAAGCCCGCCGAGCAGGCGGAACTGCCGCCGGCGCAGCGCCCCTCGACCACCGACGACATCATCGCCGAGACCGACCACAAGAAGTCGGCCTGAGCGGCACTGCTCTCACTCGCGTGCGCTTATCGGCGATTGTGCGCCGTCTCGACCCCCGTCGACGGCGCAGCAAAGTCAACCCCGACGGCTCGATGCCGTTGGCCGAACACCTCTACGAGCTGCGTGACCGCCTCCTGATCGCCCTCGCGGTGATCGTGCTGACCACCATCGTCGGCTTCGTCTGGTACTCCAACAGTCCGCCCGGGATCCCGACGCTCGGCGATCTGCTGACCCGCCCGTACTGCGATCTGCCCGCCGATGCTCGCGCCTCGTTCACCGCGGACGGCGAGTGCAAGCTGCTGGCCGTCGGTCCCTTCGACCAGTTCATGCTGCGCCTGCAGGTGGGCCTGACCGCGGGCGTGGTGATGGCCAGCCCGGTGTGGCTGTATCAGCTCTGGCAGTTCATCACCCCGGCGCTCAAGCAGAAGGAACGCCGCTACGGGCTCACCTTCGTCCTGGCAGGTTCGGCGCTGTTCGTCGTCGGCGCCCTGATCGCCTACTTCGTGGTGTCGGAAGCCTTCGACTTCCTGTTGCGGGTCGGCGACGAGGTGCAGGTCACGGCACTGACCGGTGACCGCTACTTCGGCTTCATGCTGCAGCTGCTGGTGATCTTCGGTGTCAGCTTCGAACTGCCGCTGCTGATCATCTCGCTGAACCTCGCCGGCGTGCTGTCGTACGCGCGATTGAAGGCCTGGCGCCGCGGAATCCTGTTCGGCCTCTTCGTCTTCGCCGCGGTGGCCACCCCCGGGCAGGATCCGTTCAGCATGCTGGCGCTCGCGCTGGGTATGTCGGTCCTGTTGGAGTTCGCGATCCAGTTCGCCCGTCTGCACGATCGGCGCAAGGCGAAGAACCGGCCGGACTGGATGAACGTGTCCGACGATGAGGCCGCCCCGCTCGAGGCTCCGGGCGAGACGTCGGCCGGCGATTCGTTCGCCGCGCCCGAGCCGCTGACGCCGCCGGCGCCGCTGCCTCCGGTGCGCCCCACCGCCCGCCGCGACGCGAGTGCGTTCGACGAAGTGCTGTAGCGGTCGGTCCGTGGCATCCTGGGGGCGATGACTACTCTCGAATCCTTTGCCGCGGGACTGAGTTTCCCCCTCGACCCGTTTCAGCGGGATGCCTGCGCAGTGTTGGCCGACGGCCGCGGGGTCCTGGTGTGCGCACCCACCGGCGCGGGCAAGACCGTGGTGGGGGAGTTCGCGGTGTTCCTCGCCCTGGCGAGCGGGGGCAAGTGCTTCTACACGACGCCGATCAAGGCGCTCAGCAACCAGAAGTATCACGATCTGGTGGCCGTGCACGGCGCCGACTCGGTGGGCCTGCTGACCGGTGACAACGCCGTCAATTCGGCGGCACCGGTGGTGGTGATGACCACCGAGGTGCTGCGCAACATGATCTACGCCGATTCGTCCGCGCTGGACGGACTCTCGCACGTGGTGATGGACGAGGTGCACTTCCTGGCCGACCGCTTCCGCGGTGCGGTCTGGGAGGAGGTGATCCTGGGGCTGGATCCGTCGGTCGCGGTGGTCTCGCTGTCGGCCACGGTGAGCAACGCCGAGGAGTTCGGCGATTGGATCACCACGGTGCGCGGCGACACCGAGGTGATCGTCTCCGAACATCGGCCCACGCCGCTGCACCAGCACATGCTGGTGGGGTCGCGGCTGTTCGAACTCTTCGATCGGCGCACCACCGAGGGACGCCGCCAGGTGAATCCGGAGCTGACGCGCTACATCAAACAGCGCGCGCTCGACCCGTCCGAGGAGCCCGGGCGCGGCTACCGCGGGCGCGGCGACCGTGGACGCGGGCGGCCGCGTTCGGCGACGATGCCGCGGCCGCGGCTGATCCGTCTGCTCGCCGACGAGGGCCTGCTGCCGGCCATCATGTTCATCTTCTCCCGCAAGGGCTGCGAGGGTGCGTTCAGTCAGTGCCTGCGCAGCGACCTGAACCTGCTGGAGCCCGACGAGATGGCCCGGGTGGACGAGATCGTCGAACGCCACCTCGCCGAGCTGGCCCCCGGCGATGCCGATGTGCTGGGCGTGGATCAGTGGTGGGCGGGGCTGCGGCGCGGCTTCGCCGCCCACCACGCGGGCATGCTGCCGATGTTCCGGCAGGCGGTGGAGGAACTGTTCGTGCAGGGCCTGACCAAGGTGGTCTTCGCCACCGAGACGCTGGCGTTGGGCATCAACATGCCGGCCCGCTCGGTGGTGCTGGAACGGCTGGTCAAGTACAACGGCGAGGCCCACGTGGACCTGACGCCCGGCGAGTAC
Organism: Gordonia phosphorivorans; assembly: GCF_042432625.1. NCBI lineage: Bacteria > Bacillati > Actinomycetota > Actinomycetes > Mycobacteriales > Gordoniaceae > Gordonia > Gordonia phosphorivorans. Next base: position 529,319 of record NZ_JBHLWV010000020.1, on the reverse strand, counting down.
ACGCAGCTCACCGGTCGCGCCGGTCGGCGCGGGATCGACGTCGAGGGCAACGCGGTGGTGGTGTGGACGCCGGAGCTGATCCCCGAGCGGGTCGCCGGCCTGGCCGGTGCGCGTACCTTCCCGCTGCGCAGCTCGTTCGCGCCGGAGTACAACATGGTGCTCAACCTCATCGACCGGCTCGGGGTAGAGGGCGCCCGCGACCTGCTGCGCCGGTCGTTCGCCCAGTTCCAGACCGACCGGACGCTGGTCGGTCAGGCGCGTCAGCTCGATCAGGCGCGTCGACGACTGCGCGGCGTGGATCAGGAATTGATCGTGGTGGCCGAGAAGGCCGGCCTCGATCCGGGCCTGGCGCTGGACGACACCGAAGCCCGGGACGGTGAGCAGCGGTACGAGGGCTTCCTCGGCTATCTCGACCTGCGGGAAGAGATCCGCCATTGCGAACGCGAGCTGCGGTTCGTCCGACGGGTGGCGACCGAGGAAGCGGTGGCCGAGGACTTGGCCGCGCTCAAACGCGGGCAGGTGATCGCGGTGAGTTCGCGTCGTCACCGCGGTCTGGCGCTGGTCCTGGAGGCCGCCACCGTGGCCGCCGATCCGCGGCCGCTGGTGCTGGTGGACGACGGCTGGGCCGGACGGGTCGGCACCGACGACTTCGTGAACCCGCCGGAAGTGTTGGGGCACTTGCGGATTCCGCGGGATGCGGACACACGCAGTGGGCGTGGTCGGCGTCGACTGGCGGAGGCGTTGGAGGCCAGCGGCATCACGCGACCGGTGGGACGCGGCGGCAAGCGCAAGAAGGACGGCGGGACCGACCCGGAGCTGGCCCGACTGCGCGCGGCCCTGCGTGCGCATCCGGTGCACGCGGTGGCCGGCTCCGGCAGCCAACGATCCAAGCTGGACAAGCTGTTCCGCCTCGGCGAACAGCGCAACCGGCTGGTCCGGGAGACGGTGAGCCTGGAACGGTCGATTTCCGAGCGCAAGTCCCGGCTCGAGGCCGACTTCGACGTGGTGGTGGCGGTGCTGCTGGAACTGGGCTACCTGGAACCCGACGGCACCGGCCACGGCGGCGTGCAGGTGACCCCGACCGGCGGCGTCTTGCGCCGCATCTACGCCGAGACCGATCTGCTGGTGGCCGAGTGCATTCGGGCCGGGATCTGGGATCGCCTGGAACCGGCGGAGCTGGCGGCGGTGGTCTCGGCGATGGTCTACCAGTCGCGCCGGGACACCTACGGCGACGGCGTCGATTCGATGCCCGGCAATCAGCGGCTCCGCGAGGCGTTGAGCGACACGCTGCGGGTGTGGCGGGCCACGAACGAGGTGCAGGCGCGGCATTCGGGCGGCTCCGAGTCGTTGACCACGCCGGAACCCGACACCGGATTCTGTGCGGCGATCACGGCCTGGTCGATGGGTCGGCCCCTGCACGAGGCGCTGACCGTGGCCTCGGCCGGCGGGCAACTGCTGTCGCCGGGCGACTTCGTGCGCTGGAATCGTCAGGTGATCGATCTGCTGGAGCAGATCCGCAACAGTGTCGACCGTGAGCAGCCGCTGGCCGGTGCCGCGCGCCGGGCGGTCAAGAGTCTGCGGCGCGGTGTGGTTGCTGCCGAGTTGGAGTGAAGACCTGCGGTAACGTGACCGCCGAGTGCTAGTCGACGTCGTGCCCGGACAGGCCCGACCTTTCGCGAAGGGCAGCGTATGAGCACGCCGAACGACCCGCCACCGTCGGAGTGGGCCGCGCCCCGACCCGGCCCGCCGCCGGGCGGTCGCCATGCTCGCGGACCCCAGGGTCCGCCCCCGCAAGGGATGCCACAGCAGGGAATGCCCCCGCAAGGGATGCCACAGCGTGGAATGCCCCCGCAGGGCATGCCTCCCCAGGGCATGCCCCCGCAGGGCTACCCGCCGCAGGGTCCGCCACCGCGCCGCCCGCAGGGCCCTCCTGGATCGCCGGCTCCGGGATCGGTTCCGCCCGGCATGCGGCCACCGGCGCCGCGCCCGCAGGACACGCGTGTGCAGGCCCCGGTCGCGCCGCCGCAGAGCTATGCCGGCGCCGACGTGCTCGAGGAAGCGCCCCGCGCCGACAACGGTGGGGGCTCGGGCGGCCGCGGGAAGCTGTGGCTGGCGCTGGTCGCGGCGTTGGTGGTGATCGGCGGTGCGGTGGCGTTGTCGGCGTACGTGTGGCCGGGCTGGGTCACCAAGACGCTGTCGCAGACGGCGCTGCAGGACGGCGTGCAGCGGGTGCTCACCGAGGGTGATCCGGCGCAGGGTTACGGACTCAAGGACGTCTCGGACGTGAGCTGCCCGTCGGGCATGAAGGCGCAGGCGGGGGAGACCTTCACCTGTCAGGTGAAGGTCGGCGACCAGAACCAGCGGGTCACGATCAAGGTCACCGACGACGACGGCACCTACGAGGTCTCCGCACCCGCCGACTGACCGGCGGCGACCGGTCGAGCGGCTACCAGTCGAGCGCGGCGCGCAGGCGTCCGACGGAGGCCTCGATGCCCAGGTCGGTGACCAACCGGTCCAGCCCGTCGGAGTCGTCGGGTCGGGCCGGCAGGACGTCGTCGCCGCGGCTGAATTCGACCGGCGCCTCGGTGCGCACCGCCACCACGGTCCGCGCGCGGCGCAGGTAGTCGGCGGCCTCGGCCAGTGCGGCGCCGATGCGCGGCGCGATCGGGGACTTGTCCTGTGCGGCTACGGCTTCGACCGCATCCAGGGAGCCGTAGGCGGTGATCAGCTTGGCCGCGGTCTTGTCGCCGATCCCCTTGACGCCGGGCAGCCCGTCGGACGGATCGCCGCGCAGCATGGACATCTCGGCGTAGGCCACTCCCGCGCGCTCCACCGGCAGCGCGTACTTGTCGGCCACCTCGGCCGGGCCCATCAGTTCGGCCTTGGCCAGGCCGCGCCCCACGTACAGCACGCGCACCTCGACCGGGGCATCGTCGACCAGCTGCAGCAGGTCACGGTCGCCGGTGACCACCAGGACGTCGTCGACGGCTTCGGTGAAGGCGAGGGTGCCGATCACGTCGTCGGCTTCGCAGTCGTCGGCCGCCGCGGTCTCCAGGCCTGCGCAGCGCAGGACGTCGAGGATCATGTCCACCTGCGGGGGCAGCGAGTCGGGGACCTCCTCGGCCAGACCGTCACTGCCCTCGGCCACCCGATGCTGCTTGTAGGAGGGGATCAGTTCGGTGCGGAACGCCGGGCGCCAGTTGCGGTCCAGGCACACCACCAGTCGGGTGGGCTGGTGCGTTGTGACCAGTGCGGCGATGGTGTCCACGAAGCCGCGGACCGCGTTCACCGGCCGACCGTCCGGAGCGGTCAGCTTCTCCGGCAGCGCGTAGAAGGAGCGGAACCAGAGGCTGGCGCCGTCGAGCAGCATGACCTTTCCCATGCGCCCACTGTTCCACATCCGGGGCCGGTGCGATCGTTAGGCTGGCGGGCATGGCTCATGGTGCACCCGCTCGATTCGATACCTCCGTCTACGCCGCGCGGCTGGCCCGCGCGACGCAATTGACCGCCGCGGCCGGACTCGACGCGCTGGTGGTCGGCACCGGCCCGGATCTGCGATATCTGACCGGGGTCCGGGCGGACACCTTCGAGCGGCTCACCGCGCTGCTCATTCCGGCCGACGGGGCACCGTACCTGGTGACCGCGCGCCTGGAGCTGGCCTCGCTCCGCGATTCGGCGGTGCCCGAACTGGGCATCGAGATCCGGGACTGGGTGGACGGCGACGATCCCTACGCGCTGGCGCTGACCGGTCTCGGTCCGCAAGCCCGGCTGGCCGTCTCCGATGCGCTGCCCGCCCTGCACCTGATTCCCTTCGCCGAACGGGTGAGTCCGCCGGTCGGTCTGGCCACCGATGTCCTGCGCGAGCTTCGCATGATCAAGGACGAGGCCGAGTTGGCGGCGCTGCGTGCGGCCGGGGCGGCCATCGACCGGGTGCACGCACGGATGGGCGAGTGGCTGCGGCCCGGGCGCACCGAAGCGGCCGTCGCCGCCGACATCACCGCCGCGATCCTGGCCGAAGGGCACACCGAGGCTGCATTCGTCATCGTCGGATCCGGCCCCAACGGCGCCGACCCGCACCACGAGCAGTCCAACCGCGTGATTCTGCAGGAGGACATCGTGGTGATCGACATCGGCGGCCCGGTGGGCGTGGGATACAACTCCGACTGCACGCGGACCTACTGCTTCGCGGAGCCGGCACCGGAGATCGCGGAGGCCTACGCGGTGTTGGAGCGGGCGCAGGCGGCGTCGGTGGCGGCCGCACGGCCGGGGGTGACCGCGGAGAGCGTGGACGCGGCGGGGCGCGCGGTGCTGGCGGAGGCGGGTCTGGCCGACTACTTCATCCACCGCACCGGCCACGGCATCGGCCTGTCGGTGCACGAGGAGCCGTACATCGTCGCCGGCAACACCGATGTGCTGCGCGCCGGTATGGCCTTCTCGGTGGAACCGGGGGTGTACCTCCCGGGGCGATGGGGTGCGCGAATCGAGGACATCGTGATCCTCACCGACGACGGCGCGGAACCGGTGAACTCGCGGCCGCACGGGCTGACGGTGCTCGCCGGACGCTAGAACGGCGGCTCGGCGGCCTCCGCGCCCGGGGTCGGCCGAGGTTGCTCGGCGAGGCGACGGTCGTGGTTGGCCTTGCGTTCGGCGCGACGCCGGGCGTGCTTGGCCGCGGTGCGGGTGCGGGCTCGGGGTGGTGACGCTCGAGTGATAGCGCCCGCTGGAGTCGATCCAGAGGTCGTCGACGAAGCCTTCCAGATTTGTTTTCACCAGGTGGTGGTAGCGGCACTTGGGGAGCAGATTGCAAACGCAAGTGGGCCCGCCGAGGTCGGGTCGGACGTTGTCGTACTCGGCCACATGGTCCAGATCGCAGGCGAAGGCCGCGCGTTCGCAGCCGGGGATGGAGCAGGTGCCCCACAGGAAGCGGGCGATCAGGTCGGTGAGCAGATTCGGACGGTACGGATCGCTCGGCAGCGAGGTCTTGGCGATCACCGCGGCCGGTTCACCGCCGTTTTCGGTCTCGGGCCGTGAGCCATCGCCCCGGCGCTCGTCCGGGGTGTCGGAGCGGGGTGCTCGTCGATGCAGCGCCGCCTCGTCGGGACGCTCAGCAGAGTCGTGTCCGGCCGTGGAACTGGGTTCCAGCAAGTCGTCAAGGCGGTGCTGGTGGATCACGGCGTCACCGCGGGCGGCGATCTCGCGGACGTGTTCTGCCGAGATCGGACCGTGCCCGTCGAGGTAGCCGCACTTGTCGCTGCCCTCCAGCGTGGTGGCGTCGCACAGGACGTGCACGACGATGCGGGCAGCGCGCGCGTCGAGTTCGACGTCGCTGATTGCCGCGGTGCAGCCGTCGCTGTCGCATTCGCACGTGAACGGCTTGCGCTGCAGGAGCGCGATCGCGGCGTCGGAGCGGGCTTGAGTCTTGGTGCGCGGGTCTGCGGGGCAGCGGCCGGCGATGACGGCGTCGAGCATCTGCCGCGCGAGACGCACGTCTTCGGCGGTGGCGGTGAGGAACAGTTGCGCCATGCCGGCTGCGAGGCTCTGGTGGCCGAGGCTGCGGCCGTCTTTGGCGTTCTCGCGTTCGCGGCGCGCGGCGTCGGGGTCGTTCTCGGCGACGAGGCGGCGGGCGAGCGCGCCGGTCTTGGCCGGCGATCCGATGGAAGCGATCGCGGTCGATCAGACCCAGGCGCATGGTCGCGTAGACGCGCGGTAGTCGGTCTCGGGCGTCGAGTGCGTCGGCGAGGAGTGCTTCGGCGGCGTACTCGGTGCTCTCCAGACTCATCTGCAGTTCCAGCGTCGTCTGGGCTTCGGCGTCGATCAGCGACTTCTGGGTCGCGACGAGGTCGCTCGACGAGGCGCAGACTCGGGAGTGCAGCGACAGCGCGTACTGGAACAACTGCCAATCCAGGAAGCACTGTCCGTTCTTGGTCGCGGTGATCGCGCCGATGACACGTGAAGTCGGCAGGCCGGCGAGGTCGGTGCCGGGGGTGGGGAGTCCGCAGGCGGTCAGGTCGGCGTCGGGCCACTTCGAAGCGGTTCGCTGTGCCATGGCCACTCACCTCCCCAAGTGAGTCAATAAACCTTCATCTCGTTCTGGTGTTCTATGCCGATAGTAGACCCCACCTCCGACAAGAACCGGGTGCTGCAGCGCAGCTGAATCAGCGCTCGACGGCCGCGTCGAACATGTCGGCCGACCCCATGGCGCGGGTGACGTCCACCTCGATGACCACACGCTGCGGGTTCGGCTTCGGCTGGCGATAGCGGTCGCCGTAGCGGCGCTCGGCGTCGCGCACCTGTTCGGGCTCGCGACGGATCCGGGCCGGGCCCTCCAGGGTCAGCCAGCGGGGACCCACCACGTGGGTGAGGGCGGCGTAGCGGCCGCGTTCGATGTTGCGGACCTTCTGACTGCCGTCGAAGGTGATGACGCGGGCGGTGCCGGTCTCGGCGTCGAAGGTGAAGCCCACCGCCACCACGTGCGGTGTGCCGTCGGCCCGGAGGCTGGACAGGGTGGCCAGGTGATACTCACCGAGCAGTTCGAGGGCTTGGGGGCTGAGTTCGTCGACGGTGCGCGCCATGATCCAAGACTGTAGAGGCCCGCCGGACAGGCACCGGTGGCCGGTGCGATACTGCCCGAATGGGAACGATCGTGGTCTTCGGCGGGCGCAGCGAGATCGGGGTGGCCACCGCGGTGCGGTTGGCCGCGGGCCACCGGGTGGTGCTGGCCGCGCGACGATCCGGCGATCTCGCCGACGAGACGGCCGCGTTGATCGCGGCCGGTGCCACCGAGGTGGTGGCCGTCGAGTTCGACGCCGACGACGTGACCGCACACGGACCGCTGGTCGCCGCCCTCGTCGCCGACTACGGGCCGATCGACCTCGCCGTCGTCGCGTTCGGCATCCTCGGCGACGCGGCCCGCGCCGAAACCGATGTGGAGCACGCACTGGCGATCGCGCACACCGACTACTACGCGCAGATCAGCGTGATCACGTTGCTGGCCAACGCTTTACGCGCGCAGGGCAGCGGGACGATCATCGTCTTCTCCTCCGTGGCCGGTGTTCGGGTGCGCCGCGCCAACTACGTCTACGGCTCCACCAAGGCCGGTCTGGACGGCTTCGCGAGCGGCCTGGCCGACGCCCTGCACGGCACCGGGGTGCGGCTGCTGCTGGCGCGCCCGGGATTCGTGATCGGCAACATGACTCGCGAACTGATGGCCGCCGGCACCACGCCGGCGCCGATGTCGGTGACGGCCGATCAGGTGGCCGACGCGGTGGCGCGCGCCTACCGGAAGGGCCGCGGCGAGGTGTGGATCCCCGGACGGCTGCGCCCGGTGTTCTTCGGCATGCGCCTGCTACCGCGCGCCGTCTGGCGCCGGCTGCCGCGCTGAGGGCTCGTCGGGGCGCGCCCACGGGGAGTTCGCGTCGAAGCTGAAGCCCAGCGGCGCCAGCACCCGCACCACCGTCTCGGCGACGCCCTCGGTGAGATCGGCGATCAGCAGTTCTCGGTCGGCGGTGACGATGAGCGGCGCACCGATGGCGGCGGCGAACTGCGCCTGGCGCGCGGTCATCCGGCCGTTCGCCGTGACCGCGCCCAGCAACACCCGGCCGTCGTCCTGATCGAACCAGCCGACGCGGGGCGCCGGCCGTGTCTGCGGTGCGGGTGGTTCGGCGTGGCGCTGCACGTCGCGGGCCGCTGCGAGCAACGCCTCGGCGAGGTGCTCGAGAACGATGATCTGCGCGGTCCGACGGCCGCCGAGCACCAGTTCGGCCGCGGAGCTCCCGGTCCAGACGGCCGCCACGTCGGGGGAGTGGGCCAGCACATCGCCGCGGCCGTCGTCGAGGCCGAACCAGCACCGATCGGAGAGCTCCGAGACCGCCGCGGCGTCGGTCAGGGCCGCGTCGAGCTGGTCGGCGATCGACCACAGTGTCTGCGAGCCGCCGATCCGACCGGCCAGCGGCGAGACCACCACCGGCGGCACCGGCCGGCCGTCGCCGTGGGTGCCCAGACCGGTAGCGGCGAGGCGGGCGGCGAACTCGGCGCATCGACCGGCGTCGACCCCCGGTACGCGCAGGCCGCCGCGACCGGCGTGTTCGATGTGTCCGTCGCCCAGGGCGTCGACGGCCTCCGCCAACGCCGCGAGCTGCTCGGCGGTGATCCGACCGCCCGGCAGCGGTACATGCAGCGGGGCGAGGACCCGGTCACTCATCGCCGGCCCGGGTCAGCGCTGTGCGGCCGGGGGCAGCGGCGGGACGTCGACGTAGATGGTGCCGTCCGGATTGCGGATCGTGGTGTCGACCACCACGCCCTCGGCGCGCCCGTCGTCGACCACCTCACCGTCGACGTAGCCGCGGCTGCCGGTCATGCCGACGATGGTGACTCGTTCGGCCAACAGGGTGGCGCGCCGCGTGGCGGCCGCGGTGACCACCGGACGCAGGCGGCGTCGGACCGGTCCGGCGAGCAGGATCAGGCCGAGCAGGGTGGAGACCACGCCGGGCACGATCGTCAGCGCCGCGGCACCGGCGAACAGCGCCGAGTCGGTGAGCGCACCGCCCACCGAGGCCTGATCGGTGCGGGACTGCCGCGCCGCGGTGAAGATCTCGCGGAAACGTCGTCCGAGCACGGCGACACCGACGGCCGAGGCAGCCACGGTGATGACGATGGCCCAGCCCCAGCCGAGGAAGTGCACCATCGCCCACAGGGCGGCGATCTCCACCGCGAGGTATCCGAGGAAGATCCAGGGCTTCATGTTCCAACCTTCCCACGCCGACGTGAGGTCTTCCGCGGCGCGTGTCATGGGTTCTTACCGGTTCAACGAACGAGCACCCCGATTTGCTCCCGAAACGAGGAAATCGCCTCCGGGGAAGGGTGAGGCGGCCCACCCGGCCCGTTCTGCGACAATGGCCGGGTGACTACGCAGCTCCTGCTCGGCGGCATCGTCTATTCCTCTCCCGCGGTTCCCGACGCGACCGCGCTCGCCATCACCGACGGCATCGTCGTGTGGGTGGGCAGCGACGACGTCGGCCGTGCGCTGCACCCCGACGCGGAGGTGATCGACCTGCGGGGCAGGTTCGTCAGCCCCGGCTTCGTCGACTCGCACGTGCACTTGACCGACACCGGACTGGCCCTGGGCGGGCTGGACCTGTCGGCGGTGCGGAGCCGGACCGAGTGCCTGCGCGAGCTGGCCACCTATCTCGCGGCGCACGCCGAGGACGATCCGACCGGCGACGGCGTGATCTGGGGGATGGGCTGGGACGCGTCGGCGTGGGTGGACGCCGGTCCGGGTGAGGACGAGGCACCGACCACCGCCGACCTCGACGCGGTCGTCGGTCCGCGCGCGGTGTACCTGGCACGCATCGACGAACACTCCGCGGCGGCGTCCTCGGCGCTGCGCGAACGCGTCCCGGGCCTGTCCGACGAGAACGGCTACGACCCGCAGGCACCGCTGGTGGCCGAGGCGCACCATCGGGTGCGCGGTGTCGCACGCGCGCTGATCACCCCCGAGGAGCGGCGGCGGGCGCAGCTCCGGGCGCTCGATCACGCCGCGGCCCACGGCATCGTCGCCGTCCACGAGAACGGCGGCCCGGACATCAGCGGGATCGACGACTTCCGCTCGCTGGCCGACCTGGAGCACGGCGTCCTGGTGCGCCGCTACTGGGGCCAGGCGGTGACCACGGCCGACGAGGCGCGCGCGGTGATCGCCGAGACCGGCGCCCACGCCATCGGCGGCGACCTGTTCGTCGACGGTGCGCTCGGCTCGCAGACCGCGCTGCTGGTGGAGCCGTACACCGATGCTCCCGACACCCGCGGCGTGGCGTATCTGAGTCTCGATCAGGTGCGGGCGCACCTGCGGGCCACCACCGAGGCCGGGATTCAGGCCGGCTTCCACGTGATCGGCGACCGCGCCGCCGCGATGGTGGCGACGGCGATGGCCGAGATCGCCGACGACCTGGGTACCCCGGCGTTGGCGGACTGCGTGCACCGGCTCGAGCATGCGGAGATGGTGACCGCCGAGCAGGCGGAACTGTTCGGCCGCTGCGGCGCGGTGGCCAGCATGCAGCCGCTGTTCGACGCCGCCTGGGGCGGCCCCGGTCAGCTCTACGAGCAGCGGCTCGGCGATCGAGCGGCGACCTTGAACAACTTCGCCGCGCTCGCGAAAGCCGGTGTGACGCTGGCCTTCTCCAGCGATGCGCCGGTCTGTCCGATCGACCCCTGGTCCACCGTGCGCGCCGCCGCGCACCCGCACAACGCCGCCAACGCCATCTCGCCGCGGGCCGCGTTCGCCGCGGCGACCCGCGGCGGCTGGCGAGCCGGCGGAGTCAACGACGGTCTCAGCGGCACCCTGGTGCCCGGTGCGCCCGCCCACTATGCGGTGTGGGAGATCGATGAACTCGTGGTGGCCGCGGCCACCGAGGGCGTGCAACGCTGGTCCACCGATCCGCGTTCCCGCGTGCCCGCGCTGCCCGATGTGGCGCCGGGGACCCGGCTGCCGCAGTGTGTGATGACCGCCGTCGCCGGTGAAGTGATCTACGCACGAGACGAGCGTTGACCCGCGACACCCTGCTGCGGGTGGTCGGCGCGGCGGTCGGCGGCGGACTGCTGTATGCGGCGTTCCCGCCGTCCGGGCTGTGGCTTCTCACGCCGGTGGCGCTGGGGCTGCTGTACGCCTGCCTGGCCGTGGGGCGCCCGCGCGTGGTGCTCGGCGCGGCCTGCGGCGGGGTGTTCGGGCTGGCTTTCTTCCTGCCGCTGCTCCCGTGGGTGGGCGAGTTCGTCGGAGCCGTGCCGTGGGTGGCGCTCTCGGTGGTGATGGCGTTGTATCTGGCGCTGTTCGGTGCGATGGCGACCATCACCCTGCGGTTGCCCGGTGCGCCACTGTGGTTCGCGGCGGGCTGGGTGGCCGTCGAGTGGTTGCGCTCGTCCTTCCCGTTCGGCGGATTCCCGTGGGGCGCAGCGGCATTCAGCCAGACCGAGGGCCTGTTCCTGCCGGTCGCGCGCTGGCTCGGCGTGCCGGGCCTGTCCTTTGTGCTGGCCCTCACCGGTGCCGGGGCCGCCGCTCTCGTGATCGCGCTGGTGCACCGCGGACCGCGGGCGATGACCGCGGCCTGGGCGGCGATCTGCGTGGCCGCGCCGCTGGTGCTGTCGGCGATCGCGCTGGCCACGGCGCCGTCGCCCGGCGACGGCGAGACCGTTCGGGTGGTGGCGGTGCAGGGCAATGTGCCGCGCCTGGGTCTGGATTTCAACGCGCAACGACGCGCGGTGCTGGACAACCACTACCGCGAGACGCTGCGCCTGGCCGACGACATCGCCGCCGGTCGGCGGGAGAAGCCCGACGTGATCCTGTGGCCGGAGAACGCCTCGGACATCTCGCCGCTGGACAATCCGGATGCCGCACGGCTGATCGGCAGCGCGGTCAGCGCCACCGGGGTGCCGATCGTGTTCGGCACCCTGCTCTTCGGTCCCGACGGACGGCCCACCAACACGGTGCTGGTGTGGGAGACCGCGAACGGGTTGGCCGCATCCGGCCCGTCGGCCCGTTACGACAAGCACATCATCCAGCCGTTCGGCGAATACCTGCCGTGGCGCGACTTCTTCGCGAAGTTCTCGTCGTACGCCGAGCGCGCCGGCGACTTCCGCCCGGGCACCGGCAGCGCCGTGGTGCCGGTCCAGACCGCCGACAGTGCGCTCGTGCTCGGCGTATCCACCTGCTGGGAGGTGGCCTTCGATCGTTCGCCGCAGCAGGCGGTGCGCGACGGGGCGCAGCTGCTGTTCGTGCCCACCAACAACGCCACCTTCGGCCACACCGACATGACCTACCAGCAGTTGGCCATGTCGCAGGTACGCGCGGTGGAGACCGATCGGTCGGTGGCGGTGGCCGCCACGAGCGGCGTCAGCGCCCTGATCGCGCCGAACGGACGGGTCCTCGTCGACAGCGAGATCTTCACCCCGGCGCTGCTGGAAGCGGACTTGCCGTTACGCTCCGGACAGACGCTCGCCGTGCGGCTGGGGCCGTGGCCGCAGTGGCTGACGGTACTGTGCGCGCTGGGCGGGTTTTTGTACGCACTGTTCCGACAGACTAGGTTCGATGCGTTCGGCGCAAGGTCGGCAGTGACAGTGAATCAAGTAGACGAGGGGACACCATGACGGGTAGTGAACAGGTCGTCGGGCCGCAGGGCGCCGGCGGACTGGTGGTCATCCCCACCTTCAACGAGCGGGACAACCTGCCACGCATCGTCGAACGGCTGCTGACCGCGTTGAGCGACATCCACGTCCTGGTGGTCGACGATTCGAGCCCCGACGGCACCGGTGAGGTGGCCGAGGAGATGGCCGCCGCCGACGCGGCGGGCCGCATCCACGTGATGCACCGCACCGTGAAGGACGGACTGGGCAAGGCCTACCTCGCCGGGTTCGCCTGGGGCCTGGAGCGCGACTACCCGGTGATCATCGAGATGGATGCCGACGGCAGCCACGCGCCGGAACAGCTGCACCGTCTGCTGGCGAAGATCAACGACGGGGCCGACCTGGTGATCGGCTCGCGCTACGTCCCGGGCGGCGAACTGGTGAACTGGCCCAAGCGCCGCGAGGTGCTGTCGAAGGGCGCCAACACCTACGCGCGCCTGGCCCTGGGTTCGAGCATCAAGGACATCACCGCCGGGTTCCGCGCCTACCGCGCCCCGGTGCTGCGCGCCATCGGGCTCGATGAGGTCGACTCGGCCGGCTACTGCTTCCAGATCGACCTGGCCTGGCGCACCCTGCAGCACGGCTTCACCGTCCGCGAGGTCCCGATCACCTTCACCGAGCGGGAGATCGGCGAGTCCAAGATGGACGGCGGCGTGATCATGGAGTCGTTCCTGAGCGTGGCCCGCTGGGGCTGGCAGGGACGCACCGCCCGCTTCCGGTCCTGATGTCTACGACGAAGGCCCCCACCCGTGCGGGTGGGGGCCTTCGTCGTACGCGTCTTGGTAGCTCAGCGTCCTTGGGACCGCTCAGACGGCGCCGCCGCCGCGACGGCGGCTACGCAGCAGATCCAGGCGTTCGGTGAGCAGAACCTCCAGCTCATCCTCGGAACGACGCTCCAGGAGCATGTCCCAGTGGGTGCGTGGCGGCTTGCCCTTCTTCTCCTCCGGCTCCGCGCCCTCGAGGATGGTGCCTTCCATGCCATTCTTGCACGGCCACTTCGACGGGACCTCCGCGTCGTCGGCGAACGGAATGTCGAAGATCTCGCCGTTGTCGGTGCGGTACTGCACGATTCGGCGGGGTGCGAGGTCGTGGTCGCGGTCGGTCTCGTAGCTCACCGCGCCGAGCCGGCTCCCGCGGAGTACTCGATCAGCCATGTAACTCTGCTCCTCACAAATTAACGGTCAACGTGACCATCTTACGCGTCGCCCGGGTGCGGGGCACCCGGGCGGCGCGTCGGTCGGCATCGTGCTCGCACGGTAGCCTGACGAACGTGCCAGAATCGTCGACTCGCCCGGAGCACAACGCCTGCGCCTGGTGCGGCCGCGACATCGTGGAGTCCGAACGAGGCCGCCGTCGGAAATACTGCAAGCGGTCGTGCCGGCAACGCGCCTATGAACAGAGAACGCTCACCGAGGGTACGGCTATTCCCGCCGACGCCCTGATTCTGTCGCCGGAGGAACTGACGTCCCTCGGCGACCGGCTGTTCGCACTGCGCTGCGCGGTGGAGGACCTCGATACGGCGCTGGCCGAGGGCGCCGACCGGGCGGAATTGATCGAGTTGTCGCGGGACCTGGTGGTTCAGGCGAAGGAAGCCGAGCGTCTGCGATGATCGTGCGTGTCTTCGGGCTGTCGGTGGCGATCACCGTCGTGTCCCTCGTGGTGGCCTTCCTCTACGGGGGATGGAACGGGCTGTTCATCTGCACGATCCTGGCGATCCTGGAGATCTCGCTGTCCTTCGACAACGCGGTGATGAACGCGACCGTCTTGGAACGGATGAGCGCGTTCTGGCAGAAGATCTTCCTGACCATCGGTGTGCTGATCGCCGTCTTCGGCATGCGCATCCTGTTCCCGCTGGCCATCGTGTGGGCCACGGCCGGTCTGAATCCGGGGCAGGCCCTCGACCTGGCCTTGAACCCGCCGGATCCGGAGACCCCGGCCAATCCGAGCTACGAGACCATCATGCTGGAGGCCCATCCGCAGATCGCGGCGTTGGGCGGCATGTTCCTGCTGCTGATCTTCCTGGACTACGCCTTCGACGCCGACCGCGAGTTCTGGGGACGCTTCGTGGAGCGGCGGCTGGCCGCCCTGGGGCGCATCAAGTATGCGGCGGTGATCATCGCCCTCGCGATCCTGCTCGTGGCCTCGATGGTGGTCGACGACGATCAACGCGCCACGGTCCTGACCGCCGGCCTCATCGGCATGATCGGCTACCTGACGATCTCCGGGCTGACGTCGCTGTTCGACACGACCGAAGTGGGACACGAGGTCGCCGAAGCGACCGAGCAGGCGGCAGCCGGCCAGGGTGGGCGCTCGAAGCCGGTGGTGGTGGTCGGCAAGGCCGCGTTCATGCTGTTCCTCTACCTGGAGATGCTCGACGCCTCGTTCTCGTTCGACGGCGTGGTCGGCGCTTTTGCGATCACCTCCGACCCGATCCTGATCGCTCTCGGCCTGGGCTTCATCGGTGCGATGTTCGTGCGCTCGATGACGGTCTATCTGGTCCGGGCCGGCACCCTGGCGCAGTATCGCTACCTGGAGAACGGCGCACACTGGGCGATCGGCGCGCTGGCGGCGATCCTGCTGGTCAGTCTCGCCGTCGAGGTCAGCGAAGTGGTGTCGGGCCTGGTGGGAATCGGGTTCATCGGGGCGGCGCTGATCTCCAGTGTGCGGGCCAATCGCGCCGAGCGTCGCGCCGAGCAGGCACTAGACTCGGCGAGGTGAACCCCACCCCGCACGGCGACGACGAGCTCGGGCCCGAGCCGTCGCCGCTGCAGCGCGCCGGGGGACTGCTGGCCTGGACCGACGCGAGCGCACCCTTGGTGCGGGCGGCACAGTTCGCGCGGCGCCTGGCACCGCCGGAGCGGGCCGTCGGGGGCGCCTCGACCACCCTGGACCGGTTGGCGCGGGCGATCGAGGACGTCAACGCCGAACGGCCGAGCGCGGTGCGCGAACTGGGCTTGGCGTCGGTACAGGTGTGGCAGGCGATGAGCCGACGCCACCGTCCGGACTCCACCGCGCCGATCGCGGTGACCATCCTGTTCACCGACCTCGTCGACTTCTCGCGCTGGGCCCTGCGGGTGGGCGACGATCAGGTGCTCGAACTGCTCAGTGACGTGAACGTGGTGTCCGAGCGGGTCATCACCGATCGGGGCGGGCACGTGGTCAAGACCCTCGGGGACGGCATGATGGCCGTGTTCGCGGACGGTCGGCACGCCATCGAGGCCGCCCACGAGGTCACCAGCGCGGTCAGCGCCATCGTGCTCGACGACTATCGCCCGGCGCTGCGCGCGGGCGTGCACACCGGTGCACCGCGCGCGGTGGGCGACGACTACCTGGGCGTGGACGTCAACATCGCGGCCCGCGTCTGCGCGGCGGCCGGCCCCGGGGAGGTCTTCGCCAGCGCGCCCACGCTGGAACTGGCGGGCACCGACGGCTACTCGATTCGCCGCCGCCGGTTCCGCGCCAAGGGGGTCCCGAAGGAACTGAAGGTCTATCGGGTGGTGCCCCGCTACGACGACGGCGGGTTCGCGGGTCAATGACGTCGAGCTTCGACGACCAGGAACTCGAGGCCTACTACGCGCTGATCGAGGGGCGCACCGCCGCGCGCGAACGGCCGCGGCGCCGTCGGCCCAAGGCCGTCACCTACACCGCGCCCGCCTGCCCGACACCGGAGAAGATCGCCTACCCGACCCTGGCCGCGGTCACCGGGGCGATCCTGGCGATCTCGGCCTCCTCGCGTGCGTCTCCGTCGCTGCGCAGCTACGAATGCTCGTGCGGGGCGTGGCACCTGACGCGCTCGTATCGCTGCTGACGCGGCCCGAAACGACGATGACCCCCGACCGGTTGCGGTCGGGGGTCATCGGTGTCTGAGGTCAGTCAGCCGCGGCGCTGGCTGCCGCCGAGTACGGCAACGGGCGTGTGGGCGACTTGCAGGTTCAACCGTTGAGCCGAGCTCAGATTCCATCGTGCGTTCAGGCGGCGCATCTGGCCGCGAACTCGTGACGTGAGATCGGGACTGGTGCGATGTGGCATGTTGTCCTCCTCCTTTGATCGGTTACCGTCCACTCATTTGTAACCAACCGTACAGCTGAAGTCAAGCTGCGTTGCCCGCGTGTTTACTTTGTGTTCACCTTTGCGGAGCGGGTTGACCTGCGAGAACGGTGCTATTCGACCAATTTCGCCAGTTGCTGGATCTCCTGGACGGAGCCGGGTGTCACCAGCATGGTGGTCACGCCGGCCTCCTCCCAGACCTTGATCTGTTCGCGCACGTGCGCCTCGTCGCCGACGATCGCGGAGTCGTCGACCACGGCGTCCGGGATGATCTGTGCGGCCTCGTCCTTGCGACCGGCGCGGAACAGCGCCGTCACCTCGTCGACCACCTCGGCGTAGCCCATCCGGCGGTACACCTCGGCGTGGAAGTTGGTGTCCTCGCTGCCCATGCCGCCCATGTACAGGGCCAGGAACGGCTTGATCGCCGCGTAGGCGGCCGCCGGGTCGTCGGTGAGCACGATCTGGGCGGTGGCGCAGATCTCGAAGGTCTCGCGGGTGTGTCGGGCGCCGGGCCGGGCGAAGCCCTCGTCGAGCCAGGAGTTGTAGGTGTCGGCCATCCGCGGCGTGTAGAACAGCGGCAGCCAACCGTCGGCGATCTCGGCCGCGAGCGCGATGTTCTTGGGACCCTCGGCGCCGAGGAACACCGGCAGATCTGCGCGCAGCGGGTGCACGATCGGCTTGAGCGGCTTGCCCAGGCCGGTGGCCTTCTCGCCGGCATAGGGCAGCGGGTAGTGCGGGCCGTCACTGGTCACCGGGGCCTGGCGCGCCCACACCTGGCGCATGATGTCGATGTATTCGCGGGTCCGCGCCAACGGCTTGGCGAACGACTGGCCGTACCAGCCCTCCACCACCTGCGGACCGGACACGCCCAGGCCCACGATGTGCCGACCGCCGGACAGGTGGTCCAGGGTCAGGGCCGCCATGGCGCAGGCGGTGGGCGTGCGTGCGGACATTTGAATCACCGACGTGCCCAACCGCAGGCGCTCGGTGCGGCTGCCCCACCACGCCAGCGGCACGTAGGCGTCCGAGCCCCAGGCCTCCGCGGTGAAGACCGTGTCGAAGCCGAAAGTCTCTGCGGCATCGACCAATTCGGCGTGATTGTGTGGAGGCTGCGCGCCCCAGTATCCAAGTTGCAGACCGAGTTTCATGAACTCAATGTACAAGCGGACACGCCAGATCGGGCCCGGCTCCCAGGAGTGGGAAACCGGGCCCGATCGGCGGTGTCAGTGCGGGGTCAGCGACGCAGCTCGAAGCGGTCGTTGTCCATCACCTGCGCCCAGGCGGCGGCGAAGTCGTCGACGAACTTGCGCGCCGAGTCGTCCTGGCCGTACACCTCGGCGAGCGCCCGCAACTGCGAGTTGGAGGCGAAGACCAGGTCCGCCCGGCTCGCGGTCCACTTCTGCTCGCCGGAGTCGCGGTCGGTGCCGACGTAGGTGCCGTCGGCCGCCGGGGTCCACTTGGTGTCCATGTCCAGGATGTTGACGAAGAAGTCCTGGGACAGGGTGTCGGCGCGGTCGGTGAGCACGCCGAGGGCGGTGCCGCCGTGGTTGGCGCCGAGGACACGCAGACCGCCGACGAGGGCCGTCATCTGCGGAGCGGTCAGGCCCAGCAGCTGAGCCCGGTCCACCAGCAGGTACTCCGCAGGCACCTGGGCGTCGTCGGCCAGGTAGTTGCGGAATCCGTCCCAGCGGGGCTCCATGGCCTCGAACGACGGCACATCCGTCTGCTCCTGGGTGGCGTCGGTCCGTCCGGGGGTGAACGGCACCGTGATCTCGTGGCCGGCGTTGGCCGCGGCCTGCTCGATGGCCACGCCGCCGGCGAGGACCACGATGTCGGCGAACGAGACGTGCTTGTCGCCGCGGCGCAGATGGCCGACGACGCCCTCGGTGGAGGCGTTGTACTCGTCGGCGATGCCGGCCAGCACCTCGAGGGTGTGGGCCAACTCGTCCGGCTCGTTGACCGCCCAGCTACGCTGCGGCTCCAGGCGGATGCGGCCGCCGTTGGCGCCGCCGCGCTTGTCGCTGTTGCGGTAGGACGCCGCCGAGGCCCAGGCGGCCTTGACCAGCTGCGACAGGCTCAGGCCGGAGGCCAGGATCTTCTTCTTGAGGCCCTTGATGTCACCCTCGTCGATCAGGCTGTGGTCCACCGGCGGCACCGGGTCCTGCCAGATGAGGGTCTCCGTGGGCACCAGGGAGCCGCGGTAGCGGGCCACCGGTCCCATGTCGCGGTGGGTCAGCTTGAACCATGCGCGGGCGTAGGCGTCTTCGAAGTCCTTCGGGTTCTCCAGGAAGTGCCGCGAGATCTTCTCGTAGATCGGGTCGAAGCGCAGGGCCAGGTCCGTGGTGAGCATCATCGGCTGATGCCGGATCTCGGGGTTGCCCGCGTCCGGCACGCTGGTGGCGCCGGCGTTGTCCTTCGGGTGCCACTGCTGGGCGCCGGCCGGGCTCTTGCCCAGCTCCCACTCGTACCCGAACAGGGTCCAGAAGAAGTTGTTGTCCCAGGTGGTGGGGGTGCTGTTCCACGCACCCTCCAGCCCGGAGCTGACAGCGTCGGTGCCGACGCCGGTGCGGGTGGGGTTCTGCCAGCCCAGTCCCACCTGCTCCAGCGGAGCGGCCTCGGGCTCGGGTCCCAGCACATCGGCGGGGCCGTTGCCGTGGGTCTTGCCGAAGGTGTGACCGCCCGCGATCAGCGCCACGGTCTCCTCGTCGTTCATCGCCATCCGGGCGAACGTCTCCCGGATGTCGACGGCTGCCTTGAGCGGATCGGGATCGCCGTTGGGGCCCTCGGGGTTGACGTAGATCAGACCCATCTGGACCGCAGCCAGCGGATTGTCGAGATCCCGCTCGCCGGTGTACCGGTTGTCGCCGAGCCAGGTGGTCTCCGGGCCCCAGTACACCTCCTCGGGCTCCCACTTCTCGGTGCGGCCTCCGGCGAAGCCGAAGACGTTCATGCCCATCTCCTCCATGGCGTAGGTGCCGGCGAAGATGATGAGGTCGCCCCAGGAGAGCTTGGCGCCGTACTTGCGCTTGAGCGGCCAGAGCAGGCGACGCGCCTTGTCCAGACCGGCATTGTCCGGCCAGCTGTTCAGCGGCGCGAAACGTTGCATGCCGTGCCCGCCGCCGCCGCGTCCGTCGCTGATGCGGTAGGTGCCGGCGGCATGCCAGGCCATCCGGATGAAGAACGGTCCGTAGTTGCCGTAGTCGGCGGGCCACCACGACTTGGACTCGTGCATCACGGTCTTCAGGTCGGCCTTGAGCTCGTCGAGGTCGATGGTCTCGAAGGCGCGGCCGTAGTCGAAGTCGCTGGGGTACGGGTCGCCCTCGGCGGGGTTCTCCGAAAGCAGCTTGAGGTTGAGCTGGTTGGGCCACCAGTCTCGGTTGCCGCCGCCCTCGGCGGGCTGCTTGAGGTCGTTGTGCATCGGGCAGCCCGTTGCGGTGCTGTCGTCGACTTCTTTCAGTGGCTGTTCGTCGGACACTTGTCGTTCCTTTCGGTGGGCCGAGGTCTTCGGTCGCTGGTGGGGTACTGCTCGGAAAATCAGGGGGGTCGGAAACTCAGGGGGGCGGAAACTCAGGGGTGGTCGGCGTTTGCCCGCGCCGCGCAGGCGGGGCAGCGGCCCCAGTACACGACTTCGGCTTCGTCGATCTGGAAGCCGTGGGTGTCGACGGCTTCCAGGCAGGGCGCCTCGCCCACCGCGCAATCCACGTCGCGCACGTCGCCGCAGTCGCGGCACACCACGTGGTGGTGGTTGTCGCCGATCCGGGTCTCGTAGCGGGCGGCATGGCCGGACGGCTGGATCCGGCGGATCAGTCCCGCGTCGGTGAGGGCGCGGAGGACGTCGTAGACCGCTTGGCGGGAGACGTCGCCCAGTTCGTCGCGGACAGAGGCGATGACGGTGTCGGTGACGGCGTGCGGCTGGGCGTCGACCGCGGACAGGACCGCGAGTCGGGGCCGAGTCAGCCGCAGCCCGGCCCCGCGAATCGCTGCGGTGAGCGCCTCGGTGGTGGTGGGTGTCGGTGACATGACTCCATCATGCCTTACTTTTCTGGACTAAGTCCAGAAATCATCGGATTGGGGTAGGAAGTCCCGGGTGGGCCCCGCCCAGCAGGAACCGGCGGGGCACGTCGACGAGCATGGTCGTCAGGGTCTGCTCGGTGATGCCGCGGGCACGTAGTTCGGGGAGCACCCGGTCGCTGATCTGACGGTAATTCCAGTTCGGCGCGACCTCGGCCATCTTGGCCGGATCGAACCAGTCGCTGTAACAGAAGGCGCTGTGGGACAGGATCAGCTGCTCGGCGTACCCCTCCTCCAGCAAGGCGAGCAGCGTCGCCATCCGAGTCTCGTGGGGGAGGAGGACATCGACGCCGAAACGGTCCAGGCCCAGCAGCGACCCGCCCGCGGCGAGGTGGCGCAGGTAGTCCAGGTCGCCGGTGTCCCCGGAATGGGCCAGCAGTACGCGCCGCAGGTCGACGCCTTCTTCGCCGAGGATCCGCTGGGCGATGAGGCCGGATCGGGTGTGTGGATTGGTGTGCACGATGATCGGCGCCTCGGTGGCGATGCTGGCCTGTCCGACGGCCCGCATGATGCGCTCCACGCCCGGGGTGAGGCCCTCGGCCTCGATGACGCACACCAGGGCGGCGGCCTTGACTCCGGTGCGTCCGATGCCGTCGGTCAGGTCGCGGACGAAGGCTTCCACCAGGGGTTCGGGGGCATCGAAACCGAGTCCGGGGCCGGTGTAGTGGAACTGCAGTGGCAGGTCGTTGTAGGTGAACAGGCCGGTGCAGGCCAGGATGTTCAGTTCGGTCTGCTCGGCGACGCGTTGCACCCGTTCGATGTGGCGTCCCAAACCGGGCACCGACACGTCCAGCAGGGTGTCGAAGCCGAGTGCCTTGACCTCCGACAGGCGTTGGGCGGCCTGCGCAACCTGGGCGTCCTCGTCCCAGTCGGGTAGAAAGTTGAGGCGGTAGTCCTCGTTGAGAACGAAGACGTGTTCGTGGGCGAGAACTGTGCCAAGAGCGGCCGCATCGATGGGCCCGGTCACAGTATTGATCGTCTGCATCGCACCCTTTGCTGGTTTCCGGTCAGGAAAACGCCCCCACTCCCGTGGAGTGCAACATTAGGGTGCACACGGCCCCGGCGGGCTCGAATGGCGACCTGCGGTCGATCACTACCGGAGTTTCGGCCGCCCGGTGTCGTACAGTTTTCCCATGCTGCGCACCGGTCAGAGTTTCGCGGGACTACGTATCGTCGGCACATTGGGGGTGGGCGAAGCGGGGGAGAGCTACCTGGTGAAGGCGCCCGGTGCCACGCAGGAGGACATCCTGCTGCTGCTCCCGGAATCGCGCGGTGCCGACCCGGCCTATCGCCAGGAGTTCTTCGCCGTCGCCGCGAAGGCAGCGGCGCTCGACCATCCGGCCGTCGTCGCGGTCCGCGGATACGGCGAGGAACAGGGACGGCTGTGGATCGCGCGGGAGTACCTGCCCGCGCCGAATGCCGAGACCTTGGTGCGCCAGTCCGGGCCGTTCAGTCCCACCGAGACCACCGCCGCCGTCGCCGCGGTGGCCGGCGCGCTCGATCAGGCGCGGCGCCAGGGCCTGACGCGGGCCGAGGTGGCGCCCTCGGAGTTGATCGTGGTCGAAGAATCGGGCGGTCGACGCTATCGGCTGAGCGGATTCGGCGTGCCGACGCCGCAGGACCCCGACGAGCGCGCCGACCAGGCGGCGTTGGGCGACCTGGCGACCTTCCTGCTGACCGGTGGCGCGTCCATCGGCCAGCGCGTCACGACCATGCGGCCCGAACTGCCCGAAGAGGTCGACGCGGTGATCGGCCGAGTGCGCCGACCGGCCGCCGAGCGATACGGTTCGGCGGGCGAATTCGCCGCCGCACTGGCCACGGCACTGCTCGGTGACGGGGGCACAGCCATCGTCGACGCGGTCAACGAACCGACCACCGTTGTCCCCGGGACGCCCGTCGAGCCGCCCGCCGCGCCCACCACGGTGGTGCCGACCGGACCGTCGGCCCCCACGCAGCAGTCGATCGGGAGCCAGGGGATCGGGGCTCAGCAGTGGGGACAGCAACCGCCGCAGGCGCCCGGCCCGATCTATCCGCCTGCCGGTGCCCCCGCCTATGGCGGACAGTACGGAGCGCCGGGCTATCCGGCCGCGGGCGGACAGCCGCCGGCCTACGGCGGGCTGGGATCTCCGGGTGGACGGGGCGGACCGGGCGGACCCGACTATCCGGCGGGCTATGCGGCGCCGCCGCCGGCCGACGACGGCACGCGTAACCGGAAGATCGCGATGCTCGTGGGCGTCGGGCTGCTCGCGATGATTCTGGTGGTGGGACTGGTCCTGGCACTGACGCTCACAGGGGGTGACGACGACGAGAAGAAGGTCGCGCAGAGCTCCACGAGCTCGACGTCGGCCCCGTCGTCGCCGCGCAGCAGTACCCCGAGCGGTCCGGCTGTGGTCTCCGGTGTTCCGACAAAATGCGTGGCCGGGGCGCCGACCATGCGCAGTACCTCGCCGAATCTCGACGCGGGCCCGATCCGCATTCCGGCCGAGGATCTGCCGCGCGGGTGGAACCCGGACCAGGGCGGACAGATGCCGTTCCTGGTGACCTCCGACGGAATCGTGGTCTCACGTCCGGCCGGGGAGAACTGGCAGGCGCAGTTGCTGGTGGGCACCCTGCCCGCCAGCTTCACCGGTGACCTGAATGCGATCGCCCGCAAGTTCGTCGAGTGTCTGCCCAGCATGCCCGGCTACACCAATACCAACGCCAAGGCCGCGGTGATCGATGACCAGCGCGAGGATCATCCGGAGGGCAGCGACATGCGGGTGCTGATCCTCAAGGGCAAGGTGCCGGTCTCCCGTGGCGCCATCACCTCCGACGACTTCACCCTCCTCGTCGCCGACACCACTCCGCGCAGCATCGCCCTCGGGTATGCGGCCAACAACGACCCGTTGAGTCGCGGCGAGGTGGACAAGGCGGTCTCCGAGGCCATGGTGAAGACCGGCAACTAGGGCGCGGTGAGCCGGGCCGATCGCACTCAGAACGGCGGCTCGTCGCAGGCGTCGTCGACAGGCTCGGTGGCGGCGGGCTCGGGTATCCGCTGAGGTCGCTCGGCGAGACGACGCTCGCGGTTGGCCTTGCGCTCGGCACGCCGCCGGGCGTGCTTAGCCGCGGTGCGGGTGCGGGCGCGTTGCGGGCCGTCTTCGACGGATCCGCTGGCGGTTCCGGTCGCGTGCTGGCCGGCGAGTTGGTGGCTGCAGCGCAGGTCGGCCAGGCGCGGGATCAGCCACTGATTCGGGGCGAGCACCTCTACGGTCTGTCCCATCGGCGTGGTCACGCTCGAGTGATAGCGCCCCGCCTCGTCGATCCACAGGTCGTCGACGAAGCCCTCCAGATTTGTTTTCACCAAATGGTGATAGCGGCACTTGGGAAGCAGGTTGCAAACGCAGGTGGGCCCGCCGAGGTCGGGTCGGACGTTGTCGTACTCGGCCACGTGGTCGAGATCGCACGAGAAGGCTGCTCGCTCGCAGCCGGGGATGGAGCAGGTGCCCCACAGGAAGCGGGCGATCAGGTCGGTGAGCAGATTCGGGCGGTACGGATCGCTCGGCAACGAGGTCTTGGCGATGACGGCGGCCGGTTGTCCGTCGTTTCCGGGCTCGGGCCGTGGGTCATCGCCCCGGCGCTCGTCCGGGGTCTCGGAGCGGGGCGCTCGTCGATGCAGCGCAGCCTCCTCGGGACGCGCCTGCGCGCCGTAGGCACTCGCGGGGTTGGGTTCCAGCAGGTCGTCGAGGCGATGCTGGTGAATCACGGCATCACCGCGGGCAGCGATCTCGCGGACGTGCTCGGCAGAGATCGGACCGTCGCCGTCGAGGTAGCCGCACTTGTCTCCGCCCTCCAGGGTGGTCGCGTCGCACAGCACGTGAACGACGATCCGCGCGGCCCGCGCATCGAGCTCCACGTCGCTGATCTGCGCGGTGCAACCGTCGCTGTCGCATTCGCAGGTGAACGGTTTGCGCTGCAGCAGCGCGATCGCCGCGTCAGAGCGGGCTTGGGTTTTGGTGCGGGGGTCTGCGGGGCAGCGACCGGCGATCACCGCGTCGAGCATCTGCCGTGCGAGGCGGACGTCCTCGGCGGTCGCGGTGAGGAACAGTTGCGCCATGCCCGCTTCGAGGGTCTGGTGGCCGAGGCTGCGGCCGTCTTTGGCGCCGTCGCGTTCGCGGTGCACGGCATCGGGGTCGTTCTCGGCGACGTGGCGGCGGGCCATTGCGCCGGTCTTGGTGACTGAGATGCAGGTGTATCCGTGTTGGGTGCCCAGGATTTCCGCGGCGATCAGGGCGTCGATCTTGGCCATGATGGCTTCGTCGAGGACGATGCGGGTTTCGTGGGCGATGCGGTGGAAGCGGTCGCGGTCGATCAGGCCCAGGCGCATGGTCGCGTATACGCGCGGCAGCCGATCTCGCGCGTCGAACGCGTCCAGGAGCAGGACGCGTGCGGCGTACTCGGTGCTTTCCAGGCTCATCTGCAGCTCGAGCGTGGTCTGGGCTTCCAGATCCAGGATCGACTTCTGGGTCGCCGCCACATTGTTGGTGGAGGCTCGGACGCGGGAGTGCATGGACAGCGCGAACTGAAAGAGCTGCCAGTCCAGGAAGCAGTGCCCGTTCTTGGTCGCAGCGATCGCGTCGACGACGCGTGAGGTGGGCAGATTCGCCAGGTCGGTGCCGGGAGTGGGAAGGCCGCAACCGGTTAGGTCGGCGTCGGGCCACGTGGATGCGGTTCGCTGTGCCATGGCTACTCACCTCCCCAAGCGAGTCGGCACACCTTTAACTCGTTCTGGTGTTCTAAGAACAGAATAGACCCGACCTCCGACAAGAACGGGCCCTGAGTAGCCGCTCGCTATCCGGTTGTCGCCGCCGCCGGCGCCCGTTCCCGGGTGAGCACCGTGTGCACCACGGTCACCGTGCTCACCACGATCCCGGAGTAGACGAAGAGCCAGCCGATCACCGAGAACACGACGCCCAAGGTGTGGAAGCGGCGTTCGGCGGTGGCCAGGATCTCGCCGAAACCGAGCGAGGTGGCCAGGAAGAACAGGGCCACCGCCAGGCCCGTGGCGACACCGGTGATCAACACCGCGCGCCGATCGACCCGACCGGCGGTGAGCAGCCGGGTGATGGCGCTCCAGACGAGCGTCCACAGTACGAAGCTCAGTACGGTCTCGATCACGCGAACCGGCCCGAACGGCCAGCTGCGCACCGCGAAGACTTCGATGGTGATGCCGGCGACGAGGGTGCCGATGATCAACGGCCACCGCCACCAGCCCGCGAGGCCGAGCTTCCGGAAGCTCCACACCTCGGCGTACATGCGGTCGAGCGCCCGGGTGAACGACGTGGCCCCGATCAGGACCATGAGCACGCCCAGGATGCCGAAGGTGGCGCTGCTCGCGTCGTCAACGAGCGGCGCGGAGGTCTCCAGTTCGAGCCACTGCGAGCCGATCCGCTTCATCGCGCGGTCGACCGGACCGTCCTCCGAGATGGACGTGATCAGGATCAGTACCGGCAGCAGGGAGGTGAAGGCCTGGCCGGCCAGGGTCATCGCACGGTCGGAGACGCCGACTCGGCCCAGCGCGAGCAGAATTTGAACGGCGAGTCGGATCACGTGCCTAAGGTATCCCGGTCCCATGCGGAACAATGGCACGCATGCACGTAGAGACGATCCCGGCCGACAGTCACGACGTCATCGCGGTGCGCGGCGCACGCGTGAACAACCTGAAGAACGTCGACGTGGATCTGCCGAAACGTCGACTCACGGTCTTCACCGGACTCTCCGGTTCGGGGAAGAGTTCGTTGGTCTTCGGGACGGTCGCCGCGGAGAGTCAGCGCCTGATCAACGAGACCTACAGCTCCTTCGTGCAGGGTTTCATGCCGACCCTCGCGCGCCCCGACGTGGACGTTCTCGACGGCATCACCACGGCGATCCTGGTGGACCAGGAACGCATCGGCGGGAACCCGCGGTCGACGGTGGGCACGATCACCGACGCGCACGCGATGCTGCGCATCCTGTTCAGTCGCCTGGCGAGCCCGCACATCGGCGGCCCCAACGCCTACTCGTTCAACGTGCCGTCGGTGACCGGCAGCGGCGCCCTCAAAGTGGGCAACAAGAAGGCCGAGAAGACCACCTTCACCCGGACCGGTGGCATGTGCCCGCGCTGCGAGGGCATGGGGACGGTGGCCGACATGGATCGGACCGCTCTCTACGACGACACCAAGTCGTTGAACGAGGGTGCCCTGACCATTCCCGGCTACAGTGCCGACGGCTGGTACGGCCGGATCTTCGCCGGTGCGGGCTTCTTCGACCCGGACAAGCCGATCAAGGACTTCACCGCCGGCGAGCTCGACGACCTGCTGCACAAGGAGCCCACCAAGATCAAGGTCGACGGCATCAACCTGACCTACGAGGGCCTCATCCCGCGGATTCAGAAGTCGATGCTCAGCAAGGACATCGACGCGGTGCAGCCGCACATCCGTGCGTTCATCGAACGCGCCGTCACCCAGAGCGCGTGCCCGGAGTGCGGCGGCACCCGCTTGGCCGAACCGGCACGCACCTCGACCATCGATGGCGTGAGCATCGCCGACGTGGCGGCCATGCCGATCACCGATCTGGCCGAGTGGATCCGCGGCGTGGCCGACCCGGGCGTGGCGCCACTGGTGGAGACCCTGAGCGCCACGCTGGACTCCTTCGTGGAGATCGGCCTGGGTTACCTGGCTCTGGAGCGGCCCACGGGAACTCTGTCGGGCGGAGAAGGCCAGCGCGTCAAGATGATTCGGCATCTCGGGTCGTCGCTGACAGACGTGACCTATGTGTTCGACGAGCCCACGGTGGGGCTGCACCCGCACGACATCTCGCGCATGAACGACCTGCTGTTGCGGCTCCGTGACAAGGGGAACACCGTCCTGGTGGTGGAGCACAAGCCCGAGGTGATCGCCATCGCCGACCACGTGGTGGATCTGGGCCCGGGAGCGGGCTCGGGCGGCGGTGAGGTCTGCTACGAGGGCGACGTCGCCGGGCTCGAACGCGCCGACACCGTGACCGGGCGACATCTGCACGACCGCGCCGCGCTCAAGCCACAGGTGCGCACGCCGTCGGGTGTGCTGGAGGTGCGTGGCGCGGCCACCAACAACCTGCACGACGTCGACGTCGACATCCCGCTCGGCGTGCTGGTCGCGGTGACCGGTGTGGCCGGGTCGGGTAAGAGCTCCCTGATCCACGGGTCGGTGTCCGGCGGCGACGGGGTGGTCGCCATCGACCAGACCGCCATCCGCGGTTCGCGCCGCAGCAACCCGGCCACCTACACCGGCCTGCTCGATCCCATCCGGAAGGCCTTCGCCAAGGCCAACGGGGTGAAGCCGGCGCTGTTCAGCGCCAATTCCGAAGGCGCCTGCCCGGTGTGCAAGGGCGCCGGGGTGATCTACACCGACCTGGTGACGATGGCGGGCGTGGCCGCACCCTGCGATGAATGCGACGGGCAGCGGTTCCGGCCGGATGTGCTGGAGTACCGCCTCGCCGGCGGCGACCCCGGCGAGGGGACCGCGGCCTCGTTGAACATCGCCGAGGTGCTGGCGCTGCCGGTGGCGCAGGCGCGTGAGTTCTTCTCCACCGGCGAGGCACGCACCCCGGCCGCGGCCAAGATCCTGGACCGGCTGGCCGATGTGGGCCTGGGCTATCTCACGCTGGGACAGCCGTTGACGACGCTGTCCGGTGGCGAGCGGCAGCGGCTCAAGCTGGCCACCGCGATGGCCGACAAGGCCGATGTGTACGTGTTGGACGAGCCGACGACGGGTCTGCATCTGGCCGACGTCGATCAGTTGCTCGCCATGCTCGACCGGCTCGTCGACGCCGGTAAGTCGGTGATCGTCATCGAGCACCACCAAGCGGTGATGGCGCACGCGGACTGGCTGATCGATCTCGGGCCGGGTGCCGGCGTGGACGGCGGAAAGGTGGTCTTCACCGGTACCCCCGCGGACCTGGTGGCGCAGCCGTCCACCGTGACCGGCGAGCACCTGGCCGCGTACGTGGGTTAGACGGGGAGCGGATCCGGCGTCGGGGTCTTGGGCTCGGACTTGTGGCCGCGGGCCTCGTTGACGAAGTGGCCGAAGACGATGAGGCTCAGGATGGCGGCCAGCGTGCACCAGATCGACGAGTAGTCGGCGGCCTTGATGATCGCGGCGATACTCATCGCGATCAGATTGCCCACACCGAGCGCGATGACCCAGCGGAACGAACTCATCATCGGGGAGAAGCACGTCGCGAACACGTACGGCACCGCCAGCAGCGCGGCGCTGAACGGCACCCCGAGGAGGTAGTCGAGGTTGCTGTCGATCACCTTGACCTCGATCCCCGGCTGCACGGCCAGGTAGGCCATGTAGACGGCCAGCACGCCGCCCACCACCAGCGGTGCCACCAACCAGCGCCGTCGCCGGGGGTCCGGTTCCATCAACCGCACCGACCACGGGATGAAGATGGGCAGGATCGCCCAGGCGAACATCACCCACATGTGCACCCCGGGACCGGACAGGGCCGCATCGTCGGAGCCGTTCAGCTCGAGCCAGGTCCACCCCTCCAACGCCTGATGGATGGCGAACAGGAGTGGGAGGGCGGCGAACGGAAGCTGGCGCTTGTCACGCACCAAGGCCAACGTCGCCACGCCGGCCGCTCCGATGACACCGGCACCGACAAAGCTGGCAGTCGCACTGAAGCACATGAATCCATCCTGACACGACCCCTCGCGGGGGTCTCGCCGGGCTACTCGGTGGCCGCGCCGAGCACCGCCGGACCGATTTTCACCGTCAGCCCGGCGCCGCTGAGGGTGCCGGTGGCCTCGAAGGTGCGCTCGTATCCGGTCGCCGAGATACGCCAACCCTCGGCGGTGCGGCGGTAGGTGTCGGAGTAGAAGGCGGCGCCGATGATCAGCACGTCGTACTCGGGCAGCATCACGCGGTCCTGCAGGTACCAGGTTCCGGTGGCCACGTCGCCGTCGACCTCGATCATCGGGTGGTCCACCCGATGCTCGGTGGCCATGGTCGGAGGCATGGCGCCGCTCAGGTAGTCGATCAGCGCGGTGCGGCCGGTGAAGGTGAGCGCCTTGCCGCCGACCTTGGAGCCGTAGGCGGCCTGGACGTCGTCGGTCACCGTGTCGGCGAACGCCACCCAGTCGCGGGTGTCCACGGCGCGCAGATAGCGGTACTTGAGTTGCTCGATCTCGCGGCGATCGTCGGCGATGGTCATGGGACGGCTCCTTGTCAGTGCAGGTCGGGGATCGGCAGCGAGAAGTTGGGCGAGGTGAGGCCGCCGTCCACCTCCACGATGGTGCCGGTGACATAGGCGGCGGCCGGGCTGGCCAGATACACCGCAGCGGCGGCGATGTCCTCGGGCCGTCCGAGGCGCCGCAGCGGGGTGGCGGCCTCGATCGGTTCGCGCAGCGCGTCGTTGGCGGCGACGATGTCCAGCGCCGAGGTGTGGATCGCGCCCGGTGCGATGCCGTTGACGCGGATCTTGGGGCTCAGGTCCTGGGCGGCGAGCTCGGTGTAGTGGGTGAGCGCGGCCTTGACAGTGCCGTAAGTCAGGTAGCCGCGATCGGCGAGGCGACCGATCGACGAGGTGATGTTGATGATCGACGCGCCGTCGCTGTGCAGCAGGTGTGGGACCGCCGCCAGCAGGAGGCCGTGCGCGGTGCCGACGTTGAAGGAGAACGAACCGACCAGTTCCCGAACGCTGGTGTCCAAGAACGGCTTCGGCATGGCGCCGCCGACGTTGTTCACCACGATGTCGAGGCGGCCGAACTCGTCGATCGCGGCCTGCACCAGGGCGGCGGGATCGTCGGAGGCGAGGTTCAACGGGACCGCGAGGGCACGACGCCCGGCGGCTTCGACGGCGGCGCGCACGGTCGCCAGGTCGTCGGCGGTGCGCGCGGAGATCACCACGTCGGCTCCGGCCTGAGCCAGACCCTCGGCGATGGCGGCGCCCAGGCCGCGGCCGGCACCCGTCACGATGGCGACTCGGTCGTCGAGCCGGAACGAATCAGTCAGCATTCGCTGACCCTAACCCGGCCCCGACCGGAGGTGTGATCCGGACCTCCGCGGCGCCTCCGGTGAGGCGTCCTACACTCGTGGAGTTGTGTCCACTCTTCGGCGCACGTGCGCTGGCGCGGTGTGATCGTCTTCGCCGGGTTGGCCGGCGGGGACAGCCGGCGGCTGCTCGCGGCGACTCCGCTGCTGTTGGTTCTGCAGATGCTCACCCTCCCGCTCTATCTGTGGATGTTCCTGGGCGCGGAGCTGGCGGCAGTGGTGGATCCGTGGCCCTTCCTCGAGGCCTTCGGCACGCTGATCGTGGTCCCGTTGCTCCTCGCCTGGGCGGTGCAGACGTGGGCGGCGCGCGGAGCGGTCGGCCGTGGTGCTGCTGCAGACCCTGGTGGAGTTGCTCGCGATGGTCACGCTGGTGCGGGCGTTGCCGCGATGGGTGCGGTAGCGGTGGCTCAGGCGACGTGTTCGGCGACGGTGGTGGTGGCGCCGAGGGTGGCCGGGGTCGCGGTCATCGTCCGCATCAAGGCCCGCGCCGAGCGGTCGCCGCGTTCGGCGGTCCACTCCCGGCCGCCGGGCAGCAACGCGATACCCGAGCGCAGCAGATTGCCCGGCAGCGCGAGGACCGGATACCAGGGCGGCGTGCGCGTGGGCAGGCCCAGGGTGGCCATCGCCTTCGGCCCCAGGAATGCGGTGCTCACCGAGAGGTGCTGGGAGCGGGCCAGGTGTCTGCGCAGCGGGGTGAGGGTGCCGTACTGCCACTGCAGGGGATCGTCGGCCATCGGCCGGGCGAGGCGTCGACTCGTTTCGTCCGGGGTGGCGAGTGCCGCCGAGGTGTGCATCAGCAGGGCGACGGCGCTCCGGAAGTCGGTGGGCAGCAGATCCTCCTGCACGCCGATCAGCCAGCCCACATAGCGGGTCAGCGCGGCGATGGCCTGGTACTCGCTGGGCCGATTCACGATGCCCATGCCGAGGCCGCCGAGGTTCGGTGCCACGAGCGCGCCGACCAGGGTGGCGGCCATGTCCGTCTGATTGATGGGCAGTCCCCACTCCCGTTCGTCCCAGTCCGGGAGTGCGGCCACGTGGCGCCGCACCAACGAGTGGATGAACCGGACACGGATCGTCGATCGATAGCCCGGCCCGTGTCGGTCCAGCCCGCCCGGGGCGATCACGTCCATCGCCCACTGCGAGGTCTCGGCGAACCGGGCGTTGGAGCCCTTCTCCAAGGCTCCGGTCCGCAGCAGGGTCTGGTTGAAGCCGGCGAACTGATAGCCGCCGAGCAGGGCCACATCGCGGGCGATGGTGAGCCCGTCGGCGCCGGCGGCGCGCATGGTGGCCGCGGCCTTCGCGAGCTGCTCGGCGTCGACCCAGTCGGGCACGGTCTCCAGGGTCTCGAACAGGGTTCGCAGCGGCGCCGGCGGCGCGTCCACGGCGTCGATGCCGTGGGCCAGCGCCCGCTCGAAGAGTGGGCGGATCGACGACGACTCCTGCGTGCTCATCCAGGCGACGAAGTCGTCCATCAGGGGATCGCCGACCATCAGGAGCCGACCCAACCGGGTGAAGCGTTCCGCATCGGGTCCGCGGACCCCGAGGAGGCCGCCGATCGCGGCGACGCCGGCGGGAACCGGGCGCGGGGAACTCGGGTGGCGGCGGGGAATGGGCTGCGACATGTGCGAATGCTCCTGCGGATACCGGTCTGGAAACGCCTGTTATCTGAATCTAGCGTGACCGGCGGCCGTCAGTGAAGGGGATCGACCGGAAGTGTCAGTTCCGGCGCACCCGCACCCGCGCCCGGGAGGCGCACGCACACCCGCGAGTACTCGATTCCCACATCGGACTGCCACTGCACCGCCGTGGACCGGGCTCCGCCGTCGGGAACGGGGTCGTCGGACGCGGTCAGATTCAGATACAGCAGTTGTTCGTCGAACCCCTCGCGATCGGGGGCGATGTTCACGCTCACGGGCGTGCCGTCGAAATGCAGGGTGCCGGTCACGGTGAGTCGAAGAACCCCGTCCGGGCCGGGGAGTCGGATCAATCGTGCTTGCCAATCGTCGCCGAACCTCATCGGGTCTCCCTTCCTCTCCCTCAGGGTAGTTCCGCGCCTTGGGTAGATTCCGTTGTTCGCGAAGCCCGGGTGCTGCGCCACTCGCGCGGCGTGCAACCGAAGCGGCGCCGGAACCAGCGGGCGAAGTTGGAGGGGCTGGAGAAGCCGAGCATGGCGCCGACGTCGGTGAACGAGTGGCGTTGGCCGGCCACCAGATGGTCGGCCAGCGCCGCCCGGGTGTCGTCGACGACCGCGGAGAACGTGGTGCCCTCGGCGGTGAGACGACGGTGCACGGTGCGGCGGTCCACACCGAGGCTGGAGGCCACCTGGTCCACCGAGCAGCGCCCCGTCGGCAGCAGCATCTCCACGAGCTGCCGCGTCCGCACCGTCGCCGGCGGCGCGGTGCCCGCGTCCAGGTCGTCGAGGATCCGGCGGCTGTACTCGCGCAGTTGCGGGTCGGAATGGCTCACGGGGCGATCCAGATCGGCCTCGACGAGGGTGAGGCCGTTGAAGTCGCGGTGGTGTCGTCCTCGGGCGGGGGATGGGCGAAGCAGACCGACAGCGGGCGCCAGCTATGGCCGGCCAACTCTCGGATCAGCGAGTACAGGACGCCCACGGCGAGGTCGGTGGACTGGCGCTCGGCGACGGGATGGCCGACGTCGAGCTCGACGCGGACGGTGGCGATGCCGTCGTTCACCGTCACCAGGGTGCGCAGCGACTCGTTGTACATCCGGTCGTGGCGGGCCAGCAGTGCCAGGGCGCTGCGGATATCGGCTTCCTCGCGCCGACCAGCGCGCGCAGCTGCACCAGCGGTACCCCGTTGCCGAGCATCCGGTGGTCCGCACGCATCCGGAGGCCGGCGAGAAGGTGCTGTTCGTCAACTCCTTCGCCTGCTCGACGTGGATTGGCCGCAGCCGCATCCGCGGCCCGCCGAGTTGGCGGCCGCGGGTTGGCTGCCGATCTCCCGTCGCCGGTTGCCGTTCCCGTCGGTGCTGGCGGCCAGCCGCACCGATCCGCTGGCCCGCTACCGCACCTCCGCCGGTCTGGCGGAGGTGTGGGGGAGCAGACTCGTCGATCTCGGTGACGCCGGCCATTCGAATCCGGCGGCGGGCTTCGGCCCGTGGGACCTGGCCGACGACCTTGTCGTCGAGATGACCGCCGACATCCTGTCGGGAGCGGTGACCGGGAGTGCGCGTGGCNGGGGGTCCGCGGGCATATTGCCCGCGACCCCTCGCTTTTCAGCACTCTTCGACGCTGCCGGCGTCGTCAGCCGGCGCGCACCGCGGCCTCGACGCGGGCACCCAGGTCCGCGTCGACGTTCTTCCAGTACTCGAACGCGCGGGCGAGCACCGGCTCGCTCACCCCGGCCAGCAGGTGGCCGGCGATGTTGGAGACCAGGCGCTCGCGTTCGTCGTCGTTGAGGACGTCGCGCACCAGGGTTCCGGCCTGGCCCCAGTCGTCGTCCTCGGCGCGCAGCGTGTAGGCCGCACGGACCATGGCGCCGTCGGTCTCCCACTGCGGTTCCGGCTGTCCGGCATAGGTCGCGGCCGGGCCGCCCTTGGAGTTGGGCGCGTACACGGGGTCGCTCGTCAGGTCGATGCGCATCGCACCGTCCTTGGAGTAGCTGTGCACCGGGTTGCGCGGACGGTTCACCGGGAGCTGCTGGTAGTTGGCGCCGATCCGGGCGCGATGCGCGTCCGGGTAGGAGAAGACGCGGCCGAGCAGCATCTTGTCCGGGCTGAAGCCGATGCCCGGGACCACGTTGCTCGGCGCGAACGCCGCCTGCTCGATCTGCGCATGGTGATCGGTCGGGTTGGTGTGCAGGGTCATCGTGCCCACCTCGACCAGCGGATAGTCCGCGTGCGGCCACACCTTGGTCAGATCGAACGGGTTGAAGCGGTAGGTCTTCGCGTCGTCGAAGGGCATCAGCTGCACGTGCAGCGTCCAACTCGGATGATCGCCGCCGGCGATCGACTCGAACAGGTCCCGGGTGTAGTGGTCCGGGTCGGTCATGGTGAACCGGTCGGCTTCTTCGCCGGTGAGGTTCTGCACGCCCTGATCGGTCTTGAAGTGGTACTTGACCCAGTGTTTGACGCCCTCGGCGTTGACCCACAGGTAGGTGTGCGAGCTGTAGCCGTTCATGTGACGCCACGTGGACGGGGTGCCGCGATCGCCCATCAGCCAGGTGACCTGGTGGGCGCTCTCCGGCGTCAGCGTCCAGAAGTCCCACTGCATGTCGTGGTCGCGCAGATTGTTGTCGGCCCGGCGCTTCTGCGAACGGATGAAGTGCTGGAACTTGAGCGGATCGCGGAGGAAGAAGACCGGCGTGTTGTTGCCGACCATGTCGTACACGCCTTCCTCGGTGTAGAACTTGAGCGCGAAACCGCGGGGGTCGCGCCAGGTGTCGGGGCTGCCGCGCTCACCGGCGACGGAGGAGAAGCGGGCCATCATCTCGGTCTTCACGCCGGGCTGGAACAGGCTCGCGCAGGTGTAGGCGGAGACGTCGTGGGTGGTCTCGAAGGTGCCGAAGGCGCCGCTGCCCTTGGCGTGCGGCTGGCGTTCGGGGATACGTTCACGGTTGAACTGCGCCATCTGCTCGATCAGATAGTGATCGTGCAGCACGATGGGGCCGTCGGGGCCGACGGTGAGCGAATTCTCATCGCTGCCCGCCGGTGCGCCGGAATCGGTGGTGGTAATAGGACGATCGTTCATGGAAATCGCCTCCCAGGCTCGACTCGATAACGAGTGAAAAGGGGCCAGAGCCGAAAATGGCCCGCGGCGACTATCCTACGTGAAACCGATTGAATGTGTGGGTCACTAGCAATTCGGGACGCTTATCGGTGTGAGGATAGGCGTACATGGAAATGATTCACTTGCCTCATTTCTCAGAAAGTCAGGCGCACTTTGGTGGCGGTGCGCTGATCCATCGCCCGGTACCCCTCGGCGGCCTCGTCGAGCGGGAGCGCCAGGTCGAAGACGATGCCCGGATCGATCTCGTCTTGCATGATCGATTCGACCAGCTGGGGCAGGAAGCGGCGCACCGGCGCCGGGCCGCCGTGCAGGTGCACGGTGGCCCCGAAGAGCTTCGCACCGTCGAGGTGGACGTCGTGCGAGACGCCGACGAAGCCGATGTGCCCGCCGGGGCGGGTGGAGTCGATCGCCTGCTGCATGGCTTCGTCGGTGCCCACGGCCTCGATGACCGAATGGGCGCCGTAGCCTCCGGTCATCTCCTTGACCCGGGCGACGCCCTCGGCGCCGCGTTCGGCCACCACGTCGGTGGCGCCGAAGCGACGCGCCAGCTCCTGCCGGTCCGCGTGCCGGGACATGGCGATGATGCGTTCGGCGCCCAGCTCGCGGGCGGCCAGCACGCCGAGCAGGCCCACCGCGCCGTCGCCGACCACGGCGACGGTCTTGCCGGGTCCGGCCTCGGCGGCGACGGCCGCGAACCAGCCGGTGCCGAGCACATCGGAGGCGGCCAGGAGGCTGGCGTTCTGCGCGGGCGTGCGCTCCGCGGGGATCTTCACGAGGGTGCCGTCGGCCCACGGGATCAACGCTTGCTCGGCCTGCGTGCCGATGCCGCCCATCATCACCTGGTGTCGGCAGCGCGACTGGTAGCCGGCCTGGCAGATCTCGCAGGTGTTGTCGGAGGCGACGAACGAGCCGACCACGTGGTCGCCCACCGCGACGTCGGTCACGGCGTCGCCGACCTGCTCGACGACGCCGAGATACTCGTGCCCCATGCGTGCCGGCGTCGAACCCGTGTTGAAGCCGCGGTAGGGCCAGAGATCCGAACCGCAGATGCAGGTGTCGGTGACGCGGATGATCGCGTCGGTGGGCCGGGTCAGGGTGGGCGGGTCCACGTCGTCGATCCGCACATCGCCGGGTCCGTACATCATCACTGCGCGCATGGAGACAACCCTAGTGGCTGCGCGCTCGGCTCGCCGGGTCTCAGACGCCGGCCGGGACCCGTTTCGCCCCCGGACGACAAGTCCGGCAGGTCTTGGCTCGACGGGCGGCCGACCAGGAGGCGCCGCACTGCTCGCAGACGCAGGCGACACCGCTCGGCTGCATGCTCCGCACGGTGAGTGCGGCACCGCGCTCCAGCGCGGTGAGGAAGGCGTCGGCGTCGGCGATATGCGTGCCGTAGCGATGGGCGGCCTTGGCCTTACCGGACAGCGACGAGGAGTCCGCGGCGACCAACAGGTCGCAGTTCTTCTTGGTCACCGACTCCACCGGCGCCAATCCCGCTGCGGCGGCGAGTGTGTGCAGCGCGTCGCGATCGACCGAGGTTCCGCGCGCGTCGGTCACTTCACCGGTGAAGCACACCTGAAGCCCGGCGGTCAGCGGCAGTTCGTGCTCGGTGAATCGGTACGGATTGGTGCGCGCGGTGACTGTCTCCGGTGGCAGATCCAGGAGGGCGGCCACGCGCAGCAAGCGGTCGAGTTCCTCGTCGGTGATGACGCCGTCGTCCAGGGCGGCCTCGAGGAGGTCGTGCAGGAAGCCTCGGTGGGCGCGGTCGACGTCGGCGGGGGACAGGCCGAACTGTGCGGCGAGGTCGGCCAGTTCGGCGCGTTCGTGCTCGGTGAGAACCAAGTCGGCCAGGGCCTGCGCCAGGAGCATCGAATACGGCGCGACATCGGGTTCGGGGTGGGAGTTGCCCGCCAATTCGACCAGGTAGGGCGGGGTCACGTGCACGCTCTGGCCGTGGGCGCGGGTGCTGGTGCGCACCGAGGACGGGGCGCGTACCCCGGTGCGGGTGGGCCGACCCGGGCCGGTGAAGTCCGCGGAGACCCGCACGAGCAGTTCGGCGGTGGCCCGCGCATCGTTGAGGGCGCAGTGGGCGTCGTCGAGCACGACGCCGTGGATACCGCACGCGACGGCGAGCTTGTGGCGCGTCACCGTCAGGGTGTCCAGGTGCCGGCCCCAGTCGACCTCGATGCCGCTGCGGGAGAGCTCAGCGTCGAGCATCCGGGTGTCGAACGGGGCGTTGTGTGCGGCGATGATCGCGCCGTCCATCCGGCTGGCCACGGCCGCGGCGATCTCGGAGAACGAGGGGGCGTCCGCCAGCATCGTTGCCGTCAGGCCGTGGATCCACGTGGCGCCGACGTCACGGTGCGGGTTGACCATCGTGGTGAATTCGTCGACGACGGTGCCCTGGGAGTCCAGGGTGATCATCGCGATCTCGACGATCCGGTCCGCCCGACTCAATCCCGTGGTCTCGACGTCGATCACCACGATCGCCGGAGCCGACTCGAGCAGTGGAGCCAGACGCCCGCTCGTGGAGGGTGAGGTCGGGGCCGCGGCGTCGTGCTTGTGGCCCGTCCACTGCCGGCCGTCGAACCATCGCTTCTCGGCCTCCCGCCACGGATCCGGATACCAGCCGGACTGGTAGCTCAATGTGGCCGTCCACTCGGTGCCGTCATACCAACGCAGCGGTGCTTGCCGCCAAGGATCCTCGTACCAACCGGGCTGTGCCGCCACTGCTTCCTCCGTGCTCGCCATCGAATCGATGGTCAAGATAGCCGGTACCGGTGACAGCGCGGGCGAACCGGTCGGGGAGTTCAGTCGTTCGGACGGCCTGCCGGGCCGGGCCGTGTTTAGGGTGGACCTGTCAGCGCCGGTGCCCCGCGGTGCGATCGGAGGTGAGCGATGAGCTCGGTGTTCCGTGCCCTCTGGCACCTGCCGGACCCGTCCGACGACAGCGAGCAGCGCTGGGATCGGGAGGTTCGCGACGGCGAGACGGTGGCGCAGCGCCTCGATCGCGACTGGTCGGTACTGGTGCAGGAGTTGCGCGTGCTGCAGACCGGTGTGCAGGTTCTCGCCGGTTTCCTGCTGATCGTGCCGTTCCAATCGCATTTCGACGTGCTCGACGGTCCCGAGGTGGTGGTGTACCTGTTCACCGTGGCGTTCGCGGTCGCTGCGGTGGCCTTCCTGCTGGCGCCGATCGCCATGCACCGCGTGCTCTTCCGGCGGCACGAGATGCGGACCATCGTGGTCACCACCCACCGTGAGGCCGTGGTGGGACTGCTGTGCCTGGCGCTGGCGCTGGCGGGGTCCGCGGCGATCGTGGTGCTGGCGACGACCGACTCGGCGTGGGGTGCGGGCCTGGCTGCTGGTGGCCTGGGCCTGCTCCTGGCCTGGCTGTGGGTGTGGGTGCCGTTGCGCTCGCTCGCCCGGATCCGGGCGAGCGGCGAGGGCGCGTGACCGACTATCGGGCCTGGCTGGAGTACTCGGCGTTCGGCCGCATGTCCACGGCGCTGGCCACCCGATTGGTCATGTTGTAGAAGGCCGCGGTGGAGGCGATGTCCCAGATGTCCCGGTCGGTGAAACCCACCTCGCGCAGGCTCTGGCGGTCCGATTCCTCCATCTTGGCCGGGCTTTCGGTGAGCTTCTCGGAGAACTCGAGCATTGCACGCTGGCGGTCGTCGAGATCGGCGACGCGGAAGTTCATCACCAATTGCTCGCCGAGTTCGGGATTGCCGGAAAGGGTACGCACGGCGGCGCCGTGTGCGGTGAGGCAGTAATAGCACTTGTTGATCGACGACACCACGACGCCGATCATTTCCCGTTCGAGTTTGGACAGTCCGGAATCGCCGAGCATGAGGTCGTTGTACATGCCGGTGAAGGCGGCGAGTTTGGCTTCGTCGAAGGTGTACGCCTGCAGGACGTTCGGCACCATTCCGAGCTTCTCCCGGCACACCTGGAAATAGCGCTGGGTGGATTCGCTCAGTTCCTGGGCGGGTAGGTCCAGAGCAGTGATCTTCTCCGACACGGTGTTCCTCTCCTCGTGGCCGTCGACGTGTGGGGATGGGGAGGACGACCCGCCCACACCGTAGCGGGCCGAGCGCTTACTCGGCGCGCTTTCCGGTAAGTGCGCCGAGGACCAGGTGGAGTGCGAAGGTGGTGGACAGGGTGCG
The DNA here is from genome assembly GCF_042432625.1 of Gordonia phosphorivorans. Classification (NCBI taxonomy): domain Bacteria; kingdom Bacillati; phylum Actinomycetota; class Actinomycetes; order Mycobacteriales; family Gordoniaceae; genus Gordonia; species Gordonia phosphorivorans. The sequence goes on along the minus strand of NZ_JBHLWV010000020.1, from coordinate 490,068 downwards.
CACCATGGTGCGGTCGCCGGGAAAGGTGCGAGTCACGGTCCGGGTGGGCCGTCCGTCGATCGCCAAGCCGAAGCAGACGGTGCCCACCGGTTTGCCGGGGACGGCGCCGCCGGGTCCGGCGATGCCGGTGGTGGAGACGGCGATGTCGGCGCCGGTGGTCGCGCGGGCGCCCTCGGCCATCGCCGCGGCCACCGGCTCACTGACCGCGCCGAGGCGCTCGATCAGTTCGGCGGGCACGCCCAGCACGTCGGTCTTGACCTCGTTGGAGTAGGAGACGACGCCGCCGAGCATGAACGCGGAGGAGCCGGGGCGGTCGGTGAGGCGGGCGGCCACCAGGCCACCGGTGCACGATTCGGCCGTCGCGATGGTCCGATCCGACAGGGCCGCGGCCAGCACGTCGTCGAGGCGGGCGCCGTCGACGGAGAAGATCTGGTCGGCATGCTCGCGCTGCAACAGTGCGACGAGCGCCTCGTAGGCGGGGTCGGCAGAGCTCGGATAGCGGGTGTCGATCTCGATCTCGCCGACCCGCATGCAGGTCGTCACCTCGAGCGCGGCGAAGTCGGGCAGATCCGCTTCCGCGCGCCGCAGGGTGCGGGCGAGGTCGGCCTCGGACAGGCCGTAGGCGCGGATCGTGCGATGCTGCACGTCGTCGCCGCGGGCCAGGACGGCGGCGATCGCCGGTACGGTGACGGCCGACGGCCACATCGCCTGCAGCTCGCGCGGAGGGCCGGGCAGGATCAGGATGGCGGGGCGGTGCTGGTCGGCCGGTATCGCGACGCCGGGCGCGGTGCCGGTCGGCGGAATCGGGGTGGCGCCGACCGGCACCAGGGCCTGTTTGGCGATGGCAGCGGTCAGGGCGGGGGAGAGCTCGTGGTCGTCGGCGAAGCGTCGCCAGTTCCGAATGATCGCGGTGATGTCGGCTTCGAGCGCACGGTCGAGAACCAGCGCTCGGCCGCAGAAGTCGGCCACGGTGGGCACGGTGAGGTCGTCGGCGGTCGGCCCGAGGCCCCCGGTGGTGACGATCAGGTCGACGCCCTCCTCGGTGAGGAAGCGCAGTTGGGCGGCCATGTCGTCGGGGCGGTCGCCGCAGACGGTCACGTGCGCCACCTCGAGCCCGGCCTCCAGCAGGCGGGCGGCCACCCACGGCCCGTTCTGATCGGTGATCTGGCCGTGGAGGACTTCGGTTCCGGTGACGATGATGCCTACGCGCACGCTCACGCCGTCGAGCTTAACGCCGATCACCCCGGGCCCACCGGGCCGCTCAGCTCGTCACCCAGTCGACCACTTCGGTCAGCGGGGCACGGTCGGTGCGGTAGCCGTTGATCGGATGCTCGTGGTCGGGGTAGCCGAAGGAGATGCCGCACACGATGGTGCGGTCCTCGCTCAGACCCAGTTCGCGGCGCAGCACCCCGGGGTAGAGCGCGAGCGCCGCCTGCGCGATGGTCGCGACGCCCTCGGTGGCGGCGGCGGTCAGGAAGTTGGCCACGTATCCGCCGCAGTCGACCGCGCCGTAGGCGCCGAGGGCTTCGTCGGAGTGGATGATCGCCACGTGCGGGGCCCCGAAGAATCGGAAGTTCTCCAGCATCTGGCTCTGCCTTCGGGCGTGGTCGTCGCGCGCGATGCCGACGGCGTCGTAGAGCTGGAAGCCGGAGGCGCGGCGTCGGTCGCGGTGCTCGTTGCGGTACTCTCGCGGGAAGTCGATGTCGGCGCGATCGGTGTGACCGGTGGAGGCCGCCTCGTACATCGCAGCCCGGAGTCGTTCGGTGCCCGCGCCGGTGGTCACGGCCACCTTCCACGACTGGCTGTTGCACCAGGACGCGGTGCGCTGGGCGGTGGTGAGGATCGACTCGATGGTGGCGGTGGGCACCTGCTCGTCGCGGTAGGCGCGGCAGCTGTACCGCGACGCGAGCAGGTCGTCGAAGGACTGGTTCATGCGGCCAGTATGGCTGGCGCTAAGAATCGTCGGCCGCCCGGATCAGTGCGCGGATCTGGTCGGCCTCGATCTCGATGCCGGGGAAGGAGGGGAGCCGTCCGATCGGGAACGATCCCAGGATCTGCGCGATCATCGGATCCTCCAGGAAGCCCGCCGCGCCCGGCCCCATGGCCGCCAGCTGTTCGGCGACGATCGCGCCAGCGACCGGGTGCGCCATCACCTCGCCGACCGAGGAGTCCATGGTCAATGGCAGGTGCAGTGGGTCACCGGCGACGTCGACGGTCGTGGTCTGCGGCAGATCGCGGCTCGACGATCCGATGTCGATCCGGTAGGTGCCGCCCTCGACGACGAAGCGGTCGGCTCGGACATCCCAGTAGGCGAGGTCGTCGCGGCGGATGGTCAGCGGCACGTCGCGCGTTTGACCCGCTGGAATCTCCACTGAGGCAAAGGATTTCAGTTCCCTGGGGGCGCGGTCGACGATCGAGGAGTCGTGCCTGAGGTAGACCTGCACTACCTCCCGGCCGTCGCGTGGGCCGACGTTCGTCACCGGGACCGAGATCCGCATGTCGCCGGCGTCGTCGATGTGCGCGGTCACGGGACCATAGGAGAACCGGGTGTAGGAGAGCCCATGGCCGAAGGGGTAGGCGACGGCCATCCGGCGAGTGTCGTACCAGCGGTAGCCGACGTAGATGCCCTCGCCGTACCGGACATGTCCCAGTGCTCCCGGGAAGCTGCCGAAGGCCGGGGTGTCCTCCAGTCGCAGCGGGATCGTCTCGGTGAGCCGCGCGGACGGATTCACCGCGCCGGTGAGCACGTCCACGGTGGCGCTGCCGCCGGCCTGGCCGAGGAGCCAGGCCTCCACGATCGCCGGGACGCGATCGGCGAACGGGAGGGTCACCACCGCGCCGTTGGACAGCACCACCACCACGTTCGGGTTCACCGCGAGGATGCCGTCGAGCAGATCCAGTTGTGCCGCAGGCAGATTCAGGTGCGTGCGGTCGAAGCCTTCGGATTCCTCCGCTGCGGGCAACCCGAGGAAGAGCACCACGACGTCCTGCTCGCCGGCCAGCGCGACCGCGTCCTCGCGCAGCGTCGCGGTGTCGGATCCGTCGAAGGTGAAGCCGGCGGCGAAGCGCACCCGGTCGCCGAGTTGCGCGACGAACTCGTCGAGCGCGGTGTCGATCCGGGTGGGTTTGATGTGCGAGGACCCGCCGCCCTGGAACCGCGGCGTGCGGGCGAACTCGCCGATCACGGCAATCGAGGCTGCGGGGGAGAGCGGGAGGAGGTCGGCGTCGTTCTTGAGCAGGACGATGCTGCGGCCGGCCGCCTCGCGGGCCAGGGCATGGTGGGCGTCGACGTCCAACGGCCCCTCGACGGGCGGGCGCTGCTGCGACTTGGCCACCAGGTCGAGGTTCCGCACGGCGGCGACGTCGAGCACCGCCGGCTCCAGGGTGCCGTCGGCGACGGCCGCGGCGATCTGGGCATCGGTGGCCCCACCGCTGCCGGGCATCTCCAGGTCGAGCCCGGCGGCCAGCGCGGCCACGCGATCGTTCACCGCGCCCCAGTCCGAGACCACCAGGCCCTCGAATCCCCAGGCGGTGCGCAGCAGGTCGGTGAGCAGCCACGGATCCTCGGAGGCGTAGACGCCGTTGATCCGGTTGTACGAGCACATCACCGTCCACGGCTGCGACCGCGTGACCACGTGGGCGAAGGCCCGCAGATAGATCTCGTGGAGCGGGCGCGGGTCGACGTCGGCCGACACCCGCATCCGGTCCGTCTCCTGATTGTTCACGGCGAAGTGCTTGAGCGAGGCGCCCACGCCGCGCGACTGGATCCCGTCGACCACGGCCCGACCCATCTCGCCGGCGACGACGGGATCTTCGGAGAAGTACTCGAAGTTGCGCCCGCACAGGGGCGAGCGTTTGATGTTGATGCCCGGGCCCAGCACCACGGCGACCTCCTCGATCGCCGCCTCGGTGCCGATGGCCCGCCCCACGCGCTCGGCAAGCTCCGGATCGAAGCTGCTGCCCAGCCCCACGGCGGGCGGGAAGCAGGTGGCCGGCACGCTGTCGTTGAGGCCGAGGTGGTCTCCGGCGCCGGCCTGCTTGCGCAGTCCGTGCGGGCCGTCGGTAACCATGATCGACGGAACACCCACCCGCTCAATGGCTTTCGTGTGCCAGAAGTCGGCCCCGCTGGTGATCGAGGCCTTCTCCTCGACGGTGAGTTCTTCGATCAGCCGGCGGGTGGAGTGGGGCATGGCGGCGTCCTTCGCGTCAGGGGAGCAGTGGCCGGACAGACGCGTACGCGTCGGGTTCCTCGCGGACGGGCAGGTCGTAGACGCGGGAGAGATGCGAGGGCGCCGCATCGCGCGGCCACCCCGGGTCGCCGTCGACGATGAAGGCTGCGGCCGCCGAGTGCACCCGATCGGCCAGCGCCTGCGGGGGATCGGCGCCGGTGAGGGGCTCGAGCGACGGGCCGTCGAGCACATCGAAGAAGAACGGCACATCGATGCAGTGGCCGGCGAAGCCGAATTTGCCTGAGGGCCAAGAGAAGCGGAAGGTCCACGTGGGCGCCGCACCTCGCGCCGCCACGATCGTCGGTACCGCCGCTCGGAACATCTTGTCGGAGATCAGTCGTCCGGCGAGGCGTCCCTTGCCCTTGGCCGCCACGTCCCGATTGGCATCCAGGTAGCGCAGTCGGGCGCCCTTCGGTACGCCGAGAAGGCGCAGCAGCAGGCGCGTGGGAACCAGCCGAAGCACGTTCGTCGCGACCCGGCCGGTGGTCAGCAGCGCGAACTCGTCGTCGGCGGTGCCGAAGACGAGGCTTTTGCCGGCGCCGACACCGAGACGGAACGACTCGGTGCTGGGACGCAGGATCAGGTCGCCGTCGATCACCGGGCTCACCGCCATCCGCCCGCTCAGTGCGTTGCGGATCATGCCGAGGTTGATCGACGTCGCCTTCTTCTGCAGCTCGAGGATCTGTTGTTCGGACAGCGATCGCCAGCCCGACACGGTGGGGGCGACGGTGGCGCGCTCGGCCATCGCACGAGCGAACTGTTCGGCGTCGGCCGACGTGCCTTCGGCGATGAAGCCGGACATCGCGTACGCCCCGTGGAAGAGGTGTTGCGCCGCTTCCATCCCGAGCAGCGTCAGGACCGCGCCGCCGCCGGCCGACTGTCCGGCGATCGTGACTCGGGAGGGGTCGCCACCGAAGGCGGCGATGTTGCGCTGCACCCACTCGAGGGCGAGCAGCCAATCGCGGACGCCGCGGTTGGACGGCGCCCCGTCGATCCAGCCGAAGCCGTCGAAACCGAGACGGTAGGAGATGGTCACGGTCACGATGCCGTCGCGGTTGAAGTTGCGGCCGTCGTACCACGGGCTGGCCGGCGAGCCGGCGAAGAAGCCGCCGCCGTGAATCCACACCATCACCGGCAGCCCTCCGCCGTCAGCGGGAGTCGGGTCGGGGGTGAAGACGTTGACGTTGAGGGTCGAGTCCCCGGGAATCGAGGGTTCCGGGATCAGCACGATCCCGTCGGTGGCTCGCTGCGCGGTGGCTCCGTACTCGGCGGCGTCCAGGACTCCGTCCCACGGCGCCTTCGGGACCGGCGCGGCGAAGCGCCGCTCGCCGATCGGTGGTTCGGCGAAGGGGATGCCGAGGAACGCGGCGGATCGGGGGCGCCCGTGGTCGCCCGTGGTGGGGCGCCAGCGGCCGCGGACCAGGCCGGTGTCGATACGGACCAGCGGGTGGGCGGCGGCCGGATCGTCGTGCGCCTGCGCGGATGCCATGCCCGGACTCTACCCAGCGGAAGGGTTCACCTATTGCATTCGCGAGCGTATTCTGGGTTGCCCGAGGTGAGAGGCACAAAATGATGTCAAAGCACGCCTATCGGACAATTGCTAGAACCACGGCCGTCGCCGTGTCGATCTCCGTCGCCGCCGTGCTGGGTGTGGCCGGAACTGCCGGGGCCGACGTGAAGCCCGGCGCCTACACGTCGATCACCGAGTCGTCGGGAGTGGTGCTGCTGCAACGCACCGGGTACGTGCGCAGCGGCGAGTTGGTGCTCATCGGGCGCTATCGGATCCATCCGACGCGCACCGGCGGCTACGCGGATGTGTTTCCCGGCCACCGCGTGTTCATGAATCGCGACGGTCATGGCGGGTACACCGGTCCGGCCTACTTCAACGGTGTTCGGATCGGGACGTTCATCCTGAAGCCGCAGCGCTAGCTGCGGTTTATCGGATCTGAGAACCGTTGCGGCGGTGGCGATGTGGTCGTGCGACGGATGCGATAGCAAACTTCCTACTGGTAGGTAGGGTGTTCGTTGAAATTCACCTGAGCGCAACCGCCTATTATTGACGCCCATGAGCATGACTTCAGGCGCCCCCGGTATCGCCGATCGCATCCGGAACGCGACATTGGCACAGCGGGTCACGTCCGCGGCCGAGGCCGTGAAGTACATCGAACCCGGCGACACCGTGGCCATCAGTGGCTTCGCCAGCGGCGGTACACCCAAGGTGTCGATCCCGGCGCTGGCCGATCGCATTCGCGAGGTGCGAGCGGGCGGCTCGGACTTCACCATCAACCTCCTCACCGGGGCATCGGTGTCGACTGAGACCGAGCAGCTGCTGTCCGAGGTGGAGGGCATCGCACTGCGCATGCCGTACCAGTCCGAGCCCACCGCGCGCAGCCGGATCAACAACGGTCAGATGGACTACGTCGACATCCATCTGTCGCATGTCGCGCAGCAGGTGTGGCAGGGGTACTACGGCCATGTCGACGTCGCCATCGTCGAGGTCGCCGGGATCACCGAGAACGGGGAGCTGATTCCGTCCGCCTCGATCGGCAACAACAAGACGTGGCTCGACGTGGCCGACAAGATCATCCTCGAGGTGAACTCGTGGGTGCCCGCGGAGCTGGAGGGCATTCACGACGTCTACTACGGCACCGCGCTGCCGCCGAACCGCAAGCCCATCCAGATCACCCGCGCCGACGATCGCATCGGCCAGCCCACCTACCGGGTGGATCCGGCGAAGGTCGTCGCCGTGATCGAGACCCATGCGCGGGATGCGGCCAGTCCGCTCACCGAGCCGGATGCGGTCAGCCAGGCCATCGCCGGGCACGTCCTGGATTTCTTCGACTACGAGGTCCGCGCCGGCCGCATGCCGGCCGACACGCTGCTGCCGCTGCAGGCCGGTATCGGCAACGTGGCCAACGCGGTGCTCGGCGGCCTTGACCGCGGCGGTTACCAGAACCTGACCTGCTACTCCGAGGTGCTGCAGGACAGCATGCTGGCGCTGATCAAGGACGGCACCGTCGCGCACGCGTCGTCGACGTCGTTGGCGCTGAGTGAGGCCGGTATCGAGGAGTTCGTCGCGAACATCGACGTCTACCGCAACCACATCACGTTGCGGCCGCAGGAGATCAGCAACCACCCCGAGGTGGTGCGTCGCCTCGGCGTGATCGCGATGAACGGCATGCTCGAAGCCGACATCTACGGCAACGTGAACTCCACGCACGTCATGGGCACCAAGATCATGAACGGCATCGGCGGCTCCGGCGACTTCACCCGCAACGGCTACGTGTCGATGTTCCTGAGCCCGTCCACCGCGCGTAACGGCGCCATCTCGGCGATCGTGCCGATGGTCCCGCACGTCGATCATTCCGAGCACGACACCCAGGTGATCGTCACCGAGTTCGGCCTGGCCGATCTGCGTGGCCTGTCGCCGCGGCGCCGCGCCCGCGTGATCATCGACAAGTGTGCGCACCCGGACTACCGGCCGCTGCTCAACGACTACCTGGAGCGCGCCGAGGCGCTGCCCGACGCCGGGCAGACCCCGCACATCCTCGGCGAGGCCTTCAGCTTCCATCAGCGCTTCCAGGAGACCGGCTCGATGCGCGGCTGACGATAGTCACGCCTCTCGTCTTGAATGTTCCTGGTTGTGCTCTTATGGGTGGGTGCGATTACAGCCGTGCGAAGACCCCGCAGCCTGCGGCCTGGATCGTCGACTCCGACGAGCCGTGGCAAAATTTGGCTAGATTCGGGCCGGCGGGGTTCGAGGCCTACGCACGTCTGCGGTTTATGCCAGATCCCGACGATGGAATGGACGTCGAGGATGAGGTGGCCGGACCATCGACCGATCAGGCCAAGGTCGGCAGGCTCTGCGAGCTGATGCGCCCTGCAACGACCACTCCGGATGACTGCTACTTTGCGATCTGGGACGGCTGGCCGGACACTTTGTCAAGTCACGGGTTTGATGGAGACCGATCAGTTGTTCTGTAGGGCGGGTTGAGGGATGGGTTCGCCGGTGTTCGCGACGGTCCAGTAGGCGGCTTCGTACTCGGCGGGCGGGACGTGACCGAGAGCGCCGTGGAGGCGCTGATGGTTGTACCAAGCGACCCATTCGGCGGTGGCGTACTCCACCGCGGCGGCGTCAGTCCACGTCTGCCGGTAGATCAGTTCGTGTTTGTACAGCGAGTTCAGGGCTTCGGCCATGGCGTTGTCGTAGGAGTCCCCGCGTGAGCCGACCGAGGTGACTGCGAGGGAGCGGTCGAGTTCCTCGGTGTAGCGGATCGCCCGGTACTGCACGCCTCGGTCGGAGTGGTGGATCAGACCGGCAAGGTCTTGCCCGTGGCGGCGGCGCTGCCAGATCGCCATCGCGAGCGCGTCCAGAGCCAGGTCGGCGAACATGCGGGTCGAGGACTGCCAGCCGACGATCATCCGGGAGTACACGTCCAGGATGAATGCGACGTACACCCAGCCCGCGGTGGTACGGACGTAGGTGATGTCGGCGACCCACAGCCGGTTCGGCGCGTGTGCGGTGAAATCACGGTCGACCAGATCGGCGGGCCGGCCGGTCTCGGGCGTCGGCCGGGTCGTGCGCGGGAACTTGCCCCGCACGACACCGCGAATGCCCAGGTCACGGCACAATCGTTCGACCGCGCACTGGGCGACATCGATGCCGTTGCGCCGCAGGTCGGCATGGATCTTGCGTATCCCGTACACCTGCTTGGAGGCGTCGTACGAGGCCATGATCTCGGCTTTCAGTTCCTCATCACGCAATTGCCGCTGTGACGGCAGCCGATGGCGGGCGGCGTAATAGGTCGAGGGGCGGTCTTGCAGCCGTGCTCGGTCAGCACAGTGCAGATCGGCTCGATTCCCCATCGATCCTTGTGGTCGTCGATGAACGCGACGATCACCGATGTGGGCGGTCGAGCTCCGCCGCGAAGAAAGCCGACGCCGCTTTCAGGATGTCGTTCGCGCGCCGCAGCTCGCGGTTCTCCTTCTCCAACTGGCGGACTCGCTCGATGTCGGAGACGGTGGCCACTCCGGGGATCTCGGCCTGGCCAGACTCCACGCGCTTGACCCAGGTCCGCAGAGCTTCGGGGTGCACGTCGAGTTGCTCAGCGATCCGCCGGATCGCGCCGACACGGGTCTCGGGGTCCTTCCGGGCGTCGATGGCCATACGCGTGGCACGGTCACGAAGCTCTTGCGGGTACTTCGATGGACGAGGCATGAGAGTGATTGTTCCTTCCGGGTTACTCACTCTCCATCAAACCCATGACACTTCACTTCGGCGATTTTGAAACAAAGCGCGCGTATACACATTCCCAACCGGACCTATTATCTTCTGCGCGGCCCCGTGGCCGACTTTGGGCAATGGGGCTTACCGGAATCTGGGTACAACCCGGCAGCGTTTGTTTGGCCGGAAGACCGGGCTTGGTGCATTGCCTCAGACGTTGACGACCACGGGGCGATCATTGGTGCCAATGCGGAGACAATCGGCCGACTATTGGCCCGAACCGACCTGGATATCGTCACCGCCGACCCCGCGCGTGGCGCCGCCGCCCAATACGCCGTTCCCAAGAGATACGTGCCTTGCCTCGAAACTAAGATCGCTGCTACCAGCGATTGATGACGCGGGCGCCCAGGACTGCTGGAGCTCGCGGCGGCTAACGCCGGCGCTCGTCCAGGCGTAGCCCAACTGGTAACGAGACGTGTTGAAGTAGGGCGGGTTGCCGAGACGGCAGGCCTCGATGATGACCTGACGACACAAGGGGCAAACCTAAATCATACCTATTCGTCACTGTGACGATACGCCTAGGGTTTTGAGGGCCTGAGGGCCGAGAATCGGTTCGGAGTCTCACTTGATGCAAGCGATAGGTTGCGGTTGCGGTTGCGGTTGGCCGACCGTCGCGGAATCGCAGGAGGCGACGCCTTGTCCAATGGCAGCCATCACGATGAAGAACTGTGTCCCTGTGGATGGCAACTCGCCAAACTTGATGACGGTTCGCAGAGGGGGCGGCGGCTAACGCCAGCGTTGGTCCAGGCATAGCTCAACTGCCGATAAGATACATTACGTTAAGTAGACGGTGTGCTGCTTCAGATCACTCACTGCCCTCTCTACTGGCCGTACGTGTAACGAAGGTTGGCATTGATCAGAGTGCCGATCCGCTGGCACAGGTGGCGAAGCTGCCGGTCGTCCGGACCTGGTGCCTGCGCCAGCAGCGTCCAGCGCACGCTGGCGCCGTTGCCTGCCGGGTGGAGATCAAAGGCGACCTGGATATCGGCTCTCTTAGTCCACAGCGACGACCAGATCACCCGTGTGGGTCGCTCGGAATGGAGAATGGTCGGCGCGACCTCGTCGTCGAGAAGGTGTAGCCACGGGCGTGACGGTTGCCGGTTGGGCTCGACCAGATCGTCGTAGACCGCAGACGGCGGTGCCGGCTGGTTTCGCTTCTTCGAAGCAATGACCTCCACGGGGTCGACCCTAGTCGCACTGCGGTCCCTCCGGAATGGACGCCTCGTGACGGTGCCCCGCGGGCACGCGTGTCGGGGTATCTTTGGTTTGCGGGGAAGTTATGGTGACACCCGGTCCGATTATTCAGTGCCATGGAGGGGAATCTGTATGCATTACAGCGCAGGAAACTACGAAGCCTTCGCGCGACCGCGCAAGCCCGAAGGTATCGAGGACAAGACCGCTTGGTTCGTGGGCGCGGGCTTGGCCTCCATGGCCGGTGCAGCGTTCCTGATCCGTGACGGCCAGATGGCCGGCGACAAGATCACGATCTTCGAGGAACTGGATCTGCCCGGCGGAGCCCTGGACGGTATCAAGGAGCCGAAGAAGGGTTTCGTGATCCGCGGCGGCCGTGAGATGGAGAACCACTTCGAGTGCCTCTGGGACCTCTACCGCTCGATACCCTCGATCGAGATCGACGGGGCCAGCGTGCTCGACGAGTTCTTCTGGCTCAACAACGACGATCCCAACTATTCGCTGCAGCGCGTCACGATGGACCAGGGTCAGGACGCGCACACCGACTTCAAGTTCGCGCTCACCGACAAGGCGCAGAAAGACTTGCTGAAGATCTTCCTCGCCACGCGCGAGGAGATGGAGAACAAGCGCATCGACGAGGTGATGAGCGAGGAGTTCCTGGAGGGCAACTTCTGGCTGTACTGGCGCACCATGTTCGCCTTCGAGAACTGGCACAGCGCCCTCGAATTCAAGCTCTACCTGCACCGTTTCATTCACCACATCAAGGGTCTGCCCGACCTGTCGGCACTGAAGTTCACCAAGTACAACCAGTACGAGTCGCTTGTCCTGCCGCTCTACCGCTGGCTGCTCGACCAGGGTGTCACCTTCCGGTTCTCCACCACCGTGACCGACGTGGACTTCCAGATCGACGAGACGCGCAAACAGGCCGTCGCGATCCACTGGACGCACGACGGGAACGACGGCGTCACCCGGCTCGCCGAGAACGACCTGCTGTTCATGACCATCGGATCGCTCACCGAGAACTCCGACGAGGGCGATCACCACACCCCCGCCAAGCTCAACACCGGGCCGGCGCCGGCGTGGGACCTGTGGCGGTCGGTCGCCGCCAAGGATCCGGCGTTCGGTCGGCCCGACGTGTTCGCCGGCGACATCGACTCCACCAAATGGGAGTCGTGCACGGTCACCACGCTGGACAAGCGCATCCCGGAGTACATCCAGAAGGTCTGCAAGCGTGACCCGTTCAGCGGCAAGGTGGTCACCGGCGGCATCGTGACCGCCAAGGACTCGAGCTGGCTGCTCAGCTGGACCGTGAACCGGCAGCCGCACTTCAAGCAGCAGCCCGACGACCAGATCGTGGTGTGGGTTTACGCGCTCTTCTCCGACGTGGAGGGCGACTACGTCAAGAAGTCGATCTCCGAATGCACGGGTGAGGAGATCACCCGGGAATGGCTCTACCACATGGGCGTTCCGACCGATCAGATCGACGAGCTCGCGGCCACCGGCGCGAAGGCCGTGCCGTGCATGATGCCCTACGTGACCGCGTTCTTCATGCCGCGGCAGGCCGGCGACCGGCCCGATGTGGTTCCGGCCGGATCGGTGAACTTCGCCTTCATCGGACAGTTCTCCGAAAGTCCGTCGCGCGACTGCATCTTCACCACCGAGTACTCGGTCCGCACCCCGATGGAGGCCGTCTACACGTTGCTCGACCTCGAACGCGGAGTGCCCGAGGTGTACGGCTCGACCTACGACGTGCGGGAACTGCTCAATGCGACGGCACGACTGCGCGACGGTGCCGAGACCGAACTGCCGGGCCCGCACTTCCTGCGCGAGAAGCTGTACGGCAAGTTGCAGGACAACGAAGTGGGCAAGCTGCTTGCCGAGTACAAGATCATCGCGGAGCCGTGAGTCGCTGAGACTCTGACGGTGCTGCTTCGTCGTGCCGATCGAATGCTCCCAGGAGCGTCGGCACGACGAAGCGGTCGATGTAGGCGAGTTCGGCCGCCTCGTCGGGCTCGGGCACGGTGATCAGGCCGACGATGGTGCGGGCCAGCCAGCGCGCAGTCGCCGCGGTGTCCGGCGAGCCCTCGCCGTCGGCCAGGAATCCGTCCAACGCGGCGGCGATCGCACCGTGTGAGATCGCGATCCGCGCCGGCAGACCGGCCTCCAGTCGAAACCACGGCCCGAGCGTCGGGTCCTCTCGGACCGCGGCCAAGGTGTGGACCACGCTCATTCGGACCTGCTCGCGTCGCGGCCGCAGGTCGGCGGTCTTGGCGGCCACCGAGCCGACGATTCTTGCGGTGACCAGTGCGATGTAGTCGCTGAGCAGCTCGTCGCGGGACGGGTAATACCGATACAGGGTGGCGCGCGAGCACTGCGCGGCCGCCGCGATGTCGGCCATCGTGACGTCCTCGACGCCGGCCGTCGCGAACAGCCCTTCGGCGGCGTCGAGGATCCGCGCTGCGGCCAGTCGGCGGCGCTGGTCGGTGAGCCAATCGCTAGGCACGCGCGCCCAATCGCATGGGCACCACGGTGGGTCGGCGGACGTAGTTGCCTGCGGCGTACTCTATCCCGTCGACGTCGACCTCGAACTCCGGGTACGCGGCCAGCAGCTCTTCCAACGCGACCCGAGCCTGCATGCGTGCGGCGGCCGCGCCGAGGCAGTGGTGATTGCCCTTGCTGAAGGACATGATCTGCGTCGGTGCCCGACGGATGTCGAGCTTGGCGGCGTCGTCGCCCCAGCGCCGTTCATCCCGATTGGCCGAGGCGTACAGCAGCAGCGCCTTCTTGCCGCGCGGGATGGTGGTGTCGCCGATGGTGATGTCTCGGCTGGTCGAGCGTGCCAAACCCTGCACGGGCGAGGTCAAGCGCAGGAACTCCTCGATCGCGTCCGGGAGCAGCTCGGGATCGTCGATCAGTTCTCGTCGCTGGTCGGGATGGGTGCTCAAGAGTGCGGCGGCTCCCCCGAGCATGCCGGTGGTGGTGTCGTTGCCGCCGGCGACCATCGTGAAGGTGAACGCCAGGATCGACAGCAGGCCGCCGGGGTTGTCCGGATCGTCGGCCAGCCCGGCCGCCACCAGATGCGAGACCGTGTCGTCGGCCGGGTACTTCTTGCGGAACTCGATCAACGTGCTGAAATAGGCGAGCATCTCCCCGACCGCCTGCCCCGCACTGACCATGGCTCCGGCGAGGTCTCCGCCCGGGTTGGCGCCGACCACGGCTTCGGTCCAGCGGTCGAACTGGCGGCGGTCGCTCTCCGGTACGCCGAGATAGTGGGCGACGACCATCGACGGCAGCGGCTTGAAAAGGTGCTCCACCATGTTCAGCTCGCCGGCGCCGTCGACCGCGCTCAGTTGTTCGCGCACGAAGCCCCGAACCGTCGGTTCCACCTCGCGGACCTGCTTCGGGGTGAATCCGCGGGAGACCAGCTTCCGGAAGTCGAGGTGTTCGGGTGGATCGAGCATCACCATCGGCGGATTGTCCGCCATCCCGATGGCTTCGAGCTCCCCGTAGGTCACCGTCAGTCCCCCGCCGGAGATGAAATCGGCCGCGTTGGTGGCCGCCGCGGTCACATCGTCGTACCGGCTCAACACGTAGAAGTCGGTCTCACTCCCCTCCTCGCCGACGTGGTGCACGGGCGAATGGTCGCGCAGCCAGGAGTAGCTGCCGAACGGGTCGCGCCACGACGGTCCGGACCGCAGAACAAAGCCCGGCTCCGGGTAAGACAAACTGGCATTCATGTCTCAACTCTGAGTCGGATACTCCTTCGTGTCAAGGGCTGGGTCGCGGACTAATCGAAACCCTGGTGCCGAGCCGCCTCGATCTGCTCCTTGACCTCGCGGTAGCCCGCCACGCGCGCGATCACGCGGTCGGCCGCCGAGTCGCCGCCGGTGACCGGTGGCGACGCATCGGCGCCGTACAGCATGCCGTGCAACTCCCCGTGCAGTTCGGCGCGTTGGGCGTCGGTGACGGCATCGTCGCGTTCCTGCTGGAGGGACTGATCGATCAGGTCGGCCTCGGCCGCGCACCGGGAGATCAGGTCTACGCGTCGGTCGGCGTTGGTCTCCAGCGTTTTCGCCGCGGCGTTGGCATCCGCCAAGAGCCGACGGTCGTCGTCGTTCGGCCGCGGCAACGCGCCCAGGTCCGTGGCCTTCTGCCGCAACGCATGCGCACGGGCGAACGAGTCGGTGATGCCGGCGAGGTCTCCGGAGAAGTCGACGTCACCGAGCCAGCCGGACTGCGCGGCTTCCGAGGCGCCGACCCGCTCGGCCGCGGCCGCCGCGGCGTCGATCCTCGCAATGGCGCGATGGCCGAGGGTGTCGAGTCGGTGCTGCTGGGCGTCCGCGGCCTCCTGCTCCCGTTGGCGTTGACGGGCGTTCTTGATCGAGGTGGCGGCGGTGACGATGCCCCAGGTGACCAGGACGACGGCGAGGATGGCGACGACCACTTGCCAGAACTGAATGATGCCGCCGACGATGAGGAGGACGGCGATGGCCGTGAAGCAGCCCTCGTTGGACTCTGCTGGTTTTTTGGCCATCGGCGTGTGCCCCCCTGTGCGGGTCGCGCGTACCCCTATCGCGACCGGTGTCCGCACACTACGTCGGCCCACCGACAACGAGGCCCGGTCGCACGCGGCGACCGGGCCTCGGAGGGTGTTGCGCGGGTCAGTCGGTCTTGACGACCTTGCCGTTGACGGTGACGGTCACCGTGTCGTCGGCCGAGTTCCAGGTGATCGTGCCGTTCTCGAAGGTCGACTTCTTGATGTCGCCCTCGGTGGTCTCGTCGCTGGTCGCGGCGCCGAGCGGGCCGTCCGAGCCCTCCTCGCCGTCGTCCGACGGTTCGCCCTGGGCGTCGCGCTCGACGTTCCACGCATCGCGAATCTTGCCCCAGGTGATGTAGGCGGGGGTGCCGGCGTCACCGTTACGGGCGGTGATGACGCCGCCGTCGAACTGCTGGTACACCACGCCGCTGTCACTGGTTCCGGAGGCGTCGTCGCCGGTGAGCGGCTGCCCGAGGTCGGTCTTCTGCGCCTCGGAGGCGGCGCTGTACTTCGCGGCGATCGGGCCGGTCAGGGTCACCGTGGATCCGTCGGCGGCCTTCAGTTCCACCTTGCCGGCGTCGGCTCCATCGTCGACAGCCGAGGAAGCTGCGGAGGCGACGACAGACGTGGTGGAGGCGGTCAGCTCCTTGCTGTTGTCGCTGCTGCAACCGGCGGCGACCAAGGTGACGGCGGCCAAGCCCGCGATGATGCCGGCTGTCTTGCGGTGCACGATCTTCTTCATGAGTTCTCCTGACGATGATCACTGTGTTGCCGACCGCCCGATGTGTGCGGCCGCAAACGACGCTATCGGCCCGGCGTGGATAAGTGAACGATATTGCCCATCGAACACTTGAACTATGGGAGGTGCGGGCGTAAAATCGAACACAGAAGCGAATTGATCAGTGATTGTCTCGCACAACGGGGGTGGACGATGCGTTCACGAGAATCGACACGGGAGCACGTGACGGTGCCGTGGTGCGACATCCCGCAGCCGGTCCCGTCTCCCTGGGTGTTCGCAGACCTGGCGCCGCTGGGATTGGTAGATCCCGATCCGCTGCTGTCGGAGGCCGATCAGGTGAACGGTCAGCTCGACTTGCTGGTGAAGATCGCGCACGGGGAGAGTTTTCTCGCCTATCGGCGACTGCGCGCGGTATGGGACATCGTCGAACTCGTTCTTCTCGAAACCGGTGAAGAACTGGTCCGTTCGCAGGAATACGACCTGCTCGATCCCTATCGGCAGTCGGCCGCGCGTGTGGCGACCGCCCTCGGGATCTCCCGGATCGCCTCCGAACAGCTGGTGGCCCGAGCGGACGCGGCATTCAGCCGGTTGCCCACCCTCATGGCGCAACTGCGCGACGGCCAGATCACCCCGATGATGTTCGACACCGCCGCCCGGCGCACCGAGTTCGTCAGCTCCGAGCACATCGAGGAAGTCGACTACACCGTCGCGGAAGCAATCGCGGGTGCCGGCGCGCTGTCGCGGGTTCGCACCGAGAACATCGTCGATCGGGTGATCCACCAGATCGACCCGGACGCCGCACGCTACCGCCGGGAGCAGGCCGAGCGACGAAAGAACGTTCAGGTCAAGCCACTCGAGGACGGCCTCGCCAGCATTCTGGTGATCGCCTCCGCCGAAGACGCGGCGCTGGCGATGGGTGCGGTCGACGCCCTGGTGGATGCGTGCTGCGACCGCGACCCGCGGTCCAAGCGGGCCCTCCGCGCGGCAGCCGCGATCGCTCGGCTGCGCGGTGTTCCGTTCACCTGCGCGTGCGACCGTGACGACTGCACCGCGACCCTCACCGACGAGGGACTGTCGAGTCAGCAGGCCAAGATCGTGCTGTATGCGATCTGCGACTCGCGCACCCTTGCCGGCGGTGATGAGCCCGGCTATCTCGACGGCCACGGCGTGATCTCCGCGGACCATGTCCGCGATCTCGCTCAGCGGGAAGAAACCACTGTGCGTCCGCTCGATCTCGCTGACCTCAGCCCGGAACCGGTCGACGACACCGTTCGAGATTCGTCGACCGAGATCGCTCGGACCAGTCTGCCGAGCGACCCGTACCGACCTACCGCCGCGACCGCCGCGATCGCACGATTCCTGTTCGGGACCTGCACCACGGTGGGCTGCACGCGGCCCGCGTGGCGCTGCGACCTAGACCATGTCGAAGAGTTCAACCAACTCTGCCCGGAGCAGGGCGGACCTACTTGCGTTTGCAATCTGAATCCCAAGTGCCGCTGGCATCACCTGCTGAAAACCCACGGCCGAACCAAGATCGTCGACGGCAGTGTGGGCGCCGAAGCAGGGTGGCGCGTGGAATCGTGGTGGCTCGACGACCAGTTCGTCGACGAGAACGGTGACTACTGGACCTCCACCACCACGCCCGAGGGATACACGGTCTCTCAGAAGGCCCTCAACCAGTGGCTGTTCCCCGGTCTCCGCCGACTCCGCTGCCGGCACCTCGCCGACGGCGCGCGTACGTCGACGCCGAGTACCGAGCGCGGCCCGGTCCGGGCCCGGACACGCACCGAAGCAAAGCACGCGTGGCGCAAGGCGCGCCGAGCACGGAACCGCCGACTCGACGAGTACGACGCGGTCCACAATCCCCCGCCGTTCTGACCGACCCTAGGATCTCGACATGGGCCTCTATCTCGCGCCGGACGGGCAGCCGCGGTGCGGCTGGGCCGGCGACGGGCCGCTGATGCTCGCCTATCACGACACCGAATGGGGATTCCCGGTGGTCGACGACCGCCGCCTGTTCGAGAAGGTCAGCCTCGAAGGCTTCCAATCCGGACTCAGTTGGCGGACCATCCTGACCAAACGGCCGGCGTTCCGCGAGGTCTTCGACGATTTCGAGCCCGCGCGCGTCGCCGCGTTCACCGACGACGACGTCGACCGCCTGCTCACCGATGCCCGCATCATCCGCCACCGGGGCAAGATCGAAGCGGTCGTCAACAACGCGGCCCGTGCCCTGGAACTGGTCGACGAGGCGGGCAGCCTGTCGGACTACTTCTGGAGCTGGGAGCCGCCGGCCGGGGAGATCGCGACCCCGGCGACGCTGACCACGTCCCCGTCGGCGATCGCCATGGCCAAGGATCTGAAGAAACGCGGCTGGCGGTTCGTCGGACCCACGACGGCGTTCGCGTTCATGCAGGCGATGGGCCTGGTGAACGACCACGCGATGGGGTGTTGCACCCGCTCAGCGGTCGAGGCGGCCCGCACCGGGCTATGAAAGACTGGACACACGTGACCAGACGCGGACGGGGAGAGACTTGCTCGGCATCATTCTATTGATCATCGGTGGAGTCGGCCTTCTCCTGACGCTGCTGTCGCTGGTGGGTGCCGAGATCGGCAGCTTCGATGTGGACCTGGGCGACTCGGGAGTCGGCTGCACCTCGATTCTCATGCCCTTCGTCACCGGCTTCGGGCTGCTGGCCGGCGGCCTCATCGTGTTCGCCGACGTCAACGTCGCCGGTGCGCTGGTGTCCGGAGCCCTCGCGGGCCTGGCCCTGGCGCTGGCCGCCGGGGTCACCGCGCGGTGGCTGTGGCGATCCGGTGAGGAACTCCCCGATGTGGATGTGATCGGCAGTTCCGCACGCATCGTCGAGCCGGTCACCGCGGGACGGTTCGGCACCGGCGAGGTGTCCACCCCACTCGGCGACCAGCAGATCACCGTCACCGCCGACCGCGACTTCGCCCACAACGAGCGGGTACGGGTCGTCGCCAAGCTCGACGACCGCGACGCCTATCTCGTGGAACAACTCCCCTATTCCGACCTCGATTAAGGAACCGCTCCACACATGTCTTCGATATTGATCGCAGTAGTTGTCGTCGTTGTCCTGCTCGTCCTGATCGTCCTGCTGCTGCTGTCGCGCTATCGCGTGCCCGGCGCCGAGGAGGCGTTCATCGTCACCGGCACCGGCAAGGGCCACCAGGGCAAGGTCTATCGCGGTACCGGCACCTTCGTGCTGCCGGTGGTTCAGCGCGCCACCCGCGTCCAGCTGTCGTCCATCAAGGCCGACCTGGACACCTCGACGCCCGCCAACGACGGCATCGAGCTCAAGGTGCGCGGTGTCGCGGTGGTGAAGGTGGGCGACACGCCCGAAGCCATCTTGAAGGCCGGCCCGCGTTTCGGCGACGACCTCAACCGGGTCAAGGCCCTGGTGACCGAGCAGCTGTCCGGTGAGCTGCGCTCCATCGTCGGCACCATGACCGCCAAGAGCATCCTGGTGGACCGCCAGGCGCTGGTCGATCAGGTGGCACAGTCGATCAAGGAGATCCTGGGCAACCAGGGGCTGCTGCTGGACAGCTTCTCCATCAACGACGTCCAGGACTCCGACGGCCAGTACTTCAGCGACCTCGCCGCCAAGGAACGCTCCGACCAGGCGGCCATCGCGGCCCAGTCGCGTGCCGAAGCGCACCGCGTCGCCGAGCAGAGCCGAATCGCCAACGAGCAGGCCATCATCGAGCAGCAACGTGAGCTCGACATCGAGCGCGAGCAGGCGCGTCAGGCCACCGACCGGGCCGCCGCCGAGGCCGATTCCGTGCGCCCGCTGGTCGAGGCCGAGCGGCGTCGCATCCAGGTGGAGAAGGACAACGAGGTGGCCGAGCAGTCCGCGCGTCTGCGCGACACGCAGCTCGACGCCGAGGTCCGTCGTCCCGCCGAGGCCGAGCTCTACGCGGCGCAGCGGCGGGCCGAAGCCCGCAAGGCCGAGATCGTCGCCGAGGCCGCGGCCCGCGCCGAAGGCATCCGCATCACCGGTGAAGCCGAAGCGGAGGCGCTGGAGAAGCGCGCCGCCGCGCTCGGCAAGCTCGACTCGGTGGGTCAGCTCGAACTGGTCCTGGGCCAGCTGCCGGCCATCGTGGCGGCCGCGGCCGAGCCGATGCGCGATGCGTCGATCACCCTGGTGGGCGACGGCGTGGATCCGCTGGCGCGCAGCGTCGGCACCGGGCTGGCCAGCAGCCTGGAACTGATCCGCGGTACCACCGGGATCGACGTCGCCGAGCTGCTGAACCAGCTGGGAACCAAGGGCGCCGACGCATGAGCCTGGACAGCCCCCTGTCGTTCGCCCACGGACCGCAGTGGCGCAACCGGATGATCCTGGCGCCGTTGACCAACCTGCAGAGCGGCGACGACGGGGTGCTGTCCGACGACGAGTACCGGTGGCTGGTGCGCCGCGGCGACGGCGGTTTCGGGATGGTGATGACGTGCGCGGCCTATGTCCGCGACGACGGCCACACCTTCACCGGTCAGCTCGGCGTCGCCGGTCCCGCCCACCTGCCCGGGCTGCGTCGCCTCGCCGCCGGATTGGCCGCCACCGGTGCGGTCAGCACGCTGCAACTGCAGCACGGCGGCCGTCGCGGCGACCGTGCCCTGACCTCGCGGCTGGTGGCGCCCTGGGACGACCCGGACAAGGGCGCGACCGCGCTCACCACCGAGGGCGTCGAGCGGGTGATCGCCGACTTCGCCGCCTCGGCGGCACTGGTCGAGGAGGCCGGTTTCGACGGCGTCGAGATCCACGGCGCCCACGGCTACCTGCTGTCCCAGTTCCTCGATGTGCGCTCCAACCAGCGCACCGATCGCTACGGCGGCAGCACCGAGAACCGGTTCCGCGTGATCCACGAGACCGTGGCGGCCGTACGCGCCGCCACCGGGCCGGACTTCCAGGTGGGTCTGCGCCTGTCGCCGGAACGCTACGGCGTTCCGCTGGTGGAGGGCCGCGCGTTGATCGCCGAGGTGCTGGCCGAAGGCGCGATCGACTATCTCGACCTGTCCCTGTGGGATGCGTTCAAACAGCCCTACGAGGCCGAGCATCACGGAAAGTCCCTGCTGGATCACTTCACCGATCTGCCGCGCGGGCAGGTGCGCCTCGGTGCGGCGGGCAAGATCCTGTCCGCGGCGCAGGCGGCCGAGGTCCTCGAACGCGGCGCAGATTTCGCGGTGATCGGGACCGGCGCCATCATCCACCACGACTTCGCCCGCCGGGCGGCCGGCGACCTCGGCTTCGTCGCCGAGCCGCAACCCTTCCCGGCGCAGCGTCTGCGCGACGAGTCGGTGGGACCGGCGTTCCTGGAGTATCTGTCGACCAACTGGGACGACTTCGTTCTCGCCGACTGACCGGCCGACGGATCCGTTGACGGTCCGTTGAGAATTCGGTGATCCGGTATTGACCGACGCGCATTAGCGTCGACAGGTGATGTAACCCTCGTCACACCTCGTCCAGGTCATACAGGAGTCCCGCCGATGAACCCGATGAAGCTCGCGCTCTATCTGCCCAACTTCCGCGATCACGTCACGGTTCAGGAGCTCGAGGACCTCACGGCCCTCGCCGAGGAGCTGGATTTCGATTCGGTGTGGACGCTCGACCGGATCATCGTGCCCGAGGCGTCCGACCACGAGAACCTGCAGTATCCGTTCGGCATGATGAGCGACCTGCCCAAGAGCCTGCCGGTGATCTCCCGCGGCAAGTGGTTCCAGGGGATGCCGCTCATCCCGTGGCTCGCGGCCAAGACCGAGAAGCTGCGGATCGGGATGAGCATCATCGACACGCCCTACCGGTCCCCCGGGGTGCTCGCCGCCGAACTGGCGACGCAGGACCACCTCTCCAACGGCCGGCTCAACGTCGGCATCGGATCGGGCTGGATGCCCGAGGAGTTCGCCGCCGCCAGCGCCACCCACCTCTTCGGCCGTCGGCACGCGCACGTCCGCGAGACGATCGAGATCATGCAGGGCATCTGGTCCAACGAGCTCTTCGAATACCACGGTGAGTTCGCCGACTTCGAACTCTCCGGCTTCGGTCATCAGCCGCTCCAGAAGCCCGGTCCGCCGATCTACTTTTCCGGCCTCAAGGATCCCAAGCGCTCGGCCAAGCGCATCGCCAAGTACGGCCTGCAGGGCTGGATCGGCATCCAGGACTCCCCCGAGGACATCGCGCACTGGAAGGGCGAGATGAGCCGCGAGCTCGGCGACCTCGACCGCGACTTCCCCGCGGGCTTCGACATGTGTAGCATGATCTGGTTCGTCATCACCGACGAACCGATGGACCAGAGTCCGGCGGGCAAGGCCACCAACCTCCTCGCCGGCAGCGCCCAGCAGATCGAGGACCGCCTCAAGCGGTACCGGGAGGCGGGCATGACGACGCCGCTGCTGTGGCCGCCGTTCCGCGACGTCCCCACCGCCAAGACGATGGACGATCTCAAGCGCCTGACCGAGGAGATCATGCCGCGGGTCAACGCGATGTGACCGCTCCGCACGTGCGATCCGGATACGCTCGCGGTGTGTCGTCAGCAGGCGTAGCTCGCGCACCCGACCACTCCCGTGTGCTCGTCGTCGACGACGACGAGGGCATTCGGACCGTGGTGCAATGGCAGCTCAACGACGCCGGTTTCGACGTCGCGCAGACCGCCGACGGTCTGAGCGCGATGAGTTTCATGGCCGTCGAGGTGCCCCTGCTGGTGATCCTCGATCTGTCGCTGCCTGCGCTCGGCGGCCTCGACGTGCTCCGGGAGATCCGGACCGGCGCGGCCCAGGTCCCGGCCGACCTGCCGGTCATCATCTTGTCCGGGCGCAGCGGGGAGACCGACCGGATCGTGGGTCTGGATCTGGGCGCCGACGATTACCTGGTCAAGCCGTTCTCCCCGGGCGAGCTCGCCGCCCGGGTGCGGTCCCTGCTGCGGCGCGCGGGCCAGGCCGCCGATCACGGCTGCCTCGTCGCCGGGCCGGTGACGATCGACGTGGCCGGCCGCGAGGTCCGCGTCGACGGTGCCGCGGTGGCCCTGACCGCCAAGGAGTTCGACCTGCTCGCCCACCTCGCACGCCATCCGCGGCACGTCCTCACCCGTCGGCAACTGCTCGAGGCGGTGTGGCAGTCCCCCGGCTGGCTCGGCGAGGCCACCGTCACCGAGCACGTCCATCGGCTGCGCACCAAACTCGGCGCGCGAGCGGCCGGTCCGCTCATCCGCACGGTGCGCGGCGTGGGCTACCAGTTCGATCCGGGCGGGCCGCCGCGATGAGCACCACCGCCCGCCGCCTGCGACCCGTCGCCGCCGACGATCTGCATCCGGACGACACCGCGGTCCTGCTGGAGCGGCAGATGGAGGTCCTGGAGCTGGTGGCCGCCGCGGCCCCGGTCGAACGCGTCCTGGAGGCGATCATCGTCGCGCTCGAAGGCCTCATGCCCGGCGCCCGCTGCTCGATCCTCCTCGTCGACCCGGCCGACGGGACGCTGCGCCACGGCGCCGCGCCCTCCCTGCCCGCGGACTATCTCCGGGCCATCGACGGACTGCGACCGGGACCGGCCGCCGGGTCGTGCGGCACCGCGGCCTACCGCGGGGAGCCGGTGGTGATCCCGGATCTGCGGGTGGACCACCGGTGGCAGCGGTTCCGTGCCGTCGCCCGGGACGCCGGGCTCGTCGCATGCTGGTCGACGCCCATCACCGCTCCGCGCGGCGGAATCGTCGGCACCTTCGCCGTGTATCACGGGCGCCCGCACGAGCCGTCCGACCGCGACCGCGGCCTGGTGGATCGCTTCACCTACATCGCCGCCGTGGCGATCGAGCACAGCCTCCTGGTCGGCGAGGTGGTGGACGGCTACGACGCCGCCGAAGCCTCCCGGCAGGCACACCGGGAGGCCGAGGTGGCCCGCCGGATCGCCGAGGACCACTGTGCCGCGAAGTCAGCGTTGCTCACCTCGGTGAGCCACGAGATCCGCACACCGCTGCAGGCGATCAAGGGGTTCGCCGAGTTGCTCTGCACCCTCGACCTGGATGCGCCCCGGCGCGCCGAGGCGCTCGCGCGCATCAACACCGCCGCCGACCATCTGCTCAGCCTGGTCACCGACGTCCTGGACATCAGCCGCGCCGAGGCCAACGCGCTTCCGGTACGACTGGAAGCGGTCCGGGTGGGACGCAGCGTGCGCGAGGTGGTGGAGTTGACGTCGTCGCTGGCGGCCGATCGCGGCGTCTCGGTGACCAGTGCGATCGCGACCGACGACCGGATCGTCGCCGACGCGGACCGCCTGCGCCAGGTACTGCTGAACCTCGTGGGCAACGCGATCCACCACGGCCGCCGTGGCGGCAACGTCGAGATCGCGTCAGCGACGACCGACCGGGCGGTCACCGTGCGGATCACCGACGACGGACCGGGCATCCCCGAGGACTTCCTGCCCCGGATCTTCACCCCGTTCGCTCGCGCCGACGACACCGGCGGGACCGCCGCCCCGGTCGACGGCAACGGGTTGGGCCTGATGCTGGCCCACGGACTGGTCACCGCGATGGGCGGCGAGCTGTGGGCCGGCAACGCCGCCGACGGCGGTGCGGTGTTCACGCTGACGTTGCCGCGACAGGACGGGCGGGACCGGAGCGATGGCACCGCCTGACGAGCGGGCGTGGCGTCGCCTGGCCGATGGCGACCACGCGGTGCTGGCGACGGTGCACCCCGCGCGCGGCGTGGACGCGGTCCCGGTGGTGTACGCCGTCCACGACGGGCACGTGGGCATCCCGATCGACCTGATCAAACCGAAGTCCTCGACACGACTGCAGCGGGAACGGAACCTGGCCGCCGACCCCCGGGCGACGCTGCTCGTCGAACACTGGGATGCCGACGACTGGACACGCCTGTGGTGGGTGCGCGCGGAACTGCGTTGGGTGGGCGAGGACGCCGCCGGGCGCGAGGATGCCTTGGCCGAGCTCCTGGAGCAGCGCTACGCGCAATACGCCGGGCGCCCGTTCGCGCGGATTCTGGTGTTGCGGGTGGTGCGCCTGACCGGCTGGTCGGCGGCGGTCAGTCCCGACGTCGACGGGGCTTGAGGCGGCTGTTCGGCAGCGGCGGCGCGGGAATGCGTTCGTCGGCACTCCACCCGGCGACCGTGCCGAAGCGCTCGGCCTGCGTCTCCCACTGCGCGCGGTACTCGACGATCTCCTCGTGCGTGCGGCCGACGAAGTTCCACCACATGACGAGGTCCTCGTCGAAGGGCACGCCACCGAGCAGAATCACCCGGGCCGGTGTGGCGCCCGGATTGGCGACGGTCAGACTGGTCCGCCCCGGACCGGCGTAGCACATCTGGGAACGGGTCAGATCGACGCCCTCGAACCGCAGCGTCTCGGTGTCGAGCAGCGCGCCGTGCTCGAAACGGGCGTCCACCTCCAGCGTCGTCCCTCCCCCGGCGTCGAGCACGATCTCCGCGCCCAACAGCGGTGTGGACGTGGTGACCGGCGACGCCGACCCGGCCAGCTCGCCGAGGAACACCCGCAGGGTGCCGGCCCCGCCGGGCAGGGGCACCGACTCCGGCGCGTGGAACTGAAAGGCCTTCTCGCCGTTGCGATCCGAGTCCGGCAGCGCGAGCCACAACTGCACGCCGTGCAGCACCTCGGTCTCCGGGGTGGAGACCTCCGAGTGGCTGATGCCGTATCCGGCCGACATCAGGTTCAACTCGCCGGGGCGGACCATGGCGTGCACCCCGGCACTGTCGGTGTGCTCGATCTCGCCCTCGAAGAGCCAGCTCACCGTCGCCAGCCCGGTGTGCGGATGCGGCAGGACGCGCATGCCACCGGAGTCGTCGACGCGGTCGGGCCCGTAGTGATCGGCGAAGCACCACGCACCGACCATCGAGCGGTCCTTGGTGGGCAGGGTGCGCTGCACCAGCATGGCGCGCGGACCGCCGAGCGGAACCTCACGGGCGGGGATCACCTCGACCTCGCGCTCCGGTGCTCCGGTGCACACCGTCTCCTCGGGATGGGCCTCGACGTTGCTCATAGAGGCGATCCTAGGCCGAACGACTCGCCTCGGCCCGGGTGAGCAGTTCGGGCAGGTCTGCGACCGAGGGGAGGAGGTGATCGGGCTCGGCCGCCGCCAACAGCGCGCGCCCGGTCTGCCCGGTGAGCACGCCGATCGCGACGGCGCCCGCGTGCCGTCCGGCCTGCACGTCCACCGCGGTGTCGCCGATGGCGACCACCCGGGACACGTCCTCGACGCCGCACCGCTCCATCGCCCGGAAGATCATGTACGGCGCGGGGCGGCCCGCCAGGACGTCGTCGGTGGTGACGACCGCGTCGAGGAGCGTCTCGTCCCACCCCAGCGACGCCAGCAGCGGCTCCACCACGGCGCGGTCGAAGCCGGTGGTCAACGCCACCTTGATCCCGCGCGCACGCAGTGCGGTGAAGGTCGCGACCACGCCGTCGATCGGCTGCGGCGGATGCGCGGCGTAGGTCTCGCGCAAGATCTCGCGGAAACGCTCGAAGGCGGCGAGCACGGCGTCCTCGTCGGCCTCCACACCGCCGAGGCGGGCCAGCCGGGTGATGGCGGTGACCTTGTCGGTCCCCATCCAATGCTGCAGGTCGGCCGCGGCGACGGTGGCGCCGAGCTCCTCGACGCACTGGCGGAGGGCGTCGTAGACGGCGCCTCCGTCGTCGACGGTGGTGCCTGCGATGTCGAAGGCGACGAGATCGATCATGAAGAAGCTCCGTTTCGTGAGGACAGTTCGGGGTGACGGGACGGCGCGCTCACGCGAGCCGCAGGAGGGAGCGACCGCCGCCGGCGGCGGTGAGGCGGTTGCTGACGGTGATGACGCATTCGCCGGGCACGTAGCGGTCGTCGGCGGTCTCCAGGATCCGGCCCGACGAGTCGGCGGTGGTCCGGCTGGCGCGCAGCAGTGGCGCGCCGACCGGCACGCCCAGGTGTTCGGCGTCGTCGGCCTCGGCGGCCACCGCGTCCACCCGGTGTTCGGCGCGATCGAGGTCGACGCCGCTGGTGAGCAGGAACCGGTTGAGCGAACCGGAGTCGGGATCGAACTCCATCAGCAGGCGGCCTACCTCCCAGATGAAGGTCGACCGTTCCAGCAGCGCGGGGACGCCGTCGAGGGTTCGCAGTCGGACCAGTGAGACCACCGGCTCGCCCTCGGCCAGGTGCAGGGCGTCGGCGGTGGGTGCGTCGGCGCGGTGTCGGGCCTGCAGCAGGGTGTGCTGGCCGGGTTCGCGCCCCTGCGCCCGCGCCCACGCGGTGAAGGAGCCGAGCTCGGTCCACGCGTGGGACGCACCGCCGCGCACCGTCGGCGGTTTGCCCTGGCCGCCGACGAGTAGGCCTTCGGCGCGCAGCGCCGCGATGGCCTGGCGGACGGTGCCGCGGGAGGCGTCGAACTCCCGGCACAGCTCCGCCTCGCTGGGCGCGCTCGACCCGGCGGGCCAGGCCCCCGAGGTGATGCGGCGACGCAGATCGTCGGCGAGTCGTTGATGAAGTGGCGAGGTCACGACTTGAGCATACAAGTGCGTCGAACTTGTTCGTGATGTTCAGGTGAACGGCAGGAATACAGTTGTGTGCTGGATGAATGTCGGCTGAACTTGTCTGTACAAGTGCTTCCTCGAGTTGCCGACCTGTCCCGGGGGCCGCATGGTTCCAAACGTGAACAACGAATGCGATCTCCTCGTCGTCGGTGCCGGAGTGGTGGGCCTGGGCCACGCCCTCGCGGCCATGGATCAGGGTCAACGGGTCATCGTGCTCGAGCGCGACCATCGCATCGTCGGCGCCTCGGTCCGCAACTTCGGGCACGTCGGCGCCACGGTGCAGTCCGGCGAGCTGCGCGAGTTGGCGCTGGGCGCCCGCGAACGCTGGCTGTCGGTGGCCGGCCGGGCCGGTATCGAGGTCCGGCGCAGCGGCGCCGGCATGGCGGTGGCCCGCCACCGCGATGAAGCCGACGTGCTGAGCGAGCTGGCCCAGACCCGCGACAGCGTACGTCTCCTGACCGCCGCCGAGGTGGTGGACCGGCTGGGCGGTGCGGGCGCGGACGACATCGTCGGCGGTGCCGAACTGGGCGACGATCTGCGCGTGGATCCCCGCACCACCGTCCCGCGTCTGGCCGCGTGGCTCGAGACCCGGGACGGGGTGCAGATCCGATGGAACACCGCCTACCTGGGTGCCGAGGAGGTCGGCGACGCGGTGCGCGTGCGCACCTCGCGCGGCGACGTGCGGGCCCGGCGAGTGGTCGTCTGCGTCGGTCACGACCTGGACCTGCTGGCACCGACGGTCGCCGCCGACGCCGGTGTGCAACGCTGCGGGCTGTCGATGATGCTCACCGACGACCCCGGCTGCCGGATCGACCCGGCGGTCCTGACCGCCACCTCGCTGCTGCGGTACGGCGCCTTCGCCGACACCGCCGCCTCGCACGTCCTGCGCGAGCGCCTCACCGCGCAGCGCCCGGACCTGCTGGCCGCCGACACCAACATCATGTTCACCCAGCGGCCCGACGGCGGGCTGCTGATCGGTGACTCGCACCTGCTCGACGACTCGCTGGACCCGTTCCTCGACGAGGGCACCTTCGCACTGCTGCAGCGCGAGGTGGAGACGGTCCTGGGTCGCCCGTTGACCATCCGCCAGCGCTGGCAGGGCATCTACGCCGCCCGCCCATCGGGCGCGTTCCTGGTCGCCGAGCTCGCACCCGGCGTGACGGCGTGCTCGGTCACCACCGGCGTCGGCATGACCTTCGGCCTGGAACTGGCCGCCCGCACCTTCTCCACCGTCCTCTCCTGACCTGCGGCGGCACCGGCACCGGCTCGGCCGACCCGAACTCGGTGACCGTCTGCAGCGCCGACGGTCTCGGCGCCTGGTACGAGACCCAGTTCGAGGCCTTCACCGAGCAGACCGGTATCACCGTGAACTACGTCGAGGGCGGCTCCGGCGAGGTGCTGTCCCGCGCGGAGAAGGAGCGCTCCAATCCGCAGATGGACGTGCTGATCACCCTGCCGCCGTTCATCCAGCGCGCCGACGAGCAGCAGCTCCTCGCGCCCACCACCGACGCCGACGGCACCGCCGACACCAACTATGTGGCGCTGGCCAACAACTACTTCGCCATGATCCGCGGCACCGGCGTCGACCCGCAGCCGCAGACCTGGGACGATCTGCTCGACCCGCGCTTTGCCCAGAAGCTCCAGTACTCCACGCCCGGCCAGGCCGGCGACGGCACGGCCATGCTGCTCCTGCTGCAGCACGTGCTGGGCGCCCAGCAGGGGCTGGACTACCTCGGCAAGCTGCAGGCCAACAACGTGGGTCCGTCGGCCTCGACCGGCAAACTCGGCCCCAAGGTGGCCAAGGGCGAACTGTCGGTGGCCAACAGCGACGTCCAGATGGCGCTGGCCGCGATCTCCGCGGACCAGGCCGCCTACGAGGTGTTCGTCCCGGCCGGGCCGGACGGCACCCGCACCACCGTCGCCCTGCCGTACTTCATGGGTCAGGCGGCCAGTGCCCCGCACGCGGCCAACGCCGCGAAGCTGATCGACTTCCTGCTGTCGGTGCCGGTCCAGGAGACCCTCGCCGAGCAGGTCTACGGGATGTCCCCGCGCGCCGACGTCACGGCCGTCGGACCGCAGGCCGAGGCCATCGCGAAGGCGCTCGCCGGCGTGACGGTCTGGCAGCCGGACTGGTCGGTGGTCAACGCCGACTTCGACGCCCTGATCAGCGCCTACAACAAGGCGACCGGCCAGTGAGCGCCCCGGCCCCCGCGGCGCGCACCGCCGCCGTCGACCTGTCGGTCCCCGCCGTCGCGCTGCGCGGGGTGAGCGTGGCCTACGGCGACACCGTCGCCCTCGCCGACTGCTCGTTCGAGGTGGCCCGCGGCGAGACGCTGGCACTGCTCGGGCCGTCCGGTTCCGGCAAGTCCACCGCCCTCAAGGCGATCGCCGGCTTCGAGAACGTCGTCGGCGGCACCGTGGAGATCGCCGGTCGCGACGTGACCGGGCTGTCCCCGGCCGCCCGCGGCATCGGTTTCGTGATGCAGCAGTACGCCCTGTTCCCGCACATGAGTGTGCGGGCCAACGTCGCCTTCGGACTCAAGGCGCAGAAGGTGGACCGCGCCCAGATCAAGCCCCGCGTCGACGAGGTGCTGCGCATGGTGGGCATGTTCGGTTACGCTGACCGCCTGCCCCGCGAGCTGTCCGGCGGACAGCAGCAGCGGGTCGCCATCGCCCGGGCGCTGGCACCCAGCCCGGTCAAGTCCCGGGTAGTGGTGTAACTGGGTTGTGGTCCTTCGTGGGTGGTCAGGCGGGTAGTTGGGTCAGCGGGTCGGTGTTCACCTCCGGTGTGTTGTCGGTGTCTGTGACGGTCAGGCGGCACCGGTTGAGGACTTCGAGGCCGAGGTAGCGTCGGCCTTCGGCCCATTCGTCGGTCTGCTCGGCCAGGACGGCGCCGATGAGCCGGATGATGGCGTCGCGGTTGGGGAAGATGCCGACGACGTCGGTGCGGCGCCGGATCTCGCGGTTGAGCCGTTCGGTGGGGTTGTTGGACCAGATCTGTCGCCACAGGTCATCGGGGAACGTGGTGAAGGCGAGCAGGTCCTCGCGGGCATCGCCAAGGTGGTCAGCTACCTCAGGCAGCCTGCCGTCGGTGTACTCCAGAAGCCTGTCGAACTGCTCGTGCACCGCGGTGGCGGTGGGCTGGTCGTACACGCTGTGCAGCATCGCCTTCACGGCCGGCCACATCGACTTAGGGCACACCGCCATCAGGTTCGCCGCGTAGTGGGTGCGGCAGCGCTGCCAGGCGGCTCCGGGAAGGTTCGCCGCGATCGCCTCGACGAGCCCGGCGTGGGCGTCGGAGGTCACCAACCGCACTCCGCCCAGGCCGCGGGCGACCAGGTCGGCGAAGAAGGTGTTCCACGAGGCTTTGGTCTCACTGGTGGCGACCTGCATGCCCAGGACTTCGCGGTGGCCGTCGCCGTTGACCCCGGTGGCCAGCAGGACGGCGGCCTTGACGACCTGATTGTTCTCGCGGACCTTGATCGTCAACGCGTCGGCGGTGACGAAGGTGAACGGCCCGGCCTCATCCAGGCGGCGGTGCCGGAACGCGGCGACCTGCTCGTCCAGGTGCTCTGCCATGCGTGAGACCTGCGATTTGGACAGTGAGTCGATGCCCAGGGTCTTGACCAGCTTGTCCATCCGGCGGGTAGAGACCCCGGCCAGGTAGCAGTCCGCCACGACCGTGATCAGGGCGGACTCGGCCCGCTTGCGGCGCTCGAGCAGCCACTCGGGGAAGTAGCTGCCCGAGCGCAACTTCGGCACGGCAACGTCGACCGTGCCGACCCGGGTGTCCAGGGGCCGGTCGCGGTAACCGTTGCGGCGGTTAGTGCGCTCGGCGGTGCGGGCGTTCCATTCGGCGCCGCACACGCTGTCGGCGTCGGCCGAGAGCAGGGCGTTGATCATGGTTTGCAGCAGCTCGCGCATCAGATCCGGGGATGCGTCGGCGAGGGCTTGGCCAAGCAGGCCGGCAGGGTCGACAATGTGAGGTGCGGTCATCGCGTAGGTCCTCTTCGAGTGGGTTGTAGGAGATTCCTCGAAGGATCACGCGGTGGCCGCTCTACATCCGTCAACGACACGGGCGTTGCTGACGATCTCGGCCACCGAGTTACACCACTTTATGGGGCACTACTCCTAGCCCGGCGCTGCTGCTGCTCGACGAGCCGCTGTCGGCGCTGGACACCCGGCTGCGCGAAGAGATGCTGATCGAACTGCAGCAACTGCGCCGCGATCTGCCCGACATCGCCATCGTGCACGTCACTCACGACCAGGCCGAGGCATTGGCCCTGGCCGACCGCATCGCGATCATGCGGAACGCCCGACTGGAGGCGATCGACCGCGCCGACTGCCTGTTCCACCGGCCGCCCAGCGAATTCGCGGCGACCTTCCTCGGCGGGGCCGACATTCTGCCCGCCCGCGCCCTCACCGCGGTCGAGGCCGGTGCGGTCGGCACCTACGAGCACGGCGGCCTGCACCTGCGGGCGCTCTCGCACGACGCACTCGGCGGCGACAAGCACGTCGCCCTCGCGGTGCGACCGTGGGCCTGGCGACTGCTGCCGCATGCCGGCGACAACGCCGTGCAGGTTCAGGTGCACGACAGCCAGTGGCGCGGCGCGGTGCGGCACGTACGCGCCCGCGTGCTGGCCACCGACCAGTTCATCGGCGTGGACGTGCCGGTGCTCGACGCGCCGCCGACGCCCGGCGAACAGCTGTGGGCGCACGTGGCCGCCGAACACGTCCACGTGGTGCCCGCGGAGAAGAGCGCATGACCGCAGTCCTGGATCGGCCGGCGTCTCACCCGGCCCCGGTGCGGCGGTCCCGGCGTTCCCTCCGGCGCACCGCCCTGGTGCTCGGTCCGCTCCTGATCCTGGCGCTGAGCCTCGGCTATCCGCTGATCTGGGCCGTGTCGTCGTCGTTCACCGACCGCTCCGGCGCGTACGTGGGCACCGACACCTGGCGGGCCGCGCTGGGCGACGACGCCGTGCGCAACGCCTTCGTCACCACGCTGAAGGTCGCGGCCCTGTCCACCGCGGGCTGCGTGGTGGTGGGCACCTTCCTCGCCTTCGTGCTGGCCTTCGTGCCGTTCCGCGGGTCGTCGCTGGTGGTGCGCATCATCGAGTCGGTGGTGTCCCTGCCGTCGTTCCTGATCCCGCTGGCCCTCGGTGTGCTGTTCGGTCCGGTCGGCGTGATCGCCAGCGCCACCGGGCACCGGTTCTCCTTCATGAGTTCCCTGCTCGGCGTGGTGCTCGCGGAAGTGGCCTTCTACACCCCGTTCGTGGTGCGCCCGCTGCTCGCCGCCTTCGCCTCGTTCCCGGCCGCGCACATCGACGTGGCGTCCTCGCTCGGCGCCGGCCCGCTGCGGATCGCCGTCCGGGTGATCGCACCGCAGGTGTGGCCGTCGTTGGCGGCCGCCGCGGCCCTGACCTTCCTGCTCACGCTCAACGAGTTCGGGATCGTGCTGTTCACCGGGGCCAAGGACGTGATGACGCTGCCGATGCTGATCTACACCAAGTCGATGGTGTCCTCGGACTTCGCCACCGCGGCGGTGCTGGCCACCGTTCAGCTGGTCCTGTCGGTGAGCGCCTACCTCTGCTACCGAACCATCGTGCGTCGTTTCGGCGCCACCACCTAGGAGCCCCCGCGTGCTGATTCGCAATTCGACCGGCCGTCGACTCATCTGGGCCGTCTTCGCCCTGGTGCTCGGCGTGCTGGTGATCTCCCCGATCGCGGTCACCGCGATCACCGCTTTCGCGCAGACCTGGAACTCGGCACTGCCGTCGGGGCTGACCACCGAGCACATGAGCGGGACGCTCACCGAGTCCAATCTGCAGAGCATCCTGGTGTCGATTCAGACCGCCCTGGTCGCCTCGGCACTGGCGGTGGCGGTGGGCACGTGGGCGGCGCTGGCGGCCCGGTCGGCCCCGCCCCGGCTGCGGGCGCTCATCGACGCGGCCTTCCACGTGCCGGTCGCCGTGCCGTCGGTGGTGATCGGACTGGCCGTGCTGATCGCGTTCTCGCGCTCGCCGGTGATCCTCAACGGCACCCCGTGGATCGTGATTCTGGTGCAGGCCCTGCTGGTGCTCTCGTTCGCCTTCTCGATGGTGTCGGCGGCGGCCAAGGGCCTGGACCCGGCCCTGGATCAGGTCGCCGGCTCGCTGGGCGCTTCCGGTCGGCCGACCCTCGTCACCGTCACCCTGCCGTTGCTGACCCCGGCGATCGCCGCGGCCGCCGGCCTGTCGGTGGCGTTGTGCATGGGTGAACTCGGGGCGACGATCATGGTCTACCCGGCGGCGTGGCGCACCCTCCCGGTCACCGTCTTCACCCAGTCCGACCGCGGCGACCTGTTCGGCGCCGCGGCCAACACCCTGCTGCTGGTGCTGGTCACCGTCGCGATCCTGGGCGTGCTCAGCCGTTTCCGATCGCGCGCGCAGGTCCGCTGAGGTGTCAGATCCCGGCGGCGGCCACGATCTGTTCGGCGGCCAACGCCGGGGTCAGGCTGCCGTCGAGGACACCCTGCTCGGCCGCGGCCCGCACCTTGAGCACCTCCGGATCGGCGGCGAGCTTGGACAGCACGGCGTCCTGCACCATGCTCCACGTCCACTCCACCTGCTGCCGGGCGCGGCGCTTGTCGAACTCGCCTGCGGCGGTCAGCACGTCGCGGTGTTCGAGGATCTTGTTCCAGTACTCGTCGACCCCGGTG
This sequence comes from Gordonia phosphorivorans, assembly GCF_042432625.1. NCBI lineage: Bacteria > Bacillati > Actinomycetota > Actinomycetes > Mycobacteriales > Gordoniaceae > Gordonia > Gordonia phosphorivorans. The sequence goes on along the minus strand of NZ_JBHLWV010000020.1, from coordinate 455,856 downwards.
TTCTCCCGCGCGCTCATGGTGAGCACCGGCGGGGTCCACAGGGCATCGTGCGGGTAGATCAGGCCGAGGGCGTTGCGCAGCTCGCGGGCCGCGCCGCGCGCCTCGTTGACGTGCTTGCCGTCGGCCTTGTTCACCACGACGATCTCGGCCAGCTCCAGCACGCCCTTCTTGATGCCCTGCAGCGAGTCGCCGGTGCGGGCCAGGGTGAGGAAGGTGAACGTGTCGACCATGCCGGCCACGCTCACCTCCGACTGTCCCACGCCGACGGTCTCCACCAGCACCACGTCGTAACCCGCGGCCTCCACCAGCACGATGGTCTCGCGGGTGGCCTTGGTGACGCCGCCGAGAGTGCCCGACGACGGCGACGGCCGCACGTACCCCTCCGGCGCCGCCGACAGCCGGCCCATCCGGGTCTTGTCGCCCAGGATGGAGCCGCCGGTGCGGGTCGACGACGGGTCCACCGCCAGCACGGCCACCCGATGACCGAGGTCGATCAGGTGCATGCCGAGGGCCTCGATGGTGGTCGACTTCCCCACCCCGGGCACACCGGTGATGCCGACGCGGAACGACTTGCCCGCGTGCGGCGTCAGGTTCAGCAGCAACTGCTGCGCCGCCGCCCGGTGGTCGGGGCGCACCGACTCCACCAGCGTGATCGCCCGTGCCAGCAGCGCCCGGTTCCCGGCCAGCACGCCCTCGGTGAGGGCGTCGACGTCCACCCTGCTCATACAGTCAGGTCCAGGCCCTGCTGCTCGGCGAGCTTGCGGATGAGGTCGACCGCGGAATCGGCGATCACGGTGCCCGGCGGGAAGATCGCCGCGGCGCCTGCCTCGTACAGTTCGTCGAAGTCGCCGGGCGGAATCACGCCGCCGACCACGATCATGATGTCCTCGCGACCCACCTCGGCCAGCGCCTGCTTCAGAGCGGGCACCAGCGTGAGGTGACCGGCCGCCAGCGACGAGACACCGACGACGTGCACGTCGTTGTCCGCGGCCTGGCCTGCCACCTCTTCCGGGGTCGCGAACAGCGGCCCGACGTCGACGTCGAAGCCGAGGTCGGCGAACGCCGTCGCGATGACCTTCTGGCCGCGATCGTGGCCGTCCTGGCCCATCTTGGCCACCAGCACGCGGGGACGGCGGCCCTCGGCCGTCGCGAAGGCGTCGACCACGGCCATCGCCTCGTCGATGTTGCTCACCGAATCACCTGCTTCGTTGCGGTAGACGCCGCTGATGGTGCGGATCTCCGCCTGGTGGCGGCCGTACACCTTCTCCATGGCGTCGGAGATCTCGCCGCCGGTGGCACCGTGGCGAGCGGCCTCGATGGCCAGGGCCATGAGGTTGTTGTCCAGGTTGCTGCCGCCGGGCTCGGCGGCGGCGCGGGTCAGATCGGCCAGGGCGGCATCCACCGCGGCCTGATCGCGCTCGGCGCGCAGCTTCTCCAGCTTGGCCAGCTGCTCGGCGCGCACCTTGGAGTTCTCGACCTTGAGGACCTCGATCTCTTCGTCCTCGGCCACGCGGTACTTGTTGACGCCGACCAGCGGCTGCTGACCGGAGTCGATCCGCGCCTGGGTGCGGGCGGCCGCCTCCTCGATGCGGAGCTTGGGCAGCCCCTCGTTGATGGCCTGCGTCATGCCGCCGGCGGCCTCGACCTCGGCGATGTGCGCGCGGGCCTTGTCGGCCAGCTGGGCGGTGAGCCACTCGACGTAGTTCGATCCGGCCCACGGGTCGATCGGGCGGGTGGTGCCCGACTCCTGCTGCAGCAGCAGCTGGGTGTTACGGGCGATGCGCGCGGAGAAGTCGGTCGGCAGGGCGATCGCCTCGTCGAGTGCGTTGGTGTGCAGCGACTGGGTGTGCCCCTGGGTGGCCGCCATCGCCTCGACGCAGGTGCGGGCCACGTTGTTGTAGACGTCCTGCGCGGTCAGCGACCAGCCGGAGGTCTGCGAGTGGGTGCGCAGCGAGAGGCTCTTGGCGTTCTTCGGGTCGAACTTCGCGACCAGTTCGCTCCACAGCAGGCGCGCGGCCCGCAGCTTGGCGACCTCCATGAAGAAGTTCATGCCGATGCCCCAGAAGAACGACAGGCGCGGCGCGAACTTGTCGATGTCCAGACCGGCTTCCAGGCCCGCGCGGATGTACTCCACGCCGTCGGCCAGGGTGTAGGCCAGCTCCAGGTCGGCCGTCGCTCCGGCCTCCTGGATGTGGTACCCGGAGATGGAGATCGAGTTGAACTTGGGCATCTTGGTGCTGGTGTAAGCGAAGATGTCCGAGATGATCCGCATGGACGGGGCCGGCGGATAGATGTAGGTGTTGCGGACCATGAACTCCTTCAGAATGTCGTTCTGAATGGTTCCGGCCAGCTTCTCCGGCGGCACGCCCTGCTCCTCGGCGGCCACCACGTACAGGGCGAGGATCGGCAGCACCGCGCCGTTCATGGTCATCGACACCGAGACGTTGCCCAGATCGATGCCGTCGAACAGCTGGCGCATGTCCAGGATCGAGTCGATCGCCACACCGGCCATGCCGACGTCGCCGGCCACGCGCGGGTGATCGGAGTCGTAGCCGCGGTGGGTGGCGAGGTCGAAGGCCACCGACAGGCCCTTCTGGCCGGCCGCGAGGTTGCGGCGGTAGAAGGCGTTGGATTCGGCGGCGGTGGAGAAGCCCGCGTACTGGCGGACCGTCCACGGCTGGTTGACGTACATCGTCGGGTACGGGCCGCGGATGAACGGCGCCTCGCCGGGGATGGAGTCGAGCGGGTAGTCGGCGGCGGCCGTCGTCTCGTCGCGGTCGGCGCGGGTGTACACCGGGGCCACGTCGATCTGTTCCGGGGTGTGCCACACCGTCTGCTCGGCGGTGTAGCCGTGGGTGCCGGCCAGGGAGTCGACCAGGTCGGCCGCGTCGCCGTCTCCGGGTACCGCGGTGAGGCCGTCGAGATCCAGTTCGACGTCGGAGAAATCGGGAATCATGTTCTCGCTCATGGTCTTTACTCCCCCGCCTGCGCGGTGATGGTGTCCAGCAGCTCGGTCAGGGTGGCGACGGCGTCGATCCCCACCCGCAGCGATCCGTCCGGTGCGTCCTCGCCGTCGGGCCATTCGGCGGCCGGACCGGCCAGCAGCACCCGGTCCAGGCCCGCGGCTCGCGCGGCGGCCAGCACGGCCGGTCCGTCGGTGCCGTAGCGGGCCTTGGTGCCGCACAGCACGGCGACGGTGCCCGCGCCGTCGGCGGCCTGCGCCACGCCCTCGGCGGTCATCGGGCCCGGGTTGACGGCCTCGATGCCGCCGGCGGCCAGCAGGTTGGCGACGAACGTGGTGCGGCCGTTGTGCTCGGCGACGCTGCCCAGCGGCAGCAGCAGCACCGACGGGCGGACCGCGGCGGCGTCGGCGCGGTCGCGCAGCTCCTCGAAGCGGCGGGCCACGCGCGCCAGGCCCGCGGTGGCGGTCGGCAGATCGGTGGTGTCGGCGAGGGCCTCGGCGAAGGCCGCCTCCCCCAGGTTCGGGAACTCGGAGACGCCGGTGATCGGGGCGGTGCGGTGGGCGACGGCCTCGTCGCGTGCGGCGAGGGCCTGCGCGATCCAGGTGCGGATCTCTGCGAGCGCCTGGGTGTAGCCGCCCAAGCTCTCCACCTGCGTGAACACCTGCCACCCGGCCGCGGCCAGGTCGCTGGTGAGGTCCTCGACGAACCAGGAGCCGCCGGCCGGGTCGAGTACGCGACCGACGTTGGACTCCTCCAGCAGCAGCAGCTGGGTGTTGCGGGCGATACGTGCCGAGAACGTCGGGCTGGACGAGCGGGCCTGCACCGGCAGGGCCGCGTCGAAGCCGAGCACGGTCACCTGGTCGGCCCCGCCGACACCGGCGCCGAAGGCGGCGACGGTGGTGCGCAGCATGTTCACCCACGGATCACGCTGGGTGAGCATCGACAGATCGGTGACCGCGTGGGTGAGGGCCGCGCCGGCGTCGGGGACGCCCAGCACCTGGGCCACGCGGGCCCACATCAGGCGCAGCGCGCGCAGCTTGGCGATGGAGGCGAACTGGTCGTCGCCCACCGACACGGCGAAGGTGAGCTGGCCCAGCGCCTGCGCCGGGGTCAGGCCCGCGGCCACCAGGTCGCGCACATGGGCCAGGCCGGCCGCGACGAGCAGGCCGATCTCCTGGGCGTTGGTGGCGCCGGACTGGGCGAAGTCGGTGCCGTCGACGCGGAAGGTGCGGACCCGCTCGGGTGCGGCCGCCGCCACGGCGACGGCCTCGTCGACGGCCACTGTGGGCCGACCGGAGAAGGCCGCGGTGTACGGGGACAGGCCCAGGCTGTGCGTGGTGCTCGCGGTGAGGGGTGCCTCCTGCGGCGGGGCGGGGCGGTCGGCGAGGACCTGCACGAAGCGCTGCGCGGCCGCGATGCCGTCGGCGCCGGCATCGAGGGTCACCGGCAGCAGATCCAGGTAGATGCCGGTCAGCATGGTCGCCAGATCGGCGTCGCCGGTCACCGACAGCCAGGCGCCGCTCGCGCCGCTGCTCGCCGCTTCCAGGATGGCCTCGTTGAGGTCGGCCGCGCTCTGGCCGGGCAGGTCGCCGAAGCGTTCGGTCACGCGCCAGCCCTGCTGGACGTCGCGCTGCGGGTCGGCGCCGCGGACGAACGGGAAGCTGCCGGGCAGGCCGCGCTCGCCGTCCTCGTCCTTGCGGGTGTACAGCGGGCGGACCACCACGTCGTCGCGCGTCGGCGTCGACAGCAGGGCCTCCGGGGTGTCTGGCAGGTCGGCCGGATCCACCCGGCGTCCCTTGGCGAGAACGGCCGCCGCGGCCGTGGACCATCGCTGATAGTCCTGATCGAGTTGCTCCCGCATGTGCTGGGTGCCTTCTGCCGTCATAGCTGCCGATGTCCTCCGTGGTCGCGGGCTGTGCGCCTGCGAGCACAATATCCGATCGTGACTCCCGTTCGATCCGCGCCCGCCTGTGAGGCCGCGCACGCGGGGCGGGGTCATAGACTCGCGGTGTGCGCCGCCATCTCCGTTCCCGGGTCGTCGAAGAACCCGTCGACCTCAGCACCGGCGCCGTCGCTCCCGCGCCGCCCGCCCAGCGACGCCGCACCATCGTGCGCGCGGTGGGCGGCCTGTGCGCGGTGGTGGCCGTTCTGGTGGCCGCCTACCTGGTCCCGCTGCCGTCGATCGGTCTGGTGCGCGAATGGTCCGACGCGGTGGGCCCGTGGTTCGTGGTGGTCTTCTTCGCGGTGTATCTCGTCGCCGCGATCGGTCCGATTCCGCGGTCGCCGTTCACGGTGATGTCGGGCGTGCTGTTCGGTCCGGTCGTCGGATTCACCGGGGCGATCCTGGTCTCGTCGGTGGCGGCGGTGGTGGCCTTCGCCCTGGCCCGGAGGCTGGGGCGGGCGCGCGTGCAGCGCCATCTGGATCGGGCGGTGTTCGCCTCGGTGGAGGCGCGGCTGGAGCGGCGCGGCTGGCTGGCGGTGGGGTCGCTGCGCATGATTCCGGTGGTGCCGTTCGCGGTGGTCAACTACGCCGCGGGCCTGTCGTCGGTCCGGCTGGTCCCCTACACCGTGGCCAGCATCGTCGGCACGATTCCCGGTACCGCGGCGGTGGTATTCCTCGGCGATGCGCTGGCCGGCGAGGCGGACCCGACGATGGTGGTCGCGTCGGGCCTGCTGTTCGCGGTCGGGGTGGTCGGGTTGATCGTCGATTCCCGGCTGCCGGTGCCGAAGGCTTGACACCCAGAAATCAAGCTCTGATACTTGAGTTGTAGAAATCAAGTTCAAGGACTTGAGGAGTCTTCGATGCTTGTCCTCACCGCCGACCAGCGATCCAGTCGCACCGACGTCGACCGCGTACCCGACCTGCTGCGCCGTTACCGCGACGCGGCGGCGGTGCTCGGCTTCGATCGCACCGCCGGCGACGAAGTGGAGGCCGTCTTTGACGATCCCGAGCTCGCCGCGCGGATCGCGGTGGAGCTGGTGGCCTCCGGCTTCTGGAGCGTGGGTCTCGGGGTGGGCGAGGTGCAGACGCCGCTGCCGAAGCAGGCGCGCGCCGGCCGCGGCGAGGCCTTCATCGCGGCACGCGAGGCCGTCGAGGCGGCCAAGAACCGGCGGGTACCGCTGCAGGTGGTGGGCGCATCCGACTGGTGCCGGGATGCGCAGACCGCCGCCTGCCTGCTGGTGGACCTGCTGACCGACCGCACCGACGCCGGCCGCGAGGCCGTGGCCCTGGTGGCCGACGGCGGGACCCAGGCGCAGGCGGCCGGGGCGTTGGGCATCTCCCCGCAGGCGGTGTCGCTCCGGCTGCGCACCGCGCGCTGGGATCTGCAGCGCGACACCGAACGCCTGGTGACCCGGCTGTTGACGTTGAGCGAGGAGGACCGATGATCGCAGTGATCGTGTTGGTAGTGGCCGTGCTGTGCGCCCTGGTCGGGGTGCCGATCCGCACCCGACTGGCCGGCGACGAACAGCGCAGCGACGCCGACGTCCGGCGCTTCGACCTGGTCCTGGCGGTGGCGCTGGGCGGGCTCGTCGCCGGCGCCGCGATTGCGGCCGCGGTGGCCGCGCCGCTCTCGCACGCGTGGCTGGTCGCCGGTCAGGTGATCGCGGTGGCCGCCGCGGCGGCGACGGGCGGCTATGTGGTCCGCAGCGTGCTGGCCTTCGGCGGCATTCCCACGCGCCGCGAGAACTTCGACGACCCCGCACCCGACCCGCCGCTGCGCGGCGGTCGGATCATCGGCCTGATGGAACGGGCCGCGGTGACGGTGAGCCTGCTGCTGGGATGGCCGGCCGGGATCGCGGTGATCCTCGGTATCAAGGGCCTCGCGCGGTTCCCGCAGCTGCGTGAGCATCACGCCAGCGAACAGTTCATCCTGGGCACCTTCGCCTCGGTGCTGTGGGCGTGCGCGCTCGGCGGCATCGGCGTGCTGCTGGGGCGCTGACCTGCGTCGGCGCTCCTGGGTCGGCGCTACTCCGGCGGCTCGGTGACGAAGTCGATCAGTTCCTCCACGCTGCGGATCAGCGGCACTTCCAGCTCGCGGAAACTCGACACCGCGTTCAGCACGCGCCGCCACCCGTCCTGCGGGGTGCCCCAGCCGAGCGCATCGCAGATGCCGGTCTTCCAGTCGGTGCCCATCGGGATCACCGGCCAGGCGTCGATCTTGACGGCCGCGGGCTTGACCGCCTGCCACACGTCCACGTAGGGGTGACCGCAGACCAGCACGTGCGGTCCCACCTCGGCGGTCAGCTTCTCCTCCTTGGACCCGGACACCAGGTGGTCCACCAGCACCCCGGCGCGGCGATGCGCGGCGGGCTGGAAGTCGGCCAGGGCGTCGTCGAGGTTGTCCAGACCGTCCAGGCTCATCACCACCACGCCTTCGGCGCGCAGGTCGTGGCCCCAGACGCGTTCGAGCAGCGTCGCGTCGTGCACGCCCTCGACGAACAGGCGGCTCGCGCGCGCGGTCCGGGCCCGCTGCCGGGGCAGCGCCCGCGATCCGGACGCGGTCTGGATGGTGCGCACCTCGTTGGGTCCGCGGCCCTTCGGCCGCACCAGCGTGACGGGCTTGCCGTCGATCAGAAACGCCGCCGGATAGGCGTGGAAGACGCGGGTGGCGCCGTGCCGGTCCTCCAGGCGCACCATGTCCGCGGCGTACGTCTTCTCCCAGCCGACCACCGCCCCGCAGAAACCGGTGGCCGCATCCTCGACCACCAGGCCGGGTTCGCCCGCCACCACGGGGGCCTTCGGCTTGCTGCGGCGCGGCTGCGCCAGAACATCACGTCCGTAGCGATCATTGGTCACGAGTCCTCAGGCTAGGGCACGCGGAGCCCGCGGGGCCCACGACGCCCCGGGCGTATCTTGAGAAGCGATGTCCAGATCACTTCCCGATGCTTCCGCCGGCCTGCTGCGTGCGTGGCCGGCCTCCGCGCTCGCCGTGTGGGCCGCGGCCTGGCAGGCCGGGCTCGCCTCCCCCGACGACGTCCTGCACACGCTGCACGACTTTTCCGAGAGCCACGAGCTCGACACCGGCGGCACCGCACTGGACCTGGTGCAGCTGGTCGGCGCCGCGACGCGCAGCGCGGTGGTCTTCCCCGCGCCCGGCGACGTGCAGGGCCTGCCGCCGGGCGCCCTCGGGCGCGAGGTGCTCGACGCCGGGGAGGTGCTGATTCTCGAGCGCACGGATGGGCCGCCGCTCGCGCTCGCCGCCCGCGGCAGCATCGAGCGGTGCCGCTGGAGTGTGCGCGTGCTGCCGCCCGAGACGGAGGTCGAGGTGCTCGGCGGCGACCAACCCGCGGGCGAGCTGGAATACGAACTGCGCGAGGCCGTGGGCGAGGCCGCCACCGTGATCGCCGGGCTGACCGGGCCGCGCACGGGCGGACCGGCCGATCTGCGCGACGCGCTGGCCGCGCGGACGGCTGCGGCGGCCTTGGATCTGCCGCCGCACGAGTTGCGGAGAGTGGACCGCATCCTGGCCACGACGGCACAGATCGACGCCATCGTCGATCTGGCCGGCGAAATCGGCGCCACCGCGGGCCAGCTGGACAGCGCCGACTGTCAGCTGCGCCGCCTGACCACGCTGACCAGGCGGGCCCGGGCCGCCGCCATCAACGCGCTGCTGCGCGACTACCGGCGCTGAGGGCGCGGCGGCAGTTCGCAGCAGCCGGGACGGCACAGGGTGCCGTTGTCGCCGCAGCCGAGTGCGGAGCTCTCGGCGCCGTCGACGTACTCCTCGATCAGGTCGGCGATCATGGCGATGAACGCCGGATCGGTGCCCACCGTGTCGGCACGGGCATAGGCCATGCCGAGTCGTTCGGCTGTCTCGCGGGCCTCGGTGTCCAGATCCCAGACCACCTCGAGGTGATCGGAGATGAAACCGATCGGGCACACGATCACCCGGCCGACACCCTGGTCGGCGAGGGCCTCGAGATGATCGCAGACGTCCGGCTCCAGCCAGGGCACCTGCGGCGGACCCGACCGGGACTGCCAGACGACGTCGAAGTCGTCGATCCCGAGGGCGGCGGCCACCGCCGCCGAGGCCGCGGTGACCTGCGTCGAATACAGCTGCCCGCCCGCCTCCGGCGGACCCGCGGTGCGGTCGGCGGCCAGTGGAATCGAATGCGCGGTGAACACCAGCCGGGCCGGGGTGCCCTCCCCCAGTTCCGTCTGAGCGCGCCGCACGGCCGCGGCGGCGGCGGCGGTGAATCCCGGCCGGTCCCAGTACTGCGGGAGCTTGCGCAGAAGGAGGTCCGATGACACCGGGGCGCCGAGTTCGGCCAGCGCACCGGCCAGGTCCTCGTGGTACTGCCGACACCCGGAGTAGCCGCCCCACGCGGAGGTGGGAAACACTAGGGCGCGTCGGTGACCGTCCGCGCGCAGCGCGGTGACGGCGTCGGTGACGTACGGCGTCCAGTTGCGGTTGCCGAAGTAGATCGGCAGGTTCGCGCCGCGGGTGCGCAGTTCGCCCCGCAGCGCCGCGATCATGTCCAGGTTGAGCCGGTTGATCGGTGAGACGCCGTCGAAGTGCATGTAATGCTCGACGACCTCCTCGAGCCGCTCCGGCGGGACACCGCGCCCGCGCGTGACGTTCTCCAGGAACGGCCGCACGTCGGCGGGCCCGTCAGGCCCGCCGAACGAGAGGAAGAGGAGGGCGGTGAACTCGCCCGCGCCGACGCTCAACTCAGCAGGTTCTCGGGGAACCAGGTGTTGTGGCTGGCACCGCCGTCGACGTAAACGATGGAGCCGGTGGTGGCCGGCAGCCAGTCCGACAGCAGGGCCACGACGCTCTTGCCGACCGGGGTCGGATCGTCGACGTTCCAGCCGATCGGCGAGGCGCCGTCCCAGTACTCGTTGAGCATGGTCAGCTTCTTGGCATCGTCGGTCGCCGTGCCCGAGATGGCCTTGGCGGCCAGCGTCTTGATCGGGCCGGCGGCCACCAGGTTGGACCGGATCTTCTTGGCGTAACCCACCTCGCGGGCCACGTAGCGGTTGACCGACTCCAGCGCGGCCTTGGCCACGCCCATCCAGTTGTAGTCGGGCACGGCGGTGCGCGGATCGAAATCCATGCCGACGATGGAGCCGCCCTCGTTCATCACCGGCAACACGGCGCGCGCCAGCGACGCGTAGCTCCACGCGGAGATCTCGAACGCCTTGGCCGCGTCCGGGCCGGGGCCCTCCAGGAAGGGCAGTGCGTCCGGACCCATCAGGGTGCGCGGGGCGAAGGCGATGGAGTGCACCACGCCGTCGATCCCCTGCGGGGCCAGTGCGCGGACCTGGTCGGCCAGCGCGCCCAGGCTCTCCTCGTCGGTCACGTCGAGGCCGATGGCCTCGGGGACCTCCTGCGGGAGCCGCTTGGCGATCCGATTGATCAGCCGCAGCCGCTCGGGGATACCGGTGATCAGGACGGTGGCGCCGGCCTCCTGCGCCTGGGCGGCGGTGGCGAAGGCGATGGAGGCATCGGTGATGATGCCGGTCACGAGAATGGTCTTGCCTGCGAGGATTCCGCTCACGGGGGGTGCTCCTTGAAAGAGGGGGTGGGGTGGCCCGGTGGCTAGGTGGTCAGTGGCCCATGCCGAGGCCGCCGTCGACGTTGATCACGTTGCCGGTGACGTAGGCGGAGTCGTTCGAGGCGAGGAAGCTCACGACGGCCGCGACCTCTTCGGGCTGACCCATGCGCTTGGCCGGAATGGCCTGGTCCACCGCGGTCTTGGTGTAGTCCTCGGGCAGGGCGCGGGTCATGTCGGTGTCGATCAGGCCGGGGGCCACCACGTTGGCGGTGATGTTGCGGCCGCCCAGTTCGCGGGTCACCGAGCGGGCGAGCCCGATCACGCCGGCCTTGGAGGCGGCGTAGTTGGCCTGGCCGGGGGTGCCCATCAGGCCGACCACCGAACCGAGGTAGATGAAGCGGCCCCAGCGCTTCTTGAGCATCTCGCGGGTGGCCGCCTTGGTGACGCGGAAGGCGCCGGTGAGGTTGGCGTCGAGCACGTTCGCGAAGCTCTCCACGCTCATCCGCATGATGAGGGTGTCTTCGGTGATGCCGGCGTTGGCGACGACCACCTCGACGGGCCCCTGGTGCTCGGCCACCTCTGCGAACGCGCGGGTCACGGACTCGTCGTCGGTCACATCACACTGCACGCCGAAGAGGCCCTCGGGTGCGCCGGAGCCGCGGTGGGTCACCGCGACCTTGTGTCCGTCGGCGGCCAGGCGCTGGGCCACGGCCAGGCCGATCCCCCGGTTGCCACCGGTGACCAGCACCGAGCGCGGAGTGAATTCGGGGGTCTGTGCATTCTCTGACATGGTTGTCCAACCTATCTCACGGAAGTCGGCGATTGAGGAACAGGGCTCCGGCGGTCCCGGCGAGCACCAGCAGGGTCCCGGCGATCAGCCACGGTCGCGAATTGTCGCCGCGCTGGCGCTCGGTGCCGATCTGTTCCCGGAGGGTCGAATAGACCTTGTTCAGCTCGTCCAGGGACGACGCGGTGTAGAAGGCGCCGCCGGAGATGTTCGCGATCTGGCGCAGCGAGTCGTCGTCGACGGGCACCGGCACACGCTGCATCTGCCCGTTGGGGCCCTCGAGTTCGACGGTGCCGCTGAGCGTGCCGAAGGAGATGGTGGAGACCGGGATGTTCTCCTCCTTGGCCTTGCGCGCCGCGGTGAAACCGCCCCGGTCGGCGTTGGGGCTCTCCGGGACGGTCTGCTTGCCGTCCGAGAGCAGCACGATGTGCGCCGGGGGTGCGTGCGAATCGCCGCCGAGCGCGGAGTTGAGCGTCTGAATCTGATCGAGCGCAGCGAAGATGCCCTCGCCGGTGGCGGTCTTGTCGGCCAGCTTCAGCTTGCCCAGGGCGTTCTTGGTGGCGTTGTGGTCCGGCGTCGGCGAGACCAGGGTCGACGCGGTACCGGCGAAGGACACCAGGCCCAGGTTGATGCCCGCGGTCAGTTCGTCGGCGAACCGCTTGCCCGCGGCCTGCGCGGCCTCCAGCCGGGAGGGCGCCACGTCGGTGGCCATCATCGAGTTGGAGACGTCCACCACCAGCATCACGGTGGCCCGGTTGCGCGGCACATCGCGTTCGGCCAGCGGGCCCGCCATGGCGATGGTCAGCAGCAGCAGACCGACCGAGAGCACGGCGAAGGGCACGTGCCGGAACCGGTCGCGGGTGGTCGGCGTGACCGAGCGCAGGACGTCGAGATTGGCGAAGCGCAGCGCGCGTGACTTGCGGCGTCGCATCGCGAACACGTACGCGGCGACCAACGCCACGACGAGCAGGATCGACAGCAGCCACCAGGGGTGGGCGAACCAGCGGCCCATCTAGCGCACCCCCGCCGCTCGGCGCCGACGGCCGACGAACCGGACGGTGTCGGCGATCCAGTCGCGGTCGGTGCGCAGGGTGAGCACGGCGCCGCCGCTGCCGCGGAAGGCGGCGTGCACCTGGGCACGGTGGGCTTCGGCGGCGGCCGCGAAGTCCGCGCGCACCTGCGGTGTCACGTCGATCTCCACTACCTCGCCGGATTCGGCGTCGGCCAGGGTCACCGGGCCGACCGGGGGCAGTGCCACATCCAGGGGATCGAGAACCTCCACCCCCAGCAGTTCGTGGTGGGCGCCGATCGCGCGCAGCGACCGGGTCCAGTCGAGCGGCCCGAGGAAGTCGCTGATCACCACGGCCAGACCCCGGCGCCGCTGCGGGCGACGCAGCGCTTCCAGGCCCGCGTCCAGATCGCCGCGGACCCCGGGCTCGCTGCGGTGGGTGGTGGCCAGGGTCTTCAGGAGCGAACGGTCGTGGGCGCGGCCGGCGCGGGCCGGGACGCGCGCCACGGTGTCGCCGGTGACGACGATCGCGCCGTGCCGGTTGCCGCCTCCGGCGGTCAGGTGCACCACGGCGGCGGCAGCGGCCACCGCCAGGTCGCGTTTGGTGTGCGCGCCCGAGCCGAAGTCCAGGCTCGCCGAGGCATCCATGACGAACCAGGTCTCCAGTTCGCGGTCGGCGATCATCTGCCGCACGTGCGGGGCGGTGGTGCGGGCGGTGACCGACCACTCCATCCGCCGGATGTCGTCACCGGGCTGGTACGGGCGTGCCTCTCCGGGCTCGGAGCCGGGACCGGGGATCAGCCCCAGGTGCGCGCCCTGCAGCACGCCGTCGAGCTTGCGCCGGACCGTCAGTTCCAGGCTGCCCAGCGCCGCCGTCAGCTGCGGGTCGTCGAGCTGACCGCCGCGCAGAGAAGGCAGATCGCTATTGGCCGACATGACCCTCCGGCTGCGGCACCTGCTGCTGCTGCGGAACGGGCTGCTGGTACTGCTGGGGCGCCTGCTGCGGGTGAGCCTGCGGCTGTTGCGGGGCCTGCGGCTGTTGCGGTGCGGCGCTGACCTGCGGCAGACCCACGGTCTGCAGGATGCGGGTGATGATCTGGTCCGGGGTCACCTCGTCGGCGAGCGCGTCGTAGCTCAGCACCAGGCGGTGGCGCAGCACGTCGGGAATGAGCTCGACGACGTCTTGCGGGATCACGTAGTCGCGTCCGCGGATCACCGCGAGTGCGCGGGCCGCCGCAACGATGCCGAGGGTGGCACGCGGCGAGGCGCCGTAGCTGAGCCAGGTGGCCACGTCGGTCAGTCCCAGATCGGCGGGGCGGCGGCTGGCGTCGACCACCCGCACCACGTAGTCGACCAGCGCGTGGTGGACGAAGACCCCGGCGGCCACCTTCTGCAGGCGGATGGTGGTGGCCGGGTCGAGGATCTGCGAGGCGGTCGGCGGTTCCACGCCCATCCGGTAGACGATCTCGCGCTCCTCCTCCACCGACGGGTAGCCGACGAGCACCTTGAACAGGAAGCGGTCGCGCTGGGCCTCGGGAAGCGGGTAGACGCCCTCGTTCTCGATCGGGTTCTGCGTCGCCATCACCAGGAAGGGATCGGGCATCGGATAGGTGATGCCGCCGATGGAGACGTGCCGTTCGGCCATCACTTCCAGCAGTGCCGACTGCACCTTGGCCGGGGCCCGGTTGATCTCGTCGGCCAGCAGGAAGTTGGTCATCACCGGGCCGAGCTCGGTGTCGAACTCCTCGCGACCCTGGCGGTAGATGCGGGTACCGATCAGGTCGGTCGGCACCAGGTCCGGGGTGAACTGCACGCGCGCGAAGTCGCCGCCGATCACGGTGGCGAAGGTCTCCACGGCCAGCGTCTTGGCGACACCGGGCACGCCCTCGAGCAGGATGTGGCCGCGGGCGAGGAGACCCACCATGATCCGCTCGACCAGCTCCTCCTGACCCACGATGACGCGTTTGACCTCGTACATCGCCCGTTCGAGGAGTTTGACATCCTCGGGGGTGAGTGCGTTTTCCGCGGCAGGTGAACTCAAACCGGTGACTCCTCTGTAGCTGAAGGTGCTGCGAGCGACTCTACCGACAGCCGCGAACGATCAAAGCATACGCACGACGTTGGGCATGGCGCCGTCGGTGCGCAGCGGCGAGATCTTCACGACGCTGCCCGACTGGGGCGCCTCGATCATCGTGCCGTCGCCCAGATAGAGCGCCACGTGCGCGCTGGCGTTGGGTCCGTAGAAGATCATGTCGCCGCGGCGAATGTCCGACAGCGGCGCGTGCGGCCCGGACGTGTACTGGTAGCCGGTGTACTTGGGCAGGTCGATGCCCACGCCGCCGAAGGCGTAGACCATCAGGCCCGAGCAGTCGTAGCCGACCTTGTTGTAGTCGCCGTAGCTGTCGGCGACGCCGCCGTCGCGGATACCCAGGGTGGGGCCGTCGGCGTTGCCGCCGCCCCAGGCGTACGGCACGCCTATCTGCGACTTGGCGCGGTTGACGACCAACTCGATGGCCTGCGGGCCGCGCAGTCCCGGTCGGCTGAGGCCGCCACCGCCCCCGCCGAAGAGCGCGCCGAGCGAACCGTTGCCCAGTCGCGACAGCACCCCGTCGGAGCCGGTGCCGCCGATGGAGGCGCCGCCCAGGCCGAGCTCGTCGAGCAGCTCCGAATGCGGGATCTGCTGTTCGCCGATGAGGCCGGCGAGCAGCTGGGTGCCGGTCTCCAGTGCCAGCTTGGCCACGAGGGCGGCAGCCTCCGCGGCGGCGTTCTCGGTGCCCTCGGCGGGGGTCGACGGGAGCTTGTCCAGGACGTCGCTGAGGGCAGGCGGCGGTGAGGTCGGCGTGGTGGTGCCCCGCTGCTTGTCGAGCTTGTTGACCAGCGCCGTGCGCTGATTGAGCAGCTGGGAGCGCTGGGTCTGCTGATCGCTGACGGCCTGCCGGGCGGTGGTCACCGCGGTGATGGCGTCGGCCCGCCGGGCCTCGGCGCCCTTGGCTGCGGCCGCGGTCTGCTTGCGGGTGGCCGAGGTCGCGGCGACCCGCTTGGTCTGCTGGCCGCGCACGTACTGCAGACGCGCGACGGTGGCGCGCTGCTGCCGGCCCATCTGCTCGACGCTGGAGATCTGCTCCAGGACTCGACCCGGATCGTCGGAGGAGACGTAGTCCGACATGGCGCCCAACCGGTTGTTGCCCTGCCGGTTCACCGCGCGCATGAAGTCGTCGAACTGGCGCTGCGCCTCGGCGACCTCTCGCTTGGTCTTGGCCAGCGCGGCGCGGGCGGCGTCGTCGGTGGCGGCGGCCACCTGCTGGGCGGCGAAGGCGTTCTGGAAGTCGACGAGGGCCTTGTTGACGGCCTGCTGCTTGATGGCGACGGAGGTGGTCAGCTGCGACAGGTTCTGGTCGATCGACGCGATGTCGTTGATGAGCTTGGCCACCGGCGACGGAGTCTTCTCCGGCTCGGCCGCAGCGTGCCCCGCGGCCAGCGATCCCACCAGGAGCAGAGCGCCCACCGTGCTACCGCGTAACGCCTGACGTGCGTTCATGGTCGTTCGCTTCAACAGACGTACTCCCTAGCTGTCCCTGTTGAGCACCTGCGACGCATCTGTCTCACCGACACGTCTATCCCCTGGTTACTCAAAAGTGTCTACTGCACCGTACGTCACATTGGACGCACCAGAAACCCGAGGCGATGAATTACAAAGACGTGATTACCTGCGGAAATGCACTGAACAGCGGAAAAGCCGACGGGTCGAGACCGTCACAGTTGGATAACGACCGCGGAAGGTCAGGAGCGTCGACGAACCATGGCGATGCGCGCCCCGACGGCGCACAGCGCCACCAGGACGATGAGCACGATCGTCAGGACCGTCCAGTCCAGGTGCGGCTCGGTGGCGCGATCGTAGATCTGCTGGGCGGCCACGGCCGGGCTGGTGCCGGCCTTCACCTCGCCGGTGCCGTCCTCGAGCTGTACCCGGCTGAACTCGCTGGAGGCGGTGCCCATGCCGGACGGGCCGATCACCAGCACCGTGCCGCCCACCTGCGACTGCAGCTCGGTGGCGATGTCGCGGTAGACGGTGAAGGGAGAGTAGCTCGCCTCCAGGACCACGATCTGCAGGTCGTGCCCGTCGGCAGCGGCGTTGTCGACGACCTGTTCCAGTTCGGCCACCTGGTCGGCCGGCGCGTAGACGCCGGTGGACTCCAGGGCGGTGGCGATCGCGGGCAGGTCCAGATCGGCCCACTGCGCGGTGGTGTCGATGGGAGCTGCGAGCACGAAGGTGACCGGTGCCGACGTCATCTGGGGCTCCTGCGGATCGGAGAAGGGCGGACGCGCTCACCTTACGGCAGGCTCGGTCGGCCACTCGACGGCGACGCGCAACCGCCCGTTCACTCCAACCAGTACGCGCGTACTGCTATGATGGTGAAGTAGCAGTTCTTCCGTCGACACAGCCCGTCGGCGATCACCCCGCGATGAGAGTGGAGCACACCTTGAGCAAGGATTCCTTTGGCGCCCGCGGCACGCTGGAGGTGGGAGATGACTCGTTCGAGATCTTCCGCCTGTCGGCAGTCCCCGGTACCGAGAAGCTGCCCTACGCGCTGAAGGTTCTCGCCGAGAACCTTCTGCGCACCGAAGACGGCGCGAACATCACCAGCGATCACATCAATGCGCTGGCCAATTGGGATCCGAACGCTCAGCCGAGCGTGGAGATTCAGTTCACGCCCGCCCGCGTCCTGATGCAGGACTTCACCGGCGTGCCCTGCGTGGTCGACCTGGCCACCATGCGCGAGGCCGTCAGCGCCCTCGGCGGCGACCCCAACAAGGTGAACCCGCTGTCCCCCGCCGAGATGGTCATCGACCACTCGGTGATCCTGGACGTGTTCGGCCGCGCCGACGCCTTCGAGCGCAACGTGGAGCTGGAGTACCAGCGCAACGGTGAGCGCTACCAGTTCCTGCGCTGGGGCCAGGGCGCCTTCGACGACTTCCGCGTCGTCCCGCCGGGCATGGGCATCGTGCACCAGGTGAACATCGAGCACCTGGCGCGCGTCGTGATGACCCGCAACGGGCAGGCCTACCCGGACACCTGCGTCGGCACCGACTCGCACACCACCATGGAGAACGGCCTGGGTGTGCTGGGCTGGGGCGTCGGCGGTATCGAGGCCGAGGCCGCCATGCTCGGCCAGCCGGTCTCCATGCTGATCCCGCGCGTGGTCGGCTTCAAGCTGTCCGGTGAGATCAAGCCGGGCGTCACCGCGACCGACGTGGTCCTGACCGTCACCGACATGCTGCGTCAGCACGGTGTGGTCGGCAAGTTCGTCGAGTTCTACGGCGCCGGTGTCGCCGAGGTGCCGCTGGCCAACCGCGCCACCCTGGGCAACATGAGCCCCGAGTTCGGTTCGACCTGCGCGATCTTCCCGATCGACGGCGAGACCATCAACTACCTGCGCCTGACCGGCCGCACCGAGGAGCAGCTCGCTCTCGTCGAGGCGTACGCCAAGGAACAGGGCATGTGGCACGACGTCGACAACGAGGCGCAGTACTCGGAGTACCTCGAGCTGGATCTGGGCACCGTGGTGCCGTCGATCGCCGGCCCGAAGCGCCCGCAGGACCGCATCCTGCTCTCGGAGTCGAAGGTGGCCTTCCGCAAGGACATCCACAACTACGTCGAAGAGCACATGCCCGCCGAGCACACCCAGCTCGACGAGGCCGTCGAGGAGTCCTTCCCGGCTTCCGATCCGGCCGCACTGTCCTTCGCCGACGACGGTGCCGTGAACGTGCAGTCGGCCGCCAACGGCGCCGAGGGCCGCCCGAGCAAGCCGGTCACCGTCACCTCCGACGGCAACACCTTCGTGCTCGACCACGGCGCGGTCGCGGTCGCCGGCATCACCTCCTGCACCAACACCTCGAACCCGTCGGTCATGATCGGCGCAGGCCTGCTGGCCCGCAACGCCGTCGAGAAGGGCCTGACCTCCAAGCCGTGGGTCAAGACCAACATGGCGCCGGGCTCGCAGGTGGTCTCGGACTACTACGAGAAGGCCGGCCTGTGGCCGTACCTGGAGAAGCTCGGCTTCTACCTGGGCGGTTACGGCTGCACCACCTGCATCGGCAACACCGGTCCGCTGCCGGAGGCGATCAGCAAGGCCGTCAACGACGAGGACCTGACGGTCACCGCCGTGCTGTCGGGCAACCGTAACTTCGAGGGTCGCATCTCCCCCGACGTCAAGATGAACTACCTGGCGAGCCCGCCGCTGGTCATCGCCTACGCGCTGGCCGGCACCATGGACTTCGACTTCGAGACCGAAGCCCTGGGCACCGACACCGACGGCAACGACGTCTTCCTGAAGGACATCTGGCCGTCGGCACAGGAGATCGACGACACCATCAAGTCGGCGATCAACGCGGACATGTTCACCAAGTCGTACGCCACCGTGTTCGACGGTGACGAGCGCTGGCAGGGCCTGAACACCCCCGACGGCGACACCTTCGAGTGGGACGAGAAGTCGACCTACGTCCGCAAGGCGCCGTACTTCGACGGCATGACCATGGACCCGGACCCCGTCTCGGACATCAAGGGCGCTCGCGTCCTGGCTCTGCTGGGCGACTCGGTCACCACCGACCACATCAGCCCGGCCGGTCCGATCAAGCCCGGCACCCCGGCGGCTCAGTACCTGGACGCCAACGGTGTGGCCCGCAAGGACTACAACTCGCTGGGCAGCCGTCGTGGCAACCACGAGGTGATGATCCGCGGCACCTTCGCGAACATCCGTCTGCAGAACCAGCTGCTCGACGGTGTCTCCGGTGGTTACACCCGCGACTTCACCCAGGAGGGCGGCCCGCAGTCGTTCATCTACGACGCGTCGGTCAACTACCAGGCCGCCGGCATCCCGCTGGTCGTCCTCGGTGGCAAGGAGTACGGCTCGGGCAGCTCGCGTGACTGGGCCGCCAAGGGCACGGTGCTGCTCGGCGTGAAGGCCGTCATCACCGAGTCGTTCGAGCGCATCCACCGCTCCAACCTGATCGGCATGGGCGTCGTGCCCCTGCAGTTCCCGGAGGGCGAGTCGGCCAAGACCCTGGGCCTGGACGGCACCGAGGTCTTCGACATCACCGGTCTGGAGCAGCTCAACGAGGGTGTCACCCCGAAGACGCTGAAGGTCACCGCGACCAAGGAGAACGGCGACGTCGTCGAGTTCGACGCGGTGGTCCGGATCGACACCCCGGGTGAAGCCGACTACTACCGCAACGGCGGCATCCTGCAGTACGTGCTCCGGAACATGATCCAGAGCTGATAGAGAAGTGCCAAGGGTCAGCGATGACCGGCTTGCCGCGCGTCGTCGGGAGATTCTCGACGGCGCGCGGCACTGTTTCGCCGAGTACGGCTACGACGGGGCCACGGTCAAACGGCTGGAAGAAGCCACGGCGCTCTCCCGTGGCGCGATCTTCCACCACTTCAAGGACAAAGAGGCGCTCTTCCTCGCTCTGGCGCGCGAGGACGCCGAACGGATGGCCGACGTGGCCGCCGAAGAGGGTCTGGTGCAGGTGATGCGCGACATGCTCGCCCGCCCCAAGGACTTCGACTGGCTGGGCACCCGGCTGGAGATCGTGCGCAAGATCCGCAGCGATCCGGCCTTCGCACATGCGTGGGCGGCGCACAACGACGATCTGGAGGCGGTCACCCTCGCGCGACTCGAACGCAAGCGCAAGGACGGCAGCCTCCGCAAGGACGTGCCGACCGAGGTGCTGGTGACCTACCTGGATCTGGTGCTCGACGGCCTGATCACGCGACTGGCCACCGGTCAGTCGACCGACGACCTGCACGCGGTGCTCGACCTGGTGGAGGCATCGGTGCGCGCCGCCGAGTGATTCGGCTTCGGCCTTTCGACGGATACGGTCTCGAGAGTGCGGTTAGCGTGGTGAACATCACCCGCTGACCGCACTTTCGCTAGGAGCCCCGTGTATCCCGGAAATCATCTCGCCACCGCGGCGGACAAGGCCGCCCTGATTCGCCCCGCCACCGGCGAGCAGGTCACCTACGCCGAACTGATTGCGAACTCGACGCGGATCGCCAACCACCTGTCCGCCCTGGGCCTGGGCCCGGGCGATACGGTCGCGGTGGTCTCCGACAACGACCTGCGGGTCTTCGACGTGTACTGGGCGGCCGTGCGCAGCGGCATGTACGTGACGGTGGTCAACCACCATCTGACGGCCCCGGAGGTCAACTACATCCTCGCCGACTGCGGGGCCGGCGTGCTGTTCGCCTCGGCGAACGTGGCCGCCGCCGTGGCCGAGGCCGACGCGGTGATCGCCGCCGCCGAGCGCCGGATCGCCTGGGGCGAGCCGGGCATCGACGGCTTCGCCGACTACGCCGCGGTGCTCGCCGACGCCTCGGACGCGCCGCTGGCCGGCCAGCCCCGCGGCACCGACATGCTGTACTCGTCGGGCACCACCGGCCGCCCCAAGGGGATCCGCCCGCCGCTGCCGGACGGGCAGGTCGACGAGGTGCCGGACACCGTCAGCGCCGTCTTCGGACCGTTCTACGGGTTCGGTCCGGACACGCTGTACCTGTCCCCCGCGCCGGTGTATCACGCCGCGCCCCTGCGCTACTGCGCGATGGTGAACTCCCTCGGCGGGACGGTGGTGATGATGGACCGGTTCGAGCCGGAGGAGGCGCTCGAGCTCGTCGAGCGCTACTCCATCACCCACAGCCAGTGGGTGCCGACGATGTTCGTGCGCATGCTGAAGCTGCCGGAACAGGTGCGCAGCCGGTACGACCTGTCGAGCATGAAGGTGGCCGTGCACGCGGCGGCGCCGTGCCCGGCCGAGGTCAAGCGCAAGATGATCCAGTGGTGGGGTCCGGTGATCCAGGAGTACTACGCCGCCACCGAGGCGGCTGGTGTCACCCTGATCGGTCCGCAGGACGCCTTGGAACGCCCCGGCTCGGTGGGGCGTGCGGCACTCGGCGTGATCCACATCTGCGACGACGAGGGCACCGACCTGCCCGCCGGTGAGGTCGGCACGGTGTACTTCGAACGCGACACCCCGGCCTTCACCTACCACAACGATCCGGAGAAGACCCGAGCCGCGCGGCACCCGCAGCACGAGTTCTGGGCCACCACCGGCGACCTGGGCTACCTCGACTCCGACGGCTTCCTCTACCTCACCGACCGCAAGGCCTTCGTGATCATCTCCGGCGGGGTGAACATCTACCCGCAGGAGGCGGAGAACGTGCTGGTCAACCATCCCGCGGTGGCCGACGTCGCCGTCCTCGGCCTGCCCGACGAGGACCTGGGCGAAGTGGCCCGCGGCTACGTGGAGGTGACCGACGGGGTCACGCCCAGCCCGGAGCTCGCCGCCGAACTGATCGCCTACGCGACCGACCGGTTGGCCGCCTACAAGGTGCCGCGGACGATCGAATTCCTCGAGGACCTGCCGCGCACCCCGACCGGGAAGCTGGTCAAGGGCGAACTGCTCAAGCGCGTGCTCACGCCAGCTCGATGATCTCCTGATACTCGTCGGACCAGTGGTCCTCGGTGCCGTCGGGCAGCAGGATCACCCGCTGCGGATCGAGGGCGGCGGCCGCGCCGGGGTCGTGCGTCACCAGGACCACGGCCCCGGTGTAGCTGCGCAGCGCCTCCAGCACCTGCTCCCGCGAGATCGGATCCAGGTTGTTGGTCGGCTCGTCCAGCAGCAGGACGTTGGCGGCCGAGGAGACCAGTCCGGCCAGCGCCAGGCGGGTCTTCTCGCCGCCGGAGAGGGTGCCGGCCGGCTGCTCCAACTGCGCACCGGAGAACATGAACGCGCCGAGCAGACCCCGCAGATCCTGCTCGCCCGCGTCCGGGGCTGCGTGCCGGATGTTCTCCCACACCGTCGCCGCATCGTCGAGGGTGTCGTGCTCCTGCGCGAAGTACCCCAGCTTCAGGCCGTAGCCGTGTTCGACGGTGCCCAGGTCGGGCTCCTCGGTGCCGGCCAGCAGCCGCAGCAGCGTGGTCTTGCCCGCGCCGTTGAGGCCCAGGACCACCACCCGGCTGCCCTTGTCGATGGACAGGTCCACGCCGGTGAAGATCTCCAGCGAACCGTAGACCTTGGTCAGGCCCTGCGCGGTCAGCGGCGTCTTGCCGCAGGCGGCGGGCTCGGGGAACCGGATCTTCGCGGTGCGGTCGGCCACGTGCTCGGCGTCGAGCTCGTTCATCATCTTCTCGGCGCGCTTGAGCATCTGCTGGGCCGCGGTGGCCTTGGTGGCCTTGGCCCCGAGCTTGGCCGCCTGCACGCGCAGGGCGCCGGCCTTCTTCTCGGCGTTGGCGCGTTCGCGACGGCGCCGCTGCTCGTCGGTGGCGCGCTGATCCAGGTAGCGCTTCCAGTTCATGTTGTAGACGTCGGCCTCGCCGCGCACCGCGTCGAGGAACCACACGCGGTTGACCACGTCGTTGAGCAGTTCCACGTCGTGGCTGATCACCACCAGGCCGCCGTCGTGGTTCTGCAGGAAGCTGCGCAGCCAGGTGATCGAGTCGGCGTCGAGGTGGTTGGTCGGTTCGTCGAGCAGCAGGGTGGTGTCGGACTTGCCGGACCCGTCGGAGGCGGCGAAGAGGATGCGCGCCAGCTCCACGCGGCGGCGTTGACCGCCGGACAGGGTGCGCAGTTCCTGCTCGAGGACCCGATCGGGCAACCCCAGGTTGCTGCAGATGCGGGCGGCCTCGGATTCGGCGAGGTAGCCGCCGAGGGTGCCGAAACGCTCCTCGAGGCGGGAGAACTTGGCGATCGCCCGATCCCGCTTGGTGTCGTCGGTGGCCTCGGCCATGATCGTCTGCTGCCGCGTCATCTGCGCCAGAATCTCGTCCAGACCGCGCGCCGACAGCACCCGATCCTTCGCAAGGATCGACAGGTCGCCCTCTTTCGGGTCCTGCGGCAGGTAGCCGATCGGTCCGCTGCGGCGGACCGTGCCCGCGTAGGGCTCGGTCTCCCCGGCGAGGATGCGGAGGCTGGTGGTCTTGCCCGCGCCGTTGCGCCCCACCAGGCCGATCCGGTCCCCGGGGGCGATGCGCAGGGCGTCGCCGGGCGCGGAAAGCAGGGTCCGGGCGCCCGCTCGTACCTCAAGGTCGGTCGCGGTGATCACGACGAGCCATGCTACCGGCGCGTCGGCACGCCCCGAAATCGTGCGAGCACGCCGTAGTGGTCGGTGCCCGGGAGTTCGAAGCGCTCGAAGGACACCGGCTGCGGCCCGCCGCGCGAGAGCACGTGATCGATCGCCAGCAGGGCCGGGAACCACTGGTCGGTGGGATAGGTGCGCACCATGCCCGCTCCGGTCTCCTCGGCCGCGTCGGTCATGCCCGGCTTCCCGTCGGTGGTCATCATCAGCTGGCGGTAGTGTCGGTGATCGTAGGTGGCGTTGAAATCCCCGGCCACGATCACCGGGCCGGTCTCGGCGGCCAGCGCCGCCGACAGCGCGCGCAGCTCGGCGCGCCACTGATCGGAGGTGTCCGGATACGGCGGCATCACGTGCACCCCGTACACCACCAGCGGTTTTCCGCCGGGCAGGTCCACCACCACCCGGATGTTGGGCAGCCAGAATTCGTCGAGGCGACGATCCTCGGTGATCGGATAGCGCGAGAGCACCGCTCCCCCGTTGCCCGCGTCGGCGGGGTGGGCCACCGAGTACTTCAGCTGCGCGGCGATCGGCGAGGAGGCCAGCTGCGACCAAGCGGCCGGCGTCACCTCGGTCGCGGTCAGCACGTCAACGTCGTACCGCTGGACGAGCTCGGCGAGTTCGGCCACATCCGCGCGCCCCTGGTCGAGGTTGATCGACAGCACCGTGAACTCGCCCGCGGCGCTGTCGCTGCCGTTGACGTACAGCGGCACTTGGGTGAGCAGACTCACCAGCACCACCACCGCGCCGATGCCCACCACCCACCAGGCCCGGACGATGAGCGCCAGCAGCAGCCCGGCCAGCGCGACAGCCATCAGCAGCGGCGCGAAGGCGACCGCGCTGGTGAGCAGATCACCGCTCAGCCGGGTGTAGTGCAGAAAGACGCCGAAGAGACCGATCGCGACAGCCGTCCCGGCGGCCCACCTACCGCTGCGCACCCACACGTGATGCACCCTACGGGTCGGTTAGCCTGAAGCGATGAGCGATCTGCTGATCGTCGGCGCGGGACCGGCCGGACGGGCGCTGGCGCATCGGGCCGCGGCGCACGGGTTGGCGGTGACCGTGCTGGATCCGGCACCGCACCGACCGTGGACGATGACGATCGCCCTGTTCGTCGACGACCTGCCGGCATGGCTAGGCGCGGGCGTGCTGGCGGCGGTCGCCGACGAGGTGGTGGTGTACACCCCCGGTCGTCGGCGGGTACCACGTGGCTACGGCGTGCTGAATACCGTGGCGCTGCAGGAGGCACTGTCCCTCGACGGCGTGCGCGTGGTCACCGGCGCCGCGACCCTGGTGACCGACACGCAGGTCCGCACCGCCGACGGAGCGACGCTGCGGGCGCGGACGGTGGTGGATGCGCGCGGCGGGACCGGGGTGGGCGACGACGTGGCCCGGCAACGCGCCGTCGGCGCCTTTGTACCGGCCGCGGGCCGCGAACCGGAGATGGTGCTGATGGACTGGCGCGGCACTTCGGAGCGGCACCCGTCGTTCAGCTACCGGGTGCGGGTGGATGCCGACCGCGATCTGGTGGAAGAGACGTCCCTGGCCGCGGCCCCCACCGAGGTGGATCTCGCCGAACTGGCGCGACGCAACGCGCGGCGCGGGCTCGGCACACAGGTGGGCGAACCGGAGCTGGTGGACTTTCCGCTCTACGCCACGCGCACCCCGTGGCGCGCGGCACCGGGGGCGCCGCTGCGGTTCGGTGCCGCAGGCGGCCTGCTGAACCCGGCCACCGGGTACAGCGTGGCCGAGTCACTGCGCTGGGCCGAGACACTGGCGGCGGCCCTCGCCGTCGGGATCGACGGCGGGTCCGCCCTGTGGCCGCGGTCGGCGCGCTGGGTGTACCGGCTCCGGCTGCGCGGCCTCGCGGTGCTGCTGAGATTCGACGGACCGCAGCTGACGGCCTTCTTCGACGCCTTCTTCCGGCTCCCGCCCGAGGTGCAGCGCGTCTACCTGTCCGGTCGCACCGACCTGGCGGGGGTGCTGCGGGCGATGACCGCTGTGTTCGTGCGGGTGCCGTGGCGACTGCGGCTCGCCGTGCTCGCCGGTTTCGTCAGGCCTGTTCGCCGGGGGCCTGCGCCTGGGCTTCGGCGATGGCCTTGTCCACGTCGAGCGCCTTGACCTGCTCGACGAGCGAGTCGAGGGCCTGCGGCGGCAGCGCGCCGGCCTCGTTGAAGACCAGGTGACCCTTCTTGAAGACCATCAGGGTGGGGATGGACCGGATGCTGGCGGCCTGCGCCAGCTCCTGCTGCGCCTCGGTGTCGACCTTGCCGAAGACGACGTCGTCGTACTTCTCCGCGGCGGCCTCGAAGGTCGGCGCGAACTGGCGGCACGGGCCGCACCACGATGCCCAGAAGTCCACCAGGACGATCTCGCTGTCGAGAACGGTCTGCTCGAAATTGTTACCGGTGAGTTCGATTGTGCTCATGTCTTCCTTAACGTCGGTGGGCGCGAGGTATTCCCGAGGCTACCGCTGCGGCGGCTGATCCGGACCGCCCGGGCGAAGATTCGGACGCGGCTGATTCAGCACCGTCGGCTGCTCGGCGAGCGGCGGACGTTGGGGCTGCGGACGAGGGGGCTGGGGACGAGGGGGCTGGGGACGAGGGGGCTGCGGCCGCGCCTGCGGTGGCGGCTGCGAGCGTTGCGGTGGGCGGGGCTGGGTCATCGGGGGCTGGGGCGGGCGCGCGGGAGGCGGTCCGGGCCGTTGCCACTGCTGCGGCGGCAGCGGGGCGGCCGGGGGCGGCGGGGGCTGCGGCGCGCGTCGGCGGCGCAGCAGCCACCAGCCCAGGCCGGCGAGGGCCAGCACTCCGGCCCCGATCAACGGGCCGATCCACACCCACGGACTGGTCGAATCGGCCGGTTCCGGGGCCGCCGCCAGGCGCACGTCGTGGCTCTCCAGATAGGTGCGCAGGGCGATGTTGTCGGTGATGAAGTTGAAGGAGGCCTTCTCATCGCGCAGTGCGGCACCCGCGGAGTTGGTGCCGACAACGGCCCCGGCCGAGTCCACGGTGGGCCCGCCGGACATGCCCTGACCCAGCACGGCGGAGATCTCGGTGCGGACCAGGCCGGAGTCGCTGGTCTGGCGGGAGGACACGGTCCCGTTCTTGTACGACGGCTGGGCGATCGCCGAGGAGTCGTTGGTCGACTGGACGGCGCCGGGGAAGCCGATCGCGACCACCTCGTCGCCGGGTTCGGGCGCACGATCGGAGATCACCAGGGCGCGCAGTCCCTGCGGGGGCGCCACCTTCAGCAGCGCGTTGTCGCCCTCGTCGAAGCCCTGGTAGGCCACCACGTCCACGGCCGTCCACTCGGGAAAGACCTGGTGCGGGCCGGTGGGCTGGCGCAGCCGCACCGAGGTGGCCGCACCGGCCTCGCCGTCGGGAGTGGTCACCGACCACTTCTGTTCCACGGCCTGTTCGTAGATCCGGGAGGCCCACGCCTCGTCGCGGCCCTGCGCCCGGGCGACGGTGGCCACCGCGCGCTCCCGGAAGGAGTTCAGGATCGACTCGTCGTTCG
This sequence comes from Gordonia phosphorivorans, assembly GCF_042432625.1. Classification (NCBI taxonomy): domain Bacteria; kingdom Bacillati; phylum Actinomycetota; class Actinomycetes; order Mycobacteriales; family Gordoniaceae; genus Gordonia; species Gordonia phosphorivorans. The sequence goes on along the minus strand of NZ_JBHLWV010000020.1, from coordinate 428,953 downwards.
GATCGACGCAGTGTCCGGCGGTCGCGATGTACCCGGCGGCGTCGACCACGTAGCCGGTGCAATTGCCGGTCACGGTCACATCGTCGAGGCGGCGCGTGCCGTCGTCAAAGGGAATGTCGACGCCCGCGGTGAACTCCGTCTGTACGAACACCAGCGACGGTCCCACCCGCGAAGCGATCGACTCCGAGCCGTCGGCGCGAGCCAGGCCCGCACCGCCGGGGAGAAAGGCGAGCACGGCAACGGTCACCAGCGCCAGGGTGCGCGGAATCGGCCTCACCCGGGTGAAATTATCACAGGGGTCAGACGGTGAAGCCCAAGGCGCGCAGCTGCTCGCGGCCGTCGTCGGTGATCTTGTCCGGGCCCCACGGCGGCAGCCACACCCAGTTGATCTCCACGTCGGTGCACAGACCGCTGCCCACCAGGGCTCCGCGGGTCTGATCCTCGATCACATCGGTGAGCGGGCAGGCCGGGGAGGTCAGGGTCATGTCCAGCCGCACGGCGGCGTCGTCGTTGATCTCGAAGCCGTAGACCAGGCCGAGGTCGACCACGTTGATGCCCAGTTCGGGGTCCACCACGTCGCGCATCGCCTCTTCCACGTCGTCGTGGGAGGGCAGCGCGGTATTGGGTTCGGTCATGTCAGACTCCTGTCTTCTCATGGATTTGGGCGAGCGCGTCCTTGAAGGCCAGCCAGCCGAGGAGGGCGCACTTGACGCGCGCCGGGTACTTGCTGACGCCGGAGAACGCGATGCCGTCGCCGATCACGTCTTCGTCGCCCAGATCGGCGCCCCGCGAGGTCAGCATCGCCTGGTAGGAGTCCACGGCGGCCAGCGCCTGCGTCACGTCCAAACCCACGATCTGGTCGAAGAGCACGGAGGTGGACGCCTGCGAGATCGAGCAGCCCTGCCCGTCGTAGGAGACGTCGGCGATGGCGCCGTCGGCCACCGCCACCCGCAGGGTCACCTCGTCGCCGCACGTCGGATTGACGTGGTGCACCTCGGCGCCGAACGGCTCGCGGAGGCCGCGGCCGTGCGGGTGCTTGTAGTGGTCCAGGATCACGTCCTGGTACATCTGCTCCATCCGCATGTCAGCGGTCTCCTCCCCCGACGGTGCCGAAGAACTCCTGGGCGCGCCGAATGCCGGCGGCCAATGCGTCGACCTCGTCGACGGTGTTGTACAGCGCGAACGACGCCCGCGCGCTGGCGGCGATGCCGAGGCGACGGTGCAGCGGCCACGCGCAGTGGTGACCCACGCGGATCGCGATGCCCTCGTCGTCGAGGACCTGCCCGAGGTCGTGGGCATGGATGCCTTCGACCATGAACGAGATCGCGGCACCTCGATCGGTGCTGTCGGAGGGGCCGACCAGACGCAGACCTTCGATCGCGCCCAACTGCTCCAGGGCGCGCTCGACCAGGACGTGTTCGTGCGCGGCGATGTTCGCCATGCCGATCGCCTCCAGGTACTCCACGGCCGCACCGAGCCCGACGACCTGCGAGGTCATCGGCACGCCGGCCTCGAAGCGCTGCGGCGGCGGCGCGTACGTCGAACCCTCCATGGTGACGGTCTCGATCATCGATCCGCCGGTCAGGAAGGGCGGCAACTGCGCCAGCAGCTGCGCCCGGCCGTACAGCACGCCCACGCCCGACGGCCCGAGCATCTTGTGGCCGGAGAACGCGGCGAAGTCCACGCCCAGCGCCGAGAAGTCCACCGGCAGGTGCGGCACGGACTGGCAGGCGTCGAGCACGGTGAGCGCGTTCACCGCGCGTGCCCGGGCCACCAGCTCGGCCACGTCGGTGATCGCACCGGTCACGTTGGACTGGTGCGTGAAGGCCACGATCTTGACCGAGTCGTCGAGCGTCAGCGAATCCAGATCGATGCGCCCGTCGTCAGTGACGCCGTACCACTTCAGGGTGGCGCCGGTGCGTCCGCACAGCTCCTGCCACGGCACCAGGTTCGCGTGATGCTCGAGCTCGGTCACCACCACGGTGTCCCCCGGGCCCAGCGGCGCGTCGTCGAACAGCGCCCCCGACCGCGGATCGCCGAGACTGTAGGCGACCAGGTTCAGCGCCTCGGTCGCGTTCTTGGTGAAGACGATCTCGTCCACGGCCGCCCCGACGAAACCGGCGATCGCCGCGCGGGCGTGCTCGTAATCGTCGGTGGCCTCCTCGGCCAGCTGGTGCGCCCCGCGGTGCACGGCGGCATTGCGGTTGAGCAGGAAATCCCGCTCGGCGTCGAGGACCTGGAGTGGACGCTGCGAGGTGGCGCCGGAGTCGAGGTAGACCAACGGCCGATCATCGCGCACGGTGCGCGCGAGGATCGGGAAGTCTGCGCGGATCCGGTCGAGATTCACTTCGCTGCGACGGCCGACGTGAACCGAACGTAGCCGTTCTCCTCCAACTCGTCGGCCAGTTCGGGTCCGCCCGATTCGGCGATCCGGCCGTCCACGAAGACGTGCACGTGATCGGGCGTGATGTAGCGCAGGATGCGGGTGTAGTGGGTGATCAGCAGCACGCCGCCGCCTTCGCTCTCGCGGTAGCGGTTGACGCCCTCGGAGACCACGCGCAGGGCGTCGACGTCCAGGCCGGAGTCGGTCTCGTCGAGTACGGCGATCTTCGGCTTGAGCAGCGACAGCTGCAGGATCTCCAGGCGCTTCTTCTCGCCGCCGGAGAAGCCCTCGTTGACGCTGCGGTCACCGAAAGCGGAATCGATCTCCAGCGCGGCCATCGCCTCACGGTTCTCCTTGACCCAGTGGCGCAGCTTCGGGGCCTCGCCGCGGACCGCGGTGACCGCCGAGCGCAGGAAGTTCGACGTCGACACGCCGGGGACCTCCACCGGGTACTGCATGGCCAGGAACAGGCCGGCCCGCGCGCGTTCGTCGACGCTCATGGCCAGCACGTCTTCGCCGTCGAGGGTGATCGAACCCTGGGTGACGGTGTAGCGGGGATGGCCGGCGATGGCATACGCCAGGGTCGACTTGCCCGAGCCGTTGGGGCCCATGATGGCGTGCGTCTGACCGGAATCGAGGGTCAGGTTGACGCCCTTGAGGATGTGGATGGGCTCGGCGTCGGCATCGGCCGGGGTCACGTCGACGTGCAGGTCGCGGATTTCCAGAGTGCTCACAGTGTGTCTCGTCTTTCTGTACGGGCTCAGGCGCTCAGGCGCCCGCGGATTCGAGTTCGGCTTCGATGGCTGCTTCGAGCCGCTCGCGAAGTTCGGGGACGGTGATCTTGGCGAGGACCTCGCCGAAGAAGCCGCGGACCACCAGGCGGCGCGCCACGTCTTCGGGGATTCCTCGGGACTGCAGGTAGAACAGCTGCTCGTCGTCGAAGCGTCCGGTGGCGCTGGCGTGGCCTGCGCCGCGAATCTCGCCGGTCTCGATCTCCAGGTTGGGAACCGAGTCGGCGCGGGCGTTGTCGGTGAGCACCAGGTTGCGGTTGAGCTCGTAGGTGTCGGTGCCTTCGGCGGACGGGCGGATCAGCACGTCGCCGATCCATACGGTGCGGGCCTCGCCCCGCTTGTTACCCGAGGGATCGCCCTGCAGGGCGCCCTTGTAGACCACGTGCGAGCGGCACATGGGTGCGCTGTGATCGACCAGCAGACGCTGCTCCAGGTGCTGGCCGGCGTCGGCGAAGTACAGACCCCACAGCTCGGCGTCACCGCCGGGACCGTTGTACTGCACCCGCGGGGACAGACGAACGGTGTTGCCGCCCAGGCTGATCGCGAAGTGCCGCAGCACGGCGTCGCGCCCGAGCGCCAGGTGATGGGCGGCCACGTGCACGGCGTCGTCGTCCCAGTCGTGCACGTTGACCACGGTCAGGTGCGCGCTGTCGTCGGCGATGATCTCGACGTTCTCGCCGAGGGTGCCGCCGCCGCGCTGGTCCAGGACCACGGTGGCGTTGGCGAACGCTTTCGCGTGAATCTGCAGGTGCGAGTAGGCCACCTGGCCCTCGCCCGGGCCCGTCACGGCGATCACGACGGGTTCGGCGACCTGAGCTTCGCGCTCGATGGTGACCACGGTGGCCTCCTCGAACGACGAGAATGCCTGTGCCGCAACACGATCGAACGGCACACCGGCCGCGCCGAGGCGTTCGTCGCCGCGTCGCACGGTCTCGACGCGCACACCCTCGCCGGCACCGGCGACCTCGACGGTGGTCGTCGCGGTGGCGACGGCGCTGCCGTCGTGCAGGCCGCGAAGGCGCCGGAACGGGGTGAACCGCCACGCCTCTTCGCGCTGGCTCGGGACCTCGAAGGCCTCCACGTCGAACGAGGTGAACAGTTCGCCCTTGTTGACCACCACCGCGACCGGGGTGGTCTCGGTGGTCGTGCTCTTCTCCGGGGCCGCCATCAGCCGACCGATCCTTCCATCTGCAGCTCGATGAGCCGGTTGAGTTCCAATGCGTATTCCATGGGCAGTTCCTTGGCGATGGGCTCGACGAAGCCGCGCACCACCATGCCCATGGCCTCCTCCTCGGTGAGACCGCGACTCATCAGATAGAAGATCTGATCGTCGCTCACCTTGGAGACGGTGGCCTCGTGGCCCATGGTCACGTCGTCCTCGCGGATGTCGACGTACGGGTAGGTGTCGCTGCGGCTGATCTGGTCCACCAGCAGGGCGTCGCACTCGACCGTCGACCGGCTGCCGTGGGCACCCGGGTTGATCTTGATCAGACCGCGGTAGGACGAACGGCCGCCGCCGCGGGCCACCGACTTGGAGATGATGTTGCTCGAGGTGTTCGGCGCCAGGTGGACCATCTTGGATCCGGTGTCCTGGTGCTGACCGGGACCGGCGAAAGCCACCGACAGCACCTCGCCCTTGGCGTGCTCACCGGTGAGCCACACGGCCGGGTACTTCATGGTGACCTTGGAGCCGATGTTGCCGTCGACCCATTCCATGGTCGCGCCCTCTTCGGCCTTGGCGCGCTTGGTCACCAGGTTGTAGACGTTGTTCGACCAGTTCTGGATGGTGGTGTAGCGGCAGCGGCCGCCCTTCTTCACCACGATCTCGACCACGGCCGAGTGCAGCGAGTCGGACTTGTAGATCGGGGCGGTGCAGCCCTCGACGTAGTGCACGTAGGCACCCTCGTCGACGATGATCAGTGTGCGCTCGAACTGGCCCATGTTCTCGGTGTTGATCCGGAAGTAGGCCTGCAGCGGGATGTCCACGCGCACGCCCGGCGGCACGTAGACGAACGAGCCGCCCGACCACACGGACGTGTTCAGCGCGGAGAACTTGTTGTCGCCAGCCGGGATGACGCTGCCGAAGTACTCCTGGAAGATCTCCGGGTGCTCACGCAGACCGGTGTCGGTGTCGAGGAAGATGACACCCTTCTCCTCCAGGTCCTCGCGGATCTGGTGGTAGACCACCTCGGACTCGTACTGCGCGGCGACGCCGGCCACCAGGCGCTGCTTCTCGGCCTCCGGGATGCCCAGGCGGTCGTAGGTGTTCTTGATGTCCTCGGGCAGGTCCTCCCAGGACTGGGCCTGCTTCTCGGTGGACCGCACGAAGTACTTGATGTTGTCGAAGTCGATCCCGCTCAGATCGGCGCCCCACGTGGGCATCGGCTGCTTGTCGAAGATGCGCAGCGCCTTGAGCCGCTGTTCGAGCATCCACTCGGGCTCGCTCTTCTTCGCGGAGATGTCACGCACCACGGCCTCGGACAGGCCGCGCTGGGCGGAGGCGCCCGCAACGTCGCTGTCGGACCAGCCGTAGCCGTACCGGTCGAAGGACGCGATCGTCTCTTCCTGGGACAGCGGGGCCGGCGCGGTAGTCGCGGCGGGTTCGGTGACCGTCATCGTGTGGCCTTTCCGTTGGGGTTCTGTGCAGGACTATTCGGGGCAGGACTAATGGGCGTTATCGGAACGTGGGTGGTGCAGACGCAGTCGCCGTTGGCGATGGTCGCCAGGCGCTGCACGTGGGTGCCGAGCAGTTCGGTGAACCGTGCGGTCTCGGCTTCGCAGAGCTCGGGGAACTGCGTCGCGACGTGCGCCACCGGGCAGTGGTGCTGGCAGATCTGTACGCCGGTGCCCACTTCGCGGACATTGGCCGAGTACCCGGCGCTGGTGAGCGCGTCGGCGATGTCTTCGACGGTGCGCACCACGTCCGCCTCACCCGAGGCCGGCGTCACCGACGAGACGATGCCGTCGACGCGGTCGCGGGCGAACTCGGCCACGGCCTGCTCGCCGCCGACGTCGCGCAGCATGCGCAGCGCGGCACCGGCGAGGTCATCGTAGGCGTGTCGCAGCTTGCCGCGACCGGTCGGGCTCAGCTGGAAGTATTTGGCGGGACGGCCGCGGCCGCCGCGACCGAAACCCGGCGCCGCGGTCTGGACGTCGCCCGCACTGAGCAGGATGTCCAGGTGGCGGCGTACGCCGGCGGCGCTGATCCCGAGCCGCTCGGCGATGTCGCTCGCGGTGAGCGGACCCTCGTCGACGAGTAGGGAGACGACGGCGGCGCGGGTCTGGCCGTCAGCGCCAGGCCCGTCCGCAAACTGCTCGATGAGCAGCGAGTTTCCGTCGTCCATACTTTTCACAACATTATTGTGACGTAATTATTCCCCCGCTTCCACCAAGGGTGACCTAAGCGCTCGTGTCCCGCCGGGTCGACGGATCGGCGACTCCGATGCCCTAGAGTCTGACGGGTGCGGAACGTTCCAGGAGTGCGCGCTGCGCTCGATCACCTCGGCCTGTCACGGCCCTCTCGGAACACCGACATCGATGCCACCGGGGATTACGGCGTCTCGCTGGCCCGGTTGCACGGCGAGGACGCCCACGTGGGCGCGCTCAATCCGTTGGAGAACAAGCGGCTGCGGCGCATCCGCCTGTTCGGCACCACCGGCGCCGTCCTGATCCTCATCGGTTCGCTGGGCACCGGCATGATGCCGGTGCTGCAGAACCCGATCGTCGGCATGCGGGTGTTCTCGCTGCCGTCGCGGATGTTCTCCACGGCGCTGACCATCTCCATCGGCGGCACCATGATGCTGGTGCTCGCGTGGATTCTGCTCGGGCGCTATGCCATCGGCAGATTCTCGGTGGAAGTGGCCGAGAATCGCAGCCCGGCGCGGCGGATGTCCCGGTCGCAGGCCGACCGCACCCTGGTGATGTGGATCTTCCCCCTGCTGTTCGCTCCCCCGCTGCTGAGTAAGGACGTCTACTCCTATCTCGCGCAGAGCGCGATCGGCTTCCGCGGAATGGATCCGTACACCTACAGCCCGATGCGCGGGCTGGGCGTCGATCACGTGCTGTCGTTGTCGGTGCCCAACCTGTGGAAGGACACGCCCGCACCGTACGGGCCGCTGTTCCTGTGGATCGGCGAGCAGATCACCCGCGTCACCGGTGAGACCATCACGGTGGCGGTGTTCCTGCATCGCCTGGTGGCGCTGGTGGGCGTGGCCCTCATCATCTGGGCGCTGCCGCGTCTGGCCCGCCGCTGCGGCGTCTCGTCGGTCGCCGCCCTCTGGCTCGGCGCGATGAATCCGCTGCTGATCCTGCATCTGGTGGGCGGCATCCACAACGAGGCTCTGATGATCGGCATGATGCTGGTCGGCGTCGAATGGTGCTTCCGTGCGATCTACGACGCCGACAGCCTGTGGTCGCCGGCGCGGCGACTGCCGTCGGCCGCCGGATGGCTCCTGCTGGGGGGTGCCGCGATGATCGCGGCCTCGGCGATGATCAAGGTCACCTCGCTGCTGGCGCTCGGCTTCGTCGGGGTCGCGCTGGCGCGGCGCTGGGGTGCGACCCTGCCCGCCCTGCGGAATGCGCCGTGGCGGCAGTGGTGGTCGCGGTCCAAGCAGACATTGCGCGCACTGGCCGCCGCGGCGGCGGTCACCGGAGCGGTGGCCGTGCTGGTGGTGGTGGCCATCTGCCTCGGCACCGGCCTCGGCTTCGGGTGGACCAGCACCACCACCACCGGCGGCATCGTGCGCTCGTGGATGTCGATGCCGACGCTGCTCTCGGTGGTCTCCGGCCGCATCGGACTATGGTTGGGCCTCGGCGAGCAGACGCAGGCGATCCTCGACGTCGCGCGACCGATCGGCCAGTTGATCGCGGCCGCGTTCGTGGTGCGCTGGCTGCTGGCGGTGCTGTCGGGGCGGATCCATCCGCTCGGCGGTCTCGGCATCGCGATGGCCACCGTCATCATCTTCTTCCCGTTCGTGCAGGCCTGGTATCTGCTCTGGGCGATCATCCCGCTCGCCGCGTGGGCCACCACCCGATGGTTCCGCGTCGGCACGGTTGTGATCTCCGCGATAATCGCGGTGGTGGTGATGCCCACCAGTTCGGACACCTCGCCGATGGTGGTGGTGCAGGGATTGTCCACCGGCCTGCTGATGACCCTTGTGGCCAGCATCTTCTTCTTCATCGATCATCCGACCAGACGCTGGTGGGCCACCCGCCGCCGGACCTGACCCGGGTACCGAGGATCGGCGCGCGGGGCCTAGGCTGGGCTACGTGCACCCCGTTTCCGCTTCGTCCCCCGCCGTCGAGATTCGGGGTCTTCGCAAGCAGTTCGGTGAGGTCACCGCGGTCGACGGCCTGGACCTGCTCCTGCCGCGCGGTGAGATCCTCGCCCTGCTCGGCCCCAACGGCGCCGGCAAGACCACCACCGTCGAGGCCTGCGAGGGTTTTCTGCGTCCCGACGCCGGACAGGTCCGCGTCCTGGGCCTGGATCCGACGGCCGACAATGATCGACTCCGCGCCCGCATCGGGGTGATGCTGCAGGGCGGTGGCGCGTATCCGGGCGCCAAGGCCGGCGAGATGCTGGCCCTGTGCGCCGCCTACAGTGCCGATCCCCTCGATCCGGACTGGCTGCTGGACATGCTGGGCCTGCGCGAGAACGTGCGGACCCCGTACCGACGGCTGTCCGGCGGACAGCAGCAACGCCTGGCGTTGGCGTGCGCGCTGGTGGGTCGCCCGGAGCTGGTGTTCCTGGACGAGCCGACGGCCGGCCTGGACGCGCACGCCCGCATCCTGGTGTGGGAGCTGATCTCCGCGTTGCGCGCCGACGGCGTGTCCGTCCTGCTGACCACCCACCTGCTCGACGAGGCCGAGCAGCTGGCCGATCAGATCGTCATCATCGACCACGGTGCAGTGGTGGCCTCGGGGACCCCGGCCGACCTCACCGGTGCGCACTCGCAGGACCGGCTGCGGCTGGTCACCGCCACCGCTTTCGAGGCGTCCGACCTGGCCGCCGCGCTCGGCCCGGGGTACCGGTGCGAGCGCGGTACCGGCGGAGCGTGCACGGTGATCGGCGCGGTCACCCCGCAACTGATCGCCGAGGTCGCCGCCTGGTGCGCCGCCCACGACATCCTCGCCACCGAGATCACGGCGGCCCAGCTCAGCCTGGAAGAAGTGTTCTTGAACCTGACCGGAGCGGAGGTGCGCGCGTGATGGCCGATCGTTTCCCGGCCGGGACGTTCACCCCGCGGCCCCAGCCTGCGTCGCTGCCCCGGATGCTCGCCGCCCAGACTCGGCTCGAGCTGACGTTGCTGCTGCGCAACGGCGAACAGCTGCTGTTGACCATGTTCATTCCGATCACGCTGCTGATCGGGCTGTGCCTGCTGCCCATCGGCACCTCCGCCGGTGACACCACCGCGGCCCGCGCGGCCAGTTTCGTGCCGGCCATCCTGGCGGTGTCGATCATGTCGACGGCCTTCACCGGCCAGGCCATCGCGGTGGGCTTCGATCGCCGCTACGGCGCGCTCAAACGGCTGGGCGCCACGCCCATCCCGCGGTGGGGCATCATCGCAGGCAAGACGTTCGCGGTGATCCTGGTGGTGGCCCTGCAGGCGCTGATCATCGGCGGCATCGGTCTGGCCTTCGGCTGGCGTCCGGATCCGTCGGGCCTGGCCATCGGCGCGGTGGTGATCGCCCTGGGCACCGCGGCCTTCGCCGCACTCGGTCTGCTGCTGGGCGGCACGCTCAAGGCCGAGGTGGTCCTCGCCCTGGGTAACCTGATCTGGTTCGTGCTGCTGGCCTTCTCCGGCCTGGTGGTCTTCGACGAGCATCTCCCCGACGCGGCAGGGCTGCTGGTGGGCTGGTCGCCGTCGGGCGCGCTCACCGAGGCGCTGATCCATGCCGTCTCCGACAACTCCTTCGACGTCGGCAGTGTCGTCGTCCTCCTCCTCTGGGCCGTCGCCGGCGGTCTCCTCGCTATCAGGTGGTTCAAGTTCGAATGAGCACTTCGCTGAGTCCGGCCGCGGGCTGGTTCGGTTTCCGCACGCCCTCCCTGCGTTTCCTCTACGCCTGGGCCGTGGCGAACCTCGCCGCCAACGTGCTGCTCGTGGTGACCGGCGGCGCCGTCCGGGTGACCGGCTCGGGCCTGGGGTGCCCCACGTGGCCGCAGTGCGGCGACGGCAAGTACACGCCCCCGATGACCTACCACGGCGTGATCGAGTTCGGTAACCGCATGCTGACCTGGGTGCTGGTCGCCGTCGCGGTGGCCACCTGGGTGGCCGCGATGCGCTACCGCCCGGTGGACCGGGTGGCCCGTCGTATGGCGACCGGCGTGGCGCTGGGCGTGCCGCTGCAGGCCATCATCGGCGGCATCACGGTGCTGACCAAGCTGAACCCGTGGGTGGTGGCGTTCCACTTCCTGGCGACCATCCTGATCATCTCGTTGGCCACCTGGATGGTCTATCGCACGCGCCCCGGCGGCGCCGTGGACGTCGCGGACGAGGTGCAGATTCCGCGCGACTCGGTGATCGCCCGCCTGGCGACGGCCCTCGCGATCACCGTCTACGCCCTCACCTGGACCACGATCTACCTGGGCACCGTGGTGACCGGCTCCGGCCCGCACTCGGGCGACGAGGACTCACACCGCAACAATCTGGACCCGGTCCTGGCCACCCAGCTGCACGCGGATGCGGTGTGGGCGCTGGTGGGCACCGGCTTCGCGCTGCTGCTGCTCGCGCTGATCGCCCGGCTCGCCATGCGCCGGGCGGCCTGGTGGTTCGCCGGCATCCTGCTGCTGCAGGGCGTGATCGGCTACGTCCAGTACTCGACGGGGCTGCCGGTGATCCTGGTGGTGCTGCACATGTTCGGCAGCGCGCTGCTGATGGTCGGCGCGACGGCGCTGCTGCTGAGCGCCGTCGACGCCGACCGGACTCAGCGGTAGTCGACGATCTTGCGGTTGCGGGACTTGGGGAACCGGTGCGAACCGGCCACCCAGCCCGCCATCTGACGCCAGTGCGACGGGGTGACCGCCGCCTTGGCGGTGAGGTCGCGGTCCCATTCGGCCACTTCCAGGCCTTCGATGCCGTCGACGATGCGACGTGCCTCGTCGAGGGTGGGGACCACCCGATCGGCCAGCTCGCCGTCCTGCTCGCCCACGAGGGTGATGCGGACTCCGGCGGCGCCTGCGGGCTGCAGAACGGCCTTGGCCGAGCCGCCCTCGGCGGCGACGTACTTGGTGATCGATTCGACGACCCCGAAAGCGGGTTCGGTCTGCGCGGCGGTGCTGTCGGTCATGCGCCTCATCATAGCCGCGTGCCACACTGAGCTATGCGTGCGATCAGTGTGACGTCCATCGGCGGTCCCGACGTGCTGACCGCGGTCCCGGCGCCCGATCCGACACCGGGTCCGGGACAGGTCCTGGTGCGCGTGCGGGCGGCGGGCGTGAACTTCATCGACACCTACCTGCGCAGCGGTCTGTACCCGGCGCAGGTGCCGTTCGTTCCGGGCAGCGAGGGCGCCGGAGACGTGGTGGCGTTGGGCCCGGGCGTCGAGGAGCTCGCCGTCGGACAACGCGTGGCCTGGTGCGATGTGCCCGGGAGTTACGCCGAGCTGGTCGCCGTGCCCGTGGCGCGGGCCCTGCGCATCCCCGACGGCGTCGGCTATGCGGAAGCCGGGTCCGGCCTGCTGCGCGGACTGACCGCGCACTACCTGCTGGACGGGGCGGCCCAGCCGCGTTCGGGTGAGACCGTGCTGGTGCAGGCCGGGGCCGGCGGTGTGGGGCTGATCCTGACGCAGATGGCCAAGCGGGCGGGGCTCCGCGTCCTGACGACGGTGTCCAGCGACGCCAAGGAGGTGCTGTCGCGAGCGGCTGGGGCCGACGAGGTGCTCCGCTACGGCGACGACCTGGCCGCGCGGATCCGGGCCCTCACCGGCGGTCGCGGGGTCTCGGTGGCGTACGACGGCGTGGGTGCGGACACCTTCGAGCAGTCCCTCGCGGCCACCGCGGTGCGCGGGAAGGTGGTGCTGTTCGGCGCCGCCAGCGGACCGGTGCCACCCTTCGATCTGCAGCGCCTGAACCCGCTCGGCTCGCTGTCGGTGATCCGCCCCACCCTGGCGCACTACATCACCGATCCGGGCGAGCTGGCCTGGCGTGCCAAGGACTACTTCACGGCGCTCGCCGGCGGCTTCGTCGAGGTCCGCGTCGGACAGCGTTACCCGTTGGCCGACGCCGCTCAAGCGCACCGCGATCTCGAAGGTCGCCGGACCACCGGCACCACGGTGCTGCTCCCCTAGCGGAAAGCCCGCAGGGTCGGCGCCGGGAGCGGGAAGACCCAGAAGTACGAGGCTGGAAGTGCGCGGCTCTAGAAGTACGAGGCGATCGTCGGCCAGTCCAGGACCGCGTCGACGGCGAGACCGCAGAACAGCAGCGCCAGGTACTCGTTGGACTTGAGGAAGATCTTCAACGGCTTGACGTCGACGCCGCGACGGGTCTCGATGTACAGCCGGGTGACGTACCAGAGGAACCAGCCGCCGGCGAGGATCGCGACCGCGAAGTAGATCCAGCTGGTCACCGGGATCAGGAACAGCGAGGTGACCACCGTCAGCCACGTGTAGATGAGCATCTGCCGCGTCACGCGCTCGGGCGAGGCGATCACCGGGAGCATGGGCACCCCGGCGGCGGCGTAGTCGTCGCGGTAGCGCCAGGCCAGCGCCCAGGTGTGCGGCGGCGTCCAGAAGAAGACCACCAGAAACAGCACGAACGGCTGCCAGCTGAGGGAACCGGTGACGGCCGCCCAGCCGACCAAGGACGGCATGCAGCCCGCGGCCCCGCCCCAGATCACGTTCTGCCAGGTCCGGCGCTTGAGGATCAGCGTGTAGACGCCGACGTAGAAGGCGATGGTGATCATCACCAGCACCGGCGGCAGCCACGGACGAGGATTGCCGTAGGCGGCGGTGCCGAAGTAGAGCATCACGAAGGAGGCGACCGCGAGGACCAGGCCGAAGACCAGCACGTGCCGGACGGGCACGGCGTGCCGGGCCAGCGGTCGACGTTCGGTGCGCTTCATCTTCTGGTCGATGTCGGCGTCGGCCACCATGTTGAGGCTGTTGGCGCTCGCCGCGCCCAGCCAGCCGCCGATCACGGTGATCAAGATCAGCCCGATGCCGACCGTTCCCCGCTCCGCCTGCAGCATCACCGGGATCGTCGAGACCAACAGGAGTTCGATCACGCGCGGTTTGGTGAGCGCGATGTACGCGAGCACCGTCGCCTTCATACGGGCCGGTAACGAGGCGGGCGCCTCAGTGGTGGCCGAAGACGGCGAAGCCTCGCCGCTGGCGGAAGCGTTCGAATTTACGCTTTCCCCGATCCTCAACGACTGGCTCCTTCGTATCTGCGCACTGCAGCCTCGACGAGGCCGCCGGAAAAGCGGCGCACTGGGGCTTGATGCTCAAATGGTAGCCCTCCGCGGCTCCCGGGAAGAATCCGGCCGGTCAGGAGGCGGCGCGTCACACCGTCACAGACGGAACCGTGCACATGCCCTAGGCTGGTGTAATCCGCCGTTTCTAACCACAGGAGAATGCCCCATCGTGGCCGTTACAGATGAGATCGCAGCGCTGACCAAGCCGTCGTACCCCGCTGATTGGACGGAGGTGGACACGCGCTCGGTCGACACGGCCCGCCTGCTGGCCGCGGACGCTGTTCAGCATTGCGGCAGTGGTCACCCGGGCACCGCGATGAGCCTGGCTCCCCTCGCCTACACGCTGTACCAGCGGGTCATGCGTCACGACCCCACCGACCCGGAGTGGGTCGGCCGGGACCGCTTCATCCTCTCGTGCGGGCATTCCAGCCTGACCCAGTACATCCAGCTCTACCTGGGCGGATTCGGCTTGGAGCTGTCCGACATCAAGGCGCTGCGCACCTGGGATTCGCTCACCCCCGGCCACCCGGAGTTCCGCCACACCAAGGGCGTGGAGATCACCACCGGCCCGCTGGGCCAGGGCTTGGCGTCGGCGGTCGGCATGGCGATGGCGGCGCGCCGCGAACGCGGCCTGTTCGACCCGGAGACCGCACCCGGCCAGAGCCCGTTCGACCATCACATCTACGTGATCGCCTCCGACGGTGACATCGAAGAGGGCGTCACCTCCGAGGCCGGTTCGCTGGCCGGCACCCAGCAGCTGGGCAACCTGATCGTCTTCTACGACCAGAATCACATCTCGATCGAGGACGACACCCAGATCGCGCTCACCGAGGACACCGCCGCGCGCTACGCCTCGTACGGCTGGGACGTGCAGGTGATCGAGGGCGGCGAGGACATCGTGGCCATCGAGTCCGCCGTGGACCACGCCAAGAGCGTGCTGGACAAGCCGTCGATCATCCTGATCCGCACCATCATCGCCTGGCCCGCGCCCACCAAGATGAACACCGGCGCCTCGCACGGCAGTGCCCTCGGCGCCGACGAGGTGGCCGCCACCAAGAAGATCCTCGGCTTCGACCCGGAACTCGACTTCGAGGTCTCCGACGAGGTGATCGGCCACACCCGCGCGCTCGCCGAGCGGGCGGCCGCCGATCGCGCCGGCTGGCAGACCGGGTTCGACGCCTGGGCCGCCGACAACGCCGAGCGCAAGGAACTGTTCGACCGCCTCTACGCGCGGGAGCTGCCGGAGGGCTGGGCGCAGGCCCTGCCGACCTGGGAGCCGGGCGACAAGGCCGTGGCCACTCGATCGGCCTCGGGCAAGGTGCTCTCGGCGCTGGCGCCGGTGCTGCCGGAGCTGTGGGGCGGCTCGGCCGACCTCGCCGGTTCCAACAACACCACGATGGACGGCGCCACGTCGTTCGGCCCGGAAGCGATCAGCACGTCCACCTGGACCGCGCACCCGTACGGCCGCACCCTGCACTTCGGTATCCGTGAGCACGCGATGGCCGCGATCCTCAACGGCATCGTGCTGCACGGCCCCACCCGGCCCTACGCCGGCACGTTCCTGCAGTTCGCCGACTACATGCGCCCCGCGGTGCGGCTGGCCGCACTCATGCAGATCGATCCGATCTACGTGTGGACCCACGACTCGATCGGCCTGGGCGAAGACGGCCCCACCCATCAGCCGGTGGAGCACCTGGCCGCGCTGCGCGCCATCCCCGGACTGGACGTGGTGCGTCCGGCCGACGCGAACGAGACCGCCCACGCGTGGCGGCATCTACTCGGCCGCCGCGATCACCCGGTCGGGCTCGCCCTGACCCGGCAGAACGTGCCGGTGCTGGCCGGCACCTCCTACGAGGGCGTGGCCCGCGGCGGCTACGTGCTCTCCGATCCCGCCGACGGCCCGGCCGTCGTGCTCATCGGCACCGGTTCGGAGGTCGCGCTCGCCGTGGAGGCCGCGGAGGCTCTGGCCGCCGAGGGCATCGCGGCGCGCGTGGTGTCCATGCCGTCGCTGGAGTGGTTCGACGAGCAGGACCGGGCTTACCGCGATTCCGTGCTCCCCGCGGGTGTCCCGCGCGTGGTGATCGAGGCCGGTATCGCCATGCCGTGGTACCGCGTGGTGCACGGCGGCGGCGGCATCAGTGCGGCCGAGGGCGAGATCATCTCGCTGGAGCACTTCGGCGCTTCGGCCCCCTACCAGAAGCTGTACGAAGAGTTCGGCATCACCGCGGACGCCGTCTCGGCCGCGGCCCGTCGCCTCGTCGGACAGTGACCTCGAGTGAACAAGGAGGACTTTTGAGATGACGCAGAATTCTAAACTCGCCGACCTGTCCGCCGCCGGCGTCTCGGTCTGGCTCGACGACCTGTCCCGGGACATGATCGACTCGGGCGCGCTGCGGCGCGAGATGGACGAGCACTCGGTGGTGGGTGTGACCACCAACCCGGCGATCTTCCAGGCCGCCATCGCCAAGTCGGACATGTACGACGAGCAGATCGCTCGGCTCGCCGCGCAGGGCGCCGACGTGGACGCCACCCTGACGGCGATCACCACCGACGACGTCCGTTCGGCCTGCGACGTGTTCGCTCAGGTGGCCGTCGACACCGACGGCGTGGACGGTCGCGTGTCCATCGAGGTGGACCCGCGCCTGGCGCACGACACCGAGGGCACCGTCGCGCAGGCGATCGAACTGGCCAAGCTGGTCCACCGGCCCAACGTGCTGATCAAGATCCCGGCGACCAAGGCGGGCCTGCCCGCCATCACCCGCGTGCTGGCCGAGGGCATCAGCGTCAACGTGACGCTGATCTTCTCGGTGGAGCGCTACGTCGAGGTGATGGACGCGTTCCTCGACGGGCTCGACGCCGCCCTGCAGAACGGGCACGACGTGGCGCGCCTCGTCTCGGTCGCCTCGTTCTTCGTCTCGCGCGTGGACACCGAGATCGACAACCGCCTGGAGAAGATCGGTACGCCGGAGGCGCTGGCGCTGCGCGGCAAGGCCGGTCTGGCCAACGCCCGACTGGCCTACGCCGCCTACTCCGAGGTGTTCGAGCTGGGTGTCCGGTTCCCGGACCTGAAGGCGCACGGGGCCCGCCCCCAGCGCGCCCTGTGGGCCTCCACCGGCGTGAAGAACCCCGACTACCCGGACACGCTGTACGTGAGCGAACTGGTCGCGCCGGACACGGTGAACACCATGCCGGGCAAGACCATGCTGGCCTTCGCCGATCACGGCTGGGTCAACACCGAGTCGATCGTCGGCCAGGCCGCGCCCAGCCGCGAGGTGTTCGCCGCGCTCGGCGCCGTCGGCGTCGATCTCGCGGACGTGTTCGCGGTCCTCGAGGCCGAGGGCGTGGACAAGTTCGTCGTCGCCTGGGACGAGCTGCTGACCGCCACCGCGGCCCAGCTCGCGGCCACGAAGGCCTGAGCCGTGGCTCCCGCGGCGGGCTCCGGTGAGCGTGGGTGGACCAATCCCCTGCGCGACCCCAACGACCGGCGCCTGCCGCGGATCGCCGGGCCGTCGGCCCTGGTGATCTTCGGTGTCACCGGAGACCTGTCGCGGCGCAAACTGATGCCCGCGGTGTACGACCTGGCCAACCGGGGGCTGCTGCCGCCGAGCTTCGCGCTGGTCGGTTTCGCGCGCCGCGAGTGGAGTGACCGCGACTTCGCCGACACCGTGAAGGAAGCGGTCAAGGAGCACTCCCGCACCGGTTTCGACGAGGAGCGGTGGGAGCGCCTGGCCGAAGGCATCCGGTTCATCGAGGGTAGCTTCGACGACGACGACGCCTTCGACCGACTCACCAGCACGCTCGGTGAACTCGACCGGGAACGCGGCACCGACGGCAACCACGCCTTCTACCTGGCGATTCCGCCGAACAGTTTCCCCACCGTGCTCAGCCAGCTCAAGCGGACCGGCCTGGCCGGGTCGCCCACCGACGAGTCGTGGCAGCGCGTGGTGATCGAGAAGCCGTTCGGACACGACCTGGAGAGCGCGAAGGAACTGAACGCGCTGGTCAACAGCGTGTTCAGCGAGGAGTCGGTGTTCCGCATCGATCACTACCTGGGCAAGGAGACGGTGCAGAACATTCTGGCGCTGCGCTTTGCCAATCAACTCTTCGAGCCGCTGTGGTCCAGCCACTACATCGATCACGTGCAGATCACCATGGCCGAGGACATCGGGCTGGGCGGCCGCGCCGGGTACTACGACGGCATCGGCGCCGCCCGCGACGTGATCCAGAATCACCTGCTGCAGTTGCTGGCCCTGATCGCGATGGAGGAGCCGATCTCGTTCTCCCCGCGGGAGCTGCAGGTGGAGAAGATCAAGGTCCTGATGTCCACGCGGAACCTGCTGCCGATCGAGGAGAACTCGGCGCGCGGCCGCTACGGCCCGGGCTGGCAGGGTTCGGAGCCGGTGCCCGGGCTGCTCGACGAGGGCTTCAGCCCCGATTCGACCACCGAGACCTACGCCGCGATCGGCCTGGAGGTGGATACGCGGCGCTGGGCCGGGGTGCCGTTCTATCTGCGCACCGGCAAGCGGCTGGGTCGGCGCGTCACCGAGATCGCCCTGATCTTCAAGCGTGCGCCCCACCTGCCCTTCGACGACTCGATGACCGCCGAACTGGGCCAGAACGCCCTGGTCATCCGCGTGCAGCCGGACGAGGGCGTCACCCTGCGCTTCGGATCCAAGGTGCCCAGCACCGGAATGGAGGTCCGCGACGTCAACATGGACTTCAGTTACGGCGAGGCCTTCACCGTCAGTTCCCCCGAAGCCTACGAGCGTCTGTTGCTGGACGTCCTGCTCGACGAACCGTCGCTGTTCCCGGTCAACGAAGAGGTGGAACTGAGCTGGCAGATCCTCGATCCGGTGCTGGCGCAGTGGGCCACCGAGGGCGTGCCGGAGACCTACGAGGCCGGCACGTGGGGTCCCACCGGCGGCGACCGGATGATCGAACGCACCGGCCGGACCTGGCGTCGGCCGTGAGGAGGCAGCGATGATCGTCGAACTTCCCGACACCACCACCCTGGACATCAGCAAGAAACTCGTGCGCATGCGCAACGCGGGCGGCGAGGTGACCGTCGGCCGCGTGCTGACGCTGATCATCGACACCGACGCGGGCGAGGAGGCCGAAGCGGCCGTGGCCGCGTCCAACCAGGCCAGTCGTGAGCATCCGTGCCGCGTGATCGTGGTCAGCCGCGGCGACCGCAGCCAGCCCACGCGTCTGGACGCCGAGATCCGGGTGGGCGGCGACGCCGGGGCCTCGGAAGTGGTGGTCCTGGACATGCACGGCGAGCTCGCCGACCATCCGCACGCGGTGGTGACGCCGTTCCTGCTGCCGGACACGCCGGTGGTGACCTGGTGGCCCGGGCGCGCACCGGCCCGGCCGGCCACCGATCCGCTCGGCCGGCTGGCGTCGCGGCGGATCACCGACGCCCGCTCGGCGCCCGACCCCGCGGCCGCGCTGGCCGCGCGTCAGATCGGCTACAGCGCCGGCGACACCGACCTGGCCTGGAGCGCCACCACCCCGTGGCGGGCCATGCTGGCCTCGGCACTGGATCGCCCGCCGCACGCCCCGGTGCTGTCCGGGTACGTCTCCGGCCCGGAGCAGAGCCCCGGCCTGGACCTCATCGCCGGCTGGCTCACCCACGCCCTCGGGGTGCCGGTCACGCGCGCCACCGGCGAGTGGGTGGCCCGCCTCCACCGCACCGACGGTCCGGTGGAGCTGATGGTCGACGACTACGGCGGGGTGCTGCGCTTTCCGGGTCGCCCCGACGGGCGCCTGCCGTTCAAGCGGCGCACCACCGCCGAATGCCTGGCCGAGGAATTGCGTCGACTGGACGCCGACATCGTGTATCGCCATGCGCTGGAAGGAATCTCCGGCATCTCCGACAAAGGACTGATGGGTTGATGAGGGAACTGGAAACGCTGATCTTCGACGACGGCGCGGCGCTGCTGACCACCGCCGCGGCGCGCTTCGTGGACGCGGTGGCCCGCGCGCAGGACGCCCGCGGGCGCGCCGTGCTGGCGCTCACCGGCGGCTCCAACGGCATCGGTGTGCTGCGGGAGCTGGCCGCCGACCCGGACGCCGTGGACTGGACCCGCGTGGACCTGTACTGGGGTGACGAGCGTTTCCTGCCCGAGCAGGATCCGGAACGCAATGCGTGGCAGGCCCGCCAGGCGCTGCTCGACAGCGTGCCGCTGGACCCGGCGCGGGTGCATTTCATGCCGGCGAGCGACGGCGAGTTCGGCGACGACCTGGACGCGGCCACCCGCGCCTACGCGGAGCTGATCACCGACGATCTCGTCTTCGACGTCCACCTGCTCGGCATGGGCGGCGAGGGCCACATCAATTCGCTGTTCCCGCACACCGCCGCCACCGCCGAGGACACCGCATCCGTGGTGGCCGTGTCCGATTCGCCCAAGCCGCCGCCGCGCCGCATCACGCTGACCTTCCCGGTGATCAACCGGTCCCGCGAGGTGTGGTTCCTGGTGTCCGGCGCGGAGAAGGCCGAAGCGGTGGCCGCCGCCCACACCGGCGCCGACCGCGCCGACTGGCCGTGCGCGGGCGCCCACGGCACCGAACGCACCGTCTGGTTCGTCGACGAGGCCGCCGCCGCGGGGCTGTCCGGCGACTAGCCGTCCGGCAGCCGGGTGTCGTCGCGCACCCGGGTCTCGCGGGTGCCGAGCATGTGCCGGTCGAACGTGTCCGGTTTCGGCGTGATCGGTTCGGCGTCGCCGGTGCCGTCGGCGGCCAGCACGGCCTCCACCGCGCGGTCGGCGAGGGCCTCGCCGGCGCCCGCGTACAGGTGGATCACCACGTCGGTGCCGAGTTCGGACAGTTCCGCGACGTCCTCCCGGTAGAGCGCGACCGAGGCCACCACGGCTCCCCCGTCGCCGATGCGCTGCAGTTCACGGAGGGCTTCGATGTTGGCGTACTGGGCCGGCATGGCCAGCACGATCATCTTGACGCCGCCCCGACTGACCAGCCGGGTCCAGAAGTCGTAGTCGGTGGCGTCGCCCTCGATGATCCGGAAGCCTTGCGGGGCGAGCTTTCTGATCCGGTTCGGGTCGTGCTCCACGCCGAGCGTCCGGTAGCCGTACTCCTCGGTGAGCTGACGGTAGACGGCCGAACCGACCCGGCCCATGCCGAGCACGACGGCCTCGGCATCGCCGATGTCGATGGGCCGGTCGTCGGGATGCAGCTTGTCCGGCGGGCGGGCCGGGAGCCGACGGGCCAGGCGCGACACCCCGGAGACACTGGTCGGGTTCACGATGCCGGCGATCACGAAGCTGCCGGCGACCGCGATCACCAGGGTCAGCAGCCACTCCTCCGACAGCCAACCGTCCTCGGTGCCGATCTCCGCGATGATGAGGGCGAACTCCGAGTAGTTGGCCAGGGCGAACGCGGCCAGCAGCGAGGTGCGGTTACGCAGGCCCAGCAGCCACAGCAGTCCCCAGTAGAAGAAGGCCTGCAACGGCAACAGCAGCAGCAGCGCCAGGCCGATCGCCACGTTCTCCCAGGTCGGGATGCCGTGGAAGCCGATGGCCACGAAGAAGCCGACCAGCAGCAGGTCCTTGATCCGGAACAGGGCGTTGGACAGCCGGTCCGCGCCGGGGTTGCGCGCCAGGACCACCCCCATGGCCAGCGCGCCGAGGCTGCCGGACAGGCCCACCGCGGTGAACAGGAGGTAGCCCGGGATCAGCGCCATGCCGAGGCCGAAGAGCACCTCCATCTCGCCGTGGCCCAGCCGACTCCAGTAGCGGGTGGCCCACACCAGCGCGGGCAGCACCACCACCAGGGTCAGGGCCCACAGGCTCGGCGGCTCCCCGCGGGAGATGGACATCAGCACCACGGCCCCGATGTCCTGCATCACCAGCACGCCGATCACGATGCGGCCGTACAGCGATTGTTCGTCGCCGCGTTCCTGCAGGATCTTGACCGCGACGATGGTGCTGGAGAAGGACAGCACGAAGGCGACGGCGGTGAGCACCGTCAACGACTGCGGGCCGTACGCCCCGAGCAGGCCGAGGACGGTGAGGAAGCCGACGCCGACCCCGGTCATCACCGCCATGTGTGCGCCGGCGTTGAACCAGACCTCCTTCTTCACCAGCGAGCCCAGATCCAACTGCAGGCCGATCGCGAACAGCAGCAGGGTGACGCCGATCTCGGACATCAGGTCCAGGCCCTCGAGCTGCTCGACGTCGGCGGCCCTGAGGATGAAGCCGGCCGCCAGGAAGCCGATGAGCGGGGGCAGCTTGATCAGTTTGGCGACCAGTCCGCACCCGAAGATCACCGCGAGATAGAGGGCCAGCAGGGTCATGCGCCCACTCTATCGGCGGGCTATCCGCTGTTGCGCAGGGCGGTCGCCAGGCCGTTCATGGTCAGCTGGATGGCGCGGCGGATCCGCGGCGAGTCCTGCCCGGCGCGGAACCGACGCAACAGTTCCACCTGCATCAGGTTCAGCGGCTCCAGGTACGGGAAGCGGTTGTACACCGAGCGTTTGAGCGCGTTGTTGTCGGCCAGCAGGTCGTCGGTGCCGGTGATCGCGGCGTACATGTCCAGGGTGCGGGCGTGCTCGTCGCAGATCATGCCGAAGACCCGTTCGCGCAGGGCCTCGTCGGGCACCAGGTCGGCGTAGCGGGCGGCCAGCCCCAGATCCGACTTGGCCAGCACCTGGGCCATGTTGGACATCACCGAGCGGAAGAAGGGCCACCGGCGGTAGTAGTCGGCCAACTGGGCCAGTCGGTCCGGGTCGTCGCCGATCCACTGCTGGAACGCACTGCCGGTGCCGTACCACCCGGGCAGCATCACCCGGCACTGCGTCCACGACAGCACCCACGGGATGGCCCGCAGATCGGAGATCGCCGTCGTCTGTTTGCGCGAGGTGGGGCGGCTACCGATGTTGAGCGCGCCGATCTCCGACAACGGCGTGGAGTCGGTGAAGTACTCGACGAAGCCGGGGGTGCGGTGCACCAAGTCGCTGTAGGACTCGCGGGCGAGGGCGGCGAGCTCGTCGAGCACCGCGTAGGCCCGCGGTGAGTCCTCCCCCAGCCCTTCGGTGTCCAGCAGCGTGGATTCGAGGGTGGCGGCCACCAGGGTCTCCAGGTTGCGGCGCGCGCCGACGGGCTCGGCGTACTTGGCCGCGATGATCTCGCCCTGCTCGGTGAGCCGCAGTGCACCCTGCACCGCGCCCGGCGGCTGCGCGAGGATCGCGTCGTAGCTGGGGCCGCCGCCGCGGCCCACGGTGCCACCGCGGCCGTGGAACAGGCGCAGCGCGATGTCGGCGTTCGCGGCCGCGGTCACCAAGTCCAGTTCGGCGCGGTACAGCGCCCAGTTGGCGGCCAGGTAGCCGCCGTCCTTGTTGGAGTCGGAGTAGCCGAGCATGATCTCCTGCACGCCCTGCTGCGCGTCGACCAGTTGCCGGTAGAACGGCAGGTCCAGGGCGGCGGTGAGGATGTCGGCGCCGGCCTGCAGATCCTCGATGGTCTCCAGCAGCGGCACCACCCGCACGGTGCAGCGCGGTGCGCCCTGCGGGTCGAGCCGGTACAGGCCCACCTCCTTCAACAGCACCAGGGCTTCGAGGAGGTCGGACACCGAGGTGCACATGCTGATGATGTAGGTCGGCACGGCGTCGGGTCCGAACCGGGACACGGCGTCCGCGGCGGCCTCGAGCACGCCCAGTTCCTTGTTCGCCAGGTCGCTGAGCGCGGCGCCCTCCTGCAGCAGCGGGCGCCGCGAGGTGAGTTCGGCCGAGAGCAGACGCACGCGCGCGTCCTCGTCCAGACCGCGATAGTCGGGGCAGGCCCCCGCCCAGGCCAGCAGTTCGGCGATGACGTCCTCGTGGGTCTCCGAGTTCTGCCGCATGTCCAGTCCGGACAGGTGGAAGCCGAAGGCGCGCACCGCTTCCCGCAGGGCCCCGAGCCGATTGTCGGCGATCGCCCCGTCCACCACCGCGCGCAGGGCGGCGTCGATCACGTCCAGATCGGCGGAGAGTTCGTCCGGGCCGTCGTACGCGGTGGCGGTCGCGGCCCACTCGAGTTCGGTGGCGGTGAGGAAGTCGACGCCGAGCAGAGTGCGCCCGGTGGCGGCCAGGCGGGCGCGGACCACCCGCAGGGCGGCGCGGAAGGGCTCGTCGTCGTCGAGGTGGTCGGGCCCGCCGAGCCGACGCAGGTCGTCGGTGATCGGTGACACCAGGCGGGCGGACATGGCCAGTTCCTGGCGCAGCTCGTGCACCTCGTCGAGGTGGTGGCGCAGCGCGGCCGCGGCCGCCGCCGACGTCGCCTCGGTGACCACCTCGCCGGTGACGAAGGGGTTGCCGTCCCGGTCGCCGCCGATCCACGAGCCCATCCGGATGATCGACAGGTCGCCCAGGTCGGCCCGCGGGTACGCCGCGCTCAGGGACCGCCGCACGTCCCGATTCAGGCGCGGCACCACCTCGAAGAAGGACGCGTCGTAATAGCGCAGGCCGGTGGTGATCTCGTCACTGATGGTCAGCCGCCGCAGCCGGATCAGCGCGGTCTGCCACAGCCGCAGGATCTGCTCGGAGATCTCCCGGTCCAGCGAGCGCTCCTCGTCCGGGGTCAGTTCGGTGCGGGCGCGGACGCGCATCAGTTCGGTGATGCGGTTCTGGGCGTCGAAGACGCTGCGGCGGCGCGTCTCGGTGGGGTGCGCGGTGATCACCGGGATCACGGCGCCGTGCGTGAGGGCGGCACCGACCTGCTCGTCGGTGCAGTCGGCGTCGGTGAGCGCGGCGAACGTCGCGGCCAGGCTGGACGGTTGCGGGGCGTGGCCGGCGCGCAGGTGAATGCGGCGGCGGCGTTCCCGGTGCAGGTCCTCGGCCAGATTGGCCAGCAGTGCGAAGTTGGAGAACGCCCGGATCACCGGCAGCAGCTCCGCCACGTCGGGGTCGACGTAACGTGCGGCGAGTTGGTCGCGGGACAGTTCGCGGTCGCGGATGGCGAAGGCGTCGCGGCGGGAACCCTCGACCAGGTCGAACGTCTCGGTGCCGGCGTGATCGGCGATCACCTGCCCCAGCAGGCCACCCAGGTAGCGGATGTCCTCGCGGAGCGGTTCAGTGGCGGCGCGTCCGGTGTCGTCGACGGCGAGGCGGGCGATCATCGGCAGTGTGCTCATGCCGACCAGTATTCACCCCGACGCGTCGCGGCGCGCGGTGAGCGCGGGCTAGGAGTACTTGATGTCCAGTCCGACGCCGACGATGAAGATCAGCCAGATCAGGCCGACGAAGATGGTGAGGCGGTCGAGGTTCTTCTCGACCACGGACGAACCGGACAGGCTCGACTGCACGCCGCCGCCGAACAGCGACGACAGGCCGCCTCCCTTGGCGCGATGCAACAGCACCAGGACGATCAGCAGCAGGCTGGTGATGATCAGCCCGATGTTCAGCGCGAGAGTCACGAGGAGAAGGTCCGTTCGGTCTAAAGAACTGTGGCAGGTCACCGTCGAACGGCAACCTGCCACAGTCTACGCGATGGGCGTCCCGATCAGAGCAAGGGCCCGCCCGCTGCGATCGCGGACAGTTGCGCGAACTCGTCGGCCTTCAGGGAGGCCCCGCCGACCAGCGCGCCGTCGACGTCGGCCTGCCCGACGATCTCGGCGACGTTCTTGGCGCTCACGCTGCCGCCGTAGAGCACCCGCACACCGGCCGCGGTGGCCGCATCGGTGAGCTCGGCGAGTGCTTGCCGCACCGCGGCGCACACCTCCTGCGCGTCCTCGGCACTGGCCACACGGCCGGTGCCGATGGCCCACACCGGCTCGTAGGCCACCACGAGCTTGCTGATCTCCTCGGCGGAGAGCCCGGCCAACGAGGCCTTCAGCTGGGCCACGTTGTAGGCCACGTGCTCGCCCGCCTCGCGGATCTCCAGCCCCTCGCCGATGCAGACGATCGGGGTCAGACCGTGCCGCAGCGCCGCCTTGGTCTTGGCCAGCACCACCTCGTCGGTCTCACCGTGCAGGGTGCGACGCTCCGAATGACCCACCGCCACGAAGGTGACGCCGAGCTTGCTGAGGAAGGCACCGCTGATCTCACCGGTGTACGCGCCCGAATCGTGCTGGGAGACGTCCTGAGCCCCGTAGGTCAGCAGCAGCTTGTCGCCGTCGACGACGGTCTGCACGCTGCGGATGTCGGTGAACGGCACCAGCACGGTGACATCGACCTTGTCGTAGTACTTCTCCGGCAGCGCGAAGGCCACCTTCTGCACCAGGGCGATGGCCTCGAAGTGGTTGAGGTTGCACTTCCAGTTGCCCGCGATCAGCGGTTTCCGTTGTTGCGCCATGATCACTCCTGAGTATCGAGAACAGCGAGACCGGGCAGTTCCTTGCCCTCGAGGTACTCCAGGGAGGCGCCGCCGCCGGTGGAGATGTGCGAGAAGGCGTCGTCGGCGAGCCCGAACGAGCGGACCGCCGCGGCGGAGTCACCGCCGCCGACCACGCTGAAGGCACCGTCGGCGGTGGCCGCGACGATCGCCTCGGCCACGCCGCGGGTGCCCGCGGCGAACTTCTCGAACTCGAACACGCCCATCGGCCCGTTCCAGAACACGGTTTTGGCCGAGCGCAGCACCGTGGCGAAGCGCTCCACGCTGCCCGGACCGATGTCCAGGCCCATGCCCTCGGTGAAGCCGTCGCTGGTCATCGCGATCGACGTCTGCGCGTCGGGTGCGAACTTGTCGGCCACCACGACGTCGTGCGGCAGGTGGATGACGTCGCCGAACCGGTCCAGCAGGTCCTTGCAGGTGGCGATCATGTCCTCCTGCAGCAGCGAGTCGCCCACCGGGCTGCCCTGCGCCTTGATGAAGGTGAAGGCCATGCCGCCGCCGATCACCAGGGTGTCGACCTTGGGGGCCAGCGCCTCGATCACGGCGAGCTTGTCGGACACCTTGGAGCCGCCGAGCACCACCGCGTACGGCTGCTCGGTCTCCGTGGTGATCCGGGTCAGCACGTCCAGCTCGGTGGCCACCAGGTCACCGGCGTACGACGGCAGCAGCTTGGCCACGTCGTAGACCGAGGCCTGCTTGCGGTGGACCACACCGAAACCGTCGGAGACGAACGCGCCGTCGTCGCCCACCAGCTCGACGAGTGCCTTGGCGAGCTTGGTGCGCTCGGCCTCGTCCTTGCTGGTCTCGCGGGCGTCGAAGCGGATGTTCTCCAGCAGCAGGATGTCGCCGTCGGTGAGGCCCTCGGCGCGCGCCAGCGCATCCGAGCCCACCACGTCGCCGGCGAGCTGGACGTTGCGGCCCAGTTCGGTCGACAGTCGAGCGGCGACCGGTGCCAGCGACAGCGCCGCATCCGGCTCGCCCTGCGGGCGACCCAGATGGGCGGTGACGATCACCTTGGCGCCGGCGTCCAGCAGCTGGGTCAGCGTCGGAACGCTGGCCAGGATGCGACCGGCGTCGGTGATCTCACCGTCGGCGAGCGGCACGTTGAGGTCGGACCGGACGAGCACGCCGCGGCCCGAAACACCTTCTGCGAGAAGGTCCTTGAGAGTGCGTACAGCCATCGTCGGTTACAGCGACTTCGCGACGAGGGTGATCAGGTCGGCGAGGCGGTTGGAGTAGCCCCACTCGTTGTCGTACCAGGAGACCACCTTGACCTGGTTGCCCAGGACCTTGGTCAGGCCGGCGTCGAGCAGCGACGAATGCGGGTCGGTGACGATGTCCGAGGAGACGATCGGCGCGTCGTAGTACTTGAGGATGCCCTTCATCGGGCCGTCCGCGGCGGCCTTCATCGCGGCGTTGATCTCCTCGGCGGTGGCGTCCTTCTCCAGCTCCACGGTGAGGTCGGTGACCGAGCCGGTGGGGATCGGCACGCGCAGCGCGTAGCCGTCGAGCTTGCCCTTCAGCTCGGGCAGCACCTCGCCGATGGCCTTGGCGGCACCGGTCGAGGTCGGGACGATGTTGACCGCGGCGGCGCGGGCACGACGCAGGTCGGCGTGCGGCGCATCCTGCAGGTTCTGGTCCTGGGTGTAGGCGTGGACCGTGGTCATCAGGCCCTGCTTGATACCGAAGCTGTCGTTGAGGACCTTGGCGATCGGGCCGAGGCAGTTGGTGGTGCACGAGGCGTTCGAGATGATGTTCTGGCTGCCGTCGTACTGGTCGTCGTTGACGCCCATCACCACGGTGAGGTCGGGATCGCCGGCCGGTGCGGAGATGATGACCTTCTTGGCGCCGGCCTCCAGGTGACCCTTGGCGGCCTCGCGCTTGGTGAAGATGCCGGTGGACTCGACGACCACGTCGACGCCGAGCTCGGCCCACGGCAGAGCGGCCGGGCCCTCGCGGAGCGCGAGTGCCTTGATGCGCTGGTCGCCGACCACGATGTAGTCACCGTCGACGCTGACGTCCTCGGGCAGACGGCCCAGGATCGAGTCGAACTTCAGCAGGTGGGCGAGGGTGTTGATGTCGGTGAGGTCGTTGACGGCAACGATCTCGATGTCCGCCAGACCGGCCTTGTTCTGTGCCGCCACGGCACGGAAGAAGTTGCGGCCGATACGACCGAATCCGTTGATACCTACCCGAACTGCCACTGTTAACTCCTAAACCAGGGTGAAGAGCCGGTGGGAAAGCCCGGCCCACTGCCTCCCAGCCTAATCATCGCGCCGACGATCGTCAGCACAAGGTCCCGATGCGGGCCGACGCGAGGAGGGTCCCCGCCTCCCGCGCGGTGGCCTCGGCGTCGAAATAGGCGACCACGTGCAGACATCCGGCGTCGGCGGCGGCGATGCCGTAGAGCGGCGGCGGGCCGTCCGGCGCACCCGGCTCGCTCATGCGATAGCCGACGTACTGGACGTCCCGATAGCGCCACCGGCGGACGTCGAAGCGCTGCGCCGCCGTCTCGGCGGGCAGTCGGTCGACGTACTCGGCCGGGGTGGCGCCCGCGGGCAGATCCCACAGGCTGCACCACAGCGTCAGGCCGGGGCGCCACAGCACCAGGGATACCCCTTCCCGCCGCCGGTGCATCGGCTGCGGGAGGGTCAGCGACCACAGCGGCGACAGTGCCAGCTCGCCGGCCGCCACCGGCTGGTCGGGGTTCGGGGCTGCGGCGGGCCGGGTCTCCACCGCGAAGCCGTTCTCGTTGCGCACCAGCGCCGTGCCGACGGGGACTCGCAGGTGTTCGGCGATCGCCGGATCGCGTTCGACCATCCGCGCGATGGCGACCACCTCGAGGTTGGCCGGGTCGTCCACGTACTGCTGGGTCTCGTCCCCGGCCAGGAAGCTCCAGCCGAGTTCATCGCGCACCATGTAGCCCACCGGCGCGCCGTCGGTCAGGATCCGCCGGGAGACGTGGCAGGTGTCCGGTTCGCCGTCCACTCAGGCCTCGTCGAGGAGTTCGGCGGTCACCGCGGACTCGGTGTCGGGCAAGCCCTCGGCCCGCGCCTTCTTGTCGGCCATCGACAGCAGGCGGCGGATGCGGCCGGCCACGGCGTCCTTGGTCATGGCAGGCTCGGCGAGCTGCCCCAACTCCTCCAGCGAGGCCTGCCGGTGCTCCACCCGCAGGCGGCCTGCGGCCAGCAGATGATCGGGCACCTCGTCGCCGAGGATCTCCAGCGCGCGTTCCACGCGCGCGGCCGCGGCGACCGCGGCGCGGGCGGACCGACGCAGGTTGGCGTCGTCGAAGTTGGCCAGCCGATTGGCGGTGGCGCGGACCTCGCGGCGCATGCGTCGCTCCTCCCACACCAGGCGGGTCTCCTGCGCACCCATCCGGGTGAGCAGGGCGCCGATCGCCTCGCCGTCGCGGATCACCACGCGATCACCGCCACGCACCTCCCGGGCCTTGGCCACCACCGACAGCCGCCGGGCCGCGCCGACGAGCGCCAGCGCCGCCTCCGGTCCCGGGCAACTGACCTCCAGCGACGACGAACGGCCGGGTTCGGTCAGGGAACCGTGCGCCAGGAAGGCGCCGCGCCAGGCCGCCTCGGCATCGCCGATGCTGCCGCCGACCACCTGGGCGGGCAGACCGCGCACCGGGCGTCCGCGCGGATCCAGCAGCCCGGTCTGGCGCGCCAGCGCCTCACCGTCCTTGCTCACGCGGACGATGTAGCGGGCCCCCTTGCGGAGTCCGCCCGAGCGCAGCACGTGCACCTCCGACGGGTATCCGTACAGGTCGTGGATCTCGGCGCGCAGACGCCGGGCGACGTTGCCCAGATCCACCTCGGCCTCGACCACCACTTTCCCCGCGACGATGTGCAACCCCCCGGCGAAGCGCAGCAGTGCGGAGACTTCCGCCTTGCGACTGCTGAGCGCTGGAACCGAGAGCCGACTCAGTTCGTCCTTGACCGCCCCTGTCATGGCCAAATCGACCAAGCCTCCTTACGTGATGGAATCGCTCTAGGTTACCGCGGAGTCATATCTGTGTCGTCGGCCCCAGAAATCCGTCGAGAGCTATGGCCGATTTGATCGGATCGTGAATGTCGGTGTGCGTGGCGTGCCTCAGGTCCACGGTGCGCAGCTGCGCACCGAACAAACGGGCCGCCCGGTCCAGGTGTTCGCGTTCCCGCCCGGCCGGAACCGAGGCCGCGTCGACGATGATGTCGTCGATCGGCAGGGACCCGGCGTGTGCGTTGAGCACATGCAGGTGTCGTTCCAGGGAGAAGCCGGTGGTCTCCCCCGGCTCGGCGACGAGATTGACGAACAGTACCTTGCGGGCCGAGGTGCTGCGCAGCGCCTCGAGCTGCTCGGGAACCAGCACGTGTGGGATCACGCTGGAGAACCACGACCCCGGGCCCAGCGTCACCAGGTCGGCGGCGGCGACGGCGGCCAACGCCTCCGGGCACGCCGCGGGCGCCTCCGGTGTCAGACGCACCCGGCGCACGACGCCGGGGGTGGTGGCCACCGCCACCTGACCGCGGATCACCCGGCTCATCCGCGGGTCCTCCTCCAGTCCGGTCACGTCGGCCTCGATCACCAGCGGCTCGGTGGACATCGGCAGTACCCGCCCCTCGACGCCGAACAGCTGCACCAGCTCGTCCAGGGCGGTCACCAGGTCGTCGTGGTACTCGTCCACCCCGGACAGCAGCAGATTGCCCACCGGATGCCCGGCCAGGGCACCGCTGCCGCCGAGTCGATGCTGAAGGATCTCTGCCCAGCGGATGCGCCGGTCCGCGGCGGCCGGGTCGTGCGCGCGCAGTGCGTCCACGGCGGCCGGCGCCGACATCAGCGCGGCCAGCGCCATCCGCAGGTCACCCGGCGGGATACGGCCCAGTTCGTGCCGCAGTCGACCGGAGGAGCCGCCGTCGTCGGCGACGGTCACCACCGCGGTGACGTCGTCGGTGAGGTACCGCAGGGCGGTCAGGGTGTTGTACAGGCCGTGGCCGCCGCCGAGGGCCACCGCGCGCAGCCCGGGCCGCGGCCCCGGCACGCGCACCGCGGCGCTCATTCGCGCCCCAGATCGCGGTGGCTCGCCTCGACCACGTAGCGCGGCTCGCCGTCGCTGCCGGTGACCGCGGACAGACGACGGGTCAGGTCCTCGGTCATCGCGACGCTGCGGTGCTTACCGCCGGTGCAGCCGATGCCGATGCTCATGTAGCCCTTGCCCTCGCGCAGGTAGCCGCGCGCGACGATGTCGACCAGATCGACGTAGCGATCCAGGAAGTCGGCCGCGTCGGGCTGGCCCAGCACGTAGTCGCGCACCGGCGCCTCCAGTCCGTTGTGCTCGCGCAGCTCGGGAATCCAGTACGGATTCGGCAGGAAGCGGACGTCGGCGACGAGGTTGCAGTCGATGGGCAGCCCGTATTTGAAGCCGAAGGACTGCACCGCGATCGTCAGGCCCTGCCCGTCCTTGGACCGGAAGGCGCTCGAGACCATGGTGCGCAGCCGCGTCGCGGACAGGTCGGAGGTGTCGATCACCGTCTCGGCGTCCGCCTTCACGTCCCCGAGCATGTCGCGTTCGGCGGCGATGCCCTCGGACAGGGTGCCCGACCCCTGCAGCGGATGGCGGCGACGCACCGCCTCGAACCGGCGGATGAGCACCGGGTCGGAGGCGTCGACGAACAGCAGGTGGGTCTGCGCGCCACCGGCGGCGAGTTCCTGCCGCAGCCGGGTGAGGTCGGCGGCGAAACCGGGTCCGGTGGGGCGGACCACCATGGCGATCCGCGGCGCGGCCTCGGCCTCGGCCAGCACCCCCTCGATGACCTGGCCGATCACGGCGACGGGGACGTTGTCGGCCACATACCAGCCGTCGTCCTCGAGCACGTTGGCCACCGAGGTCCGGCCGGCCCCGGACATGCCGGTGACGAACAGGACCGTGGTGGGGGCCGTATCGGTTGGGCTCACTGTGTAGACCTCACTGCTCGGGTTGACCTCACTGCTCGGGTTGACGTCACTACTGGGCTGACCTCTCTGACGGAACCTGCTGATCGGCGCGCAGGGCCTCGTAGACGCTGCGCGCGGTGGTCTGACCGATGCCGGGCACCTGGGCGATCTCCTCGACGTCGGCCTGCTTGAGGCGGGCCACCGAGCCGAAGTGGGTCACCAGGGCCGTCCGCCGGGTGGCGCCGAGCCCGGCGATGCCGTCGAGCGCCGACGCGGTCATCCGCTTGCTGCGCTTGGACCGGTGGAAGCCGATCGCGAAGCGGTGCGCCTCGTCGCGGATGCGCTGCAACAGGAACAGCGCCTCGGAGTTGCGCGGCAGGATCACCGGATCATCGTCGCCCGGAACCCACACTTCTTCCAGTCGTTTCGCCAGACCGATCACCGCGACATCGGTCACGCCCAGTTCGTCGAGGACGGCCGCGGCCGCATGCACCTGCGGTTGCCCGCCGTCGACGACGAACAGGTTGGGCGGGTAGGCGAATCGGCGCGGGCGGCCGGTGGCCGGATCGAGCGCGGCCTCCGGCGCCAGGTCTCCCCCGTTCTCCGGCTCGACGACCGGGGGCTGGTCTGCGCCGTCCGCGGCCACGTCGGTGCGGTGGCGCAGGAACCGCCGCCGGGTGACCTCGGCGATGGAGGCGACGTCGTCGGAGTGCCCGTCGCCCGCGGCCTCGCGAATGGAGTAGTGGCGGTAGTCGGACTTGCGCGGCAGGCCGTCCTCGAAGACCACCAGCGAGGCGACCACGTCGGTGCCCTGCACGTGCGAGATGTCGATGCATTCGATGCGCAGCGGCGCATCGTCGGTGCCCAGCGCCTCCTGCAGTTCGGTGAGCGCGGCCGAGCGGGTGGTGAGGTCGCCTGCGCGCTTGAGCTTGTGCCGGGTGAGGGCCTCGCCCGCATTGCGTTCCACCGTCTCGGCCAGGGTGCGCTTGTCCCCGCGCTGGGGCACGCGCAGCGAGACGCGGCTGCCGCGCCGCTGCGACAGCCAGTCGGCGAGCTGTTCGTGGTCGTCGGGCAGCACCGGGACCAGGACCTCGCGCGGCACCCCGGAGCTCATCTCCAGTTCGTCGCCGTAGAACTGCAGCAGGAAGGCGGCGACCTGCTCGCCCGGGGTGGCGTTCTCCTGCACCTCCACCACCCAGCCGCGTTCACCGCGCACCCGACCGTCGCGCACGTGGAACACCGCCACCGAGTTCTCCAACACATCGCCGACCATCGCGATCACGTCGGCGTCGGTGCCGTCCCCGAGGACCACCGCCTGCTTCTCCATGGCCCGCCGCAGCGCGGAGACGTCGTCGCGCAGTCGCGCGGCCCGCTCGAAGTCGAGTTCGGCTGCGGCCGAAGACATGTCGCGTTCCAGCCCGCGGATCAGCGTGTCCGTGCGGCCCGCCAGGAAGTCGCAGAAGTCCTCCGCGATCCGCCGATGCTCGGCGGCGTCGACCCGGCCCACACACGGGGCCGCGCACTTGTCGATGTACCCCAGCAGGCACGGCCTGCCCATCTGCGCGTTGCGCTTGAACACCCCGTTGGAGCAGGTGCGCACGCCGAAGACCCGGGTCAGCAGGTCGACGGTCTCCCGGATCGCCCACGCGTGGGCGTACGGCCCGAAGTAGCGGACCCCCGGTTTGCGGGCACCGCGGTAGACGAAGACCCGCGGGTACTCCTCGTTCATGGTGACCGCGAGCATCGGGTAGGTCTTGTCGTCCCGGTACCGGACGTTGAAGCGCGGATCGAACTCCTTGATCCAGTTGTATTCGAGCTGCAGCGCCTCCACCTCGGTGCTCACCACGGTCCACTCGACCGAGGCCGCGGTGGTGACCATCTGGCGGGTTCGCGGGTGCAGCGTCGAGAGGTCGGCGAAGTAGGTGGTCAGCCGGGCGCGAAGATTCTTGGCCTTGCCGACGTAGACGACCCGCCGGTGCGCATCGCGGAACTTGTACACGCCGGGGTCGGTGGGAATGGTGCCCGGTGCCGGGCGGTAGGTCGTCGGATCGGCCACGCCTCCAGGCTAGTCGCCGCGCACTGCGGCGTGCTCAACGCCGGGGTACCAGCGCGGACCCGAAAACTCGCAGCGAGCGATGGTCCATGCGGAAGTCCGCGCGCCGGGTGCGCTCTCCGGCCTCGCCGTCGTGGGCCACCGGAATCGGCTCGGCCGATTCGATGGTGAACTCCGGGACGTGCGCCTCCTGATACAGGTGCGAATTGCGGATCCGGCCGGACAGCAGCGACGCGGCCAGGCGCAGCGTCTGCAGCCGATGGCCGGTGGTCAGGTACCGGACGTCGATCAGGCCGTCGTCGAGGCGGGTGCGGCGGCCCGGGAACAGCCCGGGCGTCCCGTAGCGCCCGTTGCCCAGGAAGAAGAACAGGGTGGACACCTCGGTGCCGTTCATCCGCACGGTGACCGGCGTGCTGTGGCGGAGCACGTACAGGCCCGCCCGCAGGGCGGCGACCGGCTTGCGGGCGCCGTGCTCGAAGCGCTCGCGCATCCGCACGAACTCCGGGTAGGCGCCGATGCTCGCGGTGTTCAGGATCACCGTCTCGTCGTTGAGCAGCAGCACATCCACCTCGGCCACCCGGCCCTCGCGGACCGCGGCCGCGGTCGCCGCCACCGAGTCGGTGCCGACGTCCTTGGCGAAATGGTTGAACGTGCCTGCCGCGAACACCGCCAGCGGCAGACCCGCAGCGACGGCACGCTCGGCGACGCACGCCACGGTGCCGTCGCCGCCTGCCACCCCGAGCACCTCGGCCTCGGTCGCGGCGTCGGCGGCGAGATCGGCCAGCTCCGCGGCGTCGTGCACCTCGACGATCCGCGCGGCGGGCAGCTCCCGCCGGACCTCGTCCAGGACCCGCTGCCCGGTGCCGTCACCGGAGGCGGGATTGACCAGGACGGTCAGGCCCGCACCGTCCGGGCGCGCCGGTTCGACGGCCGGGTTCGGCGGCGGCACCACGATCGCGTGTTCGTCGACCGGCGGGACCAGCTGGGCGCCCAGGACCGCCAGGCTCGTGCCCAGCAGGAAGCCGCCGAGGACGTCGCCCGGGTAGTGCGCGCCGGTGGCGATCCGGGACAGCCCGACCGCCCCGGCCAGCAGACCGAGGGCGAAGCCGGCGGGCCGGTTCTCCGTCGCCACCGCGGCGGCGAAGGCCGCCGCGCTGGCCGAGTGGCCCGACGGGAACGAACTGGACATGGGCTGGCGGCGCAGTCGCGCCAGCGTGATGCGGTGCGCGTTGGGGCGCCGCCGCGGATACAGGCGCTTGCCCACCTGGTTGGCGAGCAGG
Organism: Gordonia phosphorivorans; assembly: GCF_042432625.1. Classification (NCBI taxonomy): domain Bacteria; kingdom Bacillati; phylum Actinomycetota; class Actinomycetes; order Mycobacteriales; family Gordoniaceae; genus Gordonia; species Gordonia phosphorivorans. The sequence continues at coordinate 393,789 of NZ_JBHLWV010000020.1, read as the reverse complement.
CTGGCGGCGCCGAGGGTGGCCACCCCGCGCACCGCGGCGCGCTGCAGGTCCGGGCGCCGGGTCGCCGCCATGCCCGCGGCCAGAACGAACCACAGTCTGCCGTGGTCGGCGGCCGCCGACAGCGGCTTCATGGTGGCGTCCAGCAGCGGGCTGGGTGCGTGCGCGATGGCTTCGAACACCCGCACATCCAGATCGGACAGCCCTTCGGTCATCGACGAACACGGACGATCGGTGCGGCGACGGAAGGCGTGGCGGCTCATTCGTCCACGGTAACGGCGGCGGGCGGCCATGTCTGCCCGGCGCGGCTACCCTGGTCAGATGAGGCGCTCAGTGCTCGTGTCTTTCCTGATGGCGGTGGCCGTGCTGCTGACCGGCTGCACACTGAACGCCGGGTCGAAGTTCGCCGACGAGTACGAGCGGTATCTGGACGGCCGCGACGACGTGATCGCCTATCAGGTGCGCGGCCACAACGACCTGCCCGGGCAGGGGTCGGCCGACACGCGCGTGGACCTGGCCGACGGGCTCACCGACGCGCAGATCGCCAAGGCCGTCGGCGAACTCGCCGGCCATCCGAGCCAGCGGTCGATCGCGCATCACAATCTGGCGGTGTACTTCGACACCCCCAATGCGAGCGGCCGACCGGCGCGCGTCGCGGTCTTCGTCCGCACCGGCGACGACCCGCTGCAGGACACCTCCGCGCGCGCCCTCACCGAGCGCATCGGTCAGGTGCGGGCCTTCGCGGCGACCGATCCGGGGTTAACCGAGCTCTCCGCCTACATCAGCGAGTTGCGTGCGCAGACCGACGGGGACCCGTTCGTCTCCGCGGACGCGCTGACCGCGTATCTCGAGACCGAGCCGCCCGGAGTCCGTCGTCTCACCGCCGCTACGGGGCGGGTCGGATCGCTCGGTGCGGTCAGCTTCGATGCGGGCGACTCGGTGGCGGCTCTGCGACCGATGCGGGAGCTGCTGGCGACCCTGCCGCCCGGACTGATCCCGTTGCGCTGGTGGGCCAACTCGGAGATGCCGGTCGACACCGCGGAGTTCGAGGTGGACCTTCCCACCGGTACCGATCCGGCGGTGCTGGCGGGCCTGGAGCAGCGGGCCGCCGCACTGGGCGTACCGCTGCGCGCGCTAATCGCTCGGTGAGGTCCGACCGTACTTGGCGTGCAGGGCGCGGAATTCGCGCATCGCCTCCACGGCGTCACCGCCGTCGCGCGCCTGCACGGCCATGACCGGAATGTGCTCGTCGTAGTCGAATTCCAGGCGGCCCCACTGGGCCTTGTCCGGGTAGGCCAGGCCGCGGACGGCATCCCACTCGTAGAGTCGTTCGGACACCAGGTTGCGCACCCCGACGCCACGCGGTCCGACCCGCAGACGCGACCGCGTGAACAGCAGCAGTGCACCGCAGATCACCAGGCCGATTCCGATGAGCGCGAACTTGTCCCCCCATCCGATCTTGACGCCGGTGTACGACACCGACAGCAGCAGGCCGAACGTCACGTGGATGGCGAGCACCACGGCGATCGCGATGGCCACCAGCCGCATGATCGCCTTGGGCCGATACACCATGTCCCACTCGGCCGCGGTGTCCGCCGCCCGCTCGGCCGGCGCCGTTTCGGACCGGCCGGACTCGGGTTGCTCCGGGTTCATCGTGCGGCGAGCTCGCGCAGGGTCAGGGCGGAGGCCAGGGCCGCGGTCATCGCCTGCGCGCCCTTGTCCTCGGACGAGTCCGGCAGCCCGGCGCGGTTGAGCGCCTGCGCTTCGTTCAGGGTGGTCAGCACGCCGTTGCCGACCGGAGTCGACTCGTCCAGCGAGACCCGAGTCAGGCCGGCGGTGACGGCGTCGCAGACGTACTCGAAGTGCGGGGTCTCCCCCTTGATCACCACGCCGAGCGCCACCACGGCGTCGTGCGTGCGGGCCAGCGCCTGGCTGATCACCGGCAGTTCGATCGCTCCGGCCACGCGCACCACGGTGAGATCGGTGACGCCCGCCGCGGTGGCTGCGTTCACGGCACCGTCGAGCAGCGCGGTGCAGATCACCTCGTGCCACTGCGAGGCGACGATCGCCACGCTCAGTTCACCGGCGTCCGCCAGCTCCAGGGTGGGTTCTCCGTGGCCGCTCACGCGCCGGTTCCTTCCTTCTCGGCGACGACTGCCTCCGCGGCATCGTCGAGTCCGGTGAGATCGTGACCCATCCGGTCACGCTTGGTCTGAAGGTAGCGCAGGTTCTCCCGAGTGGGCCGCACCGGCATCGCCACCCGCTCGATGATCTCCAGCCCGTAGCCGTCCAGGCCCACGCGCTTGGCGGGGTTGTTGGTCAGCAGTCGCATCGAGCGGATTCCGAGGTCCACCAAGATCTGCGCTCCCAGACCGTAGTCGCGGGCGTCGGCGGGCAGCCCGAGGGCCAGGTTGGCGTCGACGGTGTCCGCGCCGCCGTCCTGAAGCTGGTAGGCCTGCAGCTTGTGCAGCAGACCGATGCCGCGGCCCTCGTGGCCGCGCATGTAGAGCACCACGCCGCGCCCCTCGGCGGCCACCGCGGCCAGCGCCGCGTCCAGCTGCGGACCGCAGTCGCAGCGCAGGGACCCGAAGACGTCGCCGGTGAGGCATTCCGAGTGCACGCGCACCAGGATGTCCTCGCCCGGCTTGTCGCCGCCGGTCAGGTCGCCCATCACCATGGCGACGTGCTCGACGTCGTCGTACGGGCTGGAGTAGCCGACGGCGGTGAAGTCGCCGTGCGCGGTGGGAATGCGGGCCTCGGCCACGCGCACCACATGCTTCTCGTTGCGGCGCCGCCACGCGATCAGGTCGGCGATCGAGATGAGCGCGAGGCCGTGCTCGTCGGCGAAGACGCGCAGCTCGTCGGTGCGCGCCATCTCCCCTTCGTCCTTTTGGCTGACGATCTCGCAGATCACGCCGGCCGGGCGCAGGCCGGCGAGGCGGGCGAGGTCGACGGCGGCCTCGGTGTGGCCGGGGCGGCGCAGGACGCCGCCCTCCTTGGCGCGCAGCGGAACCACGTGCCCGGGACGGGTGAAATCGTGTGCGGCGGTGTCGGTTTCAGCCAGCTTGCGAATGGTGGTGGCGCGGTCGGCGGCGCTGATGCCGGTGCCGATGCCCTCGCGGGCGTCGACGGTCACCGTGTAGGCGGTGCCGTGCTTGTCCTGGTTCACCGAGTACATCGGCGGCAGACCCAGGCGGTCGCAGTCCGCGCTCTCCAGCGGCACGCACAGGTACCCGGAGGTGTAGCGGACCATGAAGGCCACCAGTTCCGGCGTCGCCATCTCGGCGGCGAAGATCAGATCGCCCTCGTTCTCGCGGTCCTCGTCGTCGACCACCACCACGGCCTTACCCGCGGCGATGTCGGCGAGCGCACGCTCGATGCTGTCCAATGGCACGTTGGCGGTGCTCTCACTCATGTCGCTCATTCGCCCTTCTCCTGGCGCGAGGTCCCCGCGCCCGTCAGTCGTTCCACGTATTTGGCGATCACATCCACCTCGAGATTCACCGGACTGCCCACCTCGGCCAGCCCCAGCGTCGTCTCGGCCAGGGTGGTGGGGATCAGGGAGACCTCCAGCCACGGTCCGTCGTCGCCCGCACCGACGGCGGAGACCGTCAGCGAGGTGCCGTCGAGGGTGATCGACCCCTTCTCCACGACGTAGCGTTCCAGGTCGGCGGGAAGGCCGATCCGCACCACCGTCCAGTTCGGGGTGGGCGAGATCGACGCGATGGTGCCGACACCGTCGACGTGGCCCTGCACGATGTGTCCGCCGAAGCGTCCGTCGGCGGCCATGGCGCGCTCGAGGTTGACCGGCGCGCCGGGCGACAGGTCGGCCAGCGAGCTGCGTCGGAGGGTTTCGGCCATGACGTCGACGGTGAAGATGCCGTCGGCGTGTTCGACGACGGTCAGGCACACTCCGTTGACGGCGATCGAGTCGCCGTAGGCCGCGTCACTGGTGACCAACGGTCCGCGGATCGAGAAGCGGGCGGCTTGGTCGAGGTCCTCGCGGGCGACGATCTCGCCGCGCTCCTCCACGATTCCGGTAAACACTTGTCTCCTTTTAGCGTCCACGCTCGGGGACGACAAGTGGCGACCCGGTGCCGCACTGGCCGTTCTCTCGCTTCCGGACTATCACCGTCGGCTCCGGGATCACACCGGAATCTGCTGTCCCCACGCATGGCGTGGGCGCTCGCGGGCTGGGATCGGGGTGAGCCGATCCATTACCGCCGGTGGGGAATTGCACCCCGCCCCGAGAACTCACCGTCGACGCTAGCACGACCGGGCGTCGGCGTGTCGGCGTGCTCGGGGCGACCACCGCGATCAGTGCGCGGACAGCGTGATCAGCAGGTCCTCGCCGAGCACCGCGATCGACTCCCGCCGCAGGTGATGGGCCTGCGCGAGGGTGGTGACGGAGCTATCGAGGACCGCCGCGCGGCCGTCGCCGAGGATGGTCGGCGCCAGGTACGCCTGCACCTCGTCGACCAGACCCGCGGCCAGGAACGCGCCGAGCACCGCGGGGCCGCCCTCCACCAGGATCCACAGGGCGTCCGGCAGGGCCGCGAGCACGTCGCGCGGGTCGTGCGAGCGGACCTGCACCAGCGGTGCGGCACCGTCGCGCAGGGTGGCGTCGGCGGGCAGGTCGCGGTGGCCCAAGACCGCGCGCGCGGGCTGATGGGCGTGCAGCGTGCCGTCGGGACGGCGCGCGGTGAGCGACGGGTTGTCGGCCAGGGCGGTGCCGGTGCCGATCACCAGGGCATCCAGGTGCGCGCGCTGGGCGTGCGCGTGCGCGCGCGACTCGGGGCCGGTGATCCACACACTGGTGCCGTCCGGCGCGGCGATCCGGCCGTCGAGGGTCGCGGCGATCTTGGCGGTGACCAACGGACGGCCCTGGGCTTGGCGGAACAGCCAGTGCCGCAACGGACCTCGGCGCGCCTGCTGTTCGGCGACGCCGCCGACGACGGTGACCCCGGCCGCGGCCAGGGCCGCCGCTCCCCCGGCCGCCTGCGGATTCGGATCGGCCACCGCATAGTGCACCGCGGCCACTCCGGCATCGAGCAGGGCCTGCGCGCAGGGGCCGGTACGTCCGGTGTGGTTGCAGGGTTCCAGCGTCACCACGGCGGTGCCGCCGCGGGCCGCGGGACCGGCCTCGCGCAGCGCCATCACCTCGGCGTGCGGGCCGCCCACCGGCTGCGTGCGGCCGACGCCGACCACGGTGCCGTCGGCGTCGAGGATCACCGCACCGACCGGCGGGTTCGGTGAACTGACGCCCACTGCCGCCGCGGAGGCGGCGAGGGCGGTCGCCATCGCCTGCTCGATCATCGTCGCCGTGATCCCCACCGGACTCAGCGTGCCGCGGTGGCCAGTGCCCGCAGCTGCGCGACGCGGGCCGCGGGGTCGTCGCCGCCGTACACGGCCGAACCGGCCACGAAGCAGTCCACTCCGGCCTCGGCGGCCTGTTCGATGGTGTCCGCGGCGATACCGCCGTCGATCTCGACGATCAGCTTGAGCTGCTCGGCGTCGATCACCGAGCGCAGCTCGCGGACCTTGTCCAGCACCTCGGGCATGAACTTCTGGCCCCCGAAGCCGGGTTCCACGCTCATGATCAGCAGGGTGTCGAACTCCGGCAGGATCTCCAGGTACGGGGCCAGCGCGGTGCCCGGCTTGATGCCGAGACCGGCCTTGCCGCCGGCCGCCCGGATGTCGCGCGCCACGCTCACCGGATCCTCGGTGGCCTCGGCGTGGAAGGAGACGTTGTAGGCGCCGGCCTCGGCATAGGCGGGTGCCCAACGGCCCGGATCGGTGATCATCAGGTGGCAGTCGAGCGGGATGTCGGTGGCCTTCAGCAGCGACTCGACCACGGGCAGCCCCAACGTCAGGTTCGGGACGAAGTGGTTGTCCATCACGTCCACGTGCACCCAGTCCACGCCCGGATCGACGTCGGACGGGCCCACCTTGGCCACCTCATCGGCCAGATTCGCGAAGTCGGCGGACAGAATCGAGGGCGCGATCATCGGCGCGGGGCGTTGGCACATGGCCCCGAGTCTACGACGACACTCAGCCGACACCTCCGTCCTCCATTCGGGGGACATTCCCGGTGCATACCGTTGCAACTGGTATTAGTTCGTCGTGACTAGCCGCGAGCCCCGTCCACCGCAACCGCCGTATGGTGGTCCGCCGCAGCAGCACGGTGGGCGGCCGCAGCAGCACGGCGGTCAGCCGGCCGAGTTCCCGACCACGGGGATTCCGACAACGGGGATTCCGACCAGCCGGATCTCGCTGAATCGGATTCAGCCGCCTCCCGGTGCTGCGCCGCCCCCGTCTGCGCCGCGTTCATCTGTGCCGCGTCCCCCGCTGCCGCCCGGGCCAACCGTTTCGCCGGAGGCTCCCGAGGAGAAGCCCTCGGGAGCGCGCGCGTTCCTGCGGTCGCGCCGCGGCGCCCTGCTGCGGTGGACGGCGCTGGTGCTGGGTCTGCTCCTGATCGGCTGGTCGGCGGGCTATCTGCTGATGCCACGGACGGCCACCGCCGATCAGATCTCCATCCCCAAGGAGGCCTTCGACCGGACCGCCACCCGCGGGGACATGCCGTCGCTGGTGGGCCTGAACCGGGACACCGCCACCGCGGCCCTCGGAGATGCGGGGATCAGCGGCATCCCCGTCGAATACGCCGATCGGCCCGCGGCCGGTCCGCCGGGCACGGTCATCGGCCAGACGCCCGCGGCCGGCATCGCCGTGGACGAGCGGATCGTGCTGACCGTGTCCGTGCCCGCACCGATGCCCGACATCGTCGGCCAGCCGAATCGGGAGGCCCGCTCCGCGCTGGAGGACCTCGGCGCGATCGTCACGATCACCACCGCCGTCGACCCCGCCGCCACCGCCGGGGCGGTCCTGCGGACCGAACCCGCGGCCGGGACCACCATGCCGCTGTCGGTCACCATGGTCGTCGCCGATCCGGGCGACGCGTTGAGCCTGTCGACGGTGTCCTCGGTGGACTCGTCCAGTTGCTCCACGTCGCGGTCGTCGAGCGTCGCCGGCCGGACGCTGGCCAACAACCTCACGTGCACGCCGGGATCGTCGAAGAAGGCCGAGGTGGAGTACGCGATCAACCGGAACGCGACCGTCTTCGAGGCCACCGTCGGAACCGACGATACCGAAGGCACCGGGCGAGCGACGGTCACCGTGTTCGGCGACGGCCGACCGCTCAAGACGCTCACGGTGAACCTCGGCAAGTCCGAGGACATCCGCGTCGACGTGCGGAACGTGATGCGACTGGGAATCGTGGTGACCGCCGACGGCGGCGACCAGTCCCCGACTGTGGTCCTCGGTGACGCGCGCCTGCGCGGCTCCGCGGACGGCCTCGATCAGATCGCGGGTCGCCGATGATGCGCCGCATCCTCAGCCTGCTGGTGGCAGTGCTTCTGGTGGTGACGGCGGCTCCGTGGATGCCCGGCGGCACCGGCAGTGTGCGGGCCGAACCGAAGGTCAGCGGACCGGGCACCACCCTCGTGGTGATGGACACCTCCGGCTCCATGTCGGCCGAGACCGAGGGCGGCGCGACCCGCCTCGACGAGGCCCGCAGCGCGGTCCTCAAGACCGTCGACTCGCTGCCGACCGGCGCTCAATTCGGGCTGATCGCCTACCCGGGCAACGGCCGGGAGGTGGACGGCTGCTCGATCGGCGACGAGGAGATCAAGCTCGGACCGCTGGAAGCCGGCTCGGTGGCCACGGCCGTTCGACGCCTGACCGCCGACGGCGACACCCCCACCGGGCCGGCGCTGCGGCATGCCGCGGACCTGATCAAACGCGCCGGCGGAAACGGCACGATCATCGTGGTCAGCGACGGCCAGGCCAACTGCGGCTCCTCCGACCTGTGCGCGGTAGCGCAGAGCATCGCCGCCGACGGTGTCGGCATCCAGGCGCACACCGTGGGCTTCCACTACGACGACGACCAACTCTCGTGCGTAGCCAAGATCCTCGGCGGCAGACACGTCAACGTCACCGAGCCCGGAGCGCTCGATTCGGTGCTCGAGGAACTCAGCGGCGCCCGCTTGGAGTTCGATCTACAAGTGCCCAAGGAGATGGCCGAGGTACCAGGCACCGGCACCCAGGGCTCCACCATCACCGCCACCGTCCGCAGCACCGGCCAGCACCCGGCCAATAACGTGCGCGTGGCGATCGAGGTGACCGATCCCGACGGCAAGCCGACCCAGCTGTCGGTCCCCCGCCCGGTGCGCTTCCTCGGCAATCTTGCGCCGGGCGGCAAGCCGCGCACGGTGAGCATGACGATCCGTCCGCCGGAAGGGTCGATCGGCGACTACCGGGTACGCGCCACCGCGCATTCGGTGAACACCGGACCCGTCCAGCAGACCGGCGCGTTCCGGGTCGTCGGGAAGACGCCGATGGCCGGACTCCTTGGTGACGCCCGGTCCGTCGCCGTCCTGGGCGATTCGTACTCTTCGGGAGAGGGCACGAGCCGCTACTTCGGCGGCACCGACGACCCAGGTGGCAACAACTGTCACCGATCCGAATTCAACTACGGCGGAGTGTTGTTCGGCTCCCAGGCCTACACCATCGCTTGTTCGGGTGCGGTGACATCGGATCTCACCACGTCGCAACCGCTGCCCAGTCGCGAGCACGGCGAGATCCGCACCCACGAACGACCCCAGCTCGAACGACTTCATGAGGTCGCCGGTGATAGGCCGGTCGACGCGGTCATGATGACGCTCGGCGGCAACGACATCGGGTTCGGTCCCGTCGTTCGGGAGTGCATTCAGGGGGATTGCCGCAAGGGCGCCGCGTTGGCTAGAGAGAAGGCCTCGGAGGAGACCTTCGTACTCGGCCTGATCCGGGCCTATCAGTCGGTGGATCGCACCTTGAACGATGCGAGTGCGCGGGCACAGCGCGGCGATCGTCAGGCGCCGATCGTGGTGCTGCCCTATCCGCGGCCCATCCCGACCAATGACCAGATCGCGGGCGATAAGAACGAGATGGGTCAGCTGAAGAATGGTCACCTGTGCATGACGGGTACCTCCGTCGACGAGTTGCGCGCGCTCAACCCCATGCTCGATACGCTCAACGCCAGCATCCGGCTGGCCGTCGACATCGCCCGCTCCGAGGGAATTCCGGTCTACTACGCACAGGAGATCGTCGAGGCCTTCCTGCCGGATCATACGATCTGCGATTCAGATTCCTACGTGGTGAACAACGTGCCGGCCAACGCTCTTCCGCGGAATCATCAGCAGATCGCGCACCCGAACAGGAAGGGCTATGACGCGATGGCGAAGGTACTCCGAGCCTGGTCACAGGTCACTGCCCCGATGCCGACGGCGGCTGATCGTGACACCAAGTATTCCGATGTGCCCATTCTCGGTACATCGACGGCCGATCGGGTGAGTGGAGTGATCGCGGCCCCCGCGCGCAGGCTCGACCTGTTTGAGCCCGGCAGCCTGGTGCAGAAGAAAGAGCCGGGGTACGCCAAGGACGGCGTGGTCACCATCACGGTGAACTCGACTCCCCGGATGGTGGGCGCGTTCGTGGCCGACGAGAACGGAGCGGTGAACGCCGCCTTCCGGCTCCCCGCGGACCTTGAGCCCGGCCGACACACCATCGTGGTCACCGGGCTCGACGCCCAGGGCAATCCGAAGGAGAGTCGCACGTCGATCACCGTGCTGCCCCGGTACAGCGGCATCATGGCGGTGGTGTTCCTGGTCGGTGTGGTCCTCGCCGTCGGCGGCGCCTTCTCCCTCCGTCGGGCCCGCAAACGTCGCGCGGCAGCCTCGACGGGTTAGCGTGCGTGGCCCGCTCTCTGGCAAGAATTCGTCGACAGTCGTTCGTGAAGGCTGGGTGGCAGACGTCATTCTTGTCGGAGGGCGGGTCTACCATGGCGATAGAACACCAGAACGAGATGAAGGTGTTCTGACTCGCTTGGGGAGGTGAGTAGCCATGGCACAGCGAACCGCTTCGATGTGGCCCGACGCCGACCTGACCGGCTGCGGTCTTCCCGCTCCCGGCACCGACCTCGCGAACCTGCCCACCGCATGCGTCGTCGGCGCGATCACCGCGACCAAGAACGGACACTGCTTCCTCGACTGGCAGCTCTTCCAGTTCGCGCTGTCGCTGCACTCGCGTGTCTGCGCCTCGACGAGCGACCTCGTCGCGACCCAGAAGTCGCTGATCGACGCCGAAGCCCAGACGACCCTGGAACTGCAGATGAGTCTGGAGAGCACCCAGTACGCCGCCGAAGCCCTCCTCGCCGACGCCCTCGACGCCCGCGACCGACTACCGCGCGTCTACGCGACCATGCGACTCGGGCTGATCGATCGCGATCGCTTCCATCGGATCGCCCACGAGACTCGCCTAGTGGTCGACGAAGCCCTCATGAAGCAGATCGACGCACTGATCGCGAAAGAGATCCTGGGCGCCCATCGCGGCTACACGTCGATCTCCGTCACCAAGACCGGTGCGCTGGCCCGCCGACTCGTCGCCGAGAACGATCCCGATGCCGCGCGCCGCGAACGCGAGAACGCCAAAGACGGCCGCAGCCTCGGCCACCAGTCCCTGGAAGCCGGCATGGCGCAACTGTTCCTCACCGCGACCGCCGAGGACGTCCGCCTCGCGCGGCAGATGCTCGACGCGGTCATTGCCGGCCGCTGCCCAGACGACCCCCGCACCAAGACTCAAGCCCGTTCCGACGCCGCCATCGCCCTCCTGCAGCGCAAACCGTTCACGTGCGAATGCGACAGCGACGGCTGCACCGCGCAGATCAGCGAGGTGGAGCTCGACGCGCGGGCTGCCCGCATCGTCGTGCACGTCCTGTGCGATGCGACCACCCTCGAGGGTGGCGACAAGTGCGGCTACCTCGACGGACACGGCCCGATCTCGGCCGACCATGTGCGGGAGATCGCCGCCCGCGGTGATGCCGTAATTCACCAGCACCGTCTCGACGACCTGCTCGAACCCAGCTCCGCGGCCGGACACGACTCTGCTGCGCGTCCCGAGGAGGCGGCGCTGCATCGACGAGCACCCCGCTCCGACACCCCGGACGAGCGCCGGGGCGATGGCCCGCGGCGTCCCATCGACAACGGTGGCGAACCCGCCGCAATGATCGCCAAGACCTCGCTGCCGAGCGACCCGTACCGCCCGAATCTGCTCACCGACCTCATCGCGCGCTTCCTCTGGGGCACCTGCTCCATCCCCGGCTGCGAACGAGCAGCCTTCGCCTGCGATCTGGACCACGTGGCCGAGTTCGACAACGTCCGACCCGACCTCGGCGGACCCACCTGCATTTGCAATCTGCTTCCCAAGTGCCGCTATCACCATCTGGTGAAAACAAATCTGGAGGGCTTCGTCGACGACCTCTGGATCGACTCCGACGGGCGCTACCACTCGAGTGTGACCACGCCGTTGGGACAGACCGTGGAAGTCCTGGCCCCGAATCAGTGGCTGATTCCGCGACTGGCCGACTTGCGTTGCACGCACCAGTCGACCGGTCGGCACGCGACCGGCACCGCCGGCGGCACCGTCGAAGACGGCCCGCAACGCGCCCGCACGCGCACCGCGGCCAAGCATGCGCGGCGCCGCGCCGAACGCAAGGCCAACCACGACCGTCGCCTGGCCGAGCTACCGCGGCCGATCCCGGAACCAGAGTCCGACGAGCCGCCGTTCTGAAGCGTGTCGAACGCGGCGGCTCCCCGGGAGGCTAGACGTTCCCGGAGACGTACCTGGCGCGGGAGCCGACGGTCGCCAGCAGCGCGTCGTGCAGCCTGGGCCCGTACTCCTCCAGCGGAGGCCAGTCGACCAGCACGAGGCCGCAGTCGGTACGGGCGTAGGCGATGTTGCGGATGTCCCAGTCACCGATCGGCGCACTGAAGCCGCACGACGGGCATTCCTCGTGCGGCTCGTCGCCGCCGTCCCACCAGTCGTGCGGGTCCCACTCGTCGAGCAGTTCGTGGCACTGCGGACATTCCGGGGGTGCACTGTCGGAGAAGGCGCTCACGGTGGCACCCGGCCCGAGATCCACCGAGATGTGACCGCGTTCGTCCAGCGGCAGCGGCACACCGTCGCTGGACCCCTGGTGGGCGATCGCCATGATCTCCACGAGGGCGGCGTTGTCCACCTCGTGCCGACCGGGCTCCACCGGATCGTCGTCGGGGTCGGCGCTCAGCACCAGGCGGACCGCTTCGGTCAGCTGCTGCTCGGCGGCCGCGCCCGCGTCGCCCAGGGAGAAGTAGAACTGCACGAACTGGCTCACGGCTGCTCCTTGCGCAGCACGGCCACGAACATCGCGTCGGTGTCCTGGCGGTGCGGCCACAGTTGCACGTGCGGTCCGTCGCCGAGACTCGCCGGGTCGAAGACATCGCCGGCGACGAACGGCCGCGCGTCCAACTGTCGGACGTCGGACTGCTCGGCCAACACCGCGGCGACCACCTCCGTGGTCTCGGCCGGATGCGGCGAACAGGTGGAATACACCACCACCCCGCCCGGCCGGACCAGGTCCAGCGCGGCCGTCAGCAGTTCGGTCTGCAGCGCGACCAGCGGCGGCACGTCGCCGGGCTGCCGGCGCCACCGCGCTTCGGGCCGGCGCCGCAGCGACCCCAGGCCCGAGCACGGCGCGTCGACCAGAACCCGGTCGAAGCCCGGTTCCAGCCCGCTGTCCCGGCCGTCGGCCACATGCACCCGCACCGGAAGACCGTCGACGACCTTCTCGATCAGCTCGGCCCGATGCTCGGAGACCTCGACCGCATCCAGCTGCGCGCCGCGCAGATCGGCGAGCGAACCCAGCAGCGCAGCCTTGCCGCCGGGGCCGGCGCACAGGTCCAGCCAGCGGCCGCCGTCGTCCCCGATCAGTTCTGCGCGCTCGACGGTCAGGGCCACCAACTGGCTGCCCTCGTCCTGCACACCGGCGAAACCCTCCCGGACCGCGTCCAGCTTGCCCGGGTCGCCCTCGGGCAGGTAGACGGCGTACGGCGAATAACGGCCCTCCTCGCCGCCGCTGATCAGGGCCAGCTCCTCGGCGCTGATCTGCCCGGGGCGCGCCACCAGGTGCACGATGGGCCGTTCGTCGTCGGCGGCCAGCGCGGCCTGCAGTTCCCCGGCCGAGCGGCCCAGCGCCGCGAAGAAGACCTCGGCGATCCACCGCGGATGCGCATACGACAGTGCGAGGTTTCCGATGAGGTCCTCGGTGATCGGCGGCGCCAGCTGATCGACCCAGTGCGCCTCGTCGCGCTGGGAGACCTTGCGCAGCACGGCGTTGACGAAGCCGGACGGACCCATGCCCTTCTCGCTGCGCACCAGATCCACCGAGGTGGAGACCGCGGCGTGCGAACCGATCCGGGTGCGCAGCAGCTGGTAGGTGCCCAGGCGCAGGACGTCGAGCAGATCGCCGTCGATGTCGGCCACCGGTCGCCCGGCGGCCGCAGCGATGACCTCGTCGAGCAGGCCCATGCTCCGCGCGGTCCCGTAGGTGAGTTCGGTGGCCAGCGCGGCATCGCGCCCGCTGATCTTCCGCTCGCGAAGGAGCTTGGGCAGCAACAGGTTCGCGTAGGCGTCGCGTTCGCGGATGGCCCGCAGCACGTCGCGGGCCACCACGCGTTCGGGGTCGAGGTCCTTGTGTCGGAGTCTGCGGTCGGAGGTGCTCATGCGAACCGTTCCTGTCCTGTCAGGCGGGCGCCGCGCGCCCAGTCCGCCGCCGCCACCGGCTTCTTGCCGGGCGGTTGGACCCAACCGAGCTGGACCGCGCCCGAACCGGTGCCGACGTAGACGGCCTTCTTGCCCGCACAGATCTGTCCCGGTGCGAGCTCGCCCGGGGCCACCGTGCCGTTGACGAGTTCGTGGTGATCGGCGCGCTGGACCGGCCCCAGCTTGATGCGTGTGTCCGCGAGCTGGGTCCACGCTCCGGGGGCGGGCGTGTGGGCGCGGATGGCGCGGTCGATCAGATGCGACGGCAGGTCCCAGCGAACCTGCGCGTGGGCGACGGTGATCTTGGGTGCGTACGAGACGCCGTCGACGTCCTGGGGCACCGGCGACAGTTCGTCCGCGGCGATCCCGTCGATCACGTTGCGGGTGAACTGGGCGCCCGCATCGGCGAGGCGATCGAGGAGTTCGCCCGCGGTGTCCGAGTCTCGGATGCGTTCGGTGAAGGTGCCGAAGACCGGTCCGGTGTCCAGTCCGGCCTCCAACGCGAAGACGCTCGCGCCGGTGATCTCGTCCCCGGCGGCCAGGGCCGCCTGCACCGGCGCCGCCCCGCGCCACGCGGGCAGGAGCGAGAAGTGCAGATTGATCCAGCCGTACGGCAGGGCGCCCAGCACCGCGGGCGGGATCAGGCCGCCGTAGGCCACCACCACGCCCAGCTCGGCGTCCCAGCGGCTCAGCGCCTCGGCCACCTCGGGCGCGGACATCGTCGCCGGCGTCAGCACCTCCAGGGCGTGCGCGTCGGCGAGCTTGCCGATCGGCGAGCGCACCGCGGTGCGCCCCCGCCCGGCCGTGGTGTCCGGTCGGGTGATCACCCCGACCACCTGGTGCTCGTCGGAATCGATCAACGCCTGCAACGTCGGCACAGCCGGTTGCGGAGTTCCCGCAAACACCACTCTCATGTCAACCGATGGTAGGCGGGTCCACCTGCACGCGGATACCCGCGGTGTCTTCGTGCCGCGCATGCCGCACCACCTGTGCCGCACGCAACGCCGCCGCCAGGCGTCGACCGTCCTCGCGGGCCACCCGCAGCAGCACCCGTTCAAGGTCCTGCGTCGTATCCAGACCGGCCGGGGCGCGCACCCCCGGCGGCAGCGGTACCGGTCCCAGTTGCTGCACCCCGGGCGGCAGATCGAGCATGCCGACGAACGCGGCCACTGCGGCCGGCGGGCCGTCGACCGAGGCCATGGTGACCGCGGGCGGGAAGGCCAGTTCCCGGCGCAGCCCCAACTCGTGGGCGGCGAAACCGACCGGATCCCAGCGCACCAGCGCCTGCACGGGCAGCAGTGCCGAATCGGCGACGATCACCACCCGACCTCCGTCGGAGTGCGGCCGCACCAGGGTGGCCACCGACATCCAGGCGCGCACGGCCTCCTCGCCCGCCCGCAGATCCTGCCGATCCAACTGTGCCCACGTGTCCAGCAGCACCGCGGCGCCGTAGCCGCCCTCGGCGTGCGGGGCCGCACCCGGCGTGGCCACCACCACCCGGGCGCCGCTCGGGATGTCGTCGACGATCTTGTCGCCCGCCGAGGTGAGGACGGGCACTCCGACGAAGGCCCGACCCAATTCCTCGGCGGTGCGCTTGTCCCCCACCATCAGCGCGCGGACCACCGTGCCGCCGCACTGCGGGCACACGAACCGGTTCTCCGGGCGGCCGCACCATCGGCACGCCAGGTCGCCGCGCTCGTTCATCTGCAGGGGGCCGTGGCAGGCGCGGCAGCGGGCGTTCTCCCGGCAGCGCCCGCACGCCACCGACGGCAGATAGCCGCGGCGCGGGACGCTGAACAGCACCGGTCGGTCCTGCGTGAGAGCGCGCCGGGCCGCGTCGAAGGCGATGTTCGGGATCCGGGCCGAACGGGCCAGCGGATCACCGGCGATGCGGCGATCGTCGTCGGAGATGCCCTCGACGCGCGGCATGTCGGCGCGGACCACCGCGCGGGCGGCGACCAGGTTCCGCGCCCACCCGGACTCGACCAGGGCCTGGGCTTCGGCGGACCGGGCGAAGCCGCCGATCACCAGTGCCGACGCCGTCTGGTGCGCGCGCAGCACCGCGACCTCCCGCGGATGCGGATACGGCGACCGGGGTTCGTCGAGGCTGGTGTCGCCGTCGTCGAAGACGACCGTCAGGCCCAGCCGGTGCACCGGGGCGAAGACCGCACTGCGGGTGCCGATCACCACCCGGGCCGTGCCGCGCAGCACCCGCAGCCAGCGCCGGTAGCGCGCGGTGGGGCCCAGGCCCGCGGCCAGCGTCACGCACCAGTCGCCGAGCAGCGCAGCGCATTCGTGCTCCAGGCGGTCCAGATCGCGCTGATCGGGCACGACGATCACCACACCGCGCCCGGTCGCGGCCACCGACACGGCCAACTCGGCCAGCCGCACGGCCACGTCCTCGCCGGGGCGAGCCTGCCAGGCGACCCGCGGATGCATCCCCTCGCGCAGCGCCGCCAGGAACTCGGCGCCACCGTCGTAGGCGTTCCACCCGCTCGGATCCGGTTCGGCGAGCACGGTTTCCGGCGCAGCGGCAGGCTCGGCCTTCTCCACCCGAGCGTGCCGCGGGGGCACCGCCAGGCGCAGCACGTCGGGCATGGTGCCCGCGTACCGTTCGGCGACGGCCCGGGCGAGTTCGACCAGTTCCGGGGTCAGCACCTGTTCCGGGGAGACGACCCGCTCCAGCCAGGCGAGCTTTCCGCCGTGATCGCTCTCGGCCAGTCGTTCCAGGAGGAAGCCGTCCACCAGGCGACCGGCGAAGCGGACCCGTACCCGCGTGCCGGGCTGGGCCTCGGTATCCATCGCCTGATCGACCAGGTAGTCGAAGGGACGGTCCAGATGCGCCAAACCGAGCATCGGCAGCACGCGGGCCACCGGATGCTCGGTTGCGGGCAGGCGCTGGTTCTTGCTCACGCCCGAACCCGAAGGGTCAGGCGATGCCAGCGGCGGCGCGCAGCTCGGCGACGCGGTTGGTCTGTTCCCACGGCAGGTCGACGTCGGTGCGTCCGAAGTGGCCGTACGCCGCGGTGGGCGCGTAGATCGGGCGCAGCAGATCCAGGTCGCGGACGATGGCGGCCGGACGCAGGTCGAAGACCTCCGAGATCGCCTTCTGGATGGTGCCCGGGTCGACGGTCTCGGTGCCGAAGGTCTCCACGAACAGACCCACCGGAGCGGCCTTGCCGATCGCGTAGGCCACCTGCACCTCGATGCGCTTGGCCAGCCCGGCGGCCACCGCGTTCTTGGCCACCCACCGCATGGCGTACGCCGCGCTGCGGTCCACCTTCGACGGGTCCTTGCCGGAGAAGGCGCCGCCGCCGTGGCGGGACATGCCGCCGTAGGTGTCGACGATGATCTTGCGGCCGGTGAGGCCCGCGTCGCCCATCGGGCCGCCCAGCACGAAACTGCCGGTCGGGTTCACCAGCAGACGCGGGTTGCTGGTGTCCAGCGGCGTCGGCAGGTCGAGCTCGGCGAAGACCGGCTCCAGCACGTGCTTGGCGATGTCCGGGGTCAGCATGCCGGCGATGTCGATGTCGGCCGCGTGCTGGGTGGAGACCACCACGGTGTCCAGACGGACCGGGACGTCGTCGGCGTATTCGATGGTCACCTGGGTCTTGCCGTCCGGGCGCAGGTACGGCAGCAGGCCGGACTTGCGAACCTCGGTGAGACGACGCGACAGCCGGTGGGCCAGCGCGATCGGCAGCGGCATCAGCTCCGGGGTCTCAGCGGTGGCGTAACCGAACATCAGGCCCTGGTCCCCGGCGCCCTGCAGGTCCAGCTCGTCGGCGTGCGTGCCGGTCTGCTTCTCGTGCGAGTCGGTCAGACCCTGCGCGATCTCCGGCGACTGCGCACCGATGGCCACGTTGACGCCGCACGAGGCGCCGTCGAAGCCCTTGGTGGACGAGTCGTAACCGATCTCGAGGATCTTGTCCCGCACGATGGTGGGGATGTCCGCGTAGGCGGTGGTGTTCACCTCGCCGGCCACATGGACCTGTCCGGTGGTGACCAGCGTCTCCACCGCCACCTTGGCGCCGGGATCCTGTTCCAGCAGCGCGTCGAGAATCGAGTCGCTGATCGCATCGCAGATCTTGTCCGGATGCCCTTCGGTGACGGACTCGCTGGTGAACAGGCGGGACGCTGACGCGCTCATCGGTTCCTCTCGGAAGGTCGGTAAAGCCAAAGCTTGAAAAATGGAAAAGTCGGCCGGGGCGACCGCGTACTACCTATCTGGCACGAGGGCGGCGACTTCGTCAAGAATTCTGCTCGCCATCAACGTCTTCGAGCCATAAGGCAGACCGGTTTCGGTACCATCCGCGTGCAGCAGCCAGCCGGCGTTGTCGGCGGTGCCGAACGCCCGGCCCTCGCCGACCGCGTTGACCACCAGGAGATCGCAGCCCTTGCGGCGCAGCTTGGCGCGGCCGTGGTCGAGCACTCCGGCGTCGGCGTCGCCGGTCTCGGCGGCGAAACCGACGATGACGGTGGAGGCACCGATCTCGTCGGCGCCGCGCGCCCGCACCAGCCCGGCGAGAATGTCCGGGTTGGTGGTCAGTTCGATGGGCGCCGGACCCTCGGCACCCTTCTTGATCTTGGCGTCGGCCACCCCGACGGGACGGAAGTCGGCGACCGCGGCCGCCATGATGATCACGTCCGAATCGGCGGCGCGGGCGGTCATCTCCCGGCTCAGTTCGACGGCAGAATCCACGTGCACGATGTCGACGGCGGCGGGGGCGCCGGGTTCGCTGACGGCGCCGGACACCAGCGTCACGGCCGCGCCGCGCTGAGCGGCCACGCGGGCCAAGGCGTAGCCCTGTTTGCCGGAGCTGTGATTGCCGAGGTAACGCACCGGGTCGAGTGCCTCGCGGGTGCCGCCGGCGCTGATCAGCACGCGCACACCCGCCAGGTCGTACGGCAACGCCTCCGGGCGGGTCAGCAGCAGGTCGCCGAGCAGACCGATCTCGGTGGGCTCGGGCAGGCGGCCGGCTCCGGTGTCGGCGCCGGTGAGTCGGCCCGAGGCGGGAGTCAGGACCGTGGAGCCGTGGGCCCGCAGGGTGGCCACGTTGGCCACCGTCGCGGGGTGCTCCCACATCTCGGTATGCATTGCGGGCACGAACATCACCGGGCAACGCGCAGTCAGCAGGGACGCGGTGAGCAGGTCGTCGGCGCGACCGGCCGCGGCGCGCGCCATGAGATCGGCCGTCGCCGGGGCGATGACCACCAGGTCGGCCTGACGGCCGAGCGCTACGTGCGCCACCTCGTCGACGTCGTCGAAGACCTCGGTGGTGACGGGGTTACCCGACAGCGCCTCGAAGGTCGCGGCGCCGACGAAGTTCAAGGCCGAACGGGTCGGCATCACGCGTACATCGTGGCCGGCCTCGGTGAAATGCCGAATGACCGAACACACTTTGTACGCCGCGATGCCGCCGCCGACTCCGACGATGACGTGCAACGAGAACTACTCGCCTTCGGTGTGCTCGAGCAGGTCCGCGTGGATCTCGCGCAGCGCGATCGACAGCGGCTTCTCGTGCACACCCGGCTCCACCAGGGGGCCGACGTACTCCATCAGGCCCTCGGCCAGCTGGTTGTAGTAGTCGTTGATCTGACGGGCGCGCTTGGCGGCGTAGATGGCCAGCGCGTACTTCGACGAGGCGCGATCGAGGAGCTCATCGATGGGCGGGTCGGTGATGCCCTGCGGGGTGTCGTAGACGGTCTCTTCGACGAG
Organism: Gordonia phosphorivorans; assembly: GCF_042432625.1. Taxonomy (NCBI): domain Bacteria; kingdom Bacillati; phylum Actinomycetota; class Actinomycetes; order Mycobacteriales; family Gordoniaceae; genus Gordonia; species Gordonia phosphorivorans. Next base: position 374,405 of record NZ_JBHLWV010000020.1, on the reverse strand, counting down.
ATCGGCGTCGATCTCGATTTCAGTGCTCACGCTTGTTTTCTCCAAAACGTTCGTTATCTGCGACCCCATCAGGGGCCGATCAGCAAGTTTACCAACTCGCGGGCCGAAGCGTCGACATCGTCGTTCACGACGACGTGTCCGAATTCGCCGATGGCGTCCATCTCCACGCGTGCGGTCTCCAACCGACGCGCTCGGGCCTCGGGGGTTTCGGTACCGCGCCCCAGCAGTCGGCGTTCGAGCTCCTCCCAGCTGGGCGGGGCCAGGAACACCGTCACCGCCTCGGGCATCTGCTCGCGGACCAGTCGGGAACCGACCAGGTCCACCTCCACCAGCACCGGCACGCCGCGCTCCAGGGCGGCGCGCACCGGTGCGGCCGGGGTGCCCGAACGCTGCAGTCCCCCGTGGATGTCGGCCCATTCGAGCAACTCGCCGCGGTCGATCATCCGATCGAAGTCGGGACGGGTCACGAAGTAGTAGTCGCGGCCGTCGACCTCGCCTGGCCGGGGATCCCGTGTCGTCGCCGACACCGAGAACTCCAGTTCCGGCAGCAACTCACGCAGGCGGGCCACCACGGTCGACTTGCCAACGGCCGAGGGGCCGACCAGTACAACCAGTCGGCCCCTCGTCGGGAAATCCTGTGCGGATCGCTCGGTGGGCACGCTCAGGAGCTGAACTTCTCGAGCAGAGCCTTACGCTGGCGATCGCCGAGGCCGCGCAGACGACGGGTCGGCGCGATCTCCAGCTCGGTCATGATCTCCTGAGCCTTGACCTTGCCGACCTTGGGCAGGGCCTCGAGGAGGGCGGAGACCTTCATCTTGCCCAGGATCTCGTTGTCCTCGGCGTCGGCCAGGACCTGCTTGAGGTCGGTGCCGCCGCGCTTGAGGCGCTCCTTGAGCTCGGCGCGGACGCGACGGGCCTCGGCCGCCTTCTGCAGTGCGGCCGCACGCTGCTCGTCTGTCAACTGGGGAAGAGCCACGGGTCCTCCACCTTTCGTTGGTCTCGGTTCGATTGGTCCACCGACGCTATATCAGCGCCGGGTGGCTGTGCACCGCGGGTCCGGCGGACCGGCGGTACTTCACGACGAGTGTATCCATTCACGTCATGAGCAGGAGCGACGGTACCCGTTCGGGCCCGTCGCGGCGAGAACCGCCCCGGGCGCGTCGACCGGTCGCGATACCGAGTAGCCTCGGGGCCCATGCTCCAGTCCGACCTGGTCACCCTCGCCCGGGTGCTGCGCGACGATATCGCCCCGCGGAACTCTTCGGCCGCGACGGTCATCTCCGATCGACCGCACGCACGACTCCTCCGCTACGGCTCTGACCAGCAGGTACGGGACGCACGCGCGGCCGGGGCGGTGCCCGTCCTACTGGTTCCCCCGCTCGCCGTGCCGGCCCGCTGCTACGACTTGGCGCCCGGCGTGGAACCGGGCAATTCGGTCGTCGAGTTTCTGCTGTCCACCGGCACCGTGGTGTATGTCATCGACTTCGGCGACGTGACACGCGCGGAGCGCCATCTCGGTTTCGAGGACTATTTCGACTCCTTCGTGCCGCGCGCCATCGGCGATGCGGTGGCCGATTTCGCCTCCGGCGGCGATGCCGTGGACCTGATGGCGTGGAGTCTGGGCGGCACCCTCTGTCTGCTGACCGCCGCGCACGACAAGAATCTGCCCATCCGGTCGATCATCACCGTCGGGACGCCGCTGAACTACATGCGGGTGCCGCCCTATCCCCTGGTGCGTTCGCTGCTGGCGCCCACCGGCGGCCGTCCGGCCACCTATGTGCTGCGCGCCCTGGCCGGGATCCCCGCGCCCCTCGTGCGCGCCGTGTACCGCGGCTTCGCCTGGGAGCGTGAGCTCAAGAAGCCGTGGTACATCGTGAAGAACCTCGGGGACCCCGAGGCGCTGGCGCGGATGCAGGTGATCGATCGCTTCCAGCGGTCGCTGCCCGGCTACCCGGGCCGGGTGGCCGAGCAGATGCTGGTCAACTTCATCGTCCGCGACGAGATCAGTCGCGGACACCTCGATTTCGACGGCATCGCGGTGGACCTGACCTCGATCACCGCCCCGATCTTCATGGTCGGCTCGCACCGGGACGCGATCGCCCCGCACGCGGCGGTCCGGCACGGTGAGGAACTCTTCACCGAGTCCGCGCATGTGGAGTTCCACACGGTCGAGACCAGTCACCTGGGCATGCTGACCGGCTCGGAGGCGGCCGCCCACACGTGGCCGGCGATCGAGGCGTTCCGCGCCCGGTTGGACGCCGAACGCCTCTAGCGCGTCAACCGGCAGCGCGTCACGAGCTCAGTGCAGCCTCGATCTCGTCGCGGGTGGCGCCGACGGCCGCGGCCAGGGCCGCCGGATCGGGGCCCGCGCCCAGAATGCTGCGCGAGGCGGCCGGCAGCAGCCACGCCAGATCGGCGGTGTCGCCGAAGATCGACGCCAGATCCGCTGCGGTGGCGCCCTGGGCGCCCAGTCCCGGCGACAGGATCGGTCCGGCCAGTTCGCGCAGGTCCAGGCCGTGCTCACGCGTGGCCCCGACCACCACGCCCACCGTCGCGGAGCCGTCGGCGTTGACCGCGGCGCCGTCGTCGACGATGCTCTGGGCCACCGTGGTCGCGGCGGCCGTCCGGGCGGTCTGCAGCGCCTGCCCGTCCGGGTTGGACGTGCGGGCCAGCACGAAGACGCCCCGGTCGGTGGCGCGGGCCTGTTCGACGGCCGGCGACAGCGCCCCGAAACCGAGGTACGGGGACACGGTGACCGCGTCCGAGCACAGCGGCGAGCCCTCGTCGAGCCAGGCGGTGGTGTAGGCCGCCATCGTCGAACCGATGTCCCCGCGCTTGGCGTCGGCGAGCACCAGGGCCCCGGCCGCGCGGCACCCGGCGATGGTGTCCTCCAGCACCGCCAGCCCGGCCGAGCCGAACGCCTCGAAGAAGGCGACCTGCGGTTTGATCACCGCCGCGGTGGGCCCGAGACCGGCGACGGCGGCCTCGGCGAAGGCCCGCAGGCCGTCCACCGAGACCGGCAGGCCCCACTGCTCCAGCAGCGCCGCGTGCGGGTCGATACCCGCACACAGGCGCCCCCGCGCGTCGACCGCCGCGCGGTAGCGCGCAGCGAAACCGGTGGTGCTCACGCCTGCGTCCGCTGCAGCGCGGCGTGCCTGCGCTGCAGGGACTCCACGCCCATCGTCGCGCCCAGCGCGGCCTCGATACCCTGCACCGCGGCGCCCGCACCGGGCACCGTGGTGACGCACGGGATGCCCGCGGTGATGGCCACCGCGCGAATCTCGTAGCCGTCGGCGCGGGGTCCGGAGCTGCCCGCCGGGGTGTTGATGATCAGGTCGACGCGGCCGTCCCGGATCATGTCGACCACCGACTCCTCATCGGCCGCGGCCTCGAAGTGCTTGCGCACCTCGGTGACCTCGATGCCGTTGCGGCGCAACACATCCGCGGTGCCCTTGGTGGCCAGGATGGTGAAACCGAGATCGGCCAGCCGCTTGGTCGGGAAGGCGATGGACGCCTTGTCCCGGTTGGCCACCGAGACGAACACGGCGCCCTCGGTGGGCAGCGCACCGGAGGCCGCGGCCTGCGCCTTGGCGAAGGCGCGCCCGAAGTCCCGGTCGAAGCCCATGACCTCACCGGTCGACTTCATCTCCGGGCTCAGGAGCGTGTCGATGGCGGCGCCCTCGGGAGTGCGGAACCGGTTGAACGGCAGCACCGCTTCCTTGACGGCCACCGGCGAGTTCACCGGGATCACGCTGCCGTCGCCCGACGGCGGCAGGATGCCCTGACCGCGCAGTTCGGCGATGGACATGCCCAGCATGACGCGCGCACAGGCCTTGGCCAGCGGCACCGCCGTGGCCTTGGACACGAACGGCGCGGTCCGGCTGGCTCGCGGATTGGCTTCCAGGACGTACAGCACGCCGTCCTTGAGCGCGTACTGCACGTTCAGCAGACCGCGCACGCCGATACCCTTGGCCAGCGCCTCGGTGGAGGCGCGGACCTGCGCGATCTCCTCGGCGCCGAGCGTGATCGGCGGCAGGGCGCACGCCGAGTCGCCGGAGTGGATACCGGCCTCCTCGATGTGCTCCATCACGCCGCCGAGGTAGATCTCGGTGCCGTCGTAGAGCGCGTCGACGTCGATCTCCACCGCGTCCTCGAGGAACCGGTCCACCAGCACCGGCCGGTCGTCGGAGATCTCGGTGGCGCGCGCGATGTAGTCGGCCAGGCCCTGCTCGTCGTAGACGATCTCCATGCCGCGCCCGCCGAGCACGTAGGACGGACGCACCAGCACCGGGTAGCCGATCTCGGCGCCGATGTCGCGGGCTTGCTCGAACGTGGTGGCGGTGCCGAACTTGGGCGCGGGCAGCCCGGCCTCGGTGAGCACCTTGCCGAACTCGCCGCGATCCTCGGCCAGGTCGATGGCCGCCGGGCTGGTGCCGACGATCGGCACGCCCTCGGCTTCCAGGTGTGCGGCCAGGCCCAGCGGCGTCTGCCCGCCCAGCTGCACGATCACCCCGGCCACCGTGCCCGACTCGGACTCGGCGTGAATCACCTCGAGGACGTCCTCCAGGGTCAACGGCTCGAAGTACAGGCGGTCGGCGGTGTCGTAGTCGGTGGACACCGTCTCCGGGTTGCAGTTGACCATCACCGTCTCGTACCCGGCTTCGCTGAGGGTCAGCGCCGCGTGCACGCACGAGTAGTCGAACTCGATGCCCTGACCGATGCGGTTGGGGCCGGAGCCCAGGATGATCACCTTGGGGCGGTCAGGCTGCGGCGCGATCTCCGAGGTCGCCGCGGGATCGAGCTCGTAGGTGGAGTAGTGGTACGGCGTCTTGGCCTCGAACTCGGCGGCACAGGTGTCGACGGTCTTGTACACCGGACGCACACCCAGACCGTGCCGGAAGGCGCGCACGGCGCCCTCGCTGCCCAGCCCGTCGTCGCCGCCGGCGCCGCGCAGCGCGGCGATCTGGCGGTCGGACAGACCGGTGGTCTTGGCCAGCCGCAGCAGGTCCTCGTCCAGGGCGTCGGCGTCGCGGACGGAGGCGCCCACCTCGCCGATCTGCGCGATCTCGGCGAGGAACCACGGATCGATCGCGGTGGCCTCGTAGAGCTGCTCGATGGTCGCACCGGCGTCCATGGCCTGCATGATCTTGTACATGCGGCCGTCGCGCGGCACGCTGATGTCGGCCAGCAGGGCCGGCAGATCCAGCGTCGCCGGATCGGGGCGATCGGGTTCGGTCCAGAAACCCGCGGCCTTGGTCTCCAGCGACCGCATCACCTTGCCGAAGGCCTCGGTGAAGCTGCGACCCAGGCTCATGGCCTCGCCCACCGACTTCATGGTGGTGGTGAGCGTGTCGTCGGCGCCCGGGAACTTCTCGAACGCGAACCGCGGAGCCTTGACCACCACGTAGTCGATGGACGGCTCGAAGGCCGCCGGGGTGGCCTTGGTGATGTCGTTGGTGATCTCGTCCAGCGAGTAGCCGATGGCCAGCTTGGCGGCCATCTTGGCGATCGGGTACCCGGTGGCCTTGGAGGCCAGGGCCGAGGACCGCGACACGCGCGGGTTCATCTCGATCACCACGAGGCGCCCGTCGCGCGGGTCCTGGGCGAACTGGATGTTGCAGCCGCCGGTGTCGACGCCGACCGCGCGGATGATCGCGATCGACTGATCGCGCATGAGCTGGTATTCGCGGTCGGTCAGCGTCATCGCCGGGGCGACGGTGATCGAGTCGCCGGTGTGCACACCCACCGGGTCGACGTTCTCGATGGAGCAGATCACGATGACGTTGTCGCGGTTGTCGCGCATCAGCTCGAGTTCGAACTCCTTCCAGCCGAGGATGGACTCCTCGATGAGGACGTTCGCGGTGGGCGAGGCGGCCAGGCCGCCGCCGGCGATGCGGTTGAGGTCGTCCTCGTCGTAGGCCATGCCCGACCCGAGGCCGCCCATGGTGAACGACGGACGCACCACCACCGGGTAGCCGAGTTCGGCCACGGTGGCGCGGACCTCGTCCATGGTGTGGCAGACGGCCGAGCGGGCGCTCTCGCCACCGATATCGGCGACGATGTCCTTGAACATCTGGCGGTCCTCGCCGCGCTGGATGGCGTCGATGTCGGCACCGATCAGCTCGATGCCGTGCTTGGCGAGGATCCCCTGCTCGTGCAGGGCCACCGCGGTGTTGAGCGCGGTCTGCCCGCCCAGGGTGGCCAGGACGGCGTCGACCGGATGCCCGGCGGCGGCCTCGGTCTCGAAGACCTTCTCGACGAATTCCGGGGTGATGGGCTCGACGTAGGTGGCGTCGGCGAACTCCGGGTCGGTCATGATCGTGGCCGGGTTGGAGTTGACCAGCGAGACGCGCAGGCCCTCGGCCTTGAGCACGCGGCACGCCTGGGTGCCCGAGTAGTCGAACTCGCAGGCCTGACCGATGACGATCGGGCCCGAGCCGATGACCAGGACGTGGGAGAGATCAGAGCGGCGTGGCATTAGGAGTTGGTCCCTTCCATGGCGGCGACGAACTTGTCGAAGAGGTTGGCGGCGTCGTGCGGCCCGGACGCGGCTTCGGGATGGTACTGGACGGAGAAGGCCGAGCCGTCGATCAGCTCGATGCCTTCGACGACGCCGTCGTTGGCGCACACGTGGCTCACACGGCCGCGGCCGAAGTCGGTGTCGAACTCGTCACCGGCCTTGCCTTCCAACGCGAATCCGTGATTCTGCGAGGTGATCGCCACCTGGCCGGTCGCGACGTCGAGCACCGGGATGTTGATACCGCGATGGCCGAACTTGAGCTTGTAGGTGCCCAGGCCGAGTGCGCGGCCCAGGATCTGATTGCCGAAGCAGATACCGAAGGTCGGCAGGCCCGCCTTCAGCACTTCGCGGGTCAGCGCGACCGCGTCGTCGGCGGTGGCCGGATCGCCGGGCCCGTTCGACAGGAAGAAGCCGTCCGGGCGCACCGCCAGAACGTCGTCGATGGTGGCGTCGGAGGGCAGGATGTGCACCTCGACGCCGCGCGCGGCGAGCATGCGCGGGGTGTTGGCCTTGATCCCCAGGTCCAGCGCGGCGACGCGGAAGCGCGGTTCACCGGCGGCCTCGACGACGTAGGTCTCCTCGGTGCTGACCTCGGCGGCCAGGTTCGCCCCGGTCATCGGGCTCTGCGCCCGCACCTGGGCGAGCATGTCGTCGGCGTCGGTCACCGCCGCACCGGAGAAGATCCCGGCCCGCATGGCGCCGACCTCGCGCAGCTCGCGCACCACCGCGCGGGTGTCGATGCCGGCGATGCCGACCACACCCTGGGCGATCAGTTCGTCCTCGAGGCTGGAGGTGGCGCGCCAGTTGGACACGCGCGTCGTCGGGTTGCGCACCGCATACCCGGCCACCCAGATCTTGCCCGGGTCCTTGTGGTCGATGAAGTCGGCCGACCAGCGCACCTGCGAACGCTTCCCGAGCAGGCTCTCGCCGTCCTCGGTGTTCCAGCCGGTGTTGCCGATCTGCGGGGCCGTGGAGACCACGATCTGCTTGTGGTAGCTCGGGTCGGTGAGCATCTCCTGGTAGCCGGTCATCGCGGTGCAGAAGACCGCTTCACCGAAGGTGACGCCCTCGGCGCCGAAGCTGCGTCCGGAATGAATGTTGCCGTTCTCCAGCACCAATACCGCTTTACTCATGACTTCTTCCTCTTCGTTTCGGTGCCTGCCGCGTCAGCGGCGTCAAGTTCATTGCGGGTCTGTGCGGTGACGTCGGCGTAGGCCGCGGTCCAGGTGGGGTACACGCTCTTGTCGTCGCCGCGGATCCCCGAGTCCAGTTCCACGCCCGAGGGCAGTCGCCACCGGATGGCCAGCACGCCGTCGCGGGACATCACCTTGCCGGCGTGGCCGTTCTCGGTGCGGACCGCGGTGATGGCCTCCTGCGGGATCCAGATGTCCGAGGCCCCGGCGCGGGTGAGCAGGATGCCTGCGGCGTACCGCGAGTACCGGACCTGGGCGCGATCGCCGAAGTCGCCGACGGCCACCCGGGTGGCCCAGGTCGGGGCCAGGGTGCTGCCGACGTAGACGCCGCTGTCCGGACCGTCGAGCAGCTCGCCCAGTTCGGCGGGTGCGGTGGGCAACTCCCCCAGCAGCTCGGCCTGGGCCCGGCCGCGCTTGCGCCAGCCGCGCAGCGCCAACCAGATCAGCAGCAGCCACAGCAGTACGGCGCCGCACACGATCAGGGCGTCGAAGACCCACGGGCTCATTCGGCGGTCACCGTGCCGCGCAGGACCGTCAGTGTGACCCGACCGGGCAGCGTCATCGCCGCGTACGGGGTGTTGCGCGACTTGCTCGCCAGTTCGGCGGGTTCGACCACCCATTCGGCGTCCGGATCGACGACGGTGAGGTTGCCGGGCTCGCCCACCTCGAGCGGGCGGCCCTGATCGTCGAGGCCGACGATCTGCGCGGGACGCTCGCTCATCACGCGGGCCACCCCGCGCCAGTCCAGCAGACCCGGGCGCACCATGGTCTCCACGATCACCGACAGGGCCGTCTCCAGCCCCAGCATGCCGGGCTTGGCCTGGGAGAACTCGCAGCACTTCTCCTGTGCGGCGTGCGGAGCGTGGTCGGTGGCCACGCAGTCGATGACGCCCTCGGCCAGCGCGCGGCGCAGCGCGAGCTTGTCGCGGTCCTCGCGCAGCGGCGGGTTGACGCGGTTGACGCCATCGTAGGTCTCCAGCCGGGAGTCGTCGAGCAGCAGATGGTGCGGGGTCACCTCGGCGGTGATGTCGATGCCCTGCTCGCGCGCCCAGCGCAGCAGGCTGACGGTGCCCTCGGTGGAGGCGTGCGCCACGTGCACCCGGGCCCCGGCGTCGCGGGCCAGCAGCGCGTCGCGCGCCACGATCGACTCCTCGGCCGCGCGCGGCCAACCGGCCAGACCCAGACGGGCCGCGGTCGGGCCGTCGTGCGCCACCGCGCCCTCGGTGAGCCGCGGGTCCTCGCTGTGCTGGGAGATCAGCACACCCAGACCGGAGCTGTACTCCAGGGCGCGCTTCATCAGGACCGGGTCGTGCACGCACTTGCCGTCGTCGCTGAACAGCTTCACCTTGGCGGCGCCGTCGGCCATCATGCCCATCTCGGCAAGCTGCTTGCCCGCCAGGCCGACGGTGACCGCACCGACCGGGTGCACGTCCACCAGGCCGACTTCCTGGCCGATCCGCCACACCAGGTCGGTGATGGCGGCGTTGTCGGCGACCGGACTGGTGTTGGCCATGGCGAAGATCGCCGTGTAGCCGCCGCGCGCGGCCGCGGCCGAACCGGTGGCGATGGTCTCGGTGTCCTCGCGGCCGGGTTCGCGGACGTGGGTGTGCAGGTCGACGAAGCCGGGCAGCAGCACCCCGCCGCGACCGTCGACGGTGCGGGCGCCCTCTGGCGCCGACAGGCCGGTGCCGATGGCGGTGATCACCCCGTCGGTGACGGCGACATCGACCGGTTCGCCTTCGCCGTAGGGTCGGACGTCGGTGAGCAGAATCGAACCTGAGACCGTCACTGTTGCGCTCCTGTCGACTGGTGGTGGGCGGGCGCGTCGGCGCCGCCGCTGGCGAGTAGCCGGAACAGCACGGCCATGCGGACGTGCACGCCGGCGCGGACCTGATCCAGGACCACCGACTGCGGTGCGTCGGCCACGTTGAAGCCGATCTCCATGCCGCGGAGCATGGGGCCCGGGTGCAGTATCAACGCCTCCTCTGGCAGCAGCGCGCGGCGGTCGTCGTTGAGGCCATAGCGGGCCGAGTATTCGCGCGCACTCGGGAAGAAGCCGCCGTTCATGCGCTCGGCCTGCACGCGCAGCATCATCACCGCGTCGCTGCCGGGCAGCTCCGCGTCGAGCTCGGTGCTCACCCGCACCGGCCAGGTCGCCACACCGGTCGGCAGCAGCGTCGGGGGCGCCACCAGGGTCACCTCGGCGCCGAGCGTGCTGAGCAGGTGGGCGTTGGAGCGGGCCACCCGCGAATGCAGCACGTCACCGACGATGGTGATGCGGCGACCGTCGAGCGAGCCGAACTTGGCGCGCAGGGTGTACGCGTCCAGCAGGGCCTGCGTGGGATGTTCGTGGGTACCGTCGCCGGCGTTGATCACCGACGGACCGGTGCTGGTCGGCTGTTCCTGTCCCGGGGCCAGATCGGGCAGGTCGGTGCCGTCGTTGGTCCAGCGGGCGATCTGGGCGGCCGCGCCCGACGCGGGGTGCCGCACGATCAGGGCGTCCGCGCCGGCGGCCCGCAGCGTCTTGGCGGTGTCGCGCAACGACTCGCCCTTGCTGACCGACGACGAGGAGGCGCTGACGTTGATCACGTCCGCGCTCATCCACTTCCCGGCCACCTCGAAGGAGACGCGGGTACGGGTGGAGTTCTCGTAGAACACCGTCATCACGGTGCGTCCGCGCAGGGTGGGCAGCTTGCGGACCTCGCGGCCGGCCAGGGCCTGCTCGAAGCGCGCGGCCTCGTCGAGCAGCTCGACGGCGTCGTCGCGGCTCAGGTCCTCGGTGGACAGCAGATGTTTCATCGGGTCGCCTCCCCCGCCGTGCGCACCACGACCTCGTCCACCCCGTCGTGTTCGGCCAGGTGCACGTCGACGTCCTCGTCGCGGGCGGTGGGGATGTTCTTGCCCACGTAGTCCGCCCGCAGCGGCAGCTCGCGGTGGCCGCGGTCGACCAGCACCGCCAGCTGCACAGCGGCCGGGCGGCCCAGATCGCGCAGCGCGTCGAGCGCCGCCCGGACGGTGCGGCCGGAGAACAGCACGTCGTCGACCAGGATCACCAGGGCGCCGTCGACGCCACCTGTCGGCACCAGGGTGCGTTCCAGCGGGCGATGGGGTTTGTCGCGAAGATCGTCGCGGTACAGCGTGATGTCGAGGTACCCGGTGGGCACCTGCACACCGGTGAACTCCTCGATCTTCGCGGCCAAGCGCTGGGCGAGGGTGGTACCGCGGGTGGGGATGCCGATGAGCACCACCGGCCGGGGATGCTCGGCGTCGAGTGCGGTCTTCTCGATCACCTGGTGGGCCATACGGGCCACCGTGCGGCCCACTTCGGACGCGTTAAGCAAGGTGCGGGTGCGACTGGTCACACCGACCTCCTTCTCCGCCTCACGGGACGGATCGTTAAAGGATGTGTCGGGACGAAACTCTACTCCGCCGAACTCGCCGCCCGCACCTGGGGGGCCAGCGTCGAGATGCGGTCCAGCACGCCGTTGACGAAGGCGGGCGAGTCGTCCGTGGACAGCTCCGTGGCGAGCTTCACAGCCTCGGCGAGCACCACGTTGATGTCGATGTCGGGGGCGTACAGCAGTTCCCAGGTCCCCAGACGCAGGATGGCGCGATCGACCGCGGGCAGTCGGTCGAACGACCAGTTCTGCAGGTGCGAGGAGATGATGGCGTCGACCTGTGCCGCATCGGCCACCACGCCCTCCACCGCGCGCACCGCGTATCCGGTCATGTCGCCGACGCTGTCGTCGGTGGCGAAGACCTCGCGGCGCTCGGCGATCAGGTCGGTGGCCGGTACGCCCTTGGCCTCGGCCTCGAACAGCAGGTCCACCGCGCGGCGGCGTTGACGATGCCGGCCGCGGGGTTCGCCCGCGCGATCAGTTGTTGACACGGCCGAGGTAATTCCCGTCGCGCGAATCGATCTTCAGCTTGTCGCCGGTGTTGATGAACAGCGGCACCTGCACCTCGGCGCCGGTCTCCACGATCGCGGGCTTGGTGCCACCGGTGGACCGGTCGCCCTGCAGACCCGGATCGGTCTGGGTCACTTCGAGCTCCACGGTCACCGGGAGCTCGACGAACAGCGGCACGTCCTCGTGAGTGGCCACCTGTACCGACATGTTCTCCAGCAGGAAGCGTGCGCCGTCGCCCATCACCTCGGGGGTGATCGAGATCTGGTCGAAGGTCTCGCCGTCCATGAAGACGAAGTCGGTGCCGTCGTTGTACAGGTAGGTCATGTCGCGGCGGTCGACGGTGGCCGTCTCCACCTTGACGCCGGCGCTGAACGTCTTGTCGACGTTCTTGCCCGAGACCACGTTCTTGAGCTTGGTGCGCACGAAGGCCGGGCCCTTGCCCGGCTTCACATGCTGGAACTCGACGATCTGCCACAGCTGATTGTCGATCTTGAGTACTAGGCCGTTCTTGAAGTCGGCGGTAGACGCCATGTGAAGTCTCCTTAGGAAATCCGCTACAGGATCCGCAACGCCCGGGGGGCGCTCGTCAGCGACCGCGGCCCGGCATCGGAGACCACCAAGGTGTCTTCGATGCGGACCCCACCGCGGCCCGGCAGATAGATGCCGGGCTCCACGGTGACGATCGCACCGTCACGCAGTGTACCGCGCGCGGCGCTGCCGATCCCCGGCGCTTCGTGGATCTGCAGTCCGACGCCGTGGCCGAGGCCGTGCACATACTGTTCGCCGTAGCCCGCGGCGACGATCACCTCGCGCGCGGCGGCGTCGACCTCGGCCAGGGCCGCCCCGGGCACCAGCGCCGCGCAGCCCGCGGCCTGGGCCTGCCGAACGATCTCGTAGATCTCCCGCTGCCATGCCGCGGACTCGCCCAGGACCAGGGTGCGGGTCATGTCCGAGTGATAGCCGGCCACGACGGCCCCGAAGTCGATCTTGACGAAGTCGCCGTCGGCCAGCACCGCCGTCGTCGGCCGGTGGTGCGGGATCGCCGAGTTCGCCCCCGTCGCCACGATCGTCTCGAAGGCGATCGCGGCCGCGCCGCGCGCGTACATCTCCCACTCCAGCTCGCGAGCCACCTCCCGTTCGGTGCGGCCGGGCGCGATCGCACCGCGCTCGATCAACGCCGCCAGCGCGTCGTCGCCGATCCGGCAGGCGGCCTCCACCAGCGCCGTCTCCCCCGCATCCTTGACCTCCCGCAGGGTCTGCACCGTGCCGCGCAGCGGTACCAGAGTCACCGCCGTGGACTCCACGGCGGTGCACAACTCGCCGAAGACGGCCACGGTCACCGCGTCGGCCTCGAAACCCACCCGCACGGACCGGCCCGACCGACCGGCCTCGGCCACGAGGGCGCCGACGGTGTCCCGGGCCCCGACGACCGCCAGGTCCGGGCTCTGCTCGGCCACCTGCTCGGTGTACCGGCCGTCGGTGGCGATCCGGTCCCCGGCCGGGTGGTCCCGCCAGATCAGCACCGCGGCATTGCTGCCGGTGAAACCACTCAGATAGCGGACGTTGATCAGGTCGCTGACCACCAGGGCATCGACGTCCTGCGCGGCCAGCGCGGCGGCGATCGCGGCGCGTCGGGCGGCGAACGGGGGAACGGTATCGGGTGCAACACGCATACCGGAGATTGTTGTACACATCTCATGCCGGTATGTTGACCCCATGCAATCCTGGCTTCTGCGCGGCATCGTCATGTCGATCGTTCAGATCATCGCCCGAGTGCTCCTGGGCGCCGCCATCATCGCCTGGCCCGTCCAGTCGCCGATCTCGCGCTGGGTGACCATCGCCGTCGTCGTGCTGATCGCGATCGTGTGGGGCGGCTACGACGGCATCCGCGATGCGCGTGCCCACCCGGACCCCGACGACTACGAAGACCTCACCATGCGCTGGCTCAAGGCCGGCTTCGTCGCCGGCCTGGTGGCGTGCTTCGTCTGCTGGCTGCTGGGCACCTTCTGGCTCGACGGCATCGGCCAGGCCTCGTTCTGGGTCGAGATGGTCGCCGGCACCTCGTTCGTCACCCTGCTGGTGTACGTGCCCGCCTTCTTCGGCGTCAGCGTCGGACGCTGGCTGGTGCGCCGGGACCAGCGCAAGAACGAGCCCGAGGACGACTGGTCGGTGCACGAGCTGCACACCGCGCCGACCGAGACGGCCGACACCAAGGCCTGAGCGCCCCACGAACCACGAACGCCGCCGACTTCGCGAGGAAGTCGGCGGCGTTCGTCGTCTGTGTCGGCTGCCGCTGATGCCGCGCGGACTACTAGGTCAGCGAAATCGTGCCGCCGGACGAGCGCCGACCGCCGATCGCGCCGTAGGCGGCCGCGATCAGCGCCGGATCCGGGGCCTCCAGGCGACCCGGCTTCGCCAGTCCGTCGAGCACCACGAACCGCAGCATGCCCGAGCGGTTCTTCTTGTCTCCGGCCATGTACTTCAGCAGCTCGCCGAGCGCGTCCGGGTCGTAGGTGGTGGGCAGCCCCACCAGTTCCAACAGAGTGCGGTGACGATCGGCCGTCTCGTCGTCGAGCCGCCCGGCCAGCCGCGCCAGCTCGGCGGCGAAGACCATGCCCACCGACACGGCGGCGCCGTGGCGCCACTTGTAGCGCTCACGCCGCTCGACGGCGTGACCGAGCGTGTGACCGTAGTTCAGGATCTCCCGCAGCGAGGACTCCTTCAGGTCGGCGGAGACCACATCGGCCTTGACCTGGACGCTGCGCCGGATCAGTTCCGGGAGCACCGTGCCGCTCGGATCGAGCGCGGCCTCGGGATCGGCCTCGATGAGGTCGAGGATCACCGGGTCGGCGATGAAGCCGGTCTTGATCACTTCGGCCAGGCCCGCGATGATCTCGTTGCGCGGCACCGACTCCAGGGTTCCGAGGTCGATGAGGACCGCGTCCGGCTCGTGGAAGGAGCCGACCAGGTTCTTGCCTGCGTCGGTGTTGATACCGGTCTTCCCGCCGACGGCCGCATCGACCATCGCCAACAGGGTGGTCGGCACGTGCACCACACCGATGCCGCGCATCCAGGTGGCCGCGACGAATCCGGCGAGGTCGGTGGCCGCACCGCCGCCGAGACTGATGATCTTGTCGTTGCGCTTGAGGCCGATGCGTCCGAAGACCTCCCAGCAGTAGGCGGCCACCTGCAGGTCCTTGCCGTCTTCGGCGTCGGGGATCTCCAGTCTGTGCGCCTCGAGACCGCGCTCGCCCAGGAACTCCAGGATCTGCTCGGCGGTCTGCTTGAGCGGCGGCTGGTAGATGATCGCCACGCGGTCGGCACCGGTCACCGCCTCGGCGAGGTCGGTCAGCAGACCCCGTCCGATGGTCACGTCGTACGGTGCGGCCGCGCGGACGGCCACCTTTACCGGCTCGGTCATGAAGATTTCTCCTGTTCGGGCAGTGCGGTGATGATCTGGGCCACGAGGTCCGGCACCGGCGCGAGGGCATCCACGGTGTGCGAGGCGACGGCGCGATAGGTGTCGATCCGGTCGGCCAGCAGCTCGGCGTAGCGGGCCGCGGGATCGGGATGGCTCAGCAGGGGCCGCGGCGAACCGACGACCCGGGCGAAGCCCGCGACGGCGTCGATCTCGAGATAGACCACGTGGTGGTCGGCGAGCGCCGCGGCGATGGCCGGCACGGTGACCGATCCGCCGCCCAGTGCCACCACGCCGTCGGCCGTGGTCAGGACGTCGAGCACCGTGTCGCGCTCGGCGGCGCGGAACACGTCCTCACCGTCGGCGAAGAGTTCGGGGATGCTGCGGCCGGCGCGTCGGACGATCTCTGCGTCGGTGTCGAGGTAGTCCACGTCCAGGGCCGCGGCCAGCGCGTGTCCCACCGTCGACTTCCCCGAACCCATGAAGCCGGTCAGCACCACGCGGGGCGTCACGGCCGCGGCGGCCGCGCGTCGATCGCCTCGCGGTAGGAGCGAAGATTGGCGGCGGTCTCGCGCGCCGAGTCGCCGCCGAACTTCTCCAGTGCGGCCTGGGCCAGGACCAGAGCGACCATCGCCTCGGCCACCACACCGGCGGCCGGGACGGCGCACACGTCGCTGCGCTGGTGGATGGCGCTGGCGGCTTCACCGGTGCTCATGTCCACCGTCGCCAGGGCGCGGGGCACGGTCGAGATCGGCTTCATGGCGATGCGGACCCGCAGATCCTCGCCGTTGGTCATGCCGCCCTCGAGGCCGCCGGCCCGGTTGGTGGACCGCAGCACGCCGTCGGCGCCGGGCACCATCTCGTCGTGCGCGGCGCTGCCGCGACGGCGGGCGGTGGTGAAGCCGTCGCCCACCTCGACGCCCTTGATGGCCTGGATGCCCATAAGGGCACCGGCCAGGCGCGCGTCCAGGCGGCTGTCCCCCGAGATGTGCGAGCCGAGGCCGACCGGGACATCGGTGGCCACGATCTCCACGACGCCGCCGAGGGTGTCGCCGTCGCGCTTGGCCGCTTCGATCTCCTCGATCATCGAGGCCTCCGGGCCGGCGGTGAACGCGCGCACCGGGCTCGCGTCGATGGCCTCGAGGTCGCTGTAGCGGGGCGCCGGACCGTCGTAGCTGTCGCTGTCGCCGATGGAGATCACGTGCGAGAGCACCTCGATGCCCAGCACCTGCCGCAGGAAGTTCCGCGCGACGGTGCCGGCGGCCACGCGCGCCGCGGTCTCCCGGGCACTGGCGCGTTCGAGCACCTGGCGCGCATCGTCGAAGCCGTACTTGAGCATGCCCGAGTAGTCGGCGTGGCCCGGACGGGGCCGGGTCAGCGGCGCGTTGCGCGCACTGCCCTCCAGTTCGGCCGGATCCACCGGATCGGCCGACATCACCTGCTCCCACTTGGGCCACTCCGAGTTCGCGATCTCGATCGCGATCGGACTGCCCATGGTCTGACCGTGGCGGATGCCGCCGACCAGGGTGAGTTTGTCGGCCTCGAACTTCATCCGCGCACCGCGGCCGTAGCCCAGGCGTCGACGGGCGAGTTGATCGGCGATATCTGACGAGGTGACCTCGACCCCGGCCACCATGCCCTCGATCATCGCGATCAGGGCGGGTCCGTGGGATTCTCCAGCAGTTGTCCAGCGCAGCACGATAGTCGATTCTTCCAGAAGGCCGCCGGTCGTGCGTCAGCGGCTCATGCCCACTGCCCGTAGTCGGCCCGCAGAATGGTGTTCACATCCACGTTGACGCCGCCGACGGTGCGCTGCCCGCGCAGTTGCCGCAGGTGCGCGGCCGGATGCACGTAGCCTTCCGGGGTGCCCCAGCCGTGCTGCCAGAACCAGCGCGCCAACCCCAGGCTCGATGCCCATTCGATGGTGGCCGCGTTGGCGTAGACGCCGGTGCGGGCCGGTCCGATGACGGTGTGCCAGGCCAGCAGGTAGGGCGCGATCAGGGTGACGAACTGGGTGAAGGTCGGGTTGTCGTCGATCGAGACGTAGATGGGCGCGGTCGGCGGACCACCGGCCTCGGCGTGCAGTTGCGCGCCCCGGCGGCCGTGCTTCAGACCGGCCGGATAGCCGCCCAGCCAATCCGAGGTCTCCCCCTTGCCGAACTGATAGTTCGACGCGACGGTCAACCCGGCCGCGCGCATCGCCGTCGCCTCGCCGGCCAGCAGCGGCTTGCCGGTCATGTACTCGGCGCCCGGGCGGCGGTCGGACACGTAGCGGATCACCCCGGCGTGGCCGGCGGCCGCGACGGCCTTCGGATCGGGAACGCCGACCGCGTAGTCGAGCAGGGTGCCGAGCCAGGTGTTCGGCGGCAGCGACGGCGGCAGTTCCATCGAGCCCGCGGCGACGGCGGGGCCCGCGGGGACGAGCACCCCGGCACCGACGCCGACGGCCCCGGCGGTGACGGTGGTGAGGAAACGACGACGAGAGAGGGTCACTCACCCACCGTAACTGCGGGCCCATGCGTAACTCCAGAAGCAACAGTCACTGGAGTCCCAATAGTTATCCGAGGCCGACGAGCCACCATCCGATCGTCGCGGCCACCAGGGCCGGTGCGTGCGGCACGGCCGACCGTCCGGTCACCCGGCACTGCGCGAGCGTCAGCAGCGCCGCGGTGGCGACCGCCAGCAGGGCGCTCGCCGGCACCGCGAGCAGGGCGCCGCACCCCACCGCGAGCTTGACGTCTCCCCCGCCGCATCCCCGCGCCCGGAAACCGATCAAGTAGGGCACGGTCGCGGTCAGCGCGGCCAGGCCGACCGCCGGCGCCGCCGCGATCACCAGTGCCGACGCACCGAGCAGCGGACCGATCAGGACGTTGGGCAGCCGCCCGGTCCGCGCATCCACCGCGGCCAGCACCACCAGGTATCCCGCGAGCAGCCAGCCCATGCGCTCAGCGTGCGCCGTCGCCGCGGTCGTGCCGAGAGCGCTGTCCACACGCGCACCCGCCGCGGCCGGACTGTCCACAACCGCCCCGTCACGCCGGTACAGCGGTCAGGCCAGGGCCGCTGCCATCGCCGCCCGCGGCGCGGACTGCCCGGTGAACTGCTCCACCTGGCTGTACGCCTGATTCAGCAGCATGGTGAGACCGCCGACCACGGTGCCGCCGGCATCGTGGACCGCGGTCGCCAAGGGCGTGGGCCACGGGTCGTAGATCACGTCCACCAGGCGGCGTGCATGTCGCACGGAGGCCAGGATCGGGGCGGTCGCCGCGGCCGGGACGGTGGAGACCACCACGTCGGCGTCGGCGGCCGCCGCGGCCAGCGGCGCCCCGTCTTCGAAACCGACGACGGTGGTGGCCAGGCCGAGACGGCGCGCCAACTCGACCACGCCCTCGGCGCGGGCCGCACTGCGCGCGACGACGGTGACCTCGTGCAGCCCCCAGTCGGCGAGCGCGGCGACCGTGGGCAGCGAGGTGCCGCCCGCGCCGATCACCACGGCCCGGTCCGCGTCGGCCGGTACCCCGGCCTCCCGCAGCGCCCCGATCATGCCGTCCACGTCGGTGCAGTCGGCGCGCCAGCGCCCGTCGGGCAGCCGCACCAGGGTGTTGGCCGAACCGATCAGGACGGCGCGCTCGGTGGCTTCGTCGGCGCACTCCAGGGCCGCCAGCTTGCCGGGCATGGTGACCGAGAAGCCCACCCATTCCGGGCCGGCGTCGGCCACGCGGGTGGCCACCTCCTCGGCGGTGGTCTCCAGGCGGTCGTAGGTCCAGCCGTCCAACCCGAGCGCGGCATAGGCCGCCCGGTGCAGGTCCGGGGACCGCGAGTGCTGCACCGGCGAACCGAGCACCGCGGCCTTGCGGGCGCCCATCACCGGCAACCGGTGGTGATGAACTTGTTGTCGCAGGCCACGTCGCGGTTCTTCTTGTGCCGCTCGTAGCTGCGGGCGAACAGGGTGGTGCCCTGCTTGTCCACGGTCACGAAGTACAGCCAGTCGCCGTCGGCCGGGTTCTCCACCGCTGCCAGCGCCCGTTCGCCCACGGCGCCGATCGGCGTCACCGGCAGGCCCTCGCGCTGGTAGGTGTTCCACTCGGTCTTGGAGGTGTAGGCCTCACCGTGCACGTCGATGTTGGTGATGGCCGCGGTGTAGTTGGCCGTGGAGTCCATCTCCAGTTTCTGACCCTTGTCCAGGCGATTGAGGATCACCCGCGCCACCTTGGCGTAGTCGTCGGGCTGGCTCACCTCGCGCTCGACGATGGAGGCCACGATCAGCGTGTCGTAGGCCATCAGGCCGGAACTGTTGTCGCTGAGCAGCCCCCAGGTCTCGAACCGGGTGGCGCTGCGCGTGATCAGGGACTTCAGCAGTTCGCGGGCGTCCATCCGCGGGTCCACGTCCTCCCACGCGCCGGAAGCGATCAGACCCTCGATGCGGCGGTGATCGCCGTCGAGCTTGGTCACCGCCGGTGCGGCCCAGTCCGGTACGCCCAGCTCGGCCACCGACGACTCGGCGGCGGCGGTCTGCAACTGTTCGACGGTGACCCCGTACGTGCGGCCGTCGGCCTCCAGCGTGGTCGCGTCGGCGAGCATCTGGAAGATGCCGGGGGTGACCTTCCGGTCCACCCCGGTCTTGGAGTCCAGCTGCAGCCCTTCCGGGATCACCACGCGACCCACCCGGCTCTCGCCGTCGGCGAGGAGGTTGACCGCGGTGGTCGCCGAGATACCGGTGGGCAGTTCGTAGTAGCCGGCCGACAGCTGGCGGTTGCCCGCCGCGTCGACGAAGGCGCGCTGACTGCCCACCACGCCGGCGTCGGTGAGCAGGCGACCGAACTCGCGCAGCGACGCATCCTCGGGGATCTCGACCAGCGCCATCGCCCCGCCGGTGGTGGAGTTGAAGTCCTTGCGGGAGTCGAAGACGCCGAGTTGCCGGAGTCCGACCACACCGACCGCGAGCACCAGCACCACCACGGCGGCCAGCGCCAGCAGGGCCTTGGTGCGCTTGCGCGGTGCGGGCATGCCGCCCGCGGAATCCTCTGCGTCGAGCCAGTCCGGCTCGGTCGGGACCGGGGGCTCGGCCGACGACGAGGCCAGCGGTACGGCCTGCGCACCGGCGGACTCGTCCAGGATGTCGAAGGTCGGGGCGGCCGGGTTCGGGGCGGCCGGGTCCGGGGCAGGCGGGCTCGGGGGCGTGGAAGTCAGCGGAACCTGCGGCAGGGTCGGCGCCGCAGCGGGCTGCTCGACGATGGGAGGTTCGGAGGCAGGCTGCTCCACAGTCGGGAGTTCGGCGGGCACCCACGGCGGCTCGACCGGTGCCGGGGTCGGCGCGGCCGGACGCGGAGCGCGCGGCGGGGCGGCCGGTTCGGTGAACTGGCCGCCCACCTGCATCTGTGGCAGCTCGGCCTGGGCGTACCGGATCTCCAGGTACGGATTGGGCGAGCGCTCGGGTCGCCGGTAGTCCACCGTCGGATCGGGCGTGTCCGAGGGGGTGCGCACGATCGGAATGCTGCCCGTCGTGGTCGGATCACCCGGAGCGCGACGGCGCCGATGCCGGGTCGGCTGATCGGCGCGATGCCCCGGAGGTCGCTGCTCCGGTCCGGTCTCGTCAGTCACTTGCGTCCCGTCCTTGGTTGCGTCGGGCGTCCAGCCATCCCTGAAGAATAGCGACCGCCGCGGCCTGATCGATGACGGCACGCGCGGCCTTGCCCTTTCGTCCACTGGCCCGCAGCGCACCGGCCGCGGTCACCGTGGTCAGTCGTTCGTCGTGGTAGAGCACCGGCACCGGAGCGACGGCGGCTGCCACCCGATCACCGAAGTCGCGCGCGGCGTCCACCGCCGGACCTTCGGTGTTGCGCAGCGTGCGCGGCAACCCGACGATCACCTCGATCACCTCGTACTCGGCGGCCAGCGCCGCCACCCGACGGATGTCGCCGTCGTCGGTGGTGCGCTGCACCGTCTCCACCGGGGTGGCCAGGATGCCGTCCGGGTCGCACGAAGCCACCCCGACGCGCACACTGCCCACATCGATCGCCAGGCGGCGACCGCGCGGCGAGATCACCGCTGCCCGACGATCTCTCGGATCCGGCGCAGCGCGGAGTTGATACCGGATGCATCGGTGCCCGAGCCCTGAGCCAAGTCGGGCTTGCCGCCGCCCCGACCGGACACCAGCGGCGCCACCTCGCCCACCAGGGCACCGGCCTTGAGACCGCGGTCGCGGGCGGCCGCGGTGGTCGCCACCACGAACGGGACCTTGGCGCCGTCGACGGCGAACAGGGCCACGACGGCATCCCGGTCGGCCACCTTGCCGCGCAGTTCGGTGACGAGGGTCCGCAGACCGTTCGCGTCCACGCCGTCTCCCACCCGGCCGGCCACCACGAGGGTGCCGCCGACGGACTCGGCGTCGTCGATCAGGCTGCCGACGGCCGCGCGGGCCTGCTCGGCACGGACGGCGTCGAGCGCCTTCTCCGCCTCCTTGAGACGCGTGACGAGCTGCTCGACGCGGTCGGGCACCTGCTCGGACGGCACCTTCAGCGACGCCGACAGACCGGCCATCAGGGCCCGCTCCTTGGACAGGTAGCGCAGCGAATCCATGCCGACGTAGGCCTCGACGCGGCGCACACCGGAGCCCACCGACCCTTCGCCGATCACCGTGACCGGGCCGATCTGGGCGGAGGTGCCGACGTGGGTGCCGCCGCACAGCTCCATCGAGAACGGTCCGCCGATCTCCACGACACGCACGTCGTCGCCGTAGTTCTCGCCGAACAGCGCCAGCGCGCCCATCTCCTTGGCCTTGGCCAGGTCGGTCTCGAAGGTGTTGACCGTGTAGTTGGCCGCGACGGCCTCGTTGCTGATCTGCTCGATCTGCGCGCGCTGGTCATCGCTCAGCGGCGACGAGGCGTGGAAGTCGAAGCGCAGGTAGCCGGGACGGTTCAACGAACCGGCCTGGGTGGCGGTGGGTCCGAGGACCTGCCGCAGCGCGGCGTGCACCAAATGGGTGCCCGAGTGGCCCTGGGTGGCCCCGTGCCGCCAGCCGGAGTCCACCGAGGCCAACACCTCGTCGCCCTCGACGATCTCGCCCGTCTCCACCACCACGCGGTGCAGCCAGACCTGCTTGTTGAGCTTCTGGACGTCCTTGACCTTCAACCGCGCACCGGCGGTGGTGGTGATGGTGCCGATGTCGGCGGTCTGGCCGCCGGACTCGGCGTACAGCGGGGTGCGATCGAGCACCACCTCCACCTCCGTGCCCGCCGCAGCCACCACGACGCGTTCGCCGTCGGCCACCATGCCCAGCACGCGGGCGTTGGTCACCAGTTCGTCGAAGCCGGTGAACTCGGTGGGGCCGCGATCGAGGAAGTCGCGGTAGGCCGACAGGTCGGCGTGCCCGGACTTGCGGGCCGCGGCGTCGGCCTTGGCGCGACGACGCTGCTCGGCCATCAGCTCGGTGAAGCCTTCGCGGTCCACCTGCAGACCGGCCTCGGCGGCCATCTCCAGGGTCAGGTCGATCGGGAAACCGTAGGTGTCGTGCAGGGTGAAGGCGTCGTCGCCGCTGATCCGCTCCCGGCCGGCGGCCTTGGTGGCGCTAGCGGCCTCGGCGAACAGCACCGAACCCGAGGCCAGGGTGCGGCCGAACGAGGTCTCCTCGGCGACGGCGACGGTCAGGATGTGGTCGTGCTGCTCGGCGAGCTCCGGGTACGCCGGGCTCATGTTCTCGATGACCTTCTCCACGATGGCGGCCATCGTGGGTGCGGTGGCACCGAGCAGTCGCATCGAGCGGACCACGCGGCGCAGCAGGCGGCGCAGCACGTAGCCGCGACCGTCGTTGCCCGGGATCACGCCGTCACCGATCAGCATCACGGCGGTGCGCGAGTGGTCGGCGATGACGCGGAAACGCACGTCGTCTTCGGCGTTGCCTGCGCCGTAGACGCGGCCGCTGAGCGCGGAGGCGAGGTCGATGACCGGCTTGAGCAGATCGGTCTCGTAGACGTTGTCGACACCCTGCAGCAGGCAGGCGACACGCTCGATGCCCATGCCGGTGTCGATGTTCTTCTTCGGCAGCGGGCCGAGGATCTCGTAATCGTCCTTGCTGGTGCCCTCGCCGCGTTCGTCCTGCATGAACACGAGGTTCCAGATCTCGATGTAGCGATCCTCGTCGGCCTCCGGGCCGCCTTCGACACCGTATTCGGGGCCGCGGTCGTAGAAGATCTCCGAGCACGGACCGCACGGTCCGGGCACACCCATCGACCAGAAGTTGTCGGCCATCCCCCGACGCTGAATGCGCTCGGCGGGCACGCCGATCACGTCGCGCCAGATGCCTTCGGCCTCGTCGTCGTCGACGTAGACCGTGGGCCACAGTCGCTCCGGGTCCATGCCGTAGCCGCCCTGCTCCACCGGATCGGTCAGCAGCGACCACGCGAACTCGATGGCCTCGCGCTTGAAGTAGTCGCCGAAGGCGAAGTTGCCTGCCATCTGGAAGAAGGTGTTGTGACGCGTGGTGACGCCCACCTCCTCGATGTCGAGGGTGCGCACGCACTTCTGCACGCTGGTGGCGCGCGGGAAGGGCGGCGTCTGGTCCCCCAGGAAGTACGGCTTGAAGGGCACCATGCCGGCATTGACGAACAGCAGGTTCGGATCGTCCAGAATCAAGGAGGCGCTGGGCACCTCGGTGTGTCCGGCCCGGATGAAGTGATCCAGGAAGCGTTTCCGGATTTCATGCGTCTGCACTGGGCTGAATGTCCTTCGCTCAACAATCGCGGGTAGTCAGCCCGTCAGTCTACCGGCGACCGGTCAACCCGCGCACGATGGCCCGGAGGCGACCCACGCGCGGACCGAGTTCCCGCTCGAAGCCGTGTTCGGTGGGCGCGTAATAGTCGCGGCCGACCAGCGGATCGGGCGGATACTGCTGGGCGACGACGCCGCCCGGGTAGTCGTGCGCGTACTTGTAGCCGACGCCGCTGCCCATCGCCTCGGCGCCGCTGTAGTGGCCGTCGCGCAGGTGCGGCGGCACCAGACCGATGCGGCCGCTGCTGACATCGCTCATCGCCGCCCCGAGCGCCGCCACCACGCCCGGCGACTTCGGGGCCGTCGCGAGATGAATGGTGGCCTGCGCCAGGGCCAGCCGCGCCTCCGGCATGCCGACCAGCGCCACCACCTGCGCGGCGGCGACCGCGGTCTGCAATGCCGTCGGATCGGCCATGCCGATGTCTTCGCTCGCGTGGATCATCAGGCGGCGGGCGATGAAGCGCGGGTCCTCCCCCGCGGTGATCATCCGCGCCAGGTAGTGCAGGGCGGCGTCGACGTCGGAACCGCGGATGGACTTGATGAAGCCGCTGATCACGTCGTAGTGCTGGTCGCCGTCGCGGTCGTAGCGCACCGCGGCGCGGTCCACCGCGGCCTCGACGTCGGCCACCGCGATCTCCCGCGGCGCCGTGTCGGACTCGTCGGACTCCTCGCCGCGCAGCACACCGTCGGCGCTGGCCTCCAGCGCCGTCAACGCGCGCCGGGCATCGCCGCCGGCGATCGAGACGAGATGGTCGCGTGCCTCGTCCGACAACGCCACCGCGCCGCCGAGGCCGCGCGGATCGTCGATCGCCCGCTGCAGCACCGTGGCGATGTCGTCGTCTTCGAGGGGCCGCAGCTGCAGTACCAACGACCGGGACAGCAGGGGCGCCACCACCGAGAACGACGGATTCTCCGTAGTGGCCGCGACCAGCAGCACGATCCGGTTCTCCACGGCGTCGAGCAGCGCGTCCTGCTGGGTCTTGGAGAACCGGTGGACTTCGTCGATGAACAGCACCGTCTGCTGGCCCTGAGCGAGGCGGCGGCGCGCGAGGTCGATCACCGCGCGTACTTCTTTGACTCCCGCCGACAGTGCCGACAGCGACTCGAAGCGCCCGCCGGTGGCACCGCTGATCATCGACGCCATGGTGGTCTTACCGGTGCCGGGCGGGCCGTACAGCAGGACCGACGACGCGCCGGACCCTTCGATCAGGCGGCGCAGCGGCGACCGTTCACCGAGCAGATGCTGCTGCCCGACGATCTCGTCGAGCGTCCGCGGTCGCATGCGCACCGCGAGCGGCGGGACCGCCGAACCCGGGTGCGGCGCGGCGGCGGGCGCCGGTGCGTCGTCGCCGGGGGCGGCGAACAGTCCGGGTTCGGGGTCGGTCATCGCGCTCAGTCGAACCAGAAGTGCGCCAGCGCCCGCTCCATCGCGGTGGCCGCCTCGGCGAGTTCGTCGTCGTCGACGGTCCGCGCCGCATCCGCCAGGTCGGCCCACCGGGTCAGCACCACGCGGGCGTCGGTGGTGTGCAACGCCCAGTCGTGGCCGCCGGTACCGCCGGCCACGATCCAATGCGTGCTCAGCCACACCCAGAGGGTGCGCGCATGCAGGAGCGGACGGACGAGTCCGGCGTCGCGGGTCAGATTGGGCCACAGGCCCTTCACCTCGGCGCGCCACGCGTCGACCAGCTTCCGCTCCAGGTCCGCGCGCCGACTCACCGAGGCCTCGCCGAGGTAGGCCGGGAACGTGACGAGCGCGTAGGCGACGTCCAGCGAAGCATCGCGGAAGGCGGCGAACTCGTAGTCCATGAACTGCACGCCGTCGTCGTTGAGCAGGATGTTCTCCGGCCCCACGTCCGACGGGCTGAACGCGCGCAGGTCCCCGCCGGCGAACAGGCCGCAGCCGGCGGTGAGTTCCGCGGCCAGTCGCGGCGAGAGGTCGATGCCCAGCCGCGCCACTAGTTCGTGCGCGCCATCGCGGGCCGCGGCGGCCTGTGCGGCCACCGCATCGGTACCGCACGCGTCACCGTCGTCGGTCCGGCCGACGGCCTGTCGGAGCAACGCATCGAAGTCTTCTTCACCGCCGACGGTGGCCGCATGCATGCGGCCCAGGGCCTGGCCCCACGCACTCACACCGCGAGCGGCATCGTCGAAGTCCTCAGAGAGCAGTTCGATCATGCCGCGGCCGTGGCCGAGGTCGGACAGCACCAGGATGCGGCGCGCCTCATCAGCCGCGAGGAGCTGCGGGCCCGGACGGGACTGACTCGGCAACGCGGTGGCGTAGCGGTACCCCGCCACTTCCCGGAGGAAGGGCGCGGTGGGCGCTCCGTCATCGAGCACCTTGATCACCACGGTGCGGCCCACGCCGAGCGGATTCTCGCCGAGTCGGGCGCGGACCACCGTGCTGCGGCCGGTGCCGCCGAGGTCTTCGGGGTCGAACAACTCGACGGTGGACCCTGCGCGCCGAGTCAGCAGCGCCTGCCCGGCGGCGAGTGCCTCGGACAGGAATTGCGCGACTACAGCGGTCATCGGTTGGTGCCGACCTCGACCTTCGGGTCCTTGGGCGCAGGCTGCTTGGAAGCCGGCTGGGCGTCGATGCCCGACTCCTTGCGCTGCTGCGGCGTGATCGGCGCCGGCGCATCGGTCAGCGGATCCACGCCGCCGCCGGACTTCGGGAACGCGATGACCTCGCGGATCGACGGCTCACCGGCCAGCAGCGCGGTGATGCGGTCCCAGCCGAAGGCGATGCCGCCATGCGGCGGTGCACCGTAGGCGAAGGCGTCCAGCAGGAAGCCGAACTTCTCCTGCGCCTCGTCGTGATCGATGCCCATGATGGCGAAGACCCGTTCCTGCAGCTCCCGGCGGTGGATACGGATCGATCCGCCGCCGATCTCGTTGCCGTTGCAGACGATGTCGTAGGCGTAGGCCACCGCCGCACCCGGATCGGCCTCCAGGCCGTCCAGGCATTCGGGCTTGGGCGAGGTGAACGCGTGGTGCACGGCCGTCCATGCCCCGGTGCCGACCGCGACATCGCCTGAGGCGGTGGCCTCGTCGGCTGGCTCGAACATCGGTGCGTCCACGACCCAGGTGAAGGCCCAGTCGCCGTCCTTGATCAGGTCCAGCTTCTGCGCGATCTCGCCGCGGGCGGCGCCGAGCAGCGCCCGCCCGGCCTTGACCGCGCCGGCGGCGAAGAAGATGCAGTCGCCCGGGGCGGCGCCGACGTGCTCGGCCAGCCCGGCGCGCTCGGCCTCGGACAGGTTCTTGGCCACCGGGCCGCCGAGCGTCCCGTCCTCGCCCACCAGGACGTAGGCCAGGCCCTTGGCGCCGCGCTGCTTGGCCCATTCCTGCCAGGCGTCGAGCTGGCGACGCGGCTGCGCGGCCCCGCCCGGCATCACCACGGCGCCGACGTACGGGGCCTGGAAGACGCGGAACGGGGTCTCGGCGAAGTACTCGGTGCACTCGACCAGCTCGAGGTCGAAACGCAGGTCCGGCTTGTCGCTACCGAAGCGACGCATCGCCTCGGCGTAGGTGATGCGCGGGATCGGGGTGGTGATCTCGTACCCGATGAGCTTCCACAGTGCGGTCAGGATCTCCTCGCCGAGGGCGATCACGTCGTCCTCGTCCACGAAGCTCATCTCCACGTCGAGCTGGGTGAACTCCGGCTGCCGATCGGCCCGGAAGTCCTCGTCCCGGTAGCAGCGCGCGATCTGGTAGTAGCGCTCCATGCCGGAGACCATCAGCAACTGCTTGAACAGCTGCGGGCTCTGCGGCAGCGCGTAGAACGAGCCGGGCTGCAGCCGCGCCGGCACCAGGAAGTCGCGGGCGCCCTCCGGGGTGGAGCGGGTCAGCGTCGGAGTCTCGATCTCCAGGAAGTCGTGCGCGGCCAGCACACCGCGGGCCGCGGCGTTGGCCTGCGAGCGCAGGCGGATCGCCTTGGCCGGGCCCTCACGACGCAGATCCAGGTAGCGATGGCGCAGGCGCGCCTCCTCGCCGGGCTGCTCGTCGAGCTGGAACGGCAGGGGCGCGGACTCGTTGAGGACGATCAGCTCCCGCGCGTTGATCTCGATCTCTCCCGAGGCCAGCGCGGCGTTCGCGCTGCCCTCCGGCCGCACCTCCACGTCACCGGTGACCTGCACGCAGTATTCGGCGCGCAGCTTGTGGGCGGCCTCGGCGACCTGTTCGTCCCGGAACACCACCTGCACCAGACCGGAGCTGTCGCGCAGGTCGATGAAGACGACGCCACCGTGGTCGCGGCGGCGGGCCACCCAACCGACGACAGTGACACTCTGGGTGGCGTTCTCCGAACGAAGAGAACCGGCGAGGTGGGTGCGAAGCACTGAGATCCTTTCAGCGGTGCCAGACGGCAGGCATAACTCAATCCCTCATCTTAGAGGGCGCCGCCGAACGCGGGGTGGTCGCGCCCCTTCCGGGCCCTCTTCGCCCGCACTTGCCGAGATGACGGGCGGGCCCGTGTCATCATGAGACTCGTGACTTTCCAAGGCAGTGGCGGACTCGATACCAGCGGCGTCAGCGCGGGCGGCTCGGGCGGCGGCGGGTTCGGCGGCGGCAAGATCGCCCTGGGCGGCGGCGCCGGCCTCCTGTTGACCATCGTGGCCCTGTTGTTCGGCATCAACCCGGGCGATCTCATGGGCGGCACCGGCAGCAGCGTGTCCCAGCAGAGCGACGTCGGCTCCAATGCCGCGCTGCAGCAGAAGATCGACAACTGCACCCTCGAGCAGGCCAATACCGACGACGTGTGCCGGATCGTGGCGACCACCAACAGCCTCAACACCGTGTGGCCCAAGCTGATGTCCGGATACGCCGCGCCGAAGACGGTGATCTTCTCCGGCTCGATCAACACCGCGTGCGGGGCCGCCTCGTCGGCGATGGGCCCGTTCTACTGCCCGGCCGACGAGACCGCCTACTTCGATCCGTCGTTCTTCGGCGAACTCAAGCGCATGGGCGGCTCAGACGGACCGCTCGCCCAGGAGTACGTGGTGGCGCACGAGTTCGCCCACCACATCGAGAACCTGACCGGCGTGCTCGCCAAGGGCCAGCGCATGGGCAACGAGGGTTCGGTGCGTATCGAGCTGCAGGCCGACTGCCTCGCCGGGGTGTGGGCCTACCACGCCGACAAGGGCCCCGACGCCCTGCTCGCGCCGCTCACCGACGAGCAGATCGCCAGCGTGATCCAGAGCGCCAAGGCCATCGGCGACGACACCATCCAGGGCTCACGCTCCAACCCGGAGAGCTGGACGCACGGCTCGGCGGAGCAGCGGGTGCGCTGGTTCAAGACCGGTTACGCCTCGGGTCAGCCCGCCCGCTGCAACACCTTCGCCACCAACGACCTGTAGGCCGGGCGGCCGACAGCAACGAGCTGTCGGCCGGCGGGCCCGGTCACGACAGGCGCGCGGCGACCTCGGTCAGGACGTCGTCGAGGGCCACCTTGGTCTGTCGGCCGTCGTTCAGATCCTTGATCTCGATGGTGCGTTCGGCCAGTTCGTTCTCCCCGAGCACCAGCGCCAGGCGGGCGCCCGAGCGGTCGGCGGCCTTCATCGCACCTTTGAGACCGCGGTCGCCGTAGGCCAGGTCGACACGGACGCCGCGGGCGCGCAGCCGCCCGGCCACCGCCACCAGTTCGTCCTTCGCGGCGCCGCCGAGCGGCACCCCGAAGACCTGCACGCGGCCTTCACCGGCCACCGAGACGTTCTCGGCGGCCAGCGCGAGCACCGTGCGGTCCACGCCGATGCCGAAACCGATGCCGGACAGCTCCTGCTTGCCCCCGATGGCGGCCATCAGGCCGTCGTAGCGGCCACCGCCACCGATGCCCGACTGGGCGCCGAGGCCGTCGTGGACGAACTCGAAGGTGGTCTTGGTGTAGTAGTCGAGCCCGCGCACCAGCCGCGGATTGAGCTCGTAGGGCACGCCGAGCCGGTCGAGGTGGCGACGCACCTGCGCGAAATGCTCGCCCGCCGAATCGCTCAGATAGTCGACCATCAACGGGGCGTTGACGGTGGCTTCCTTGATCTCCGGGCGCTTGTCGTCCAGGACGCGCAGCGGATTGATCCGGGCCCGCTCGCGGGTGGCCTCGTCCAGGTCCAGGCCCAGCAGGAACTCCTGCAGGGCCTCGCGGTACTGCGGGCGGCAGGTGTCGTCGCCCAGCGAGGTCAGTTCCAGTCGGTAGCCGGACAGCCCCAGGGCACGGTAGCCCTCGTCGGCCACCGCGATCACCTCGGCGTCGAGCGCCGGATCGTCGACGCCGATCGCCTCCACGCCGACCTGCTGCAGCTGCCGGTAGCGACCGGCCTGCGGCCGCTCGTAGCGGAAGAACGGTCCGGAGTAGCAGACCTTGACCGGCAGCTGACCGCGGTCGAGGCCGTGCTGGATCACCGCGCGCATCACGCCGGCGGTGCCTTCCGGGCGCAGGGTGACGCTGCGGCCGCCACGATCGGCGAAGGTGTACATCTCCTTGCTGACCACGTCGGTGGACTCGCCGACCCCGCGGGCGAACAGCGCGGTGTCCTCGAAGATCGGCAGTTCGATGTGCCCATAGCCGGCCCGGTGGGCCGCATCGGTGAGCGCGTTGCGCACGGCCAGGAAGTCGGCCGAGGCCGGCGGGAAGTAGTCCGGCACTCCCTTGGGTGCGGCGAAATCTCCACTCACAGTCCGAAACGTCCCTTCTTGACGTCGCCCGGCAGATCCTGCAGGAACGGGTTGGTGGCGCGCTCGGCGCCGACGGTGGTCTGCGGGCCGTGGCCGGGCAGCACCAGGGTCTGATCGTCGCGCCCCATCAGGCGCTCGGCGATCGAGTCGAGCAACTGGCGGTGGTCGCCTCCGGGCAGGTCGGTCCGGCCGATGGACCCCTGGAACAGCACGTCCCCGCTGAAGCACACCGACGCCGGACCGGCCTCGGTGGGCACCTCGACGGTCAGCAGAACGCTGCCGCGGGTGTGCCCGGGCGCGTGATCGATCCGCCAGCCGATGCCCGCGACGTCGAGCTCCTCGCCGTCGACGAACTCGATGACCTTCTCCGGCTCGCGGAACTCCATCACACCGATCATCGAGGCCAGCGCCTTGCCCATGCCCTCGCCGGGATCGACGAGCATGCCGCGGTCGTCGGCATGGATGTAGGCGGGCACCGAGTACTCGTCGGCCAGTTCCTGCGCGTTCCAGGTGTGATCGAGATGGCCGTGCGTGAGGAACACCGCCACCGGGGTGAGCCCGTGCTCGGCGAGCAGCTCGCGCACCTGCGGCGCCGCATCCTGACCCGGATCGATGATGACGGCCTCGCGCCGTTCCTCATCGGCGACCACATAGCAGTTGGTGGAGAACATGCCGGCGGGGAATCCGGTGATGAACACGGTGACTTCCTTCCACTCGGAGAGACGATGTCCCATTGTCTCAGGACGGCAGACAAACGCCGACATCGGTGTGCCAGCCCCCAGCCGTCGGCCGATCCTGCGATAGCATGGGGCGCCGATGGGCCGTCGTGGTGTTCGCGTCGGCAGACCACCAGGAGGATTCCCCCGCGTGACGAGCAATGAGGAGCGCCGCGAAGCCGCGAAGCGCAAGCTGGAACAGCGACTGGAAGCCGAACAGCAGCAGGTTCGTCGCCGTCGGTTCATGATCGGCTCGGCCGCCGGTGTCGTGGTGTTGGTCGCCGCCGCCGTGGGCGGCTTCTTCATCTACCGTTCCTGGGACGAGAACCGCCGCGTGATCTGCACCTACAACGAGGCCGCGGATCCGTTCGAGAGCCTGCCGGATGCGCTGCCCAGCGAAGTGCCGGCCGACCAGCGCCAGCAGGTGCAGGAGCTCTTCGACCTCTACAAGAAGGGCGAGAAGCTGCAGCGCAGCGCGCCCAAGCCGGACGACAACCCCCTCAAAGAGGGCACCGTCGCGATGAGCTTCGAGACCACCGCGGGCACCATCGCCACCACGCTCAACCGCGCCGACGGCCCCTGCAACGTCAACGGCGTGATCGCCCTGGCCCAGGACGGCTACTACGACGACGTGGCCTGCCACAACCTCACCATCACCCGCGAGGCCGGCGCCCTGCTCTGCGGCGACCCGACCGGGACGGCGGGCACCTCGGGCGGCTGGGCCGGCGGCGACCCCGGGTGGAGCATGCCCGACGAGGCCCCCACCGATCTGGAGACCCACGGCGAGCCGAACCCGCTGGATCCGACGCAGCAGCAGGTGATCTACCCGCGCGGCACGGTCGCGGTGTTCAACGTGAACTCCCCCGGCAACCCGATGCAGATGCAGGCCCCGGTCGCCAACACCGGCGCGGGCAGCCTGTACTTCTTCCTCAAGGACAGCCCGCTGCTGCCGAGCTACACGGTGATCGGCACCGTCGACGAGGACAGCCTCGGCGTTCTCGACAAGATCACCGAGGGCGGCATCGCCCCGGCGCCGGGCACCTACCAGCCCAAGCCGGGCGAGGCCCTGCAGACCGGCATGCCCAAGACCGACGTCACCATCAGCGCCGTGGCGGTCCGCGAAGACTGACGCGTTGCTCCGCCGCCCGAGGAATCGGGCGGCGGACTCACGCGGGCCGGAGCGCGGGGAGCCTCACGCGGCGGACGTCACGCGGTAGACGTCGTAGACCCCTTCGACGTTGCGCACCACGTTCAGCACGTGGCCCAGATGCTTGGGGTCGCCCATCTCGAAGGTGAACTTGCTGACCGCCACCCGGTCGCGACCGGTCTGCACCGTGGCCGACAGGATGTTGACGCGTTCGTCGGCCAGGACCCTGGTGATGTCCGACAGCAGCCGGTGACGGTCCAGCGCCTCTACCTGAATGGCGACGAGGAACACCGAGGACGGGCTCGGCGCCCACAGCACCGGGACCAGGCGTTCGGCCTGCGCCTGCAGCGCCGCGGCGTTGGTGCAGTCCCCGCGGTGCACACTCACCCCGCCGCCGCGGGTCACGAAGCCGAGGATCTCGTCGCCGGGCACCGGCGTGCAGCATTTGGCGAGCTTGATCAGGATGTTGTCCACGCCCTCGACCACCACGCCGACATCGCCGGACCGGGGTCGACTCTCGCGGGCCACCGTCGACGGTGTGGCGCGGGCGGCCAGTTCCTCCTCGGCCCGATCCACTCCGCCCAGCGCGGTGACCAGGCGGTGCACCACCCGACCGGCGGTGAGATTGTGCTCGCCCACGGCGGTGTAGAGCGTGTCGACGTCGGCGTAGCCGAGCTCCGTGGCGACCGCATGCATCGACTCCGCCGAGAGCAGACGCTGCAACGGCAGACCGCCGCGGCGCACCTCCTTGACGATGGCGTCCTTGCCTGCCTCCAACGCCTCCTCGCGGCGTTCCTTGGCGAACCACTGCCGGATCTTGGCCTTGGCCCGGGGGGAGACGACGAAGCTCTGCCAGTCCTTGCTCGGTCCGGCGTTCTCGTCCTTGGCGGTGAAGACCTCGACCACTTCGCCGTTCTCCAGCGCGCGCTCCAGGGCCACCAGGCGTCCGTTGACGCGTGCCCCGATGCAGCGGTGCCCCACCTCGGTGTGGACGGCGTAGGCGAAGTCCACCGGAGTGGACCCGGCGGGCAGCGTCACCACGTCACCCTTGGGGGTGAACACGAAGATCTCCTTGACGGCCAGGTCGTAGCGCAGCGACTCCAGGAACTCCCCCGGGTCGGCGGCTTCCCGCTGCCAGTCGAGCAGCTGCCGCATCCACGCCATGTCGTCGACGTCGTTGGCGTCGGTTCCCTTGCGGCCCTTGCCTTTTCGGCCTTCCTTGTACCGCCAGTGCGCGGCGATGCCGAACTCGGCGGTGCGGTGCATGTCGTCGGTGCGGATCTGCACCTCCAGCGGTTTGCCCTCCGGTCCGATGACCGTGGTGTGCAGCGACTGGTAGACGCCGTAGCTCGGCTGGGCGATGTAGTCCTTGAACCGCCCCGCCATCGGGTGCCACAGCGAATGCACCACGCCGACCGCGGCGTAACAGTCCTTGACCTCGTCGCACAGGATGCGCATGCCGACCAGGTCGTGGATGTCGTCGAAGTCGCGGCCCTTGACGATCATCTTCTGGTAGATCGACCAGTAGTGCTTGGGGCGGCCCTCCACGGTCGCCTGAATGCGCGAGGCCGCCAGCGCGTTGTTCAGATCGCCCCGCACCCGCGCGAGGTAGGTGTCGCGGCTGGGCGCCCGGTCGGCGACCAGGCGCACGATCTCCTCGTACCGCTTGGGATGCAGGATGGCGAAGGACAGATCCTCCAGTTCCCACTTGACGGTGGCCATGCCGAGCCGGTGGGCGAGCGGGGCGATCACCTCCAGCGTCTCGCGGGCCTTGCGGGCCTGCTTCTCCGGCGGCAGGAAACGCATGGTCCGCATGTTGTGCAGCCGGTCGGCCACCTTGATCACCAGCACCCGCGGGTCACGGGCCATCGCGATGATCATCTTGCGGATGGTCTCGCCCTCGGCCGCGCTGCCCAGCGCCACCTTGTCCAGCTTGGTCACGCCGTCGACCAGATGCGCCACCTCCGAGCCGAAGTCGGCGTCGAGCTGTTCGAGCGCGTAGCCGGTGTCCTCGACGGTGTCGTGCAGCAGGGCCGCGACCAACGTGATGGTGTCCATGCCGAGATCGGCGAGGATGGTGGCCACCGCCAGCGGGTGGGTGATGTACGGATCCCCGGACTTGCGGAACTGTCCCTCGTGGTGGTGCGCGGCGACGTCGTACGCACGCTGCAGCACCGACACGTCGGCCTTCGGGTACACCTCCCGGTGCAGGGCGGCCAGCGGCTCGAGCACCGGGTCGATCGGACTGCGCTGCCCGGCCGTCATCCGGCGCGCCAGCCGCGCACGCACCCGACGGGACGTCAGGGGCGTCGTACCGGACTCTTCGGGCCGGCGACCGGTGTCCGCTTCACTCATGCAGCGAGCTTATCCGCTGCGCCGCGGTCACCCGAGGCAGAGTCCCGAGACCGGCACCCGAGTGCCCAGTTGCGCCGACAGCGTGCCCCGTCCGTCCAGTTCGGCCAGCTCCATGATGACCGCCAGGCCGTGCACGTGCGCCTGCGCCTGCTGCAGCAGGCGGGCGGCGGCCACCAGGGTGCCGCCGGTGGCGAGCACGTCGTCGACCACGGCGATCGAGCGACCGGCCAGGTCGAGACCGGCCGCAGGCACCTCGAGGCGCGCGCTGCCGTACTCCAGGTCGTAGTCGAGGCCGATGACCGGCGGCGGCAGCTTGCCGCCCTTGCGCACCGCGACCACACCGACCCCGAGTTCGCGGGCGATCGCACCGCCGAGGAGGAAGCCGCGCGCGTCGACGCCGGCGATCAGGTCGGCGCCGGCGCAGCTCTCGGCCAGGGCGGTGACCACCGCGGCCAGACCGTCCGCGTCGGCCAGCACCGGGGTGAGGTCCTTGAAGCTGATGCCCGGCGACGGGAAGTCGGCGACCATCCGGGCGTGGCGATCGATCGCCGCCCGGGCCCGGACGACCGCGGCGGAGGCAGCTGTATCTGTCACGTCAATTCCCATCGATCCATGTTCCATCCGGTACCGGTGCGCGCCAGCCCCGGGACCACCCGGGACACCGCACCGGTGTGTTCGCGGGCCCGCACCGTGCCGTACAGCGGAATGGAGGCCAAGTCGTCCCAGGCCGCGGACTCGGCGGTCCGGATCAGCGGCAAGCGGGTGCTGCCGATGTCGGTCAACGACAGATCGTTGATCGCGCCGGCTGCGCGGGCACTGGCGAAACCGGAGAGGTTCAGCGGATCCCCGCGGAACAGCTGGAAGGCGTCCGGGAAACCCGACGCGGTGCCGGCCGCGGCACTGCCGGTGGGACCGTTGGTGATCAGCACGTCCACCGAACGCCCCAGTTCACCGGGGGTGAGCTCGGGCGAGCCCGTATCGGTGACGGTCAGGCCCGCACCGTCGCAGGAGGCGGCGATCTCGGCGACCACGGCCTGGGCCACCGGGTCCGGACCCACATAGCCCATCCGGACCGTCACCGGCGCCCGGCGCCCGTTCTCGTCGGTGGGTCGCTGCTCCAGGAGTGCGCGGGTGCGGCGCACATCGGCCCGCGGGTAGCGGCGGGCGAACTGCTCGTTGAGGGCGCCGCTGAGCGAATCGGCCGGTGCGACGGTCCGCAGCGACCACACCAGACCGTTGGCGCCGAACCGTCGGGCCAGACTGTCGCGGGGCACGCACGAGGCGAAGGCCCGGCGGACCAGCGGGTCGGCCAGCACTCCGCGCGCGGCGGGCACCAGTTGGGTCACCGAGAGCGGACGCGGGTCCTGCTCGGCGGTCCGGTTCTCCGAACCGTTCAGTTCGGCGGTGGCCCGCCCGGCCACCCGGTCGCCGATGCTCAGGTCGGCGGTGTCGGCCACGTCGATCCGGCCGTCGCTGACGGCCTGGTCGGCGTCGGTGCCGCGCGGCCACACCGTCACGTGCGCGGTGGCGGGCGCCTCGGCCCACCACTTGTCGTTGGCGGTCAGTTCCAGCCCGCCGTCGGCGGTGTAGCGCGTGAGGCGGTACGGACCGGCCGAGACGAAGTCGTCGACGTCGATCTCCTGGCCCGGCGTCAGTGCGAAGCCGGTGTTCCAGGCCTCGGCGATCTTGCCGATGCGGGCCTGGTCGCGGGAACCGAGGGCGCCCACCAGGTCGTCCTCGCCGGCCATGCGCGCCACCACATGCGCAGGCAGCAGCGCGCCCACCCCGAACAGTGCGGGCCACTGAGCGTAGTCGCGACCGCGGGCGAACGTCACCACAGCGGTCTTGTCCCCCGCCGTGCAATCGACCTGTGCGATGTCGCGGTAGCCTGCGTTGCTGGCCGCCGCGAAGCCGCGGTGCTTGCCGCCGAGCGCGGCCGCGGCCAGCGCCAGATCGTCGCAGGTCATCGGCTGACCGTCGGAGTACACCGCTTCCCTGGCGAAGGTGTACCGCAGCGTGAGCGACGGTCCCTCCTCGACGGTGACCGAGCCGATGTCGTGGTCGGGCACCACCTGGCCGTCGGGCCCCAGGTAGCTGAAGCCGGGCAGCACGCGCGCCAGCGCCATCACGGCGCCGGAGGCGTAGCTGTCGACGGTGTTCACGTTGTAGTTGTCCACCCGCGCATCGACCAGGTAGTCCACCCGATCCGGAGTGGAGTCGCCGCAGGCCGCCAGGGTGGCGGCCAGCGCGGCGGTGAGGCCGGCGACGCCGACTCGCGTCCAGCGCCGGCGACGACTCATGCCGCGCTCCGCTCCCGCCGAGCCAGCACCTTGCGCGTGTGGTCGGCCACGTCCTTGCGCCGTTCCTTCATCGACACCAACAGCGGCGACGCCAGGTAGATCGACGAGTACGTACCCACCACGACGCCCACCAACTGCACCAGGGCCAGATCCTTGAGGGTGCCCACGCCCAGCAGCCACACCGCGATCACCATCAGCGCGATGATCGGCAGCACCGAGATGATCGTGGTGTTGATCGAGCGCATGAAGGTCTGGTTGACCGCAAGGTTGGTCTGTTCGGCGTACGTGCGACGGCGGGTGGCGAACACCCCGCGGGTGTTCTCCTCCACCTTGTCGAAGACCACCACCGTGTCGTACACCGAGAAACCCAGAATCGTCAGCAGACCGATGACCATCGCCGGGGTCACCTCGAAACCGACCAGCGAATAGACGCCTGCGGTCACCACGAGGTCGAAGAACAGCGACGCCATGGCGGCGATCGACATCTCCCGGTCGAAGCGGATCGCGATGTAGATGAACACGATCACCAGGAACACGATCAGGGCGATCACCATCTTGCGGGTGATCTCAGTGCCCCACGTGCTGCTGACGTCGGAACTGCTGACGTCGTTGACGGTGATGGTGGGCGCGAAGGCCTCGGCCAGCGCCTCGGAGACCAGGGCGGTCTGCTCCTGGTTCAGATGTTCCATCCGCACCTGCACGGTCGAGGAGGCGCCGCTGCCGGCCGTCTGCACCTGCTGCGGTGCGATCTGGAGCGCGTCGGTGATGACTTCCTCCACCGCGGAGGTGGTGATCGGGGCCTTGTTGGGCAGCGAGATCTGCGTGCCGCCCTCGAAGTCGATGCCGAGGGTGAACCCGCGGAAGGCCATCGACAGCACGCAGATCAGCAGGATCAGCGCGGACACCGTGTACCAGCGACGACGCTTGCCGATGATGTCGAAGGCGCCGGTGCCGCTGTAGAGACGGGAGAAGAAGCCCCGGTCCTTGTCCGACTCGAAGGAACTGTCCCCGAAGACGGTGGGCGCGGATTCGTCCAGATCCGCCGGAGTCGGTGGTTGCTGCTGGGTCATCGAATCGACTCCTTCGCCGAGCTCTTACTCGCCGCCAGGCGCCGCGAGCGGGCCACCTCGCTGACCGCGCCGAGGCCGTTGATACTGGGTCGCGACAGGAACTCGGAGCGAGTGGCCAACTCGACCAGCGGATGGGTCACCAGGAACACCACGAGCACGTCGAGGATGGTCGTCAGACCGAGGGTGAAGGCGAAGCCGCGGACCTCGCCGACGGCGAGCGCGTAGATCACCACGGAGGCGATGAAGCTGACCGCGTTACCGGTCCAGATGGTGCGCCGAGCGCTCGCCCAACCGCGCGGCACCGCCGAACGGAAGC
This sequence comes from Gordonia phosphorivorans, assembly GCF_042432625.1. NCBI lineage: Bacteria > Bacillati > Actinomycetota > Actinomycetes > Mycobacteriales > Gordoniaceae > Gordonia > Gordonia phosphorivorans. The sequence continues at coordinate 336,039 of NZ_JBHLWV010000020.1, read as the reverse complement.
TGCGGCCCTCACGCATCTCGTCCTTGATGCGTTCGAAGTAGACGACGAACGAGTCGGCGGTCATGCCGATACCGATGATCAGACCCGCCATGCCGGCCAGGTCCAGGGTGAAGCCGATCCAGCGGCCGAGCAGCACCATGATGCCGTAGACCATGAGGCCGGCCAGCACCAGCGATCCGGCGGCCAGGAAGCCGAGCATCCGGTAGTAGGCCAGGGAGTAGATCAGCACCGCGATCAAACCGATGAGGCCGGCGATCAGAGCCGCGCGCAACGCCTGCCACCCGAGGGTGGCCGAGACGGTCTCGGCCTCCGAGGAGCTGAACGACAGCGGCAGCGAACCGTACTTGAGGGCGTTGGCCAGCGCGGTGGCCTCCTCCTGGGTGAAGTTGCCGCTGATCTCGGTGGTGCCGGAGATCTGCGACTGAATGGTGGCCGCACTGACCACCTTCGAGTCCAGCACCACCGCGGTGTCGCGGCCGATGTTGGCTCCGGTGTACTCGGCCCAGGCCTTGCGACCCTCGCCGCGGTAATCCACCGAGACCACCCAGGCGCCGCTCTCGTTCTGCACCGCCGAGGCCTTCTCCACATCGCGGCCGTCGATGATCATCGGCTCCAGCAGGTAGACCATCTTGCCGTCCTCGTCGCAGGCGACGAGGTACTCGTTGGGCTTGTCGTGACCGACCAGCGGATCACCCGCGGTGCAGCTGACCTTGGTCATCTGATCGCGCAGCTGCTGCAGCCGGGCCTGATCGGCGTCGGCCGGCGCCTGCCGCAGCTTGCGCTGCTCGGCGATCGCCTCCGCCTGCTGCTGAGCGGTCATCTCCGAGGGTCGCGGCCCCTGTTCCTCCGGTGCCGGGGCGGCGTTGGCGACCCCGGCGATCGGATCGACGGGTCGGATGTACAGCCGAGCGGTCTGGCCCAGGGCACGGGCCTGCTTGCCGTCGTCGCCGGGCACCGTGATGACGATGTTGTCGCCGTTGACCACCACTTCCGAGCCGCCGACGCCGAGCCCGTTGACGCGCTGCTCGATGATCTGGCGGGCCAGGTCGAGCTGCGCGCGCTGGGGCGCCTTGCCGTCGTCGGTGCGGGCGGTCAGCACCACGCGGGTGCCGCCCTGCAGGTCGATGCCGAGCTTCGGTTCGGGTTTACCGCCGCCGGTGAAGAACACCAGCGCGTACACCAGACCGAGCAGCACCAGGAAAGCCGTCAACGGCTGCCACGGCGGAACGCCGCGGCGCGCCGCGGTCCGGCGCGGACGTGGGGTGGGATTGCTCACGAGCGGAAAGCCTACTTGTCGTTCTAGTCGTTGTCGGTCAGCCGGGCACCGAGGAGTGTCCCCGGGGTCGGGCCCTAACGTTCCTTCGAGTCGCCGTCGGTCGGGGTGTCCTCGTTCGGGGTGTCGTCGTTCGGGGCGTCGTCCTCGGGCACGGCATCCTCGGCGGGCGCGACGGACTGCTCGGCGATCACGTCGCGGATGGCCAGGCGATTCCACGTGGTGATCACGCCGGGAGCGATCTCCACCTCGATGCTCTCGCCGCCGTCGTCGCTGTGCACCGTGCCGAACAGGCCGGAGCTCAACTGAATCCGGGCTCCGGGTACGGCCTGCGCCTTGAGTTCTTCCATCGCTTTGGTCCGCTTCTTCTGGTTGCGGAAGCTGATGAAGAGGAACACCACGAGCAGTGCCAGCATGAGCGGCAGGAAGAGACTATCCATGCGATCCATAGTGCCAGGCGGACCTGTTCGGCCCTGTCGTCAGGGTCGGGGTGATCCGAGCGCGGCGGCTCAGGCGCCGGAGCCGCCGCCCTCGAACAGCGTCGGGTCGGCGTCCTCCCGGGCGCGCACTCCCAGTCCCGGATGCAGGGCCCCGGCCGGGGGCGTGAGCCCCAGATGCGCCCAGGCCGCCGCCGTGGCCACGCGGCCGCGCGGGGTGCGCGCCACCATTCCCGCGCGCACCAGGAACGGCTCGCAGACCTCCTCGACGGTGGCCGGCTCCTCCCCCACCGCCACGGCGAGGGTGGACACGCCCACCGGTCCGCCGCCGAAACCGCGGACCAGCGCACCCAGCACGGCCCGGTCCAGCCGGTCCAGGCCCAGATCGTCGACGTCGTAGACGGCCAGTGCCGCGCGCGCCCCGCTCAGGTCCACGGTGCCGTCGCCGCGGACCTCGGCGTAGTCCCGGACCCGGCGCAGCAGCCGGTTGGCGATGCGCGGCGTGCCCCTGGACCGTCCGGCCACCTCGGCGGCCGCGTCGTCGGACAGGTCGATCCCCAGGATCGACGCCGACCGGCGCAGCACCCGCACCAGTTCCTCCGGCTCGTAGAACTCCATGTGCGCGGTGAAACCGAAGCGGTCGCGCAGCGGGCCGGTCAGTGCGCCCGAGCGGGTGGTGGCACCGACCAGCGTGAACGGCGCCACGTCGAGCGGGATGGAGGTGGCCCCGGGACCCTTGCCGACCACCACGTCGACCCGGAAGTCCTCCATCGCCAGGTACAGCATCTCCTCGGCGGGTCGGGCGATCCGGTGGATCTCGTCGATGAACAGGACGTCGCCCTCGACGAGGTTGGACAGCATGGCGGCCAGATCCCCGGCGCGTTCGAGCGCCGGGCCGGAGGTGATGCGGATGGCCGCGCCGAGTTCGGCGGCCACGATCATCGCCAGCGAGGTCTTGCCCAGGCCGGGCGGCCCGGACAGCAGGATGTGGTCGGGGGTGCGGCCGCGGTTGCGGGCCGCGTGCAGCACCAGCTCGAGCTGTTCGCGGACCTTGGCCTGACCGATGAAATCGCCGAGGGCCTTGGGCCGCAGGCTGTTGTCCAGTTCCGAGTCGCCCGGCACCGACATCGCCGCCAGCAGCTCGGCGTCGTCGGCCGCGCCGGTCATCCGCGTCGCCCGAGCCCGACGAGCGCGGTGCGCAGCGCCGTCTGGGCATCGGCCTCCGGCTGGTCGGCCAGCACCTTGGCGACGGCCTGGGTGGCGGCGTTCTCGGTGAACCCGAGCCCGATCAGCGCCTCGGTCACCTGGGCGCCGACCGCGGTCACGCCGACGGCGGCGGGGGCCCCGGCCGTCCCGGCGGGTGCGGCGACCTTGTCCCGCAACTCCACCACCAGGCGCTCGGCCACCCGCTTGCCGATGCCGGGCACAGTCTGCAGCGCCTTGACGTCGGAATCGGCCAGGGCGCGCCGCAGGTGGTCGGGCTCGAGCACCGCCAGGGTGGCCATGGCCAGTCGCGGGCCCACCCCGGTGACGGTCTGCAGCACCCCGAACAGCTCGCGCGCGTCCGGATCGGTGAAGCCGTACAAGGTCATCGAGTCCTCGCGGACCACCATGGCCGTCATCAGTCGCACCTGCTCACCGCGCCGCAGGGTGGCCAGCGTGGGCGGGGTGGCCAGCACGCGGTAACCGACACCGGCGCATTCGACCACCGTGTGGTCGAGGGCGATGTCGATGATCTCGCCAGTCACCGAAGAAATCACTGCCCCACCACTTCCTGTCGCACCTGTTCCTGTTGTGCCTGTGTCTGCCGCGCCTGGGCCTGCTGCACCTGCGCCGTGCGCGCCTGCTCCAGGCGACGTCGATGCGCCTCCTGGGCCGCCTTGGCCTTCTCGGCGGCCTCGGCCATCCGGTCGTTGATAGGCCCGCGCCAGCAGTGGCAGATCGCCAACGCCAGCGCGTCGGCGGCATCCGCCGGCTTCGGCGCCTGCTGCATGCCGAGGATCTTGGTCACCATCATGGTGACCTGCGCCTTGTCGGCGCGGCCCGAGCCGGTCACCGCGGCCTTCACCTCGCTGGGCGTGTGAAAGCGCACCGGCAGGTCGTGCTGGGCCGCGGCCAGAGCCACCACGCCGGCCGCCTGCGCGGTGCCCATCGCGGTACTCACCTGCCGCTGCGCGAAGACCCGCTCCACGGCCACCACATCGGGCGAGTGGGTGCGGATCCAGTGCTGGGCCGCCGCATAGATCGCCAGTAGGCGCTCGGGCAGCTCCATGGACGCCGGGGTGCGCACCACGTCGACGTCCAGAGCCACCACCGAGCGGCCGGTCCCGGACTCCACCAGCGCGATACCGCACCTGGTGAGCCCGGGATCCACTCCCATCACCCGCACTGCCGAACTCCTCCGCACTCACGAACAACTGTTCGAGATTCTAGCGCACGGGTGGGACGATCGGCGGGAGCGGCGCGGTCAGTCGTTCTCCAGCTCCGCCAGCACCTCATCGCTGATGTCGACGTTGGAGTACACGTCCTGCACGTCGTCGGAGTCTTCCAGCGCGTCGATCAGCTTGAGCACCTTGCGGGCGCCGTCGACGTCGACCGGCACCTGCACCGAGGCGCGGAAGTCGGGCTCGGCCGAGTCGTAGTCGATCCCGGCCTCCTGCAGCGCCGTCCGCACGGCGACCAGATCGGTCGGCTCGCACACCACCTCGAAGGCCTCGCCGAGGTCGTTGACCTCCTCAGCCCCGGCGTCGAGGACCGCGGTCAGGACGTCGTCCTCGCTGAGATCGGCCTTGGGCAGGGTCACCACGCCCTGGCGGGTGAACAGGTACGCCACCGACCCCGGGTCGGCCATGTTGCCGCCGTTGCGGGTCATGGCGATACGCACCTCGCTGGCCGCGCGGTTGCGGTTGTCGGTGAGGCACTCGATCAGCAGCGCCACGCCGTTGGGGCCGTAGCCCTCGTAGGTGATGTTCTGCCAGTCGGCGCCGCCGGCTTCCTCGCCGGCGCCGCGCTTGCGGGCGCGCTCGATGTTGTCGTTCGGGACCGAGGTCTTCTTGGCCTTCTGGATGGCGTCGAACAGGGTCGGATTGGCGGACGGATCACCGCCACCGGTACGCGCCGCGACCTCGATGTTCTTCACCAGCTTCGCGAACATCTTGCCGCGTTTGGCGTCGATGACCGCCTTCTTGTGCTTGGTGGTGGCCCATTTGGAATGCCCAGCCATGGTGGATTCGCCTTTCTTTAGAGCATCTCGACGAAATACTGGTGAACCCGCAGGTCGCCGGTGACCTCGGGATGGAACGACGTGGCCAGCACATTACCGCCCCGAACCGCGACGATACGCCCCGCGGCGGGTCCGGACGGCACGGTGCCCAGGACCTCGACCCCGGCGCCGACGTCCTCGACCCAGGGGGCTCGGATGAACACGGCCCGCATCGGCTCGGCGCCGGCGGTGTCGGTGATGCCGACCAGGTCCAGGTCGGTTTCAAAGGACTCCACCTGCCGGCCGAACGCGTTGCGGCGCACCGTGATGTCCAGGGCGTCCAGGTGGCGGGCGTCGGCACGGGTGTCCAAGATCCGGGAGGCCAGCAGGATCATCCCCGCGCACGAGCCGTACGCGGGCAGGCCGTCGGCCAGCGCCGCCCGCAACGGCTCGTACAGGTCGAAGACCCCGAGCAGCCTGCTCATGGTGGTCGACTCCCCGCCCGGCAGCACCAGGCCGTCGACGGCCGCGAGCTCGGCGGCGCGCCGCACCGGTACCGCCCGGACCCCGCAGGCGGTCAGGGCCGCCACGTGCTCGCGCACGTCGCCCTGCAGCGCCAGCACGCCGACCGTCCGGCTCACGAGCCGCTTTTCATGATGGAGACCTGATCGGCGGGCACGTTGGAGCGGGTCAGACCCTCCTGGGTCACCGCGGCCACCATGGTGCCGTGCCGATCGAAGATGCGGCCCTGCGTGAGCGCGCGGCCGGCCCCGGCCGACGGCGACGTCTGGTCGTACAGCAGCCAGTCGTCGGTCCGGAACGGGCGCAGGAACCACATCGCGTGGTCCAGCGAGGCCGTCTGGGTCTGCGCGTCCGGGTGCGGTGTCTTCGAGGAACCGAGCAGCGTCATGTCGCTCATGTAGGCCAGGGTGCACACGTGCAGGAGCTGATCGTCCGGCAGGCGGTCGCGATAGCGGAACCACACGCGCTGCTGCGCGGCCAGACCGGGCGCCGTCACCAGCTGGTCGCGCGGCACGATACGAACGTCGAAGTTCTCCCATTCGGCGAACAGATGGCGCTGCGCGTCGGTCATGGTGTCGTTGTCGTCGGGCAGTTCCTCGGGGGCCACCGCCGTCGGCATCCGGTCCTGGTGCTCGATGCCCTCGTCGCCGACGCGATGGAACGACGCCGACATGGAGAAGATCGCTTCCCCGTCCTGGACGCCGGTCACCCGCCGAGTGACGAACGACCGCCCGTCGCGGATCCGATCGACCAGGAACACCGCCGGACGATCGGTCTTGCCCGGGCGCAGGAAGTACCCGTGCAGCGAATGCACCTCGAACTCCGGGGCGACGGTCTTCGTCGCCGAGATCAGCGCCTGCCCGGCCACCTGCCCGCCGAAGGTCCGGCGCAGCGCGCTCGGGAAGACCCCACCGCGGTAGATGTCATTGTCGATCCGCTCGACGGCAAGGATCTCCTCGATTCTGGACACCCGCCGATTATCGCACCCGTCCGCAGGCCGCCGGGGATCGGTAGGTTGAAAACCATGACGGCAAGCACCGACACGTCCCTCGCCCATTCTCTGCAGAAAGTTCTCGACGGCCGGTGGGCCGACACGCGCCGGGTGGTGCGCGAGCACATCCAGGCCGACCGCGTGGTCCCCCGGGCCGGGGTGCCGCTCGACGAGTACCGCGCGCAGATGCTCGAGGCGATGCGCGCCATGGTGCCGCTCGGCTTCCCCGCGCAGGGCTTCACGGCCCCCGACGGGGCGCCCGGCGATCCCGGCGCGGCCATCACCGCGATCGAGACCCTCGGCTACGGCGACCTGTCGCTGATGGTCAAGGCGGGCGTGCAGTGGGGCCTGTTCGGCGGCGCCATCGAGAATCTGGGCACCCGGGAGCACCACCGCGAGTACCTGTCCGGCCTGATCGACCTGGACGTGCTCGGCTGTTTCGCGATGACCGAGACCGGCCACGGCTCGGACGTGCAGCAGTTGGAGACCACCGCCACCTACGACGCCACGACCGGCGAATTCGTCATCGACTCCCCCACCCCGTCGGCCCGCAAGGACTACATCGGCGGGGCCGCAGCGCACGCCCGCTACGCCGCGGTCTTCGCCCAGCTGCGCACCGCTGGTCCCGGCCAGGAGGAGACCGGGCACGGGGTGCACTGCTTCGTGGTGCCCCTGCGCGACGCCGACGGCAACGACCTGCCGGGGGTCACCACCTCCGACTGCGGCTACAAGGGCGGGCTGCCGGGCGTGGACAACGGCCGCATCCTGTTCGACCGGGTCCGGATTCCGCGCACCGCCCTGCTCAACCGGTACGCCGACGTCGCCCCCGACGGCACCTACAGCAGTGCGATCGAGTCGGACAACCGGCGCTTCTTCACGATGTTGGGCACCCTGGTCCGCGGCCGGGTGACCGTGGGAGCGTCCGCCGGTGCGGCCGGTCGCCTGGCGTTGACCCTGGCCGTGAAGTACGCGCTGCACCGGCGACAGTTCGAGGGGCCCGGCGACGGCGGCGAGATGCTGCTGCTGGACTACCGCGCGCACCAGCGGCGGCTGCTGCCCCTGGTAGCGCGGGCCTACGCCTTCGCGCTGGCGCAGAACGAGGTGACGGCGCAGCTGCACGAGGTGCAGTCGGCGCCCGCCGACAGCGTCGACCCCGACGTGATGCGCCGCCTGGAGACGATGGCCGCCGCCATCAAGGTGGGCCACTCGGACCTGGCCTCGCGGGCGGCCATCGAGGCCCGCACCGCCTGCGGCGGGGCCGGGTACATGGCCGAGAACCGACTGCCGCTGATCCGCGACGACCTGGACGTGTTCACCACCTTCGAGGGCGACAACCTGGTGCTGACCCAGCTGGTGGCCAAGCATCTGCTCACCGCGTACGCCGCCGACGTCGACGACCTCGACACCGTCGGCTGGGTCCGCTTCGCCGCGTCCATGGCCCGCGACGTCGCCCTGGAGAAGACCGCCGTCCGACAGATCCTGCAGTCGGTGCGCGACTCCTCCGACGAGTCCCCCGAGGACAGCGACCTCACCGACTACCAGACGCAGCTGGCCCTGCTCGGCGGCCGCGAGGATCATCTGGTCCGCACCGTCGCGGCCCGGATGCGGCGCGCCGGCGACGACGACGTGGACGCCTTCGAGGTGTTCACCCAGACGCAGGATCACCTGATCAAGGCCGGACGCGCCCACATCGATCGGCTGGCCTTGGAGGCCTTCGAGACGGCGATCGACGCCCTCCCCGAAGACGCGCCGCAGCGGGAGGCGTTGGCGCTGGTCCGCGACCTGTTCGTCTATTCCACCCTGGAGGACGACCTCGGCTGGTTCCTGATGCACCGCTTCGTGTCGGTGGAACGGGCCAAGGCCGTCCGCCGCGGCGTCAACGACCTGTGCGAGCGGTTGCGGCCGCTGGCCGACGACCTGGTCGACGCCTTCGGGGTGCCCGCCGTGGCCCTCGAGGTGCCGATGCTGACGTAGGACCGATGCGGCCCCGCGCAGGCGCTAGGCGGCGATGCGCACCAGCACGACGGTGATGTTGTCGTGGCCGCCGCTGTCGAGGGCGCACTCGATGAGGGCCTGCGCGGCCACCTCGAGGTCGCCGTCGGCCGCGGCCACGGCGGCGGCGACCTCGGCGTCGGTCAGTTCACCGTTGAGCCCGTCCGAGCACAGCAGGACCGTGTCGCCGGGCCGCGCGGGAAAGGCGTAGTAGTCGGCCCGCGGCGTGGCCATCCCGGCCCCGAGGGCCCGGGTGATCACGTTGCGCCGCGGATCCACCCGTGCCTGCTCGGGCGTGAGGACACCGCTGTCGACCAGCTCCTGCACCTGCGAATGATCCACGCTCACCGGGCGCAGACGATCCCCGGTCAGCAGGTAGGTACGGGAGTCGCCGATGTTGAACGCCACCCACTGCGGGGCACCGTGCTCGGTGGCCAGCACCACGCCGGTGGCGGTGGTTCCGGCGCGCCGCGCCGAATCGCCCTCCAACGCACCGATCCGCTCCTGGGCCTGCACCAGCAGTCCCTCCAGAGCGCCGGAGGTCTGAGCCAGCGACACCCCGACCGGGGCCGCGGCGAGGGTCACCAGCGCCGCTTCGCTGGCCAGCTCCCCGCTCTCATGACCGCCCATGCCGTCGGCCAGCAGGTACCGGCCGGGCGCGGCGATGGCCGCGTCCTCGTTGGTGGACCGCACCTTTCCGACGTGGCAGGCCACCGCCCATTCCAGACGCAGGCCCTCCACCTCATCGGTACCGGTGGCCGAGGTGTCCCGCAGGATCGCCCCATCCGTCATCGACTCGTCCCCTGTTCGCCGTAGAGCGCGAAATCCGCGAATCACCAGCCGCGCTCAGCCAGCCGGTGCGGCTGCGGAATCTCGTCGACATTGATTCCGACCATCGCCTCGCCGAGTCCGCGCGAGACCTGAGCCAGCACATCGGGATCGTCGTAGAACGTGGTCGCCTTGACGATAGCTGCGGCGCGCTGCTCCGGGTTGCCCGACTTGAAAATTCCCGAGCCGACGAAGACGCCCTCGGCGCCCAGCTGCATCATCATCGCCGCGTCGGCCGGGGTGGCGATGCCGCCCGCGGTGAACAGCGTGACCGGGAGCTTGCCTTCGCGGGCCACCTCGGCGACCAGCTCGTACGGGGCCTGCAGTTCCTTGGCCGCCACGTACAGCTCGTCCTCGGGGAGCGAGCCGAGCCAGCGGATCTGGTCGCGCAGCTTGCGCATGTGAGTGGTGGCGTTGGAGACGTCGCCGGTGCCGGCCTCGCCCTTGGAGCGGATCATCGCCGCGCCCTCGGTGATGCGGCGCAGGGCCTCACCGAGGTTGGTGGCGCCGCAGACGAAGGGCACGGTGAAGGCCCACTTGTCGATGTGGTTGGCGTAGTCGGCCGGGGTCAGCACCTCGGACTCGTCGATGTAGTCCACGCCCAGGCTCTGCAGGATCTGTGCTTCCACGAAGTGGCCGATCCGTGCCTTGGCCATGACCGGGATCGAGACCTGCTCGATGATGCCGTCGATCATGTCCGGGTCGCTCATCCGGGACACGCCGCCCTGGGCCCGGATGTCGGCGGGCACGCGCTCGAGCGCCATCACGGCGACGGCGCCGGCGTCCTCGGCGATCTTGGCCTGCTCCGGGGTCACCACGTCCATGATCACGCCGCCTTTGAGCATCTCGGCCATTCCGCGCTTGACGCGCGCGGTGCCGGTGGCAGTGGCGGTGGTGGTGGGCTCGGTGCTCACGTGGGTGCTCCTGAATGTTCTGCGGGTGCGGCCGACGCCGCCTTCTGGTGACGCCGCCGAAAGCCTAGTGCTCCCTGAGCGCACGCCGTGCGAACAGTATTGCCGATGCCATCGGGAACTGTCTCCGGCGGGTCAGCCGGAACCGACGCGTTCGCTGATCTCGAAATACTCGGGCTGCTGCGCGTGGCCGCCCAGACGCAGGATCCGGACCATTCGACGCGAGGCCAGGGTGCGGGCATCGCGCACGGAGTCGTTGTAGAACCGGCGCGCGATACTCACGCGGGCCTGCGCGTCGGCCAGCTCCGCCGTCAGCGCGGGCGGCCGGTCGGCGAGATCGGTCTGCGCCAGCACCGTGGTGAGGCGGTTCTCAGCGGGCTCGCGGTCGACGGGTGCGGCGTCCTCGGCGCTGTCGGCGGCGGCGGTCAGCGCCGCCGCCAAGGCGGGATCGGCGCTGGTGGACGCGATCGCCCGGGCGACGACGGCGCGCCGATCCAGCGCGGCCAGCAGCGACGCCCGGGCCAGATCGACCCGGATGTTGAGGCGGTTGAGCCTGGTCGCGCGGGTGGCGGCCAGGATCGCCAGCCAAATCAGCGCGCCGCCGACCAGCACCACCGCGGCCGTGAGACCCCAGTCCCCGAGTGTCATCGCGATCCGCTCAATCCGAGACCACCACCGGGCCCGCGCCCAGCGTGACCGATTCGTACACCTTCTCGATCTCGTCGGCCACCCGCGACCAGTCGTACAGGTCGGCGCGTCGACGTCCCCGCTCGATCTGTGCCTGCCGCGCGTCCTCGTCGTCGAGCAGCCCGATCACGGCGTCGGCGAGCGCCACCGGCGAGCCCGTCTCCACCAGCGTGCCGGCCGCGCCTTCGTCGAGGACCCGGCCGAAGGCCACCAGGTCGCTGGCGACCACCGCCGCGCCCGCGGCCATGGCCTCCACCAGCACGATGCCGAAGCTCTCGCCCCCCAGGTTGGGCGCCACGTAGACGTCGGCGCTGCGCAGCGCCCGGGCCTTGGTCCGGTCGTCGACCATGCCGGTGAACTCCAGGTGCCCGGACAGCTCGCCGGCGCGCCGGGTGAGGGCCTTGCCGTCGCCGCCGCCGACCACCAGCACCGTGATGTCCGGGTAGTGCTCGACGATGCGCGGCAGCGCCCGCATCAGGATGTCAATGCCCTTGCGGGGTTCGTCGAAACGGCCGAGGAAGACCAGGGTGCGACCCGGACGCGGGTACCCGTCGAGGGGCTCGGCCTGCGCGAACTGGGCCACGTTGATGCCGTTGGGGATCTCCACCGCGTCGTTGCCGAGCGACTCCATCTGCCAGCGGCGCGCGAGCTCGGACACCGCGATCTTGCCGGTGATCCGTTCCCGGAACTGGCGCAGCATGCCGTCGAACAACGACAGCCACAGCGACTTGGTGGTGGCGGTGTGAAAGGTGGTGACGATGGGCCCGGTGGCGACCATCAGCGACAGCATGGACAGGCTCGGGGCGTTCGGTTCGTGGACGTGCAGGACGTCGAACTCGTTGTCGGCCAACCACTTCCGCAGCCGCCGCAGACCCTTGGGCGAGAAGTTCACCCGGGACACCGAGCCGTTGTACGGGATCGCCAGCGCCGGTCCGGCGGAGTCGACGTAGTCGGGCAGATCGGTGTCCAGCGCGGCCGGGGCCAGCACCCGCACCGTGTGGCCGCGGCTGATGAAGACCTCGGCCAGCTCGACCACGTGCGCCTGCACACCGCCCGGCACGTCGAACGAGTACGGGCAGATCATCCCGATCTTCATGCCAACCGCTCCCGGCGGGCGGCCGACCAGTCGGCCTCCCACAGCGGCTGCAGCATGTGCCAGTCGGCGGGGGCGGTGGCGATGCCCGCGGCGAAGGCGTCGGCCAGCCGCTGCGTGGTGGCGGCCACCTCGTCCACCTCGATGGGCGTGAGGACCATCTTGGAGGTGTGCGCGTCCGGATAGCTGTGGTGCACGGCCACCAGGGTCGCGCCGGTGGAGACCGCGAGCTTGGCCGGACCGGCCGGGATGCGCGTGGTCTCGCCGAAGAAGGTCACCGGGACGCCGTGGTCGGACAGATCGCGGTCGCCCATCAGGCAGACGATGCCGCCGGCGCGCAGACGTTGGGCGAGGATCTCGAACGGCGGCTGCTCGCCGCCGGTCAGCGGGAACACCTCGAAGCCGAGCGACTCGCGATAGGCCACGAACTGGTTGAACAGCGATTCCGGCTTGAGGCGTTCGGCCACCGTGGAGAACTGGCCGTGGTGGGCCACCAGCCACACCCCGCAGGTGTCCCAGTTGCCCGAGTGCGGCAGCGCGAAGATCAGGCCGCGCCCGCCGGTGGCGAGTTCGTCCACCAGCGCACGGTCCTCGTCGGACATGAGGGTGGCGGCCACGATCTCGGCCGGGTCGGTGCTGGGCAGCCGGAAGGCCTCCCGCCAGTACCGCGCATAGGACTGCAGGGACTGCTCCACGAGGGCGTCGGGCACCTGCTCGGGCGTGGTGCCGATGACCCGCGAGAGGTTCTTGCGCAGCTGTTCGGGGCCGCCGCCGCGGGCGGCCAGCGAACCGACGACGTCGAAACCGCGACGGGCCCACGACTCCGGGGCGTGCCGCACGGCCGCCCATCCGGCGCGATAGCCCAGATCGGCCAGACGCTCCTGCCAGGCCGCCATCAGGGGGTCTCCACGTCGTCGGCGACGGGTGCACCCGACATGGGGATCAGCTCCCGGGCGCCGGGCGAGGTGTAGATCGACCACATCCGCTGCCCCACGGTGATCACGCTGGCGACCGCGAGCACCCACATCGCGACGTGGATCGCCCACGTCAGGTGCAGGCCGGGCATGCCGGTGAAGCCCGCGCCCACCAGGACGATGATGAGCCGTTCGGGCCGCTCGATCAGGCCGCCGTCGCCCTGCAGGCCCGCGGCCTCCGCGCGCGCCTTGGCGTAGGAGATCACCTGCGAGGTGACCAGGCAGATCAGGGTGGCGATCAGCAGCAGCGAGTGCGGCCGCACCACCGCGGCCCAGTAGGCCAGGGCGCCGAAGATGGCGCCGTCGGCGATGCGATCGCAGGTGGCGTCGAGCACCGACCCGAAACGGGTGCCGCCGCCGCGGGCGCGGGCCATCGCGCCGTCGACCATGTCGACCATCACGAACGCCCAGCACACGACGGCGCCGGCGAACAGATAGCCCTGCGAGAACAGGCCGATCGCCGCGGCGACCGTGGCCACCGTGCCGATCAGGGTCATCGCATCCGGGGTGAGACCGAGGCGCAGCAGGAACCGGCCCAGCGGGTCGGTCACCTTGGAGACGACGATGCGCCCTTTGAAACTGATCACTCCCGCTCCCCCAGCGCCTTCCAGGCCTCGGCCAGCAGCGCGCGCGTGTCCTGCAGCAGCTGCGGGATCACCTTGGTGCCCCCGACGACGGTGATGAAGTTCGCGTCGCCGGTCCAGCGCGGCACGATGTGCTGGTGCAGGTGCTCCGACAGCGAGCCGCCGGCGGCGGCCCCGAGGTTGAGGCCCACGTTGAAGGCGTTCGGGTTGGACACCGACTTGATGGTGCGGACGGTGAGCTGGGTGAACTCCATCAGCTCGGCCGACTCGGCCGGGGTGAGGTCTTCCAGGTCGGCCACCTGGCGGTACGGGACCACCATCGTGTGACCGGGGTTGTACGGGTACAGGTTCAGCACCGCGTACACGCTCTCGCCGCGCGCGATGATGAGACCCTCCTCGTCGCTCATCCGCGGAATGTCCAGGAACGGGTGCCCGCTGAGGGTCTCGCCGTCGCTGGTGGTCCGCGGCGGCGCCGCGGTGATGTAGCTCATCCGATGCGGTGTCCACAACCGCTGTAGCGGGTCGCTCATCGGCGCTTCCTGGCCACCTCGAGCATGGCGCCCATCGTCTCGGCGGTCGGCGAGTCGTTGCGGCGCGACTCCTCCCATTCGTCGATCGCGACGATGGCCTCGTCCACCGGCACGCCGTTGAGCTGGGTGCCGTCCCGGAAGCGGAAGCTCACCGCGCCCGCCTCCACGTCGCGCTCGCCGGCCAGCAGCATGAACGGCACCTTGGCGGTGGTGTGGTTGCGGATCTTCTTCTGCATCCGGTCGTCGGAGTGGTCCACCTCGGCGCGGACGCGTCGTCCCTTGAGCCGGTGCACCACCGACTCCAGGTGCGGGGCGAAGGCCTCGGCCACCGGGATACCGACCACCTGGACCGGCGCCAGCCACACCGGGAACGCGCCGCCGTAGTGCTCGGTGAGCACGCCGAAGAAACGCTCGATGGACCCGAACAGCGCGCGGTGGATCATCACCGGGCGCTTCTTGGTGCCGTCGGAGGCGGTGTACTCGAGGTCGAAGAGCTCCGGCAGGAAGAAGTCGAGCTGGATGGTCGACATCTGCCAGGTGCGTCCGAGTGCGTCCTTGACCTGCACCGAGACCTTGGGGCCGTAGAAGGCCGCGCCGCCCGGATCGGGCACCAGCTCCAGGCCGGAGGCCTCGGCGACGCCGCGCAGGGTTTCGGTGGCCTCATCCCACAGTTCGTCGGTGCCGACGTACTTCTCCGGATCCTTGGTGCTCAGCTCCAGGTAGAAGTCGTCCAGGCCGTAGTCCTTGAGCAGCTGCAGCACAAAGGTCAGGGTGGTGCCCAGTTCCTCGACCACCTGCTCCTGCGTGCAGTAGATGTGGGCGTCGTCCTGGGTGAAGCCGCGGGCCCGCGTCAGGCCGTGCACCACGCCGGACTTCTCGTACCGGTACACCGCACCGAACTCGAACAGGCGCAGCGGCAGCTCCCGATAGCTGCGGCCCCGCGAGTTGAAGATGAGGTTGTGCATCGGGCAGTTCATCGGCTTGACGTAGTAGTCCTGGCCGGGCTTGCGGAGCGTGCCGTCCTCGTTGTACTCCGCATCCAGGTGCATCGGCGGGAACATCCCGTCGGCGTACCACTCGAGATGCTTGGAGGTCTCGAACAGCTGACCCTTGGTCAGGTGCGGGGTGTTGACGAATTCGTACCCGGCCGCGGCGTGCTGCTCACGCGAGTAGTCCTCCATCTCGCGGCGGATGATGCCGCCCTTGGGGTGGAACACCGGCAGGCCCGAACCCAGCTCGTCGGGGAAGCTGAACAGGTCCAGCTCGCTGCCCAGGCGACGGTGGTCGCGCTTCTCGGCCTCGGCCAGCAGGTCCAGGTAGGCGTCCATGGCCTCGGTGGACTCCCAGGCGGTGCCGTACACGCGCTGCAGGTCGGCCAGGCTCTGATCGCCGCGCCAGTAGGCCGCCGAGCTGCGGGTCAGGGTGAACGCCGGAATGTACTTGGTGGTGGGCACGTGCGGCCCGCGGCACAGGTCGCTCCAGATCACGTCGCCGGTGCGCGGATTCACGTTGTCGTAGGCGGTCAGCTCGCCGCCCCCGACCTCCATGATCTCGTCGTCGTCGGCGGCGCCCTTGTCGTCGATCAGTTCCAGCTTGTAGGGCTCGCCGGCCAGTTCGGCGCGGGCGGCGTCCTTGCTCTCGTACACGCGACGGGAGAAGCGCTGACCGGACTTGATGATCTGCTTCATCTTCTTCTCGAGGGCCCGCAGGTCCTCGGGAGTGAACGGCTCGGCGACGTCGAAGTCGTAGTAGAAGCCGTCCTTGACGGGCGGGCCGATGCCCAGCTTGGCGTCCGGGTTGACGGCCTGCACGGCCTGCGCCAGCACGTGTGCCGCCGAGTGCCGGATCACGCTGCGGCCGGCCTCGGAATCGGCCGGCACCGGCGCGACGTCGGTGTCCACCGTCGGCGCCCACGCCAGATCGCGCAGAGTGCCGTCGGCCTCGGCGACCACGACGACGGCCTGCGGGCCCTTGTTCGGCAGATCCAGCTCACGCATGGCTTCGCCCGCGGTGGTGCCGGCCGGGACCCGGAACGATTCCGGTAGTGCGACTCGGTCGGGCGCGGCTTGGTCGGGCACGGCGGGGACTCCTCGGTGTACTTCGCGATCGGGGTTCAGCGACGATCGGCGATCAGCTTCGGTCAGGACGGCCTCGTCGGTGCGACGACGTCGTTCGGCTTGAATCGTATCGGGTCGGCTCGCGCAGTCCACCACAGCGTGACCCCCAGCGTTGCGAGAAACACCCAAAGGTACGAGCCGCCGTCGATCACACCGAGCACCCGGCCCCAGACGTCGTGGTCGGGCGGCCAGAACAGTCGGTAGCTGCCGAAGCGCCACCGGGCGACGTCGCCCTCCACCGCCCGCACCCGCCACGAGTAGCCCACGGCGACCACCGCGGCCGGCGCCAGCCACCACAGCCAGGTCCACGGCCGGTCCCGGCGCGCGGCGTCGACCGCCTGCACCAGGGCGATCACCAGCAGCGGCACCAGCCAGATCCAATGATGGCCCCAGGAGAACGGTGACACCGCGCACGCGGTGAGGCCGGTGAGGGTGATCGCCAGCATCTCGGCGCCGGCCCGATGGGCGCGCCACGCGCCGTACAGCCCCAGCGCCGCCAGTACCGCCCCCACCGGCAACCACAGCCAGGTGGGCGCCTGCCACACCCCCACTGTCCCGAGCCGGGCGAAGAAGCCGTTGAACGACTGGTTGGCCACCGCGTCGACCGGCCCGATCCGGGAGGTGTCGCGTCCGATGCCGCTCCAGAACTCGACGGCCTGATCCCGGAGCACCACCAGCCCGATCAGCACGGTCAGGGCGAACACACCCACCGCGGTCGCCGCCGCGCGCCACTGCCGGGTGACCGCCAGATAGCCGACGAAGAACAGCGGGGTGAGCTTGATGCCCGCGGCCAGTCCCACCCCGAGGCCGCGCCAACGCCCCAGCGGCAGCGTGAGGCACCCGACGACGAGGACCGCCAAGACCAGGTTGATCTGACCGTTCCAGATGGTGGTGCGGACCGGTTCGAGCACGGTGACGGCCACCGTGAGCGCGGCAACGGTGAGCCAGAAGCGCCCGTCGCGGCGGAACCGGAGCGCCCGCAGGGTCAGGAAGATCAGCAGCACCAGGCAGAGCACGTTGACCGCGTTCATCAGCCGGAACGCCTCGTACGGTCCGAGCAGGCCCAACGGGACCATCACCAGCGCCGCGAACGGCGGATAGGTGAACTGCCACATCTTGTAGACGGGTTCGCTGTACAGCGGCGTGTCGTGCAGGACGGCCAGGGCGCCGCCGCGATAGACCTTCGTGTCGATGCCGTTGGTGAACAAGCCGTAGCCGGGCTCGGTGATCGGCACGGCCCACAGATGCCAGGCGATCGCCGCCACGGCCAGGACGCACGAGACCGCCACCGTTCCGGTGGCGATCGATCGGAGGCGCGGCGCGCCCGAGTCCTCGTGCACGAGGCGAGATTACGCCCGGCGCCCCCGCGTCGGGGCGGGGCGCGCCGGACCGACGGTGCGCCGGGCCGGAGCGGACCTCAGCCCATGATCGGTCCGCGCAACCAGTCGCGCTCGATGCCGACCCACGACGCGGCGGTGCCGAACATGCCGAACAGCCACAGGATCACCAGGAGGAGGATCACCAGCGCGACGATCGCCCCGATCTTGGCGGGCAGACTGAGCCGGTTGTAGTGGTGACGCACCCAGTCGTACCCGCGGCGCACCCAGTGGCTCAGGCGCTGCGCCCAGACGAACTCCGAGGACAGGACGGCCAGACCCAGGAAGATCAGGATCCATCCGAAGCCCGGGGTGGGCAGGGGCACCATCACGGCGCCGCACAGGATCATCAGCGTGCCGACGGCGCCGACACCGGCCCGATAGGTGCGATTCCAATGCGGGTTCAACCGCATCTTGTACCGCTCCTGTCGGAACCGGATCTTCAGACGCTGTCGGCGGGTCCGGTTCCGGCGTTCGGGGCGGGGATCCGCCACCGGGACGTCGCGGGCCTCCACGTTCACCGATTCCGCGTCCATCGACGGCCCCCACCTTTCCTCCCCGGCGCCGACCACGTCGACGCCCACCGCCGCCATTCTGCCCGAAGCACCCGAATCAGTCTCGCCTTCGGTCCGCCGGTCATCTGTTCCGCATCTCCGCCGGCGCCTGCGCCCGATGGTCTCGCAAGAGCAGAAGTCCAGGGCGTCAAATGTTCAGAGGAGCAGCCCGATCCGGAGCAGTCCGTCTCGCACCGCGCACGCCGCCAGTGACGTGCGGTTGTCCAGGCCGGTCTTGTCGATCACATGCGCGACGTGCGCACCCACGGTGCGCGCGCTCACGTCCAGACGATGCCCGATGTCCTTGTTGGTCATCCCCATGGCGATCAGCGTCAGGACATCGAGTTCGCTGCGGGTCAGGCCGAAGGGCAACGAGTCCGGTTGCACCAGCAGGAGCGCCGCGCGTTGGCCGCCCGCGGTGGTGATGACCACGTGCACCCGGTGCCAGGCGTCGCGGGCCTGCACGTAGCCGCGCAGCTCGCGCCCGTGGCCCGCGCCGCCGTCGAGCAGCGCGCGGGCGGCCGCGATCGCCTCGGGTTGCGGGGCCGAGACCACCGAGGAGTGCCCACTGTGCGGCCGCACCCGGAGCGTGGCCCCGCTCGCGTCGACGAGGAATGCGGCCGCGGCGGCATCCAGTCGGCGGGCGAGCCACCACGGTTCCGTGGACAGGTCGCAGAGGCGTCCCAGCGCACCGGCGACCATGTCGAGGCCGTCGCGCACATGATCGTCGGCCTGCTGCGCGTGCTCGAAGTTCATCGTCAACAGCCCGGAGACCTGCTCGCCGGCGCCCCGCAACACCAGGGTGACGCCTTCCCGGTACCCGGCCGGATGCAGGAACTTCTCGTACACCTGCGTCTGATAGAAAGTCGACCCGAAATCGCGCATGCGCATCGGCAGCAAGTTGCCCGCGGCCCGCGAATAGCTGGGGCAGCTCAGGTACTGGCGGTGCAGAAAGGCCAGCAGCGGCGGGCTGTAGCCGTCGTGGCAAATCGGGCGATGGACGTCGCCGAAGGGGTTCCGCGAGGCCAGCATGATCGCGTCGCAGCCGGTGAGCCGTTGCAGGGGTGCGATCAGGTCGGCGACCTGCGCGTCGTGGTGCAGTACCTCGGTGACGGTCGACGCGATCTCGCCGATCGCACGGATCTGATCCCGCTTCACCCGCAGCACCTGCCTTCCTTCGCGCCGTCGCACCCCCTCCCCTCCGTGCCCAACCTAGCAATCTTCACAGTTTGTGGGATAGGTCATATGACCGATGTGGGACGGACACCCCCTCGACCACAGTGGCGCACACCACATCGACAACCTCTCAAGGAGTGCGACCATGTCCGACCACACCGAATTGGCCTACCTGACGGCCACCGAAGCGATCGCCCGGTTCCGCGACCGCAGCCTGTCGCCGGTGGAGCTGATGGAGGCGGTGATCGCCCAGGCCGAGGCGTGGAACCCCACGCTCAACTGCATCACGTACGAGTACTTCGACCGCGCGCTGACGCAGGCCGCGGAGGCCGAGAAGACCTACGCCACCGATCCGGATTCGGCACGCCCGCTCGAGGGCGTTCCGTGCGCCATCAAGGACTGGCACTCGGTCGAGGGCGAGATCACCACCTACGGTTCGCGCGTCTTCGCCGACTTCCGCCCGGACCAGACGGCTCCGGCGGTCCAACAACTCCTGGACGGCGGCGCCATCATGCACTGCCGGACCACGACGCCCGAGCAGGCGCACGCCGGCGTCACGCACAGCCCGCTGTGGGGCGTCACGCGCAACCCCTGGAATCCGGAGTTCAGCCCCGGCGGCTCCTCGGGCGGCGCGGGTGCGGCCGTGGCCGCCGGCCTGACGACCATCGCCGACGGCACCGACGGCGGCGGCTCCATCCGCATTCCGGCCTCGGCGTCGGGCATCGTCGGCTACAAGGCGCCGTTCGGGCGCAACCCCACCGACCGGGAACATCCCAGCGAGCGGGTGCTGCACTACGGCCCGCTGACCCGCAGCGTCGCCGATGCCGCCCTGATGCAGAACGTCATGTCCGGGCTGCACCCCGACGATCCGCACACCCTGCGCGAATCGCTCACCCTGCCCGACACGTTCGCGCCGGTCGAGGGCATGCGCGTCGCGCTGTCGATGGACCTGGGCTACTTCGACGTGTCCGCCGAGGTGCGGGCCAACACCGAAGCCTTCGCCGCCACGCTCGAAGGACTCGGCGGCATCGTCGACGAGGTGTCGCTGGACTGGGATGAGAGCGCCTTCGAAGCCTGGCTCGTCAACTGGGAGGGCCTGTTCTGGTCCCTGGCGGGCGATCAGCTGACCGACCACCGCGACGACCTGGATCCGTTCGTGGTGAAGCTGATCGAGAGCGGTTCACGGCGCAGCCTGAAGGAGTTCTACGACGTCAACGTCACGCGGGCCGAGATGTACACGGCCATCCGCGGCGTCTTCGATTCCTACGACGCAGTGATCGCCCCCACCCTCGCCGTCCCCTCGGTGGCGGCCGATCACGACAACGACAGCGACTCGTTCAGCATCGACGGCCGCCCCGCGCCGGCCTACCTGAGCTGGGCGATGACCTACCCGTTCAACCTGCTCAGCATGCTGCCCGTCGCGTCGGTGCCGTCCGGGTTCTCGCCGTCGACCGGCGTGCCGACCGGTGTCCAGCTGGTCGGACCCGCCTACGACGACCTCACCGTCTTCCGGCTGGCGTCCGCAGCGGAGAAGGCGATGAACTGGAACGCGGTCCATCCCACGCTCCCCCGGAGCTGACCGGAACGAAGCTGCCGCAGACACCCACGGTGTCTGCGGCAGCTTCGTCGTCGTCGGCGGCGACTCGCGAGGAGTGCGGTCAGCCGAAGAGCTTGCCGAGCGAGCCGGTGTCCAGGCTGCCCGAGCCGCCCGCATCCGGAGTGCCCGGAACCCCCGGCGCACCCCCGATCGTGAACGACTTCAGGTGGATGCTGTCGCTACCGGGAACCCCGATGATGCCGTCTTCCGTGCGTTTGAGACCGACGCAGAACGCAGCCGCCGTGTAGGTACCGGCCGGTTGGGAAGCCAGTGAATAGGTCGTGGTAGCCGGCGAATTCTTGGGCTGGAGGCCGATCGTGACGTCAGCGAACTCCGGGTCCACCACGTGCACTGGTGGGAGTCCGGCGTTAACCCGCAGCTCCTCATAGGGCGTGCCACTGGAGTTGTCGTCGACGTCAACCGCCTCGAATTGGCGTGCCAGCGACTTGGCGTCCCCGCGGAAGAGGTCAGTGCTGCAGAGGTTGCTCTTCGGCGCCGTCACGGTCACCGTCGCATCCGTGCCGTTGACCTTCACGATCACTCGGTCGGAGTCGGTGAACGTGGCCGCGGAGGAGGCCGCCGGGGGACAGGAATGAAGCGGCGATCAGTGCCGCGCCTACCGCGAGGCCACCGGCCATTGATTTACGCATGATGGAGCGAGATCTCCTTCGAGAGGGTTGTCGGTCTGGACAGTTGCCGACAGTAAGCGCGCGCCCAGAACACCGAGGTGCGATCGAGCGCGGATTCAGTCGAAAGGACGACGATTCCGCCGTCTCCCTGCACAGCACTCCGCCATGTCGCGACCCATCCTTCGTGTCGCCGTCCTGCAGCGTCGGCGACACGAAGCACGGGTCGCGACATGCGGGGAAAACAAAAGACCCCCTGCGTAAGCAGGGGGTCTTGTGGTGGTCCCGGCTGGGATCGAACCAGCGACCTTCCCGGTGTGAACGGGACGCTCTTCCACTGAGCCACGGGACCGTGTGCGGTGTTCGGGGTTAACCCTTCACACGAGGAACGAGATTACACACCGATCCGGCGGGCACCAAATCCAGTGCTCGGGCCGGGCGCGGACCCCGTTTTCGGGGCCGACGAGCGGGCAATCGTCGATCAGGCTGCGAAAACACACGCGTGTAAGTCGCTGACCACCCGATTTGTGCAACCGACGTCGGAGTGGTTAATGTTCTGTCCCGTTGGTGAGCAGCAGTCCACAAGACGAAGTTCACCAGCGTGCGGATGTGGCGCAGCTGGTAGCGCATCACCTTGCCAAGGTGAGGGTCGCGGGTTCGAATCCCGTCATCCGCTCGACAGCGAGCACGTCTCGCTCTGCGAGTTCGTGGCCCGCCCGGTGTGAAAACCTTCGGCGTGAAAACCGTGGTGACGTGGCCGAGTGGTGAGGCAACGGCCTGCAAAGCCGTGTACACGGGTTCGATTCCCGTCGTCACCTCTACGATGGAACACAACTTCATCCATCCCGCGCGATTAGCTCAGTGGGAGAGCGCTTCCCTGACACGGAAGAGGTCACTGGTTCAATCCCAGTATTGCGCACCACCGATCATCGGGGTCCGGCACAGCCGGACCCCGATTTTCGCATCCACCCCCTCCTTCCCCACCGCGCGCCCTCCCCGCCCCATCGCCCGCACCGCCGGCTCCCAGCCCGGCGCCGCCGGCCCGGCGATCCACGTGTCGCGACCCGTCCTTCGTGTCGACGTCCTGCAGTGCCGGCGACACGAGGCACGGGTCGCGACATGGCCCACCGTCGGCGACATACCCGCAGTTCAGCGGGCTCGGCGGCCCCCAGTTTGCAATTGCCGACGCCTGGCCGCTAGTGTTTGTTCTCGCCGGTGAGCAACAGAGTCCACAAGACCGCTCACCGACATGCGGATGTGGCGCAGCTGGTAGCGCATCACCTTGCCAAGGTGAGGGTCGCGGGTTCGAATCCCGTCATCCGCTCGGAGCGAGATTTCTTCGCGGTGAAGATTCCGGAAGACACTTCGCGCTTGGTGGCGTGGCCGAGTGGTGAGGCAACGGCCTGCAAAGCCGTGCACACGGGTTCGATTCCCGTCGCCACCTCCACCACGACGAACAACTGCACAGATCCCGCGCGATTAGCTCAGTGGGAGAGCGCTTCCCTGACACGGAAGAGGTCACTGGTTCAATCCCAGTATTGCGCACCATCGACGAGGGCCCGGACGCACAGCGTCCGGGCCCTCGTCGTTCGCTCCCCCACGCCACGTTCGCGTCCGCCGGTCACGTTCGCGTCGATCGCGTCCGACGCGAACGTGTGCGAGCGTCGCGAACGCGGAGTTCAGTGCACAGGCGTACACTGACGGCCATGATCGACGCTGCCGCCCAACGCCGCGCGGAGGTGCGCGCGCTCACCGAACTCGGCCTGACCGAAGCCGCCGCGGCGACCGCGGGGATCCACCGGACGCACCGTGCCGTCTCCGATCGAGCCTTCTCCATCGCGCGCCGCGCGCTCGGGCCCGCGGCCGCCCGCGTGCAGGCCGTGCACGATCCGCTCACCGACGGGATCTACCGCATCGTCGGCACGACGACCACCGCCACCGCCCGCCTCGGCGGACGCTTCGCCGACCTCCCGCTGGCCACGGCGCCCTCGTCGACCACCACCGGGGCCGGCATCCTCGGCGTGGTCCACGGACTGATCGGCGACGAGCTCGACGCCCGGCAGTCGCCACTGGCGACCGCAAACCTCTCCGTGCGCGTCGCCGGGCGTCCGGTCACCCCGGATGCCGACGGCCTGGCCCGGGCTTTTCCGCGCGCGAGCGGCCGCCTCGCCGTCTTCCTGCACGGCCTGGTGGAAACCGAGCACGCGTGGCGTCTCGGGCAGCGCACCAGCGCACCCTACGAACTGCGGCTCGCCAATCGTGGAATCACCAGTGTCTTCGTTCGATACAACACCGGACGGCGGATCTCGACCAACGGGCAGGACCTGGCCGAACTACTCGACGATCTGGTCCGCTTCTGGCCCGTGCCGGTCGAGGACCTCACCCTCATCGGGCACTCGATGGGCGGTCTGGTGGCCCGTAGCGCCGCGCATCACGGACGCCTGCGCGGCCACGTATGGCCGCGGACGCTGCACACCAGCATCAGCCTCGGCACACCGCACGTCGGGGCGCCCCTGGAGAATCTGGCCCACCATGCGAGCGCCGTGCTGGCGGCCCGGCCGGAGACCAACGCGCTCGGACGGCTGCTGCGGCGTCGCTCGGCGGGCATCCGGGATCTGCGGGCCGGATCGCTGCTCGACGACGACTGGCTCGGCCGCGACCCGGACAGCCTCGCGGCCGCGGTCGCCGCCGACGTCCCGCTGCCGCCGGGCGTGGACCACTACTTCGTCTGGGCCACCCTCACGACCGATCCGCGCAGCCCGCTCGGCCGCATTCTCGGCGACGGCCTGGTGCTCCACCACAGCGCCGGCGGACGCAATCGCACCCGCGATCTCGGATTCGATCCGGCCCACGGCTTCCATCGCGGCGGCACGCACCACCTGGCGCTGTTGAACGACCCTCGGGTGGCCGAACAGCTCGCCGCCTGGATCGACTGAGCGCACGACATCCCACCGCGTGCCGAGCGCGTCTCGACCGCGCCAACGCTTCGAACATATATGTGCATCACCCGTGGCGTTCACACCGGAGTGGGCATATAATCGAGTAAGAACGTGATGATAATCACTGATGACTCGTACGGACGAGGAGGTGGCAGCCATGGACGACGATTTCGATCCCGTGGCCTTCCTCGCCGGGCTCAGCACCACTCAACTGCTCGCCGTCCAGGAGACCGCCGAAGGGTCCCTCGCGGGCACCACCCTCGCACGCCACAGCGACGACGGACTACTGGACCTGCTGGAGCTCCGCGAACGCACCCACCGTCGCCGCGAGGTCTTCGATGCGAAGCTCTACGTGGAGATCTCCGACCGCGGCGCCTACCGGAAGGCCGGCTGCGTCTCCGCGCACATGCTGTACGAGCAGGGACTGCGTCTGGGCTCCGGTGAGACGCGACGCCGCAAGGTCACCGCCGCCTCGATCGGTCACCTCACCTCGATGACCGGAGAACCGCTGCCGGCGAAGTACCCGGCCACCGAGGCCGGGCTTCTCGACGGCGAGGTGGGCCGCGAACACGTGCTGGTGATCGACGAGGTGATGGACAAGATCCCCGCCGCGATCGATCACGCCGAACGCACCAAGGCCGAGGCGATGCTCGCCGACGCCGCCCGCCGTCTCACCCCGGCCGGACTGAGCACCGTCGGCCACCGCATCCTGGCCTACCTCGACCCCGACGGCGCCCTCACCGACGATAAGGACCGCCGACGCCGCCGCACCTTCAACCTGCAGCCGCAGAACCGCCAGCTGATGAGCAAGGTCCGCGCCCAGTTGTCCCCGACCTGCCGCGCAGGATTGGAAGTGGCGATGGGCCAATGGGCGGCCCGCGGCATGAACAATCCCGACGACCCCGACTCACCGCGTGGCGCGGCGGACCAGCCCGGACTCGATCCGGCGGTCCTGGCCGCCGCGGCAGCCCTCGACGACCGCACCCTCGGACAACGCCAGCACGACGCCCTCCTCGCGATCATGCAGTGGGCCGTCGCCCTCGGCGGGCAACCGGCACCCGAGCGCATCCCCTCGCAGATCGTCATCACCGTGTCCGACGAAGACCTCGCCCGGCAGGCCGGTATCGCGCTGACCGCCACCGGCACCCGGCTGCCGGTGACCGACCTGGTCGAGTTCGCCGCGCACACCATCCCCTATCTGGAGGTGTTCGCCGGCGCCACCTCCCAGGTGCTCTACCTCGGACGCGGAAACCGCTTCGCCTCCCTCGCCCAGCGCCTGGCCCTGTTCGGCCGCGACCGCGGCTGCACGGCCCCCGGATGCACCGTCCCGTTCGTGCGGACACAGATCCACCACATGCCCGACTGGGCCGACGGCGGATACACCGACATCGATCGCCTGGGCGGCGCCTGCGGTCAACACAACCGTTGGAGCGGGCACGACGACGGCCAGTGGGAATCGACTGTCCTCACTCCCGGCCCGCCCGCCGACGGCGTCACCGCCGCCGACGCCGGACGCGTCGCCTGGCGCCCCGCCGGACGCGGTGGTCCCTGGCAGATCAATCCGATCTTCCATCCCGACAAACTCGCCACCGACCACCACGTCCCGGGAGTGCAGAACCGCCTGGGCCCGACCGGCGAGCCTCCCCGGATCGGACCGCCACAGACCGGACCTCCACGGGTCCGTGCGCCCGGCTTGCGCGCGCCGCGACCCGGCCGCCGTCGACCCGCGACCGATTCGGCAAAATGAAGGTCATGCACGCCGCCGCCCCGGTCATCACCACCGTCACCGATCCGACGATGGCCGACGAGATCGCCGCGGTGGCCGCGGCCACCTTCCCGCTCGCCTGCCCGCCGCACATCACCGCCGAGAACATCGCCGTCCACATCGCGAAGAACCTGAACGCCGAGCGGTTCGCCGAGTGGATCGGCGACGACGATCACGACGTCATCGCGGCCACCGAGGGTCCCGACGGCCCGGTGC
The DNA here is from genome assembly GCF_042432625.1 of Gordonia phosphorivorans. Classification (NCBI taxonomy): domain Bacteria; kingdom Bacillati; phylum Actinomycetota; class Actinomycetes; order Mycobacteriales; family Gordoniaceae; genus Gordonia; species Gordonia phosphorivorans. The sequence goes on along the minus strand of NZ_JBHLWV010000020.1, from coordinate 309,649 downwards.
TCGGCTACACCCTGCTGGTGCATCGACCGCCGACGGCCGACGACGTGCGCGCAGTGGTCCCCGGCGATGAGATCACCGAGATCTCCAAGATGTACGTGCTGCCCGACCACCACGGTCCCCGCAGCACCGGCCGGCCCGCCCACCTGCTGATGCACGCAGCACTAGCGGCGGCCCGCGCCCGGGGTTCGGCCCTGGTCTGGCTGGGCGTCAACAGCGGCAACGAGCGCGCCCAGCGGTACTACGCGAAGATGGGTTTCACCGTCGCCGGCCCGCGCACGTTCGACATGAACGGCACCCTCGAGCACGACTACGTGATGACCCGCACCCCCTGACCGGGGGGCGGGTCAGGAGGCGGTCTCGGCGAACCGGGACAGCGCCAGCAACCGCGAGGTGGCCCGCAGGTACTTCTTGCGGTAGCCGCCGGCCACCATCTCCGGGGTGAAGATCTCATCGAGCTTCACGCCGGAGGTCACCACCGGGATGTCGGCGTCGTACAGCCGGTCGGCCAGCGCCACCAGACGCAGCGCGACGGCCTGGTCGGCGGCCGGGCGCACATCGCTGATGCAGACCAGCGTGACGCCCTCCACCAGTGACTTGTACTTGGACGGGTGCAGCTTGGCCAGGTGCGCGGTGAGGTCGTCGAAACTGTCGAGGGTGGCGCCCGGGGTGGCCTCGGCCTGCGCGACGAGTTCGGCGGCGGTGGCCGGCTCGGGCGCCGGCGGCAGGTCGCGGTGCCGGTAGTCGGGGCCGTCGACTCGGATGCTCTCGAAGATCGACGACAGCTTCTGGATCTCCCGCAGGAAGTCCTGCGCGGCGAACCGGCCCTCGCCCAGCTGACCGGGCAGCGTGTTGGAGGTGGCCACGATCGACACCCCGCGCGCGCTCAGTTCGCTGAGCAGCCGCGAGACCACCATGGTGTCGCCCGGATCGTCGAGCTCGAACTCGTCGATGCACAGCACGCTGTGTCCGGACAGGCGCTCGAGCGAATCGGTGTAGCCGAGCGCACCCACCAGGTTGGTGACCTCACCGAAGGTGGCGAACGCCTTGGGCTCGGGCATGGAATGGAAGATGGAGGCCAGCAGGTGCGTCTTGCCGACGCCGAAGCCGCCGTCGAGGTACAGCCCGATGCCCTGCGGCGGCGCGGCCTTGCGGAACAGGCCGCGCTTCCCACCGGAACGCACCTTGGACGCGCGCGTCACGAAATCGCGCGCCGCGGCCACCGCGGCGGCCTGACTCGGCTCGTTCGGGTCGGGAATGTACGAGTCGAAACTGACCTCGTCGAACATCGTCGGCGGGACCATTTCCCCGATCATCGCGTCAGCCGCGATCACGGGATTTCGGTCGGAGAGATGAGCCACCATGGGCAGAGCCTAACCAGTGGCCGCCCGGCATCCCACTTTCCAGCGGCCTAAGCGACTTACCTCACACCGCTGGTCGCAGACCCGCCGCTGTTAGGGTGGCGACATGGTCCCCGAGATCTCCCTGCAGGACAGAATCTACTCGGCGCGCATCCTCAACGATCCTGTCCGCACGGCGGCCAACACCGTGGAGATCGCCGGCTCGCTCGGCGAAGAGGACATGTGGCTCCTGGCCGAGTTACTGCGCGCCGATCGCGATTCGGATTTCCGGAACCTCGGCGCGGACGTGAGTGCCGCGTGGTTCCTCCAGCGCATCCCGACCGACGCCACGCAGTGGTATCCGCTCCTCAGCACCTGGCTCACCGCTCTGCGCGACCCGGCGGACCGGCACGACGCTTTCGAGATCGTGTCCTCGGCCATCACCTGGCGGCTCCGGTCCGAGCGCCCCGCATGCCTGAACGCGCTCGGCCTGGGCCGGGTGATCACCGAACTGGAGCACGGGTCCGACGAATTCGACACCGATCTCTCGATCCTGTTGCAGGCCGCCCGGTACGACTTCAACTTCGAACGCATCGAGCAGATCCTCAACGCGGTGAGCGAGGGCACCACCAACTCGTCCCTCTACTACCGGGCCATGCTGCAGTACAGCCGCCTCGGCCGCGGCAAGGAAGTCTCCCTCGCCGACGTGAGCGCCATCGCCGACGCCACCGAGTCCGAGAAGATCCTCTCCCTCCTGCTACACGGCCTCTGGTTCACCGCCGGGGCCGAATGGTCTTCGGAGATGCTCAAACTCTGCGACCGGCTGATCGCCATCAACCCGCACAATGCGATCACTTACATGCGCAAGGCCGCCGCCCACCGTCGCAAAGGCGATTTCTCGCTCGCGATCGCGGCCATCAACAAGGCCATCGCCATGCACTCGCCCCTGGACCGGGAGACGCACGCCGACCTCAAGCTCGAACGCGTGACCATCGCGACCCAACAGGATGAGGCGCTGCGGCTGTCCCGGGTGGTCGAGCAGTCGTCCAACCGCCTCAACGGGGAGATCGAGTCGCGGGTCACGGCGGCCGACACCAGGCTCACCACGCGGTTCACCACCCTCGCCGACCAGACCGACGCGCAGATCTCCGACTCGCTCTTCAAGGTGGTCGAGATCCTCGGCATCTTCACCGCGATCATCGGTGTGGTGGCCACCACCATCGGCAGCCAGTTCGGCAACAGTCTCAGCTTCTGGGAGCGCGCGGCAATCCTCGTGCTGGGCGGCGTGGTGGTCATCGGCTTCTTCTTCCTGCTGCGCTTCATCGTTCGTCCGCACCGCTCACCACTCGCGCACCGAGAAACCGAATAGGGAGTCATGACCGACGACAACAACCGCCGCTACCCGCAGACCGGACAGGACGTCGAATACGTCGCCGACGTCCCCGCGGCGATGGCGTTCACCGCCGAGGAGCAGATCGTCGAGCTCGACGACGCCGCCGACCTGCTGATCTCGCTGCTGGAGTACCGTCTGCGCGCGGTCCTGCGCGACCACACCGGTCCCCCGGGCCTGATGCTGTCCGGCGGCATAGACTCGATCCTGATCGCGGCCGTCGCTGCGCGCGTCGGTATGCGGCCGCAGGCGATCACCGTCGTCACCGCCCACACCGACGAGCGACGGCCCGACGACCTCCGCGGCGTCGAGGTGGCACGACACTACGATCTGCCGCACGAGCTGGTCACCCTCACCACCGACCGGACCGAGCGTGCGGCGGCCGAGTGCATCCGACGCCTCGGAGTCTGGGAGATGTGGGAGGTCACCTCGGCGATCCCCAATCGAGCCGCGTTCGACCGCTTCGAAGCGCTCGGCGTCGGACCGGTGTTCACCGGCGCCGGCGCGGATGCCCTCTTCATGGGTGGTGACACCCTGCGAACTCCGCCGGACAGCGACGCGGGCCTGGCCGAGTACCGCACCCGGGTCACCGCCAAGGTGCGCGGCAACTTCACCCGGAACCGTCTCGTCCCCGACTATTACGAGCGCCTCCTCGGCGAGAGCGCGGAGAACTTCATCCAGGTCTTCCAGACCGAGGGCTTCTGGCGCCTGGCCATGTCGATCCACCCCGAACTCCTGTGGCGTCCCGGACCCGACGGGCGAATCTACGACAAGTACCTACTGCGCTATGCGGCCGCGAAGATCGGTGTGCCCGAGGAATTCGTGTGGACCGCCAAGTCTCCGCTGCAGGTCTCCTCCGGTGTGGTCGGGGCCCTGCTCGAGTCCGCGCGCACGACCCTCAGCCGCGAGGCCGAGCAGCGGACCTACGCGGATCCGCTGAGCGAACCGGTCGAACACACCGCCGTGCGCCTGTACCTCCGCTGCCTCGACGGGGAGAACTCATGAACCGGGAAGAGCTATTCAGCCAGTACGCCTGGCCCGACGGCCCGTGGCTGCGTACCAACTTCGTCTTCGGCATAGACGCCAGCATCACCGTGGACGGCACCTCCAGTCATCTGTCCGGTCCGACCGACAACGCCCTCCTGCACCATCTGCGGGGCACCGCCGATCTGGTCCTGGTGGGTGCGGCGACGGCCTCCGCCGAGAATTACATCGGGGTGAAGCTCCCCGACGACGAGGAGCGTCGGCGCCGTGAGCGCGGACACGACGAGCCCCCTCCGCTCGCCGTCGTCACCCGTTCCGGCCGGGTGGGCGAGCCGGACCGGTTCCTGCGGCAGACCACTGTCGGCAACTACCTGATCCTCACCGGGGACGATGCGCGCGCACGGCGGTCGGCAGAGGAGGCCGTCGAGCGCTCCGAGGGAACGATGACGCTGCTGCTTGTCGAAGACCTGCCCGGAGCGATCGAAGCACTGCACGATCTCGGCTATGCGCACATCCTGTGCGAGGGCGGCCCCCGACTGGCGGCCTCGCTCGCCGCCGACGGCCTCGTCGACGAGTACTGCCTCACCCTGTCCCCGTCGACGGGCGGTCGAGGCCAACCCGACGTGAATCCCCAAGCCGCACACCGCTACCGGCCCGCCTTCAGCGCCGTCGTCGACGACTTCCTCTTCAGTCGCTGGATCCGCGGTGCCGACTAGGCTCGCGGTCATGTCGTTGCACTCCTCTCGATCCCGCATGGTCGCGGCGCTGGCGGCCACCGCGCTGCTGGCCGCCGGCTGCACCGCCGGACCTGCCCCGGGCCCCAAGGTGGTGCACGGTGAGGGTGGCGACGCCGCCGCCGACACCGCCGCGAACACCCTGCCGCCGCTGTCGGCACCGAAACGCGACCTCAACTACACCTCGTGCGGCTCCCGGCTGGCCGACAAGTACGACGTCGACGCCCCCGAGGGCGTCCAACTCGACTGCGCCTTCTATCAGGTCCCCATCGACCCCGACCACCCCGACAGCAATCCGCTGATCGTGACGGTGGTGCGGGCGCAGTCGTCGCAGACCCCGAAGGACGCCGCCCCGCTGGTGCTGACCACCGGCGCCGATCTGCCCAGCTCGCGACTCGCGCTCAGCCTCGACTCGGCCACCCTGGCCCCGCTCCTGGCCAAGCACCCCCTCGTCGCCGTCGACCATCGCGGCCTCGGCCAGTCCGCACCGGTCGACTGCCTGACCAGCGAGCAGCGTTCGACCCTCGCGAACGACGGTGCCGCCGGCACCCGCGACGTGGCCGCCCGAACCACCGTGCTGGCCCAGGCCGCCCGCGAGGGCGCCGACATCTGCAACGACACCCTCGAACCCGACCAGCTCAAGTACGCCGCGACGTTCGCCGCGGCCGACATCGAGCAGCTGCGCAGCCGCTGGCAGGTCGACCGGATCGGCCTCGTCGGCATCGGCTCCGGCTCCTCGGTGGCCCTGGCCTACCAGGCCAAGCACCCCGGCAACGTCGGCCGTCTGATCCTCGATTCCCCGGTGGGACTGAACGTGCAGGCCGGCCCGGCCGCCGCCGCGACCGCCGCCGGAGTGCAGAACTCGCTGGCCACCTTCGCCCAGCGGTGCGCCAACGTCGGCTGCTCGCTGGGCTCCGACGGTCTCGGCACCCTCAAGCGCGTCATCTCCGCCGGTGCCACCGGCGCCCTGCGCGGGCTCTCGGACACCTCGATCCTGACCGCGATCACCACCACGCTGGCGCTGGGCCCCACCGATCCGGACGGCCTCAAGAAGCTGGCCGACGCCCTCACCGCCGCCGACCGCGGCGACGCCGACGACCTCCGCGCCCTGGTGGAGAACACCGAGCCGGTCCGCAACGCGGACGGCCAGCAGGTGACCCGCTGCAACGACATGGTGGGCCGGCCCGGCCTGGACGACATCCCGGGCCTGGCCCGCACCTGGGGCACCGACGCGCCGATGACCGCGAACACCGCCGCCCTGTCCCTGGCCCGCTGCGACGGCTGGGGCTCGGCGGGGGCCGCCCCGGCGCCCACGTCGTTCCCGATCGCACCGCTGGTCCTGCTGGGCCTCAACGATCCGATCAACGGTCTCAAGGCGGCCGAAGCACTCACGCCGCTGCTGGTGACCACCGGCGCCGATGCGCGGACAGTCAGCTGGGACGGCCTCGGCTACTCGGTGCTCGCCCGCAGCCGATGCGCCGCCGAGATCGTCGTCGGCTATCTCGGCGAGGACAAGCTCACCGGCCCCGCCGAGCGCGCGTGCCCCGCCTGAGCCGATACACCCATGTAGTAGGTTCGCTCAGGTGAGCGTCATGGACCGGTACCTGTATCCCCGCGTGGACACCCCGCGCATCCTGTCGATGGTGCTGTGGCCGGTGACGGTCATGATGATCTTCCATCGCTCGGTGATCCTCGCGGTCAACGGTTCGCGCACCGACGACTTCAGCACCGTCTACAACGCGGCGCTGAACTTCCTCAACCGCAGGCCGGTCTACGCCGAGAACTACACGACGGTGGACCCGCACTACCTGTACTCGCCCTCGGGCACGCTGCTGATGGGGCCGATGGCCGTCCTCAACCCCGACCACGCGCGCTGGACGTTCATCGCACTGTCGGTGGTGGTGCTGGTGGCCTCGGCCTACCTGCTGGTCCGACTGTTCGGCTACCGCGCCGATTCCTGGGTCTTCCCCGCGGTGCTGTTCTTCTTCTTCCTCACCGAGTCGGTCGCGAACACCCTGATCTTCACCAACTTCAACGCCTTCGTGCTGCTGGGTCTGGTCGGTTTCCTCACGCTGATCCGCGGCAAGCGCGACCTGTGGGCCGGCGCCTGCATCGGCTTGACCCTGGCCGTGAAACCGGTGCTCGCGCCCGTCCTGCTGCTGCCGCTGCTGCAGCTGCGCTGGAAGGTGTTCGTCACCGCGCTCGGCATCCCGGTGGTGCTGAACGTCATCGCGTGGCCGCTGATCGTCGACGCCCGGTCGTACCTGGACCGGACCGTGCCGTACCTGTCGGAGACCCGCAACTACTACAACAGCTCGATCACCGGCAACGGCCTGTACTTCGGTGTCGCCGACTGGCTGGTGATCGCGATGCGCGTCGCGTTCGTGCTGATGGCGATCTTCTCGCTGTGGTTCCTGTACCGCTACTACGCCAAGACCGACGAACTTCTATGGCTCACCACGTCCAGCGGCGTGCTGCTGGGCACCCTGTTCCTCTTCGGCTCGCTCGGCCAGGGCTACTACTCGATGCTGCTGTTCCCGCTCGTGATGACCGTCTTCCTGCCGGGGTCGGTGATGCGGAACTGGCCGGCCTGGCTCGCCGTGTACGGCTGTCTGTCCTTTGACGTGTTCTCGTCCAAACAGTGGGAACCGTTCGGGCGTTACCTCGAGTACAACAAGGTGCCGCTGGGCTGGTCGCTGCTGATGATCGTCGTCTTCTGCGTCCTGCTGTTCCGCTGGCTCGACCTCCGGGCCGCCGCCCAGGACGGCCCGGACAAGCCGGACGCCGAGGTCACTGCGGGGACAGCGGGCGCAGCGTAAGCGACTGGGCCAGCATGCCGACGGGCCCCTGCTCATCGTGCAGGACCGAACTGGTCAGGCCCGCGCCGTGCGCCCCGAAGGCCACCCGCGTGTCCAGACCGAGCCAGCGGCCCCGCGGTTGCCGGAACAGGTGCACCGTCAGATCGACGTTCGGGTACATCCACTCCTCCGGATCGGCACGCATCGAGATGCCGTTGGCCAGGTCCAGGTACTTGGTGTACTCGCCGAGCGCCGTCGACGCCTCGCCGTCGATCAGGTCCAGATCCGAGGTCACCCACACCTGTGCGCGGCCCGGCACCGTCGCCGCCGACTGTACGGCGCGCACGCTGGCGATCATGCCGCCCCGCCATTGCTTCAGCCAGGATTCGTCCACGCACTCGGCGCGCGTCGGCATCGGCTCGCAGGCGTCCCCGGCGATCATCGACGTGTCGGCGGCGACCAGCAGCCAGCCCCGAGCCCGGATGGTGGTGCGGCCGCCGATCACGGCGGTGGCCTCGACCAGCTCAATGGTGCGGCCCGGGCGGACCACCTCGATGCTCACCTCGATCTGTTCGCGGGCGATCTGACCGAGCACCTCGATGCTCAGCCGACTGAACTCCAGCGCCGGCGCGTGTTCCCGGCGCCACCGCTCCAGGAAGTCGATCACCAGGCCGGCCACCGGCGCCAGGTGCAGTTCATCGTCGCGCCAGGCCCCGGCGGCGTGCTCGGTCGGCAGGAAACGGTGATCGTCGAGGCGGGTGAAATAGCTCGGTGCGGCAGCGGTCATACCCCTAAGCTAACCGAGCCCGATTCGGGCTACCGTGGAGGGATGAGCGAACCGCGCGACTACCCCACCGACCCCCAGCACCTCACCGATGCCGACTGGCGTGAACGCCTGAGCGCCGCCGAATTCCGCGTCCTGCGGCAGGCCGGGACCGAGGCCCCGTTCGTCGGCGAATACACCGACACCACCACCGAGGGCGTGTACCGGTGCCGGGCCTGCGGCGCCGAACTGTTCCGTTCGGACGCGAAGTTCGCCTCGTCGTGCGGGTGGCCGTCGTTCTTCACGCCGCTGGCCGGCGAAGCGGTGATCGAACGCCGCGACGACTCGCTCGGCATGGCGCGCACCGAGATCCTGTGCGCCCACTGCCACAGCCATCTCGGTCACGTCTTCGCCGGTGAGGGCTATCCGACGCCGACCGACCTGCGCTACTGCATCAACTCGATCAGCCTGACCCTCGACGAGGCCTGAACCTAGGCTCCCGCCGAGGGGTGTCCCGGCTTCGGGTCGATCAGGGCAGGCCGTTGACCAGAGCTGCAGGTTCCACGCGCGGCCCGGTGAAGAACGGGATCTCCACGCGCACGTGGTAGCGGGCCTCGGTGGCACGCAGGTCACGCATCAGGTCGACGATGCGGTGCAGTTCCGGCGCTTCGAAGGCGAGCAGCCACTCGTAGTCGCCGAGCGCGAAAGCCGGCACGGTGTTGGCGCGGACGTCCTTGTAGTCGCGGGCGGCCTTGCCGTGGTCGGCCAGCATCTTGCGGCGCTCGTCGTCCGGCAGCAGGTACCACTCGTACGACCGCACGAACGGGTAGACGCAGATGTAGGCGCCGGGGGCCTCGCCGGCCAGGAACGCCGGGATGTGGCTCTTGTTGAACTCGGCCGGGCGGTGCAGCGCGGATCCGCTCCACGTGGGCTCGCTGGCGCGCCCCAGCACCGTGGTGCGGCGGAAGTCGCGGTAGGCGGCCTGCAGCTGTTCGATGGTCTCCGCGTGCCACCAGATCATGTAGTCCGAGTCGCCGCGCATGCCGGCGATGTCGTAGATGCCGCGCACCACCACCCCGGCCTCTTCCAGCCCGGTGAGGAACCGGTCCAGATCGGCGATCGTCTCGGTGCGATCGTCACCGAGCTCCCCGGCTCGGACACGGAAGACCGAGAACATCAGGTAGCGGACGGTGGCGTTGAGTTCGTTGTAGTCCAAGCGAGCCATGCCCCCCATAGTGCCACTGCCGCCGCACGCACCCGGCACCAGGTAATCCGACCCTTCCCTGTCGCTGCCGCCTGCCGGCTGTTGCCTGCCGACGACTGTCAGCGCCGACGCAGGTGTGCGGCGATGCGTTCGGCGGCGCGGTCGGCCGCGCCGATGCACGCCGGCACGCCCACTCCGTCCACGGCGGCGCCCGCGATCGCGACCCCGGCGGGCAGGTGCGCCTGCGCGGCCCGCATGGCGGTCAGGTGGCCGGGGGCGAAGTGCGGCAGGCCCGTCGGCCAGCGCTGCACCGCCACCGACTCCGGGATCGGCGCGGGCAGGCCGGCGGCGTCGAACACCCGGGCCAGGTCGGTCAGCGCCGTCGCCACCAGTTCGTCGTCGTCGGCGTCGACGGGTTCGCCCAAGCGCCCGAAGGACACGCGCAGCACCGGCGGCCCCGCTGCGGCCAGGTGCGGCCACTTCTGCGTGGACAGCGTGACGGCCTTCATCGACAGTTCCGCGTCGGTGGCCACAAGCACCCCCGAGTGCGCGGGCAGTTCGGTGCCCGCGGGCAGCACGCAGGCCACCACCGCCGAACCGGCCGGCCGCACACCGCCGAGCGCCGCGGAGGCCTCCGGCGCCACCGCGGCCAGCACCGGAGCGGCGTGCCACGCCGGCAGCGCCACGATCACCGCGTCGTAGGTCGCGGCGGCGCCGTCGGCGTCGGTCACGGTGTAGATGTCTGCCTCCGCGTCGATCGACGCCGCGGCCGACTCGAACCGGATCAGCGCACCGGAGGCGGCCCGCAGGGCGTCGACCAGGGTCCGGTATCCGCCGCGCAGCGCGCCGAACACCGGTCCGTCGACGGTGGCGGAAGCCGCGCTGAGGGCGGTGACCGCCGCGGTGAGCGACGGCGCGCCGGCGTCGAGGGCCCGGGCCAGAGCGGGCACGGTCTCGGCCAGACCCAGCTGATCGGCGCGCGCCGAATACACGCCGCCGAGCATCGGGTCGACGCTGCGCGCGGTCACCTCGTCGCCGAAGCGGTCGCGCACCAGTGCGCCCACCGAGATCGGGGTGCCCGGCGTCCAGTGCCAGGGGCGGGTCGGCTCCGCGGTCAGATGCGCCCGAGTGTCGGCGTCCACCAGATCCCCGAGTGCCGCCGCGCCCACCGGGATGCCCATCACCGCGGGCGTGGGCAGCGGGTGCAGCCGGTCCCCGGACCACAGCGCCGGGCGCAACGGCCCGGGGGCATGCACCTGCTCGGCCAGGCCCAGCTCGGTCACCAGGGCGAGCGCTTCCGGGCGGCGCACGATGAAGGCCTCGGCCCCGACGTCCACCGGCACCCCGCCGATCGTCGGGGTATGCAGCAGGCCGCCCAGGCGGTCGGTGGCCTCGAACACCTCCACCAGGGCCTGCGCGCCGAGTGCACGGCGCAGCGCGTGGGCGGCGGCGAGGCCGGAGACCCCGCCGCCGAGAACTGCGACGCGCACGCTCACAAGGTGTGGATCAGCTCGACTGCTCGGGTGATCGCGTCCGCATCGGTGCCGGGCATGACGCCGTGGCCCAGGTTCAGGATGTGCCCGCGCGCGCCCGAGGCGACCGCCCGCTCACCCTCGGCGATGATCCGACGCAGCTCGCGTTCGAGGACGGCGTCGCCGGCCATCAGGACGGTGGGGTCCAGGTTGCCCTGGATCGCCACGCCCGGGCCGACGCGGGCGGCGGCCACATCCAGCGGCACCCGCCAGTCCACGCCGATCACGTCCGCGCCGACGTTCGTCATCGCCGACAGCAGTTCGCCGGTGCCCACGCCGAAGTGGATGCGCGGCACCCCGTAGTCGGCCACCTCGGCCAGCACGCGCGCCGAATGCGGCGCCACGTAGGTGAGGTAGTCCGCCTCCGAGAGGGCACCCGCCCACGAGTCGAACAGCTGCACGGCGTCGACGCCGGCGTCGAGCTGCGCCCGCAGGAAGGTGATGGTGAGGTCGGCGAGCTTGCCCATCAGCTGGTTCCACAGCTCCGGGTCGGCCCGCATCATGGTCTTGGTCCGCTCGTAGGTGCGGCTCGGGCCGCCCTCGATGAGGTACGAGGCCAGCGTGAACGGCGCGCCCGCGAAACCGATCAGCGACTTGGTGTCGGGTAGCTCACCGAGGATCAGGCCGATCGCGGAGGTGACCGCGCCGACCTCGTCGGTCGCCAACCGCGGCAGCGCCGCGACGTCGGCGGCGGTGCGCACCGGTTCGGCGATCACCGGGCCGGTACCGGCCACGATGTCCAGGTCCACCCCGGCCGCCCGCAGCGGCACCACGATGTCGGAGAAGAGGATCGCCGCGTCGGTGTCGTGCCGGCGCACCGGCTGCATGGTGATCTCGCACACCAATTCGGCGTCGAAACACGATTCCAACATCCCGCGGTTGGCGCGGATCGCCCGATATTCGGGCAGGGACCGCCCCGCCTGCCGCATGAACCACACCGGCCGCCGCGCCGGGTTCTTGCCGGTCGCGGCCGCAATCAGCGGCATGGCGTCCGGGGACCGTCGTACCTTATGCACCTGACTCATGGCGTCCACTGTGCCATGTCCGCGCGGCACGGCAGAACCGGCGAGACCCGACGCGAAGCGCCGACCTTGCCGTGGTCCACAGCGGCGCGCCTCCGGCCACAATGGGGCCTCGCGGCCTACTGTGACGCGTGTGACAACTGGAGCACAACCCGAACCGGCCGACTTCACCCACGCGGTGCAGTCCTTGGATGCGGCGGTGGTGCGCCCGGAGATCGAAGTGGGCTCCATCCGGCCGCCGCAGCGTCTGGCGCCCTTCAGCTACGCATTGGGCGTGGAAGTGAGCCCGCAGGCCGACGATCCGGCCCTGGCGCCCGCCGACGGGGCGGGCAACGCCTTCGGACGTCTGGTGCTGCTCTACGACCCGGCCGGCCAGGACGCCTGGAACGGGACTTTCCGCCTGGTGGCGTTCATCCAAGCCGAGGTCGAGGCCGACCTGGCCAACGATCCCCTGCTGCCGGAGGTGGCCTGGGAATGGCTGACCGAGGCGCTCGGGGTGCCCCGCGGCAGCACCGAGTCGACGCCCGCGGAGGGCAGCGACACGCCCGCGGTGCTCGCGCTCGGCGGCACCGTGACCGCCACCACCTCGGTGCGCTACGGCGACATCGCCGGCCCGCCGCGCGCCCACCAACTGGAGCTGCGGGCGTCCTGGACGGCGAGCAGCCCGGCGCTGGCCGGTCACCTGGAAGCCTTCTGCGAGGTGCTGGCCAGTGCGGCCGGACTGCCACCCACCGGGGTGGCCACCCTCGGACGTCCGGTCGGCCAGTGAGCGACGCGGAGATCGACTCGGAGAGCGACGTCACGCCGCTGCTGTCCCCCGCCGACGGCGTCCCCGACCTGCTGAGCACCCCGGACGAGTTCGCCCGGGCCGCCGACCTGCTCGACGCCGGGACCGGTCCGGTCGCGCTCGACACCGAGCGCGCCAGCGGATACCGCTATTCCCAGCGCGCCTACCTCCTGCAGATCCGACGCACCGGCGCCGGCAGTTTCCTGATCGACCCCATCGCGCACCCCGAGGCGCTCGCCCCGCTCGTCGACGTCCTCGACGGCCCGGAGTGGATCCTGCACGCGGCCGACCAGGATCTGCCGTGCCTGTCGGAGTTGGACTTTCGCTGCGCCTCTCTGTTCGACACCGAACTGGCCGGGCGCCTGCTTAACCTGCCCAAGGTGAACCTCGCCGCGATGGTCGCCGAGTTCCTGCACCTGGGCCTGGCCAAGGGCCACGGCGCGGCCGACTGGTCGCACCGTCCGCTGCCCGACGAATGGCTCAACTACGCCGCGCTCGACGTGGAGGTCCTCGTCGAGTTGCGCGATGCGATGAGCGCCGCCCTCGACGAGGCCGGGCGCCTGGAGTGGGCCACCCAGGAGTTCGCCTACGAGCTGGTCAAGCCGGCACCGGCGCCGCGCACCGACCGGTGGCGCCGCACCTCCAACCTGCACACCCTGCGCACGCCCCGGCAGCTGGCCGTGGTGCGGGCGCTGTGGTCCGCGCGCGAACAGCTCGCGGCGCGCCGCGACGTGGCCCCCGGCCGGGTGCTGCCGGACTCGGCCATCATCACCGCGGCCACCGCCGCCCCGCGCACCGAGGCCGCGCTGACCCAGCTGCCGGTGTTCGGCGGGCCGCGCCAGCGCCGTCAGGCCAAGGTGTGGATGGGCGCCATCGCCGAGGCGCTGGCCCTCCCGGACGCCGAACTGCCGCCGCGGAAGCAGGCGAGCAGCGGACCGCCGCCGCTCAACCGCTGGGAGCAGCGCAATCCGGAGGCCGCCCGCCGTGCGCACGAGGTGCGCCCGGCCCTCAAGGAGGTCGCCGAGACCACCGCGGTGCCAATGGAGAACATGCTCGCCCCGGACACGGTGCGCGAACTGTGCTGGCAGGGCCTGCCGCAGCATCGGCTCACGGACGTGGAGGACTGGCTCGCCGCCCGCGGCGCACGGCCGTGGCAGCGGGACCTCACCCGCGAGCCGATCGCCGAGGCGCTCAGCCGAGCGTCGGATCCGAGCTGATCGTCTTCACCAGCGCGTCGGTCGTCAGGCCGAAGTCGGCGAGCAATTCGTCGCGGGTGGAGTGCGTGACGAACTCCTGCGGCACGCCGAGCTGACGCACCGGCACATCCACGAGAGCCGCCGAGAGGGTGCGCGCCACCGTGGCGCCCACACCGCCGTGCACGCCGCCGTCCTCCAGGGTCACCACCAGGCGATGCCGCCGGGCCGCGTCGACCACCGAGGCCGGTACCGGGAGCACCCAGCGCGGATCGATCACCGTGACCCGGACGCCCTGCTCGGACAGCTGCTGGGCCACCTCGAGCCCCAGCTGCGCGAACGCGCCCACCGCGACGAGGAGCACGTCCGAGGCCGCCTCGGCGGCGCCGTCCGACACCGGCCGGAAGAGCACGTCGACGCCGTCGTTGAGGCGCTCGATCGCCGGAATCTCTTGCGGCACAGCACCTTTCGAGAAACGCAGTGCGGTCGGCCCGTCGGCGACGTCGAGGGCCTCACCGAGTTCTTCCCGGACCCGCTCCGCATCGCGCGGCGCCGCGACCCGCATGCCGGGCACGATCGCCATGAGCGAGAGATCCCACATGCCGTGGTGGCTGGGCCCGTCCGGACCGGTCAGGCCGGCGCGGTCGAGCACCAGCGTCACCGGCAGATTCAGCAGCGCCACATCCATCAGCAGCTGATCGAAGGCCCGGTTGAGGAAGGTGGAGTAGATGGCGAGCACCGGATGCAGGCCGCCCAGCGCGAGACCGGCGGCCGAGGCCATTCCGTGCTGCTCGGCGATGCCGACGTCGAACATCCGCTCCGGATGGGCCTCACCGAAGGCGCGCAGCCCGGTGGGGCCGGGCATCGCCGCGGTGATGGCGACCACGTCCGGACGCAGGCCGCCCTGGCGCACCAACTCGGCGGAGAACACCGACGTCCAGTCCTCGGGGGCCGTGCCGTGCGCCACGCCGGTGCGCGGGTCCATCTTGCCGGTGGCGTGCATCTGCTCGGCCACGTCGTTCTCGGCCGGCGCGTACCCCATGCCCTTGCGGGTCACCGTATGCACGATCACCGGACCGCCGAAGGCCTTGGCCTGCGTGAAGGCCCCCTCCAGCGCCTCCAGGTCGTGGCCGTCGACAGGGCCGACGTACTTGATGCCGAGGTCGGAGAACATCGCCTGCGGGGCCACGAGATCCTTGACACCGCTCTTGAAGCCGTGCAACAGCGCGTAGGCCGCCTTGCCGATGACCGGGGTCTTCTGCACCATCGATCGGCTGCCGGCGAGGAATCGCTCATACCCCGGCTGCAGGCGCAGGCCGGACAGATGGCTGGCCAGACCGCCGATGGTCGGCGCGTACGAGCGGCCGTTGTCGTTGACGACGATGACGACCGGGCGGTCGCCGTCAGCGATGTTGTTCAGGGCCTCCCAGCACATGCCGCCGGTCAGCGCGCCGTCGCCGACCACCGCCACCACGGTGCGGTCGGCACCGGCCAGCTCGAACGCCTTGGCCAGGCCGTCGGCGTTGGACAGCGCCGCGGAGGCGTGCGAGGACTCCACCCAGTCGTGCGGGCTCTCCCGCCGATCCTGGTAGCCGGTGAGCCCGTCGCGCTGGCGCAGCGTGTCGAAGCCGTCCTTGCGGCCGGTGACGATCTTGTGCACGTAGCACTGGTGGCCGGTGTCGAAGAGGATCGGATCGACCGGCGAATCGAACACCCGGTGCAGGGCCAGCGTCAGTTCGACGACGCCCAGGTTGGGTCCGAGGTGCCCGCCGGTCGCGGCCACCTTCTCGATCAGGAACTCCCGGATCTCCCCCGCCAGATCGACCATCTCGGCCTCGCTGAGGGTACGCAAGTCCGCTGGTGAATCCACCCGATCGAGCACTCCCATGCGAACCTCCTACGCGGTCGACGACAACGTCCAGTGGCGCCGGTCGTCGGCACCGATGCACACAGTCTACGGACTCTCCAGAAGCGCGATCGCCTCCATGTGGTGCGTGCCGGGGAAGGCGTCGAACCCCTGCCAGTCGGTGACCCGAAAACCGTGGGCGACCCAGTCGCGCAGATCACGTGCGAAGGCCGCTGAGTCGCATCCGACATGCACCACGGCGCGCGGACCGGCCGCGGCGATCGCGGCGATCACCGCGGCCCCGGCCCCACGGCGCGGCGGATCGACGATCACCACGTCCGGCGCGCGCAGCCCGCCGATCACGGCGGCGGTGTCCCCGCGGTGCGCGGTCACCGGAGCGCCGTCGAGCGCGCGGTCGGCGGCCGCCAACGCACCCGGATCGGTCTCCACCAGGTCGATGCCGTCGACGGCCAGGTCGCCGTCGAGCAGTGCGGCCCCGAGCACTCCGACGCCGCCGTACAGGTCCCAGACCCGCAGGCCGCGCCCGACCGGCGCGTCCAGGCCGCCGACGTACCGGCGCACCGCCGCGCCGTAGGTCGCGGGTGCGTCGCGGTGGGCCTGCCAGAAGCCGGTCACCGGCACCCGCCAGGTGTGCCCGCCCACCGTCTGCGTCACGTCCGCGGCGCCGTCGAGCAGGCGCGTCGACCGCGGTGCGCCCGCACCGTGCCGCGCGCGCTGCGCCGAGGCGCGGCGGCCGCCGCGGGCACCCCGTCGACCGGCCGCGGCCGGCGCGAGTTCGGCGGCGTGCCGTCGCCCGTCCGAACCCATCGCGAGCACCAGTTCGCTGCCCGGGCGCGCACCGAGCGCCTCCGCGTCGGCCAGCAGGCCCTCGACCGGCGCCGCGCACGGCACGGTGATCAGCCGCGACGAGCCGCGAGCCCGCACACCCACCGTGCCGTCGGCGTCCACGGCCAGCCGCGTGCGCACCCGCCACCCGGTGTCCGGCACCGACCCGTCCGCCCCGTGGGCCAGCCGCGTGACCTCCGGCATCGGCGGCGCATCCGCGCCGAAGCCACCGATCCGCGTCAGGACGTCGGCCAGGACCCCGGCGTGGAGTTCGCGGGCATAGTCGGCGCTCACATACGACAGATCGCAGCACCCGGCCCCGGCCGCCGCGGCGGGACAGGTCGGGTCGATCCGGTGCGGGGAGGGCTCGAGCACCGCCACGGCGCTCGCCCTCGCGAAGGCGGCCTTGCGCTCATCGATGCGCGCCCGCACCCGCTCGCCCGGGAGTGCTCCGGCCACGAAGACCACCCGGCCGTCGTCGCCGCGGGCCACCCCGGCGCCGCCGTTGGCGAAACCGGTGACGACGAGCTCGACCGTCGGGGAATCGGGGTTCGGGGAATCGGTCTGCAGGGAATCGGTCATGGCTCATCTCTCGGCGGGGTGACACCGAAGCCGCGGCGCGTGTCGCCGGGTGCGATGTACTCGACCTCGCTGCGCTTGGCGGCCCGGTTGGACGAATCCAGCTGCCACGGCACCGAGGTCACCATGACCCCCGGCTCGAACAGCAGTCGCGTCTTCAGGCGCAGGGCGGATTGATTGTGCAGGATGTGTTCCCACCAGTGCCCCACCACGTACTCGGGAATGAACACGGTCACCACGTCGCGCGGCGCCGTCGCGCGGATACGCCGGACGTAGGTGATCACCGGCCGGGTCACGTCGCGGTAGGGCGAGGCGATCACCTTGAGCGGAATGCTGATGTCGCTCTCCTCCCACCGCGCCACCAGGATGCGGGTGGCCCGGTCGTCGACGTTGACCGTCACCGCCTCCAGGGTGTCCGGGCGGGTGGCCCGCGCGTAGCGCAGGGCGCGCAGGGTGGGAATCAGCAGCGAGGAGACCAGCACGATCGAATGCGTGCGGCTGGGGAGCACCCCGTCGTCCTCGGCCGCGGCGGCCTCCAGCTCGGATTCGATCGCCGTGTAGTGCCGGTGCACCATCTTCATCAGCACGAACATGATCACCATCACCAGCACGGCGATCCACGCGCCCGCGGTGAACTTGGTGATCAGCACCACCACCAGCACGGTCCCGGTCATCACCATGCCGACGGCGTTGACGATGCGCGAACGCACCATCCGGCCGCGCGCATCGGGGTCGGTCTCGGTGCGCAGCAACCGCGTCCAGTGCCGCACCATGCCGGTCTGGCTCAGCGTGAACGCGACGAAGACGCCCACGATGTACAGCTGGATCAGCTGGGTCACCTCGGCGTCGAAGGCGATGACGAAACCCATCGCGACCAGCGCGAGGAACACGATGCCGTTGCTGAAGGCCAGGCGGTCGCCGCGGGTGTGCAACTGGCGCGGCAGGTAGCGGTCCTGGGCGAGCACCGAGCCCAGCACCGGGAAACCGTTGAACGCGGTGTTGGCGGCCAGCAGCAGGATCAGGGCGGTGACCACGGCGATCACGTAGAAGCCCAGCGGGAATCCGGCGAAGACGGTCTCGGCGAGCTGCGCCAGGATCGATTTCTGCTGATACCCCTCGGGCAGGCCGGCCAGCTCCGACTGCGGGTCCATCACGTACTTCGCGCTCAGCCGCTCGCCGAGCACGATGATGCCCAGCAGCAGCGTGATGGAGAACCCGCCCAGCATCAGCAGGGTGGTGGCCGCATTCCGCGATTTGGGCTTCTCGAACGCCGGCACGCCGTTGCTGATGGCCTCCACTCCGGTCAGCGCGGCACACCCGGAGGTGAACGAGCGGGCCACCAGGAAGACCATCGCCAGGGTGGTCAGATCGCTCTGCTCGGCCACCAGCTCGTACTGCGCGGTGCCGGCCTGCAGGTCGCGGCCCATCAGGAAGATCTGGACGAAACCCCAGATCAGCATGGTGAGCACCCCGAGGATGAAGGCGTAGGTGGGGATCGCCATCAGGAAGCCCGATTCGCGGACGCCGCGCAGGTTGACCGCGGCCACCAGGGCGATGCCGAGGAGGCAGAACAGCAGCTTGTGGTCGTGCACGAAGGGCACCGCCGAGCCGATGTTCTCCGCGGCCGCGGTCACCGACACGGCCACGGTCAGCACGTAGTCCACCAGCAGCGCCGCGCCCACCGTGAGGCCCGCATTGGCGCCGAGATTGGCGGTGGCCACCTCGTAGTCGCCACCGCCGGACGGATAGGCGTGCACGTTCTGCCGGTAGCTGGCCACCACCACGACCATCACCACGGCCACGGCCAGGCCCACCCACGGGGCGAACGAGTACGCGCTGATACCGGCCAACGACAGCACCAGGAAGATCTCCTGCGGGGCGTACGCCACCGAGCTCATCGCATCGGAGGAGAAGACCGGCAGCGCGATCCGCTTGGGCAGCAGCGTGGACCCGAGTCGGTCACTGCGAAAAGGGCGGCCCAGCAGCAGCCGTTTGGCTGCCGTGGTGGCCGAGGTCAATCCAGACACCCCGCAACAGTAGGCCCGTCGCGGGGTAACGTCCATCGAGTGAGGGTAATCATCATGGGCTGCGGCCGCGTGGGCGCCGGACTGGCCAGCGCCATGTCGCGGCGCGGTCACCACGTCGTCGTCATCGACCAGAATCCCAGCGCGTTCTCGCGCCTCGACTCGGACTTCACCGGCGAGACCGTCGCGGGCGTCGGATTCGACCGCGATGTGCTGATCGAGGCGGGGGTGCAGACCGCCGACGCGTTCGCCGCGGTCTCCTCCGGCGACAACTCCAATATCATCTCCGCGCGGGTGGCCCGCGAGACCTTCGGCGTCCATCACGTCGTCGCCCGCATCTACGACGCCAAGCGCGCCGCGGTCTTCGAACGGCTGGGCATCCCCACCGTCGCGACCGTCCCGTGGACCACCGAGCGGTTCATCACCGCGCTCGGCGAGACCCCGCGGGCGCCGCTGTGGCAGGACCCCACCGGATCGCTGGTCATCGCCCAGGTGGACGTGCACGAGGAGTGGTTCGGGGTCAGCTGCGCCAAGTTCCAGGAGCTCACCGGTGCCCGCATCGCCTTCCTCGAGCGCCTGGGTTCCCCGATGCTGCCCGAACCGCGCAGCGTGCTGCAGGCCGAGGACGACGTCTTCGTCGCCACTCTCGCCGCCCATCTGGACCAGTCGCGCGCCGCCGCCAAGCTGCCCCCCGCCGAAGGAGAGAACTCGTGAAGGTCGCGATCGCCGGCGCCGGTGCCGTGGGCCGGGCCATCGCCCGGGAACTGGTGATCAACGGTCACGCGGTGACCCTGTTCGAGCGCGAGACGCGGAACATCAAACCCGACATCCTGCCCGCGGTCACCTGGGTGCAGGCCGACGCCTGCGAGCTGCGGGACCTCGAACGCGCGCAACTGCAGACCTTCGACGTGATGATCGCCGCGACCGGCGACGACAAGGCCAACCTCGTGGTGAGCCTGCTGGCCACCACCGAGTTCGCCGTCAACCGGGTCGTCGCCCGCGTGAACGACCCCCGCAACGAATGGCTGTTCAACGACGACTGGGGCGTCGACGTGGCCGTCTCCACGCCCCGCCTGATGGCCGCCCTCGTGGAGGAGGCCGTCAGCGTCGGCGATCTGGTGCGGCTGATGACCTTCCGCCAGGGGCAGGCCAACCTGGTGGAGCTCACGCTGCCCGACGACACTCCCCTGGCCGGTAAGCCGGTGCGTCGCCTGCAGCTGCCCCGCGACGTCGCGTTGGTGACCATCATCCGCGGCCGCCGGGTCATCGTGCCCCAGCCCGACGACGCCCTCGAGGGCGGCGACGAGCTCGTCTTCATCGCCCCCGAAGAGGCCGAGGCCGAACTCAAGAAGGTCGTCGCCGTAACGCTCTGACCGGCCCGGACGGGTATGTTCTCGTCCCGAAATACCCGGCCCCACCAGGACTTTCGTCCCGGTGAGAGCTTGGCCACTTAAATTGGTATCGGCCATGCGGATTATGTTCTGATCGGTTCCGTGCAACTGACTCGTTTCACCGACATCGGCCTCCGCGTCCTCATGCGTCTGGCCGCCGACGACGTCGAGCACCTGCACACCAGCCGCGGCCTCGCCGAAGAACTGGACGTCCCCTACGCGCACGTGGCGAAGGTGGTCAGCCGCCTCGCCGAGATCGGCGTGGTGCATGCCCGACGCGGGCGCACCGGCGGCCTGATGATCACCGAACTGGGCCGCACCGCCCGCGTCGGCTGGGTCACCCGCCAACTCGAGGGCGACTCCGAGGTGGTCGACTGCGACGGACCCACCCCGTGTCCGCTGCGGGCCGGCTGCGCGCTGCGCGGCGCCCTGGCCCGCGCCCAGCGCGCCTTCTACGACAGCCTCGACGCTCTGACCGTCGCCGATCTGATCGTCGCCGGCCCCACCCGGGTCCGCTTCCTCAGCGGACCCGAACTCCCCACAGCTCCCGCGCCGACACCGTGCGGGCCCGGGCGGGCAGCCATGCCCGTCGCCACCGATGAGAACAGGAATCCATGATGATCTCCGAACAGACGCGCAGCGTCCTGGCCGCGACCCTGCCCGCCGTCGAAGGCGCTCTCGACGACATCACGCCGAACTTCTACCAGCGTATGTTCGCCGCGCACCCGGAGTTGCTCGACGACCTGTTCAACCGTGCCAACCAGAAGATCGGCACGCAGCCCAAGGTGCTCGCCGGATCGATCGCGGCCTTCGCCCGCCTGCAGCTGATCCCCGACCCGGCGCAGCAGAAGTTCATCATCGACCGGGTGGCCCACAAGCACACCTCGCTCGGTGTGGTGGCCGACCAGTACCCGATCGTGCACGAGCACCTGTTCGCCGCGATCGTGGAGGTCCTCGGCGAGGCGGTGACCCCCGAGGTGGCCGCCGCCTGGGACGAGCTGTACTGGGAGATGGCGCATACGCTCATCGGTCGGGAGAACGAGCTGTACGCCGAGGCCGGCGTGACCCCCGGGGACGTGTGGCGCGATGTGATCATCACCGGCCGCGAGCAGGTGGCACCGGATGCGGTGTCGTTCACGGTGGCCGCCGTCGACGGCGCGCTGCCGTCGTTCACCCCCGGCCAGTACATCTCGGTGCAGGTGCCGTTGGAGGACGGCGCCCGGCAGATCCGTCAGTACAGCCTGACCGGCGCGCCGGGCGAGCCGCAGTGGCGGTTCTCGGTGAAGCGGGACGGCGAGGTGTCGACCTACCTGCACGAACGCGCCTTCGAGGGCGACAGCCTGCACGTGAGCACCCCGTTCGGCGATCTGGCGCTGCCCGACGGCGACGCCCCGCTGCTGCTGGCCTCGGCCGGTATCGGCTGCACCCCGGTGATCGGTCTGCTCCACCACCTGGTGCAGACCGGCGACACCCGCCCGGTGCAGGTGTTGCACGCCGACCGGTCGCGGGCCCGTCAGCCGCACCGCGGTGAGCTCGCCGACCTCGTCGAGCAGCTGCCCACCGCCCGCCTGCTGCAGTGGTACGAGAACGGTCACGACGCCGGCGACGGCAGCCGGATCGGCCTGATGTCGCTGGAGGACGTCTCGATCGATCCGGAGACGGTCGCGCTGCTGTGCGGCCCGGCTGGCTTCCTCAGCTCGGTGCGCGGCTCCCTGATGGCCAAGGAACTGCCGGAGGAGCGCATCCACTACGAGACCTTCGGCCCCGAGCTGGTGCGCGTGGGCGGCCGCGGATGAGCGCGACGCTCTCCACCGGGGTGGCGCTGGTCTTCGTCTGGCTCGGCATGGTGCTCGCCATCTCGTTCCTCGAAGCGCCGCTGAAGTTCCAGGCCCCCGGCATCACGATTCCGCTGGGTCTGGGCATCGGTCGCCTGGTGTTCCGGGCGTTGAACTCGGTGGAGAGCGTCCTCGCCGCCGCGCTGACGGTCACGGCGGCGGTGGCCGACGACTGGTCGACGGTCGCCGTCGCGGGGTTGATCGTGGCCGCGGGCGCCCTCGCCGTGCAGGTGATGGCGGTGCGCCCGGCGCTCTCGCGGCGGACCGCCGCGGTGCTGGCCGATCCGGAGAACGTCCCGGCCCAGCGCAGTCATGCGCATCTGGCCTATGTGGGGTTCGAGGCGATCAAGGTGGTGGGTCTGCTCGTCGCGGGCGTGGCCCTGCTGCGCTGATCTCCCACCTGGGCGGCTCCGGCCGCCCGGTGGGTCGTCAGTCCTGTGCCGAATGCAGTTCGTAGTACGGGTTGTAGATCACCTTCATGCCCTCGACGGTGGCGACGCGGCCCCGCACGGTGATCTTGCGGCCCGGTTCGATTCCGGGAATGCGGCTGCGGCCCAACCACTTCAGCAGCACGGTGTCGCTGCCGTCGAAGAACTCCGCCTCGACGCCCGTCTTGGCGTTGCGGGAACACGTCTGCACCGTGCGCAGCTCACCGATCATGGTGGCCTCGTCCCCGCGCAGACAGTCCGCGGCGCGCTGCGCGCCCTCGGCGCGCGACTCTCGTTCGATGCGGTCGGTGTCGAGGACCTCGAGGTCCTCGGTGAGCAACCGACCCAGCCGCTTGACCAGACCTGACGTACCCATGCGATCCTCCGAAGCAACGGAACCAATGCGATCCACACTGTACAACGCAACGGAGGACGGGGTTATGCCGACGGTGATCCTGATGGCCGGTACCGGCTCGGACGACGACTACCTGCGACGAAGCTTCGGACCGGCGGTCACCGAGGCGGGCGCCGAGCTGCGGGCGCTGGCGCCCTCGGCCGAGCTCATCGACGGCTACGTGGCCGCGCTGGACGCGGCCGCCGACGCGGCGGCCGACGCGGCGGCCGCGGCGGGCGAGACGATCGTCGTCGGCGGGGTGTCCATCGGTGCGGTCGTCGCGCTGCGCTGGGCGCTGGACCGCGGGGGCGCGCACTGCGCCGGCGTGCTGGCGGCTCTGCCGCCGTGGTCGGGTCCGGTCGGCGACAGTCTGGCGGCGCTCAGCGCCCGGGCGACCGCCGACGCCGTCGAACGCGACGGCTTGGAGCCGACGATCGCCGCGATGGCCGCCGGCAGCCCGGCATGGCTGGCCGCGGAACTGACCCGTTCCTGGCGCGCGCTGGCCGACCGCGACCTGGTGGGTCAGTTGCGCAGCGCGGCTGCGCTCACCGCGCCGACCGTCGACGAGATCGCCGAGCTGGCGGTGCCGCTGGCCGTCGTGGGATCGCTGAGCGATCCGCTGCATCCGATCGAGGTGGCGCGCGACTGGGTGCGCGCCGCGCCGCGCGCCGCACTCACCGAGCTCGATCTGGACCAGTGGGGTCCGGCGCCGCACCTGCTCGGCGCGGCCTGCGTCGGCGCCTGGACCGAGCTGACGACCGGTCGCGCCTGACGATCAGCGGCGGCGGCGTTTGCGACTGCGCAGTCGCTGCATGGCCGAGCCTTCCGACGGCGGACGCACCTCGTCGTCGACGGGGGCGACCTGCGCCTCGGACTCGTCCGGCGGCAGGTCGTCGGTGAAGACCGTGGCGGCGGCCGCCTGTTCGACGGCACCGCCGGGCACCGCGTCCGGGGCGGGCGCAGGCTCATCGCGCGGCGCATCGCTCAGCGCCGACGACGGTGCACCGCCCTCGGGCACCTGCCCGGCCTCGGCCGCCATGTTCTGCTGGGCCGCGGCCACCTGCTCGGCCAGCACCTGCGGCAGCACCAGCGGCAGCAGTTCGCGCGGCGGGAACGGCTCGCCGCCGCGCCGCACGACGGTCTCGGCGAGAACGGCCCGCGCCAACTGCCCGAGTTGCTCACTCGCCTCGTCGGGCCCGCTGGCCACGCACCGCACCATCCAGCGCGGCCCGTCCACGCCGATGAACCGGTGCTGCCCGCCGGGGACCGCGGCCACGACTTCCCGGCCCCAGTGCCCGCCCTCGGCGGAGGTGCGCGCGCCCTCGGCGCTGAGGGACTCCATCAGTTCGCGGGCCACCTCGCTCCACAGGCCGCCGCTGCGCGGCGCGGCGAAGGCGTGCACCCCGATCCGACCGACGGGGGTCACCAGGTACACGGCCTCCGGCTCGTGATCGACCGACATCTCGACGGTGACCTGGCCGCCCTCGACCACCGGCACCAGGACCGAGCCCAGGTCCAGGTGCGAGTTGGCCAGATCGGCCGCCGGGGTCGCCAACGCGTCGAGGTCGTAGGGACCGGCGCCGTCACCGATGTGATGCTTGTGCGCCGTGGTGTTCGTCATGCTCAGGCCTCCGAGGTGTTCGTCGCAGAAGAAGAGGGCGCAGAAGGGGATTCGGGCTGCAGGATCGCGTGCCCGCCGCTGGATCCGTAGCCGCCGGCGCCGCGGGCCGTCTCGTCCAGCGTCGTCACCTCGACGATCTCCGGCAGTTCCACCCGCTGCACCAGCAGCTGCGCGATCCGGTCGCCGCGGGCGATCTGGATCGGCGATTCGGGATCCAGATTGATCAGGCACACCTTGATCTCACCGCGATATCCGGCGTCGATGGTGCCGGGCGCGTTGACGATCGACAGGCCCGCGCGGGCCGCCAGACCCGACCGCGGATGCACCAGGCCGACGGTGCCGTACGGCAGGGCGATGGCGATACCGGTTCCGACGACTTGGCGTCGTCCGGGCCCCAGTTCCAAATCGGTCGTGGAGTACAGATCGATGCCCGCGTCACCGGGGTGGGCGCGCGTCGGCAGCGGCAGATCGGGGTCGAGCCGCACCAGGGGCAACGACTCGTAGCTCTGTTCGGAGGTCACGCTTCGAACACTACTCGGACCAGGCCGGGGCGCGGCCGCGGGCGCGGGAGCCAGTAAGCTGTGTCGTGTGACTGCTTCAAATTCCACGCCCAGCGCCTCGGCAGACCGGTACTCCGAACGGCTGACGGTGCCGGTGTGGTGGTGGCTGCTGGCGGCGGGGCTCGTGGCCCTGCTCGGCTACCAGGCTCAGCTCGCCGCCTACATGCAGACCTGGAGCTACGTGTTCTACCCGGTGCTCGCCGGCCTCATCGGATGGCTGCTGTTCACCATGAACCGCATGAAGATCCGGGTCGACGCCGACGGCGCCCTGCACGCGCACAAGGCGATGCTGCCGGCCGAGGTCGTGGCGCGCGGTGCGGCGGTGCCCCCGACGGCGCGCAGCGCGGCCATGGGCCGCCAGCTCGATCCGGCCGCCTTCCTGGTCTACCGGTCGTGGATCAAGCCGATGGTGCTGGTGGTGATCGACGATCCGGACGACCCCACCCCGTACTGGCTGGTCTCCACCCGGCACCCGGAGAAGGTGCTCGCCGCGATGGGCATCGTCGACGCAGGCTCCGCCCCGAGCACCTCGCCCTCTGCCGGCTGATCCCCCACCGACACACCCCCGCCCCACCCGAACTCCCGTGTCGCGGGGACGCGAGCAGGTTCCAGAGAGCACGAAGGCCGACCCGTGCGGGTCGGCCTTCGTTGCATCTCCTCCGGGCGCCGGGCTGCGGCGCCGCTTGCGATCAGACGCAGTCGACGCAGATCAGCTGACCGTTGCGCTCCTCGCCCAACCGGTTCCGGTGGTAGACGAGGAAGCAGCTCGCGCACGTGAACTCATCGTCCTGCTTGGGCACCACGCGCACCGACAGTTCCTCGCCGGAAAGGTCCGCGCCGGGCAGCTCGAAGGACTCGGCGGTTTCGGTCTCATCGACGTCGACGTCGGCGGCACTCGCCTCGTTACGCCGGGCCTTCAGCTCCTCCAGCGAATCCGTCGCCAGGTCTTCCTCGTTGCTCCGCCGAGGCGCGTCGTAATCGGTAGCCATCTTCTGCCTCACCCTGGTCCTGTAGTGCTTGCATCAATCCGGGAGGCCGTCGCTTGTGGCGCTCTCCCCCGGGCCCGCGAGGCGCACGCGGTGCGCCAGTGGCGCGCCGAATACTAGACCACCCTCGGGACCGAGTCAATACCTGGCAGCCACGGCGGCGCGGACGCCGGTTCCCCGGCTTGCCGACCCCGTGGCTTTACAGTGGTGCCATGGTCTCCAAGTTCGCCACCGGGTACACGACCGACGCCCAGGGCCGCCCCTTCCCCCGGCGCAACGTCACTCCCGCCATCGTGATCGCGACCGTGCTGGCGGTCGTCGCCATCGCCGCGTGGGCGTTCGTCGCCACCGGCGGCGAGGACGAGAGCCTGCCCACCTCGTGCAACCTGCCGACCACGGCCGAGGGCCCGGAACTGAAGGTGGTCAATCGGTCGGACATGCTCAGCGTCGCACCGGCGGCGCAGTCGACGTTCGCCGTGACCGTCCTCAATTCGGCCGCCGCCCGCGGCCAGGCCCGCTCGGTGGCCGACGATCTGGCCGCGCAGGGCTTCTCCCCGGGCGCCCCCGCGTACGGCGACGACACGCTCTACCCCGAGCGCGACCTGAGCTGTGTGGCGCAGATCCGCTTCGGTCAGGCCGGGCAGGGCGCCGCGGCCGCGGTCTGGCTGGCGCTGCCGTGCGCACAGTTGGTCAACGACGGCCGCCCGGGCACCGACGTCGATGTGGCGCTCGGCGAGTTCTACACCGGCACCACACCCACCCAGGACGTACAGGCCGCACTGGAGTCGCTGCGCTCGGTGGACCCGCGGAACGCGAAGTCCGGGGTGGATCGTTCCCTGATCGAAGCGGTGCACGCCCAGTCCTGCTGAGCGTCCGCACCGACGTCGGCGCGCGCCGTCAGTTCGGCAGCTGCGCCGTGCCCCCGAGTTCGGTGAGCAGGGCCACGAGTTCGTCGGCGATCCCCGGTGCCACCGCGATGGTCGGGTAACCGTCGGCGGCACTGGAGTCGGCCGGGGGCACCAGCACCCGCGCCCCGGCCTCTTCGGCGATCAGAGCGCCCGCGGCCCAGTCCCACGGAGCCAGGCCGTGTTCGAAGTGTGCGTCGACGGCCCCGGCGGCCACCATGCACAGGTCCAGCGCCGCCGCACCCATCCGACGGACGTCGCGTACCCGCGGCAGCAGCGCCGCCAGCAGTGCGCCCTGCGCGCGTCGCCGGTCCGGCGAGTAGCCGAAGCCGGTCGCGATCAACGCCAGCCCCACCTCGTCGATCGGATTGGCCCGGAGCCGACGCGGCTCCTCGTCGCCGCCCGCGCACCACGCGCCGCCGCCGGCCCACGCCCAGTAGGTGAGGCCGCGCGCCACATCGACCACGGCACCGGCCACCGAGACGCCGTCGACCTGAGCGGCCACCGACACCGCGTACGCGGGGATGCCGTAGAGGAAGTTGACGGTGCCGTCGATCGGGTCCACCACCCAGCGGATTCCGGCACCGACCTCGTCCGATCCGCCTTCTTCCTCACCCAGGATCGCGTCGTGGGGACGCAGTGCGCCCAGGCGCCGACGGATGAGCTGTTCGGTCTCGGTGTCGGCGACGGTCACCGGGTCGGTCGGCGTCGACTTGGTGCTCACCGCACTGTCCTCGCCGCGATGTCCGGACGGGGCGAACAGTTCGCGGCGCCGCATCCGGGCGTGGTCGGCGGCCTCGGTCGCCACGGTGCGTGCGATGTCGCACAGCTCGCGCGGCGACAGGGACGGTGACTGGCTGTGTGAACTCACAACACCCGAGTCTAGTGCGGGTCCAGGAAGCGGTCGGGAGTGCGCCGTAAGCTACCGGTGGCGGGCCGCGCGCGCCTGCGCAGAGGAGGAGACGAGATGTCGGACGTGACCTATCTCGGTGCCGACCGGGCCCCGAGCCCCGGCTCCGGCTTGAGTTTCGGCGTCGACGTCGGCGGCACCGGAATCAAGGGCGCCATCGTGGATCTGCGCACCGGCATGCTCGTCGGCGAGCGCCATCGGATCGCCACCCCGCAGCCGGCCACCCCCGAGCGCGTCGCACACACGGTCGCCGAGATCGTCGAGCACTTCGGCTGGACCGGCCCGGTGGGGCTGACGGTGCCCGGCGTGGTGAAGAACGGTGTGATGACCACCGCGGCCAATGTGGCGCCGAGTTGGATCGGCACCGACGTCGAGGCCATGTTCGGCCGGGCGCTGGGCGGGCGGCGCGTCACGGTGCTCAACGATGCCGATGCGGCCGGGCTGGCCGAGCTGTCCTACGGCGGGGGTGCGCATCTGCGTTCGGGTCTGGTGATTCTGCTGACGCTGGGCACCGGTATCGGCTCGGCCATGCTGTACGACGGCACGCTGATCCCCAATTCCGAACTCGGCCACCTGGAGGTGGGCGGTGTCGTCGCCGAGAAGCAGGCCTCGGCGAAGGTCCGCAAGGACCGCGGCTGGCCGTTGCAGACCTGGGCCGAGCATCTGTCCACGGTCCTGAGCCATTACGAGCGGATCTTCTCGCCGGATCTGTTCATCGTCGGCGGCGGCATCAGCCGCAAGTCCGACCGCTGGATTCCCCATCTGACCAACGAGGTTCCGGTGGTTCCGGTGACCCTGCGCAACAGCGCGGGGATCGTCGGGGCGGCGATGGCGGTCGTCGGAGACGGGTGAAACCGCAGGAAGTCGCCACCGGAACGCCCCGGTTCGACGGCGTTTAGTTACAATGGAACACGTCGACCCGGCTCCGCCCGATCGACTCCCCTAACCAGGCACAATGCCCCACGCGGCACCGTTGGCGCAGTCGAAGCGATATCGACGGTCGGCGAAGCCGCTCCGAGGCGTGTGGTGCCGTTGATCATTGTGTGAAAGGTCGTACGTGGCAACCACCAGGACCCCGGACGCCGAGACCGACGCCGAGCAGGCTCCGGTTCGTAAGGCAGCTGCCAAGAAGGCTCCCGCCAAGAAGACCGCAGCCAAGAAGACCACGGCCGCCGCCAAGAAGACGGCAGCCAAGAAGACCACGGCCGCCGCCAAGAAGACTGCGGCCAAGAAGACCACGGCGAAGAAGACGGCGGCGAAGAAGACCACGGCTGCCAAGAAGACCGCCGCGAAGAAGACTGCCGCCAAGAAGGCCGCGCCGAAGACCGCGAGCGACGAGGCGCAGTTCGACGGCGTCGAGGAAGACGCGCCGGAGAACCTCGAAGACGCCGACATCGACGTCACCGAGGAGCTGGAAACCGACGCCGAGCCCAAGACCGACGCCAAGGACGAGAAGTCCTCAAGCGACTTCGTCTGGGACGAGGACGAGTCCGAGGCGCTGCGCCAGGCCCGCAAGGATGCCGAGCTGACCGCCTCTGCGGACTCGGTGCGCGCGTACCTCAAGCAGATCGGCAAGGTCGCCCTCCTCAACGCCGAGGAAGAGGTCGAGCTGGCCAAGCGCATCGAGGCCGGCCTGTTCGCCACCGAGAAGATCCGCCGGGTGATGGCCGACGGCGAGAAGCTGTCGGTGGCCCAGCGTCGCGACTTCAACTGGATCTCCCGCGACGGCAACCGCGCCAAGAATCACCTGCTGGAAGCCAACCTGCGTCTCGTGGTCTCGCTGGCCAAGCGCTACACCGGTCGCGGTATGGCCTTCCTGGACCTCATTCAGGAAGGCAACCTGGGTCTGATCCGTGCGGTCGAGAAGTTCGACTACACCAAGGGCTACAAGTTCTCCACGTACGCGACGTGGTGGATCCGCCAGGCGATCACCCGCGCCATGGCCGACCAGGCGCGCACCATCCGTATCCCGGTGCACATGGTGGAAGTGATCAACAAGCTGGGCCGCATCCAGCGCGAACTCCTGCAGGACCTGGGCCGCGAGCCCACGCCCGAGGAGCTCGCCAAGGAGATGGACATCACGCCGGAGAAGGTGCTGGAGATCCAGCAGTACGCGCGTGAACCCATCTCGCTGGACCAGACCATCGGCGACGAGGGCGACAGCCAGCTCGGCGACTTCATCGAAGACTCCGAGGCCGTGGTCGCCGTCGACGCGGTCAGCTTCACGCTGCTGCAGGACCAGCTCCAGGACGTGCTCGACACGCTGTCCGAGCGCGAGGCCGGCGTGGTCCGGCTGCGTTTCGGTCTGACCGACGGTCAGCCGCGCACCCTGGACGAGATCGGCCAGGTGTACGGCGTCACCCGCGAGCGCATCCGGCAGATCGAGTCCAAGACGATGAGCAAACTGCGCCACCCGAGCCGCTCCCAGGNACGACCCCGCCCCTACGGGATCCGGGTAGGGCCGGCCTCGTCTCTGCGTCGGGGTCGACCGCGTCTGGGTCGACCGCGGCTGGTTCAGCCGCGGCGTTCGGTCTGCTTGCGCAGTTCGTAGCGTGCCAACGCGTTCTTGTGCACCTCGTCCGGGCCGTCGGCGAAGCGCAGCGTCCGGACGCCCGCGGCCATCTCGGCCAGCGGATAGTCCTGCGACAGGCCGCCGGCGCCGTGCGCCTGAATGGCCTTGTCCACGATCCATTCAACGGCGGTCGGGGTGGCAATCTTGATCGCCTGGATCTCGGTGTGGGCCTTGCGGTTGCCCACGGTGTCCATCAGCCAGGCGGCCTTGAGGGTGAGCAGGCGCAGCATCTCGATCTTCACCCGCGACTCGGCGATCCAGTCGCGGATCACACCCTGCTCCGATAGCGGCTTGCCGAAGGCGACGCGATCGGTGGTGCGCCGGCACATCATCTCCAGCGCGCGCTCGGCGATACCGATGCACCGCATGCAGTGGTGGATGCGGCCGGGCCCGAGGCGTCCCTGGGCGATGGCGAAGCCGTCGCCCTCGGCGCCGATCAGGTTGGCGGCCGGCACCCGCACGTCGGTGAAGCGCAGCTCGGCGTGGCCGCCGTGGCTGTGGTCGTCGTACCCGTAGACCTCCATGCCGCGGACCACTTCCAGGCCGGGGGTGTCGCGCTCGACCAGGATCATCGACTGCTGGCGGTGCCGGTCAGCGGTCGGGTCGGTCTTGCCCATCACGATGAAGATCTTGCAGTTCGGGCTCATCGCGCCGGTGATCCACCACTTGCGGCCGTTGATCACGTACTCGTCGCCGTCCCGCACGATCGACAGTTCGATGTTGGTGGCATCGGAGCTGGCGACGTCCGGCTCGGTCATCGCGAACGCGGACCGGATCTCGCCGTTGAGCAACGGGGTGAGCCAGCGTTCCTGCTGCTCGGCGTTGCCGAACTGGGCGAGCACCTCCATGTTGCCGGTGTCGGGCGCGGCGCAGTTGAGCGCGGCCGGGGCCAGCTGCGGGCTGCGGCCGGTGATCTCGGCCAGCGGCGCGTACTGCGCGTTGGTCAGGCCTGCGCCGTGCTCGCCGGGGAGAAACAGGTTCCACAGGCCGCGGCGACGGGCCTCGGCCCGCAGCTCGGCCAGCACCGGCACGCTGTCCCAGTCCCACCGGTCGTCCAGTTCGGCGAGCTGAGCGGCGAAGACCGGCTCGGCCGGGTAGATGTGCTCGTCCATGAATTCCAGCAGGTTCTGCCGGTACTGCTCGGTCGTGGCGTCGTAGGCGAATTCCACTTTGTCCTCCTCTAATCGGTGTGTTGAGTGCGGTGCGCGACGTCGCTACGCCTGCGCCAGCGCGGTCAGGCCGGCGCCGAGCAGCGGATTGACCATGTCGCCGACGGAGGCGAATCCCTCGCCCACGGTCTGCCCGTTCACATAGCGGTAGTGGATGCCCTCGACGATGCCCGCCAGCTTGAAGCACGCCAGGCCCACGTAGAAGCCGAAGTCGCTCAGGTCGCGGTCCGAACCGGCGGCGTAGCGCGCCAGCATCTCGTGCTCGTCGAGATAGCCGGGCGCCGCGGCCACATCGCTGACCGCGCCGGGCGCCAGTTTGCCCATCCGGTCGTAGACCGACATCAGCGCCACGTCGGTCAGCGAGTCGCCGAGCGTGGACAGCTCCCAGTCGATCACCGCCGCGGGCTGATCGTCGGCGTCGAAGAGTACGTTGTCGAGGCGGTAGTCGCCGTGCACGATGCCCGCCGGGCCGTCGGCGGGCACCCGCTGGGCCAGCGCCGAGTGCAGGGCGATCATGTCCGGCAGGTCGCGGGTGTGCGCCGCGTCGAACTGCGACCGCCAGCGGTCGACCTGACGACCGAGGAAGCCCTCGGCACGCCCGAAGTCGGCCAGACCCACCTGTGCCGGGTCGACGGCGTGCACCGCCGCCAGGGTGTCCACGAGACGCTCGGAGATCGCGCGGGTGCGTTCGGGCCCGAGCGGACGCAGCTCGTCGGCCCGCCGGTACGGCGTCCCGGTGACGGCCTCCATCACGTAGAACGGAGCGCCCAGCACGTCGGCGTCATCGCAGTAGCCGTACATGTGCGGCACCGGCACCGCGGTCTGGCCGAGCGCCGACATCATGCGATACTCGCGGCCCATGTCGTGCGCGGTGGCCAGCAGCCGCCCCACCGGGGGCCGACGCAGAATCCACTCGCGCTCGCCCGCGCGCAGACGATAGGTGAGGTTCGACTTGCCGCCGGCGATGAGCTCGGCGGTCAGACCGTCGCCGACCTCGTCGACGTGCTCGGCGAACCAGGGAGTCAGGGCCGCCAGGTCGAGTCCGGGCAGCTGCTCAGACATCGGTGGTCTCCTTCGCCGCGTCGAGCTTCTGCTGCAGACGATTCATGCCGGACAGCCAGCGGTCGGTGTCGGTGGCCCGGGCCCGGTAGTAGTCGGCGACGTCGCTGTGCGGCAGGATCAGGAACTCGTCGCCGTCGAGCGCGGCCAGCACATCGGCGGCCACCTGCTCGGGAGTCAACGCCGCGTCCCGGCTGAGGATCTCCTCCAGCGGGCCGGATTCGGTGAGCATGCGCGTCTGCACGCCCTGCGGGCACACCGCCTGCACGACGATGCCGCGATGACGGTAGGTGGCCGACAGCCATTCGGCGAAGGCGACCGCACCGTGCTTGGTCACCGAGTAGGCCGGCGCCTCCAGCATGGTCAGCAGACCTGCGGCCGAGGCGGTGACCACGAAGCGTCCGCCGCCCGATTCCAGCCACTGGGGCATCAGCTCGCGTGCGGCGCGCACATGCGCCATCACGTTCACGTCCAACGACAGCGCCCACTCGTCCTCGCCGGCCGCCAGTCCGCGGCCGCGGTCCACGCCCGCGTTGGCGAACCAGGCCTGGATCGGGCCGAAGGCCGTACGCGCGGTCGCGATCAGCGCGGCGACGCCGTCCACCGACGCGGCATCGCCAGGCGCGGCCACGGCGGTGCCACCGGCCGCCTCGATGGCGGCGACGGTGCGCTCGGCACCGGCGGCGTCGAGGTCGGCCACCACCACGCGCGCACCCCGCGCGCCGAGGGCGCCGGCCAGGGCGGCGCCGATGCCGTTGCCGGCGCCGGTCACGACGACGCAGGCACCGGCCGGATCGAAGCTGCTCATGCGCCACCGCCGAGCAGGAGTCCGCCGTCGACGATCAGGGTCTGTCCGGTCATCCAGCCCGCGTCACCGGACAGCAGGAAGGCCACCACCGAGCCGATGTCCTCGGGTTCGCCGAGACGCTTGAGCGGGTAGGCCTGCGACACCTTCTCCTCGCGGCCCTCGTACAGGGCGGTGGCGAAGCGGGTCTTGACCACGGCGGGCGCGACGGCGTTGATGCGGATGTTCGGGCCCAGCTCCACGGCCAGCTCCTCGGTGAGGTGCAGGATCGCGGCCTTGGACACGCCGTAGAAGGCGATGCCCGGTGCCGGGCGCAGGCCGGCCACGGAGCCGACGTTGACGATGGCCCCGCCATGCTCACCCATCCACCCGGCGTACACCTTCTGCGCCCACGACAGCGCCGACAGGACGTTGACGTCCATGATTTTGCGCGCGGCCTCGACGTCCATCTCCATCAGCGGCCCGTAGACCGGGTTGATGCCGGTGTTGTTCACCAGGTAGTCCACCGAACCGAAGTTCTCCAGCGCCGCGGCGACCGCCGCATCCTGATGCGCGGTGTCGTCGGCGGCACCGGTCACGTACACCGCGTGCTCGGGCCCGCCGAGCTGGGCCACCGCCTCCTGCAGCGCCGGTTCCTTGCGCGCGGTGATGACTACCCGCGCTCCCTCGTCGACCAGTCGCTGGGCGATCGCCAAACCGATGCCACGACTGGCTCCGGTCACGATCGCGGTCTTCCCGCTAAAGCGCTTCTCACTCATCGGTACGCGGCTCCCGTTCTGCCCTGATTATCATCAACTAAGCGCTCGCTTAGCCATTCGTGCTCTACTCTGCCGGTGAAGACGGTGAACGTCAACCGTTGACGCGAAACTGGCGCACATCCGATAGGGCGGGATAGTGATCGAGAACACCTCCAAGGCCGAACAGACGCGCGGCCGCTTGTTGCACGCGGCCGTCGAGGCCTTCGCCGAACGCGGATTCCACGGCACCACCACGCGGGACCTGGCCGCCGCCGCCGGGATGAGCCCCGCGGCGGTCTACGTTCATTACCCGTCCAAGGAGGCGTTGCTGTTCGAGCTGTCGCTGGGCGGACACCAGACGACGCTCGGGGTGGTGTCCGACAACGACGACCCGGACCTGGCTCCCCCGGCCCGCCTGCACCGCCTGATCAAGGCCTTCGCCCGGCATCATGCCGAAGAACACACCACCGCCCGCATTGTGAACTACGAGCTAGCTTCGTTGAGTCCGGAGCACTACGAGCAGATCCGCGAACTGCGGCGGGAGATCACCCGTCGGATGCGCGCGGTGGTCGACGCGGGGGTGGCGACCGGCGACTTCGCCACCACCGATCCACGCGCGGTGACCTTGGCCTTGCTGTCGATGAACATCGATGTCGCCCGCTGGTACGACGAGGCGGGCAGCATGGGCCCGGGCGAACTCGCCGACGCCTACGCCGACCTCGCCCTGCGAATGGTCGAGGCCCACCGCGACGCGCCCGCGGGTTCGGCGCGACACACCGAAACGAGCCCGGGAACAAAGTAAGGCCCCCGTACGTCTGACAGAGTGAGAGTCGAGACGTCCGGATCCCCGGATGCTCGGCAGAACAGTGAATGCAAGGGAAGGGGAACTCCATGACCGACCACGCCACCTCCACGATCGTCGCCGCCCCGTTGACCAAGGCTGACCGCTGCGATCGCTGCGGCGCAGCCGCCAAGGTTCGCGCCACCCTCACCGGTGGCGGCGAACTGCTCTTCTGCCAGCACCACTACAACGGCCACGAGGCCCGGCTGGTGGAGATGGGCGCGATAGTCAGCGCGTAACCCGCACCCGCCTCGACCCGAGTGCCCGCCACCCTCCCCGGGTGGCGGGCACTCGTCGTCGAGCGACGGCGTCTCTCCCCCGGGCTCAGAACGGCGGCTCATCGAGTTGCTCGGGCAGCTCAGCAAGACGACGTTCCCGGTTGGCCTTGCGTTCGGCGCGGCGCCGGGCGTGCTTGGCCGCGGTGCGGGTGCGGGCTCGCTGCGGGCCTTCTTCGATGGTGCCGCCGGCGGTCCCGGTCGCGTGTTGTCCGACCAACTGGTGCGTGCAGCGCAGGTCGGCCAACCGCGGGATCAGCCACTGGTTCGGCGCTAGAAATTCCACGGTCTGCCCCATCGGAGTGGTCACGCTGGAGTGGTAGCGGCCGTCGGCATCGATCCAGAGGTCGTCGACGAAGCCCTCCAGATTCGTTTTCACCAAATGGTGATAGCGACACTTGGGCAGCAGATTGCAAAGACAGGTGGGCCCGCCGAGGTCGGGGCGGACGTTGTCGAACTCGGCCACGTGGTCCAGATCGCACGAGAACGCGGCGCGCTCGCAGCCCGGGATGGAGCAGGTGCCCCACAAGAACCGCGCGATCAGGTCGGTGAGCAGATTCGGGCGGTACGGATCGCTCGGCAACGACGTTTTCGCGATGACCGCAGCGAGTTCTCCACCGATTTCTGCGGGAGGCCGTGGGCCATCGCCCCGGCGCTCGTCCGGGGTGTCGGAGCGGGGTGCTCGTCGATGCCGCGCCGCCTCGTCGGGACGTTCAGCAGAGCCGCGCCAGGCCGCAGGGTTGGGTTCGAGCAGGTCATCGAGGCGATGCTGGTGAATCACGGCATCACCGCGGGCGGCGATCTCCCGCACATGCTCGGCGGAGATCGGTCCGTGCCCGTCGAGATACCCGCACTTGTCCCCACCTTCCAGCGTGGTCGCATCGCACAGGACGTGCACCACGATGCGGGCGGCCCGCGCATCGAGCTCCACGTCACTGATCTGCGCGGTGCAGCCCTCGCTGTCGCACTCGCAGGTGAACGGCTTGCGCTGCAGCAAGGCGATCGCCGCATCGGAGCGGGCCTGAGCTTTGGTGCGCGGATCTGCGGGGCAGCGGCCGGCGATCACGGCGTCGAGCATCTGGCGCGCGAGACGGACATCTTCGGCGGTCGCGGTCAGAAACAGTTGCGCCATGCCGTTGTCGAATTCCTGGAAGCCGACGCTGCGGCCATCCTTGGCGCCCTCGCGTTCGCGGCGCACGGCGTCGGGATCGTTCTCGGCGACGAGGCGGCGGGCCAGCGCGCCGGTCTTGGCGACGGAGACGCAGGTGTAGCCGCGTTGTGCACCCAGGATCTCGGCCGCGATCAGGGCGTCGATCTGCCTCATGAGGGCTTCGTCGACCACGAGGCGGGTCTCGTGCGCGATCCGATGGAACCGCACGCGATCGATCAGCCCCAGGCGCATGGTCGCGTACACGCGCGGCAGTCGATCTCGAGCATCGAGCGCATCGGCGAGGAGAGCTTCGGCGGCGTACTGGGTGCTCTCCAGACTCATCTGCAGCTCCAGGGTCGTCTGGGCGTCCACGTCGATCAGCGACTTCTGGGTCGCGATGACATCGCTCGTCGCGGCGCAGACACGCGAGTGCAGCGACAACGCGAACTGGAACAGCTGCCAATCCAGGAAGCACTGCCCGTTCTTGGTCGCGGTGATCGCGCCGACGACGCACGCGGTGGGCAGGGCCGCGAGGTCGGCGCCGGGAGCGGGGAGTCCGCAGCCGGTCAGGTCGGCGTCGGGCCACCTCGAAGCGGTTCTCTGCGTCATGGCTACTCACCTCCCCAAGCGAGTCAGCACACCTTCTTCTCGTTCTGGTGTTCTATGAACATAGTAAACCCGACCACCGACAAGGTCGGGCCTACGTGCCCCCCGCAGGGCGAACTGTTCGCGCTCAAGATTGACCTTGTCGCCGCAGCTGTGTTCACGAGTGCGCCGATCCGATCTGAACGTAAGGCTCCCGCTGGGGCTTCGACGCACCTGCACTTCGCCAACGAGGTGCAAGGGATGTGAGGGTTCGGCGGGACAGGTGGGATCAGTGGGCGGTGATCGTCGGCGAGCACGCAGCGTCCGAAGGACTCGCCGACGTTCTCCTCACCGAACTGTACGGTCACGCCGGCGATACCCGTTTCGTGCGGGACGAAACACGCACCGCTGACCAGGTGCTGGCAACGGTGGCCACATCTGGCCAGTGCCTACCCCGTGTCGACTCCTACCTCGACACCACGGGAAGTCCCGGCCGCCCACGGCCTCAGGACGCGCGGGTCCAAGATCCTGCTATCGCACAGCATCGGCTGGGCCTGGCCACAGTTGCGACACCCTGACGCAACACGCCGAGGACCGCGGAAGGCACCCCGGCAGCGACGGTCGTCGCGGGCCGCGGCGTGGGGACTATTTCCAGGTACGCAGGGCGCTGATACGCTCGCGCAGCTGATCGGCCGTGGCCATCGCGGTCGGCGGACCGCCGAGGCGTTGACGCAGGTCGTTGTGCACCTGACCGTGCGCGCGGCCGGTGCGGTGGTGGTGCAGCGCGACGAGCGTATTCAGTTCCTTGCGCAGGGCGTGCAGATTCTCGCCGGTGCCCCGCTCGGAGGCGTTCGGCGCCGCCTGCGCGGCCGCGTCGGC
This sequence comes from Gordonia phosphorivorans, assembly GCF_042432625.1. Taxonomy (NCBI): domain Bacteria; kingdom Bacillati; phylum Actinomycetota; class Actinomycetes; order Mycobacteriales; family Gordoniaceae; genus Gordonia; species Gordonia phosphorivorans. The sequence goes on along the minus strand of NZ_JBHLWV010000020.1, from coordinate 271,508 downwards.
CGCCGGTCGGGGCGCGGCCGAACGCTTGGTCACCTGAGCGGCCTGCCGCTGCTGCAGCAGGGTACGCACCTGATCGGCGTCGAGCAGACCGGGCAGCCCGAGATAGTCCGACTCCTCGTCCGAACCCGGCATGGTGGCGGTGCCGAACGAGGCGCCGTCGTAGATCACCTGGTCCAACTCGGCGCTGGCGTGCAGGGATTGGAAGGCCGGCTCGTCCTCGCCGTCCTCGTCCTTGGTCTTGTTCGCGTCGGCGAGGGCCGCGTCGTCGAGCCCGGACTCCTCGCGATGCGGCTTGCCGAGCACGTGGTCGCGTTGCGCTTCCAATTCGCTGGCCAGCTGCAGCAGCACCGGGACCGACGGCAAGAACACGCTGGCGGTCTCGCCCGGACGCCGCGACCGCACGAAGCGGCCGATCGCCTGGGCGAAGTACAGCGGGGTGGCGGCGTTGGTGGCGTACACGCCCACCGCCAGGCGCGGGACGTCGACGCCTTCGGAGACCATGCGGACGGCCACCATCCACTCGTCGTCCGACGCCGCGAAGGAGGCGATGCGGGCCGACGATCCGGCCTCGTCGGAGAGCACCAGGGTCGGTTTGCGTCCGGTGATCGACTCCAGCAGCTCGGCGTAATCGCGCGCCCGCTCCTGGTCGGTGGCGATCACCAGGCCGCCGGCATCGGGCACACCGGAGGCCCGCAGCTTCTGCAGACGACGGTGCGCGGCGGTCAGGACCGCCGGAATCCAGTCGCCGTGCGGATCGAGGGCGGTGCGCCACGCCCGCGCGGTCTGCTCGGCCGACAGCGGCTCACCCAGGCGCGCGGTGAACTCCTCGCCGGCGCTGGTGCGCCAGCTGGCCTGCCCCGAGTAGGCCAGGAACACCACCGGCCGGACCACGCCGTCGCGCAGCGCATCGGAGTACCCGTAGGAGTGGTCGGCGCGCGAGCGCGCACCCCCGCCGGGTTCGGGCTCGTAGGTGACGAACGGGATCGGCGAGTCGTCGGACCGGAACGGGGTACCGGTCAGCGCCAGCCGGCGCTCCGCATCGGAGAAGGCCTCGCGGATGCCCTCACCCCACGACTTGGCGTCGCCGCCGTGGTGGATCTCGTCGAGGATCACCAGCGTCCGCCGGGCGATGGTGCGTTCCCGGTGGCGGTACGGATGGGCGGCGACCTGCGCATAGGTCAGCACCACGCCGTCGAAGTCGGAGCTGGTGGAGCCGGTCGAGTTGGAGAAGTTCGAGTCGAGCGCGATGCCCACGCGGGCAGCCGCCTGTGCCCACTGGTGCTTGAGGTGCTCCGTGGGCGCCACCACTGTCACCCGCTCCACGGTCCGGTCGGCGAGCAGCTCGGCCGCTACGCGCAGCGCGAACGTGGTCTTACCGGCGCCCGGCGTGGCGACCGCCAGAAAGTCGGTCGGTCGGGAGGTCAGGTACTTGGTGAGCGCGCGACGCTGCCACGCGCGCAGCGTACCCCCCGTCACCCGGCCCGGCGTCGGCTCGGCCGATGCATCGGAAACAGTGGAAATCAGCCCCGGTTCAGTCATATCGGGGTCGATTCTAGCCCGTACCGAGGACCGATCCGCCACGCCGCAGACCCGGCCCCATGCCCGCAGCGGCGCGGTCATCGTCCATGCTGTTAGTCATCAGCATCGATGGGCCTCACTACGCACCACCGGACGACGGAACCGTTTCCGACGACCGGCGCGGCGTGCTCGCCAAGTCCTGGCATCTGGTGTGGCGCACCACCGTCAAGTCGTGGGACGACGGCATCATCGGGTGGGCCGCGCAGGCCGCCTTCTGGCAGTCGTTGTCGCTGGTTCCGCTGCTGCTCGGCGTCCTCGGCAGCCTCGGCTACATCGGCGGCTGGTTCGGCCCGGACACCGTGCCCATCATCACCGAGCGGATCATCGCGTTCTCCGAGAGCATCTTCACCGACCAAGTGGTCGACGACCTCATCAAACCGACCCTCGACAACGTCCTCGGCCGCGGCCGCGGCGCGATCATCTCGGTGAGCTTCCTCATGTCGCTGTGGGCCGGGTCGTCGGCGATGAGCTGTTTCGTGGCGGCCATCGTGACCGCGCACGATCAGCACCAGGTGCGCAATCCGGTGTGGCAGCGCATCTTCGCGCTGATCATCTACGTCTTCTTCTTGATCACCGCGGTGATCGTGCTGCCGCTGGTGGCCCTGGGGCCCACCTATCTGCGCGAGATCGTGCCGGACGATTGGAGCAACGCGGTCAGTATGCTCATCGACTGGGGTTACTTCCCGTTCGTGGGCCTGCTCCTGATCGGCGCGCTGGTGCTGCTGTACCGCTTCGCCCTGCCCTATCCCCTGCCGTGGCTGCGGCTGGTCCCGGGAGCCTTCCTGGCCGGGGTCTTCTTCTGGTTGGCCGCCTACGTCCTCCGCGCCTACCTGACTGCCCTGGCCAGCGTCGGCTACACCTACGGTGCGCTCGCCACCCCGATCGCCTTCCTCCTGTTCGGCTTCTTCCTCGGCTTCGCCATCGTCGTCGGCGCCGAGTTCAACGCCGCCATCCAGGAGCTCTGGCCGGCCCACATCAACGGACCGATGGTGCGGCAGTGGATGTCCACGCAGACCACCGAGATCACCGATACCCTGCGCCGCCGGGCCATCCGGCCCGGCTGGCACCGGTCCAGCAAGGATCCGGCCGGACACGCCGACACCCCGCGGGAACCGATGCCGCCGCACCGGTAGACGTCGGCTACTTCTTCATGCGCGCGTACACCTTCTTGCAGCGCTCGCACACCGGTGATCCGGGCTTGGCCGACTTGGTCACCGGGAACACCTCGCCGCACAGGGCCACCACGTGGGTGCCCATCACCGCGCTCTCGGTGATCTTCTCCTTCTTCACGTAGTGGAAGACCTTGGGTGTGTCGTCGTCCTGTTCGGTCCGCTCGTCGATGTCCGGACGCTCGATCGTCTTGGTCGTCATGCCTTCCATTGTGACGCACCCGGCCGCCGGTGCGCACGGCGTCCTGCGCATGTGCGTCGACCGCGCAGAAGTGGGACAGTGGAGGTATGGCGAATGGGACGGGCGACGCGAACGGGCACAACGACGATCGAGCCGATGCCTTCCTGATCACCCGCGCCGAGACCAGCCTGGATCAGCAGCACCGCGATCGCGTCCGCAAGTACCTGTTCATGATGAGTTTCCGGCTACCCGCGCTGGTGATCGCCGGCATCGTCTACGGCGTGACCGGCAGCGCCTGGTGGGCGGTGGGGATCATCCTGTTCTCCGTGCCGCTGCCCTGGATGGCGGTGTTGATCGCCAACGATCGGCCCGCGCGCAAGCACGGCGAGGTCCAGTACTACCGCTTCGGTTCGGGCCGCACCGTCGGACCGTCGGAACTGCCCAAGGAAGCCACGCCGCCCACGCCGCCCGCCCCGCGGGTCATCGACGGGTAGTTCCCGCTTCCTCAGCAAACTCTCATACGGACCGGGAACCTTCTGGCTGCCCGCGGCGTTGGACCTGATGAACGCATTGGTTGATCGTCGCCGACAGTAGGAGGCCGCATGTCCACCGCAATTCGCCCCGTCCCCACGCCCGAGGATCTGGACGCCCAGTCGCCGTCCGCCGACCTGGTGCGCGTCTACCTCAACGGTATCGGCCGGACAGCTCTGCTCAACGCCGAGCAAGAAGTGGAACTGGCCAAGCAGATCGAAGTGGGTCTCTACGCCAATCATCTGTTGAACACCCGCAAGCGGATGGGCCCGGCCCGCAAACGCGATCTCGCGATCCTCGTCCGGGAGGGCGAGCGCGCCCGCGCGCACCTGCTGGAGGCCAATCTGCGCCTGGTGGTTTCGCTGGCCAAGCGCTACACCGGACGCGGCATGCCGCTGCTGGATCTGATCCAGGAGGGCAACCTCGGCCTGATCCGCGCCATGGAGAAGTTCGACTACGCCAAGGGCTTCAAGTTCTCCACCTACGCCACCTGGTGGATCCGTCAGGCGATCAGCCGCGGCATGGCCGATCAGAGCCGGACCATCCGGCTCCCGGTCCACCTGGTGGAGCAGGTGAACAAGATCTCGCGTATCCGTCGCGAACTGCATCAGCAGCTCGGACGGGAGGCCACCGACGACGAGCTGGCCGCCGAAACCGGCATTCCGGCCGAGAAGATCGCCGATCTGATGGACCACAGCCGCGACCCAGTGAGCCTGGACATGCCGGTCGGCAGCGACGAGGAGGCCCCGCTCGGCGACTTCATCGAAGACGCCGAGGCCACCTCGGCGGAGAACGCGGTGATCTCCAGCCTGCTGCACTCGGACATCCGGACCGTGCTCGGCACCCTCGACGACCGGGAACGCCAGGTGATCACCATGCGGTTCGGCCTGGACGACGGCCAGCCCCGCACCCTCGATCACATCGGCCGGTCGTTCGGGCTCTCCCGCGAACGGGTCCGGCAGATCGAGCGCGAGGTGATGGGCAAGCTGCGCGAAGGCGAGCGCGCCGACAAGCTGCGCGCCTACGCGAGCTGACCCACCCCCGCGGCGGCGGTCAACCCAGGCGACGAGGTCCGGTGTCGGCGAGAGTCGGCACCGGACCGATCGTCAGCCCGGCGGCGAGCACCGCGGTCCCGTCGGCGGACGACAGGATCGGGTCCAGACGCACGCCGCGGATCTCCGGAATCGCCTCCACCAGGGCCGACACCCGCATGAGCAGGTCGACCAGCGCGTCGATGTCGGCGGGCGGCTCTCCGGTGCCGCCGGACAGCAGCTCGGCCGAACGCGGTTCGGCCACCAGATCACGCGCATCGTCGACGGTGAGCGGCACCGCCCGGTAGCTGCGATCGTCGAGTGTCTCGAACAGTCGTCCGGACAACCCGAACGACACCACCGGACCGAACGATCGGCTTTCGGCCACCTGGATGCACACCCCGAGCCCCTTGGGCGCCATCCGCTGCACCTGCAGTGAGCTCTCGCCGGTGAGCGCCTGCAGCTCGGCGAACGCGGTGATCACCGCGGTCGCATCGGAGAGATCGAGCCGGGCGCCCTCGCGGTCCAGGCGTCCGATCCACTCGGTGCCGCTGGCCTTGACGGCCACCGGGAAACCGAGTTCGCGGGCGGCCGCTGAGGCCTCGTGCAGGGTCGACGCCTCCCGGAAGTCCACGATGTCGACGCCGTACCAGCGGAGCACGGTCGCGGTCTCGGTCGCGGTGAGCTCCCGATTATCCTCGCCCATCAGCTCACGCACGTAACTACGCGCGTGCTCGGCCGCGATCCCCGGCAACTCCACCGGGGCGGCGTCGGGCCGGGCGCGCCACTGCGAGTACCGCCAGCTCATCGCGAGGGCGTGCGCGGCGCGTTCGGGCTCCGGGTAGGACGGGATGGAACCGCGGGTGGGCACGCCGCCGGGCCCGGGCACCGACAGCCCGATCGGAATGCCCTCCACCGCCAGGAACGTCGTCACGATCGGCTTGGTGCCGGCCCCGTCGGCGCCCTCGGCCGCCGCCATCAGGGACCGCGAGTACTCCGCGGTGTCCACCGCCACGGGCGGCACGAACACCACGATCACCGAGTCCACGCCGGGATCGGCCAGGGCCGTGGAGACGGCGTCGGTCAACTCGCGGGGCGGCACGGCCGGCCCGAGGTCGACGATGGACACCACGTCCAGGCCCGAGCTGCGCGCCGAGTGGGCCGCCAGCGAGGCGATCACCGACGAGTTGCCGATGATCGCCGTGCGCGGCCCCGACGGCAGCGGCTGGTAGGCCAGCACGGTGGCCACGTCGAACAGTTCGGCCAAAGTGTCCACCTGCAGGACCCCCGCCTGCGCGAGCACCATCTTCGCGATGCGATCATCGAGCGCGCCGAAGCGTTCCTTCTGCTCCCCCACGCGCGTCATCGCGCCGCGGCCGGACTTGATGGCGATGACCGGCTTCTTACGGGTCACCCGTCGGGCGATCCGTCCGAACTTCCGCGGGTTGCCGAAGCTCTCCAGGTACAGCAGCACCACGTCGGTGGCCTCGTCGGTGTCCCAGTACTGCAGCACGTCGTTACCGGACACGTCGGCGCGGTTGCCTGCCGAGACGAAGGTCGACAGACCCAGCCGTCGACTGGCCGCGTGATCGAGAATCGCGATGCCGAGCGCACCGGACTGGCAGAAGAATCCCACCCGCCCCGGACCGGGGATGCGTGGGGCCAGGGTCGCGTTGAGCGCGATCTCCGGCGCATTGTTCACCACACCGAGGGCGTTGGGCCCCACCAGACGCATGCCGTGGGCACGGACCTGGGCCACCAGGGCCCGTTCGGCGGCCAGCCCGTCGTCGCCGAGTTCACCGAAACCGGCCGAGACCACCACCAGCGTCTTAACGCCCTTGGCCATACAGTCGTCGAGCACCTCGGCCATCCCGGAGGCCGGCACCGCGACCACGGCCAGGTCCACCGGGTCGGGAATGTCGATCACCCGCTCGTAGGCACGGATGGCGCGCACCGACCGCGCCTGACCCGGCCCGTTGACCGGGTACACCGGCCCGGAGAAGCCAGCCGCGATGAGGTTGGCCAACAGCACGTGGCCCACCTTCTTCGAATCGGTGGAGGCACCGATCACCGCCACCGACTGCGGGCGCAGCAGATTGGCGATACTGCGCGCCTCGGAGGCACGCTCGCGCGCATTGCGCACCGAGGTCAGCGCATCGGTGGGATCGATCTCGAACTCCACATGCACGGTGCTGCCGTCGAAGGCACGGCTGATCTGGTAGCCGGCATCGCGGAACACCGCCACCATGTTCGGATTCTCCGAGAGCACCTCGGCCTCGAACTTGGTGAAGCCGTTCTCCGCGGCGGCGCCGGCCAGATGCTCCAGCAGCACCGGACCCAGGCCTCGGCCCTGATGCGCATCGGCCACCACGAAGGCGACCTCCGCCGAATGCGGCTTGCCGCTCTGCGCCAGGCCCTCGTACAGCCCCATGGCGATCACCTCGTCGCCGAGCCAGGCCAGCAACCCCACCCGATCCCGGTAGTCGACCGTCGTCATGCGGACCACTTCGCGCGGCGGCAGTTTGGGGGTTGGGCCGAAGTAGCGCAGGTACCGCGTACGTTCGGACAGTCCCTCGTGGAAACGCACCAGCGCGTCGGCATCGGCCGGGGTGATCGGGCGCAGATGCACCACGCCACCGTCGGAGGCCAGGACGTCGGCGGACCAGTGGCGCGGGAAGACGACGGCCTTGCCGGCCGGAGCCGCCTCCGGCGCCGCGGGCGCGGTCGCCTCGGTGTCGGCGGGCACGGAGGCGTCGGTGGGGTCGGTGGTGTCTTGTTCAGTCACGAGGATCCTCCGGATCGAGTCCATGCAGGGGGAACACGGCGCGTCGGGTGGCCATGATCGCGCGGTCGGTCTGTTGCTGGGCGGCGTCGGAGATGCCCTCCGGCGCCGCAGCACCGGCGTTGCCGTCCCACGGCACGTAGTCCACGTCGGCGTTGTCGCCCATCATGCCGACCGGCGGACGCGAATAGTCCGGGTGCACGTGCCCGGTCATCTCCACCGCGCCCTCCAGCCACTCGGGGGTCACCGGGGTGGTGAAGTCGAGGTCGCGATCGAGGACCGTGGCGATCAGGTGGGTCCAGGCCCGCGGCACCACGTTGATCACGCCGTAGCCGCCGCCGCCGACGGCGATCAGGCGGCCCTCGGAGTACTTGTCGGCCAGGTCGCGCAGCGCGCGCATCGCCATCGTCTGACCGTCGACGGTCAGCGCCAGGTCGGTCAACGGATCGGCCCGGTGGCTGTCCACTCCCACCTGCGCCAGGATGATCTGCGGTTTGAACGCCGCGATCATCGACGGCACGGTGGCGTGAAAGGCCCTCAGCCACAAGCGATCCTCGGTGCCGGGCATCAGGGCGACGTTCACCAGGCTCCCGGCCGCCGCGTCGGCGCCCACCTCCGTGGGCCATCCGGTGCCCGGCCACAGGGTGGCCGGATGCTGGTGCACCGACACCGTCATCACGCGCGGGTCGTGCTCGAACTGCACCTGCACGCCGTCGCCGTGGTGGGCGTCGATGTCGACGTAGGCGATGCGGTCGTAACCCTGCTCCAGCAGCCAGGCGATGGCGATCGAGGCGTCGTTGTAGATGCAGAAGCCGGCGGCGTGCCCGGCCATGGCGTGGTGCATGCCGCCGCCGATGTTCACCGCCCGTTGCACGGCACCCGAATGCACCGCCTGGGCCGCGGCCAACGTGCCGCCCACCAGGATGGAGCCGGCCTCGTGCATGCGGTCGAAGACGGGGTTGTCCTCGCTGCCGAGCCCGAACAGTCGCTCCAGGATCGGCCCGCTCAGCGAGGCGGTCCCGGACCCGACCGCGCGCACGGCGTCGATGTAGCCCTGGGTGTGGACAGTCCGCAGGATCTCGTCGTCCACCGGCACCGGCGGCACCGGTTCGACGCCGTCGAGGACCCCCAGTCCGCGCGCCAGGTCCATCGTCAACGCCAGCCTGATGGGGCTCATCGGGTGGGTGAACGCCCACTTGTAGTCGAGGAACTCATCGCTCCAGATCACTGCTGTCTGCACTGCCGAATCCCTTCGCCCGTCACACCAGGCACGCTAGTGCCTCACCTGTCACGTTATCCGGGTAACCTGGACCGTGGCGAAAGGACTGGGGCACAAGTGAACGAACTCGTCGACACGACCGAGATGTATCTGCGCACGATCTACGACCTCGAAGAGGAGGGGATCATCCCACTTCGCGCACGCATCGCGGAACGACTCGAGCAGAGCGGACCCACCGTCTCGCAGACGGTCGCTCGCATGGAGCGTGATGGGCTGGTTCGAGTCGGCGGTGATCGCCAACTCCAGTTGACCCCCGCGGGGCGGGCCCTGGCCGTCTCGGTGATGCGCAAGCACCGCCTGGCCGAACGACTGCTGGTCGATGTGATCGGCCTGCCGTGGGACGAGGTGCACGACGAAGCGTGCCGCTGGGAACACGTGATGAGCGAGAACGTCGAGCGACGACTGCTCGAAGTGCTCGACAATCCGACGGTCTCGCCGTACGGCAACCCGATCCCCGGCCTCGAAGAACTCGGCGTCAAGGTCACCCTCCCGGCGGACAAGGCCGAGCGCCTGGTGGAGATGCCGGCCGGCGAATCGGTGGTGATCGTGCGCCGGATGGCCGAACACGTGCAGGCCGACGCCGAACTCATCACCGAACTGCGCGAGGCGGGGGTGGTCCCCAACGCCCGCGTCCGCGTGGTGGTGAGCCCGCGGTCGGTGCAGATCAGCAGCCCCGGGCACGACGGCCTGACGCTGTCCTCGGAGATGGCCCACGCCATCTTCGTCGAACGCGTCTAGCACCTGGTCAGCCCACCGGATTCCGCGTCTGAACCGGCAGCGGCACCCCGAGGCGCGCGCCGAGGCCGAACGAATGGGACAGCACTTCGCCGAGGTCGGCGGGCCGCAGACCGTGCGTCAGCGCCGTCTGCAGCAACCGCGCGAGGTGGTACTGGGCGTCCAATTCGAGCGCGCGCTCGACGGCGACACCGGCGAAGGCGCCCTCACCCGCGAGGTAGTGCAGATGGGCCAGCAGCGTGGCGGCGGCCGCACCGGCACGTCCGGTCAGGCTTCGCGTGAGCCGAGTCCACAGGGCCTCGGCCGCCTCCCGGGCGTCGGTGACCGCCAGGGCCAGCAGCATGTCCCGCGTGTGCACCGAACACAAGGCCTCCGCCAGCGCGTTGACCTCGGTGCAGTCGAGCGGCCCGTCGGCGCCTCGCTCGATGTGCGCGAGCACCAGCCGGGCACCGACCGCGTCCCGCTCCCCCGGCCGACCGGGCGGCACCTCCGGGGTGACGGGTCGGCACACGGCCGAGTCGCAGTGCGCGCGGGGTGTCAGCGCCGCGGCCAGGTCGTCGCGATGGGCCAGCACGTCGCGGCCACCGAACACCGTGCGCTGCAACGCGATCGGTGACAGCAGCGGGTCGCTGAGCCGACCCTCCGCGACGATCGGTCCCGCGAAGGGCGGCGGCGGGAGGACCCGCCCCACCCGACACCGCGGCTCCCACGCGAGGCACCAGCGCGCCCCCGCCGCCATCTCGTCGATCACGAAACCGGCGGAGAGTCCGCCGGCCGCGGCGAAACTGCGCTCCACAGCGCCGAACACCCGCGCATAGTCCGCGGCGCCGGCATCGACGACGACGGCGACCACGCCGACCGCGCCGTACCCGGCCACGATCGCGCCGAGCGAGTCCAGGCTCTCCCGCATCGGGGCCGCGGGCTCCCCGGACGGCGCGAGCAGCACATCCAGCCGCAGGGTCACCAGCAGGCGGCGTTCGTCGCGAAAGGCCAGCAGCACCAACGATCGTTCGGGCCGGAAGCCCAGCAGACCGGGTACCGCGGCCAGCAAGGGATCCGGATCGACCCGGAGGGCGGGTTCGTCGGGCAGGAAATGCGGCAGCGAGGTCATGCCTTCACCCTCGACGCATCGCGCCCGCGCCGACAGGGAGCGATGCGCGCGGCTGTGCACAACCGGCGGTGTCCACACCGCCGGCCCGAAACCCCTTGCCGTCAGCGGCCGCCGAAGGCCTGCGCCCGCGCGTGCGCGAAGAAGTCCGCCGCCATCCGCGTGTCGGCGGCCGACGGGGTCCCGAGCATCCGCAGTTGCACCACCAGCCGCACCTGCCCGCGCTGGGCCACCCACTGCGCCACGGTGGTCACCGTTTCCGACCCGGGCGACCGCAGGGTGCGCGTCAGCGCGAGGCTGGTGAGGTCGCCGTCGGATTCCGGCTGCCCGCTCAGCTCACTGCGGACCTCCTGCTGCCCCGTCGCCCCGGCCCGGAACACGCTGCAGTCGCGCACCGCGGCGGCGAGGTCGGACGCGGACTCCGGTGTCCGCACGATCATCTCGGTGAGGGTGCTGCCGTCGGTCGGTCCCGGTCCGACGAGGATCGCCGCCGTCTCCACGTCCACCGCCGCGGGTGTGCAGTCGGCCGGATCGACGTCGCCGCGCAGAGGCCGCAGGGTGATGTCGGAGACCGCGCCCGGCACCGCAGGCTCGGGCACCGGGGTGGCCGCCCCGGCCGGAAAGCTGTCGGCGGGCACCAGGAGGGCCCGGTAGTCCGGCTCCGGTTCGGCCGTTCCGGAGACCGAGCACGCCGATGCGAACAGAACCACAGCGACCACAGCTGCCACAGAGCTAACGATTCTCACCACTCCACTGTGTCACCTCGGGTTGCGGTGACCCGGGAATGACCCACCGGGGTCGGGCGTTACATGCATCGAGTCCCCGAACCTGGGACAATGAGCACCTGATCGCGCGCGCGAGTCCGCGATCTCCAACCCGAAGGGAGAACCCCCGATGGACGAGCAGGAGAATCGCTCGCTGTACGAGCTCGAGTTCCCCGCGCCGGCGATGGCCGGCCCGCAGGGCGACGGCCCCGTGTTGATCCATGCACTGGAGGGTTTCGCCGATGCAGGACACGCGGTGGCCCTGGCCGCCACCCACCTGCGCGAGGCGCTCGACTGCGAACTGGTCGCGACCTTCGACGCGGACGAACTGATCGACTACCGCTCACGCCGGCCGATGATCTCCTTCACCGGCGAGAAGTTCGACGACATCGAGATGCCGCGCCTGACCATGCACGCCCTGGTCGACAACGCCGGCACCGGCTTCCTGCTGCTCGACGGCTCCGAGCCGGACCTGCGCTGGGACCAGTTCACCACGGCGATCGCGGCCCTGGCCGAGCGCTTCGGCGTGAGCCAGGTGGTCGGTATGAACGCCATTCCGATGGCGGTGCCGCACACCCGCCCGTCCGGGGTGATCGGCCACGGCTCCGACACCGCGGCCCTGGGCGACATGCCGCGCTGGGGCAACGAGATGAAGCTGCCAGCCAGCGCGTCGATGCTGCTGGAACTGCGGCTGGCCGAGGCGGGCTACCGAACGGTGGGCCTGTCCGCGCACGTGCCGCACTATCTTGCGCAGACCAACTACCCGGCGGCCTCGGCGGCTCTGCTCGCCGCGCTGGGTCAGGTGTCCGGACTGAACCTGCCGATCGCCGCACTCGAGAACGCCGCCACCAAGGTGAGCGAGCAGATCGAGGAGGAGGTGCGCGGCAACGCCGAGATCAGCACCGTGGTGACCGCGCTGGAGCAGCAGTACGACGCCTACATGAAGGCCAAGGCCGACCGCGAACTGTTGGCGGCCGACGAAAACGACCTGCCCTCCGGCGACGAACTCGGCGCCGAGTTCGAGAAGTTCTTGGCCGAGCACGCTGCCGAGTTCGACCGCCCGCAGGATCCCGACGAAGAGGACACCCCCTGAGCGAACAGAGTCCGCTTACTCCCCTGCCCGACGAGACCGACGCCTTCGAGCACTTCCTGGCGTGGTGGGCAGAGCGCGGCATCGACCTCTATCCGCATCAGGAAGAGGCCTTGCTCGAGCTGATCTCCGGCGCCAACGTCATCCTGGCGACGCCGACCGGCTCGGGCAAGTCCCTCGTCGCCTCCGGGGCGGTCTATTTCGCACGGTGCCGTGGGCAACGCGCGTACTACACCGCCCCCATCAAGGCGCTGGTCAGCGAGAAGTTCTTCGACCTCTGCGAGCAGTTCGGGGCCGAGAACGTCGGCTTGATGACCGGCGACGCCAGCGTGAACACCGACGCGCCCGTCATCTGTGCGACGGCGGAGATCGTCGCCAACATCGCACTGCGCGACGGACCGGACTCCGACGTGGGCGTCCTGGTGGCCGACGAGTTCCACTACTACGGCGAGTCCGACCGCGGCTGGGCCTGGCAGGTCCCCCTCATCGAACTGCCGCACACCCAGTTCCTGCTGATGTCGGCCACCCTCGGCGACGTCGACTTCTTCACCGAGGACCTGACGCGGCGCACCGGCCGCTCCACGATCGAGGTGACCGGCGCCCAGCGGCCGGTGCCGCTGGAGTACCGCTACGCCACCACGCCGATCCACGAGACCATCGAGGAGCTCATCGGCAAGGGGCAAGCCCCGGTGTACGTGGTGCACTTCACCCAGGCGCAGGCCGTCGAACGCGCCCAAGCGCTCACCTCGGCGAAGATCTGCACCAAGGAGGAGAAGGCCGCCATCGTGGCGGCGATCGGCGACTTCGAGTTCCGGACCGGCTTCGGCGACACCCTCTCCAAGCTTCTGCGCGCAGGCATCGGCGTCCATCACGCCGGCATGCTGCCGCGCTACCGCCGCCTCGTCGAACGCCTCGCGCAGGCCGGTCTGCTCAAGGTGGTCGCCGGCACCGACACCTTGGGCGTGGGCATCAACGTGCCCATTCGGACCGTGCTGTTCGCCGGTCTCACCAAGTACGACGGCCATCGGGTGCGTAGGTTGCGCGCCCGGGAGTTCCATCAGATCGCCGGCCGCGCCGGACGGGCCGGCTTCGACACCGTGGGCTACGTGGTGGCCCAGGCCCCCGAGCACGACGTGGAGAACGCCCGACTCGTCGCGAAGGCCGGCGACGATCCCAAGAAGCTGCGAAAGCTGGTGCGCCGCAGGCCTCCCGAGGGTTTCGTGGGGTGGGGCGAGCAGACCTTCTTCACGCTCGTCGATGCCCCGGACGAGCAGCTGCGCTCCCACTTCCGCATCACCACCGCGATGCTGATGGAGGTGCTCGAGCGTCCCGGCGACTGTTTCGCCGCCCTGCGCCACCTCCTGGAGGAGAACCACGAACCGCGCAAGCGCCAGTTGCGCCACATCAAGCACACCATCGCGCTGTACCGCGACCTGGTGGAGACCGGCATCGTGACCCGCCTGGACGCCCCCGCGCCCGACGGCAAGCGCGTGGAGATCTCGGTGGACCTGCCGGAGAACTTCGCGCTCACCAACCCGCTCTCCGCCTTCGCGGTGGCCGCCTTCGATCTGCTGGACCCGGCCTCGGACACCTTCACGCTGGACGTGGTCTCGATCCTGGAGTCCACGCTCGACGATCCGCGGCAGGTGCTCATGGCCCAGCGCAAGCGCGCCCGGGACGTGGCGATGGCCGAGATGAAGGCCGACGGCCTCGAGTACGAGGAGCGGATGGAGCGCCTGGAGGAGATCACCTGGCCGCAGCCGCTGGCCGAGGAGATCGACTTCGCCTACCAGACCTACCGCGCCGGTCACCCGTGGCTGGCCAACACCCCGCCGTCGCCGAAGTCGGTGCTGCGCTACATGCGGGAGCGGTCGATGACCTTCACCGAGTTGGTCAGCGACTTCGGTCTGCAACGCAGCGAGGGCGTGCTGCTGCGCTACCTCACCGACTGCTATCGGGCCCTGCGCAGCGGCCTGCCGATGAGCGCGGTCACCGACGAGATCGAGGATCTCACCGACGACCTCGCCGACCTGATTCGCGGCGTCGACTCCAGCCTGATCGACGAGTGGGAGACGCTGACCGCTCAGACCACGGTCACCTCACCGGTCTCGGCGGCCAGCGAGGCGATGTCGGCGGCCAACTCGGTGTAGGCCGCGCCGCGCCCGGACGAGGTCCGGTAGGCCAGCCCGATGCGCCGCCCGGGCCGCGGCTGGGTGAACTCGGCGATCGACACGCCGCCGGAGGCCGTCTCCACCGCCACCGCCGTGCGCGGGATCAGCGTCACGCCCAGACCGCCCTCCACGCACTGCACGGCGGTGGTCAGCGAGGCCGCCCGCGTCTGCCGCACATCCGGGTGCACCCCCGCCAGCTGGCACACCTCCAGGGCCTGGTCCCGCAGACAGTGCCCTTCGTCGAGCAGCAGCAACGGCAGGTCCTCCAGCATCGACGGCGGCAGCCGCTTGCGCCCGGCCAGCCGGTGCCCGCTGGGCAGGGCCAGCACGAAGTCCTCGTCGTACATGTCGATCTCGCCGAGCCCGACGGCGTTGGCCGGCAACGCCAGCACCGCCGCGTCCAGGCTGCCCTCGCGCAGCTGATCCACCAGCCGCGCGGTCTGATCCTCCACCACCCGCAACTCCAGGTCCGGTCGCAGCAGCGGCAGTCCCCGCAGCAGCCGGGGCAGCAGATAGGGCGCGATGGTCGGGATCAACCCCAGGCGCACCGGCCCGCGCAGCGGGTCCGCCTCCCCGCTCGCGACCGCCAGGAAGTTGTCGATGCCGTCGCATGCAGCAATCGCTGCCGGAAGCAAACGACGCCCCTCTGCGGTCAACATCACACGACGCGTTGTGCGTTCCACCAGCTGCACGCCCAGACCCGACTCGAGACCGGCCAGCGACTGCGAGAGCGAAGGCTGACTGACACCGAGATCGGTTGCGGCGGAACCGAAATGGAGCTTCTTGGCCACCGCGACGAATGCGCGGAGGCCGCCGACCGAGGGCTGATAACTCTGATTCACCATGCCTATCAATATAGTGCCTATCATCACGTTTCGTTTTTAGATCATCTAGGGCAAAATAGAAGTCAATCCCCCCAACGAACAAGGAGTCATGACATGGCGCTGCTTACCATCGGCGATCAGTTCCCGGAGTACAACCTCACCGCTGTGATCGGTGGCGATCTCTCCAAGGTCGACGCACAGCAGCCGGACGACTACTTCACCACCGTCTCCAGCGACGACTACAAGGGCAAGTGGCGCGTGGTCTTCTTCTGGCCGAAGGACTTCACCTTCGTGTGCCCCACCGAGATCGCTGCGTTCGGCAAGCTGAACGACGAGTTCGCCGACCGCGACGCCCAGGTGCTCGGCGCCTCGGTGGACAACGAGTTCGTCCACTTCCAGTGGCGCGCACAGCACGAGGACCTCAAGACCCTCCCCTTCCCGATGCTGAGCGACCTCAAGCGTGAGCTCGCCGAGGCCACCGGTGTGCTGAACGCCGACGGTGTCGCCGACCGCGCGACCTTCATCATCGACCCGAACAACGAGATCCAGTTCGTGTCGGTCACCGCCGGTTCGGTCGGCCGCAACGTCGACGAGGTCCTGCGCGTCCTCGACGCCCTGCAGTCCGACGAGCTGTGCGCCTGCAACTGGAAGAAGGGCGACCCGACCATCGACGCCGGCGAGCTCATGAGCGCCTCGGCCTGATTCGGAGGATCTCGATGAGTATCGACAACCTCAAGAGCGCTCTTCCCGAGTACGCCAAGGACCTCAAGCTGAACCTCAGCTCGATCGGCCGCACCACGCTGCTGAACGAGGAACAGCTCTGGGGCACCCTGCTCGCGTGCGCCGCCGCGACCCGCAACGCCACCGTGCTGCGCGAGATCGCCGACGAGGCGGCCGACAACCTGTCGGCCGAGGCTTACAACGCCGCCCTCGGCGCCGCTTCGATCATGGGCATGAACAACGTCTTCTACCGGGGTCGCGGTTACCTCGGCAAGTACGACGACCTGCGCCCCGGACTGCGGATGAACATCATCGGCAACCCCGGCGTGGACAAGTCCCTGTTCGAGCTGTGGTCGATGGCCGTCTCGGCCATGAACGGCTGTGAGCACTGCGTCGCCGCCCACGAGAACGTGGTGCGCGAGGCAGGCCTGGATCGCGAAGCGATCTTCGAGGCCCTCAAGGTCGCGTCCATCGTGCAAGGCGTCGGCCAGGCCGTCGCCATCGCCGAGACGCTCAGCTGAGAGCAGCCGCCGCGTAGCGACACCGATGCACAATGCCCCCGCCGTAACGGCGGGGGCATTGCGCATCAGTGCGTTCCGGCGCGCCCGGCGATCAGGACAGTGCCGCGGCGAACCGCTCGGCCATGTCGTTGACCTCGGCGGTGGTCATCACAAACGCCGGCGAGACCTGCAGTGCGCCCATGCCGGCCGCGCGGCCGGCCACCCCGTGCTCGCGCAGCCGCAGCACCGCCGCCTGAGCGTCGCTCGGATCGGCCAACTGCACGCCGGTCACCGCGCCCACGCCCGTGCGCACCTCGGCCACCGCGTCCAACTCGGCCAACGGCGCGAACGCCGCAGCCAGGTCGCTCTCGAGGCGGGTCGCCTCGTCCAGCAGCCCCTCGCGCTCGATGATGTCGAAGTTGGCCATGGCGGCCGCGGCCGCGCCGAAGTGGCCGCCGTAGGTGTAGCCGTGCCGCCACCAGGTTCCGCCGGCGAAGAACGGCGCCGCCACGTGCGGCGCCGCGATCATCGCACCCATCGGCACATATCCGCTGGTCAGGCCTTTCGCGGAGGTGATGATGTCCGGCGCCAGCTCGAAGCGGCCGGACGCGAACCAGTGTCCGTGCCCGATGCGTCCGTAACCGGTGACCACCTCGTCGGCGATGAACAGCACGTCGTGGTCGCGGCAGATCTCGCGGACCTCGCGCAGGTAGCCCTCCGGCGGCGGATAGATGCCGCCGGCACCGATGATCGGCTCGGCGATGAAGGCGGCCATGTTGTCGGCCCCCACCCGCTCGATGAGCCCGAGCAGCGCCTTGGCGTCGTCCCATTCGATGTTGGCGGTGTCCGGCATGAACTCCGGGCCGTAGCCTTCCCGGTTCAGCGGGATGCCGGCCAGCGCGGTACCGCCGATGTGCATGCCGTGATAGGCCTTGCTGCGCGAGACGACGATGCGCTTGTCCGGCCGACCGAGTTCGGTCCAGTACCGGCGGGCGAGCTTGACCGCGGTGTCCACCGCGTCGCTGCCGCCGGAGGTGAACATCACCTTCGAGCCGGGCACCGGAGCCATCTCGGCCACGCGTTCCGCCAGGGCGATCAGGCCCTCGCCGGCGTAGTCGCCGAAGTTCGAGTAGTGCGCGACCGTGGAGAGCTGACGGCCCACCGCCTCACCGATCTCGGTCCGTCCGTGGCCGACGTTGGTGAACCACAGACCGGCGGTCGCGTCCAGATACTCCTTGCCCGCCGCATCGTAGATCCGGGCGCCGTCGCCCCGAGTGATGACGAACGGACCGTTATCGGTGACCACGCCCATGTCCGCGAATCCATGCCAAAGAGAACCCATGCGGACCAATATCCCACGACCTGGGCCGCCGGATGCCGTCGGCACCGAATTCGACCAATAGACTGGGAGCATCATGGCTGTTCCCGTTCTCACCTTTCCTCCGGAGCTTCCGGTCAGCGCGTC
Organism: Gordonia phosphorivorans; assembly: GCF_042432625.1. Lineage (NCBI taxonomy): Bacteria > Bacillati > Actinomycetota > Actinomycetes > Mycobacteriales > Gordoniaceae > Gordonia > Gordonia phosphorivorans. Next base: position 253,580 of record NZ_JBHLWV010000020.1, on the reverse strand, counting down.
CCGCGAACAGATCTCCCGAGCCATCGCCGAACACCAGGTGGTGGTGATCGCCGGGGAGACGGGGTCGGGCAAGACCACCCAGCTGCCCAAGATCTGCCTCGCGCTGGGCCGCGAGTCGATAGGGCACACCCAGCCGCGTCGAATCGCCGCGACCTCGGTCGCCCGCCGCATCGCCGACGAGACCGAGACCGAACTCGGCGACGTCGTCGGCTACAGCGTGCGCTTCTCCGACAAGTCCGGGAAGAACACCAAGATCCGCGTGATGACCGACGGCATCCTCCTGCGCGAGATCACGTCCGACCCGTCCCTGTCGCGCTACGACACGATCATCATCGACGAGGCGCACGAACGCAGCCTCAACATCGACTTCCTGCTCGGCTACCTCAAACGCCTGCTGCCGCGGCGGCGCGATCTCAAGCTGATCATCACCTCGGCGACCATCGAGCCCGATCGCTTCGCCCGCCATTTCGCCGGCCCCGACGAGGACGTCCCCATTCTGGAGGTCTCCGGCCGGACCTATCCGGTCGAGGTGCGCTACCGGCCCCCGCAGTCCGACGACGACGAGCACGCCGACCTCGACCAGATCGCCGCGATCGACGCGGCCGTCAGTGAGCTGTGGTCGGCCGGCCGCGGCGACATCCTGGTGTTCCTGCCCACCGAACGCGACATCAGGGACACCGCCGATGCCCTCACCCGGCGCAGCGAGGCCGAGATCGTGCCACTGTACGCGCGGCTGTCGGTGGCCGAGCAGCAGAAGATCTTCACCCCGTCCGACGGGCGGCGGATCGTGTTGTCCACCAACGTCGCCGAGACGTCGCTGACCGTGCCCGGCATCCGGTACGTGATCGACACCGGCACCGCGCGTATCTCCCGCTACTCCACCCGCACCAAGGTCACCCGGCTGCCGATCGAGAAGGTCTCCCAGGCCAGCGCCCGCCAGCGGGCCGGCCGCTGTGGCCGCGTGGCCCCGGGCATCTGTATCCGCCTGTACTCGCAGGACGACTTCGACGCGCGCCCGGAATACACCGACCCGGAGATTCTGCGGGCCAATCTGGCGGCGGTGATCCTGTCGATGCTGTCGCTGCGGCTGGGCGACGTCGCCGAGTTCCCGTTCGTCCAGCCCCCGGAGGCCAGGGCCATCAACGGCGGCATGCTGCTGCTGTCCGAGCTCGGCGCGGTCACCGGCACCGACTCCGCCCAGGCCGGCCTCACCAAGATCGGCCGCGACCTGGCCCGCCTGCCCATCGATCCCCGCCTGGCCCGTATGTTGGTGGCCGGCCACGACAATGGCTGCCTCGACCACATCCTGCCCATCGCCGCGGCACTGTCCCTGCCGGACGTGCGCGAGTTCCCCGCCGACAAGCGTGAGGCCGCGCAGGCCGCTCACCGCGAGCACGCGGTGCCCGGCTCGGAGTTCCTCAGCCGCCTCAAACTCTGGCAGCAGCTGCACGAGCAGCGAGAAGCCCTCTCCGGCAACCAGTTCCGGCGCTACTGCGAACGCAACTTCCTGCACTATCTGCGGATCCGGGAATGGCTCGACCTGCACCGCCAGCTGCGCCGCACCGTTTCGGATCTGGGCTGGCAGATCCCCGCCACCGAGATCGATGCGGGCGCCATCCATCGCAGCCTGCTGACCGGCCTGCTCACCAACATCGGCGCGCGCCAGGGCGACACCCGCGACTATCTGGGCACGCGCGGCACCAAGTTCGCCGTCTTCCCGGGTTCGGAGCTGGCCAAGAAGCCGCCCGCGTTCGTAATGACGGCCGAACTGCTGGAGACCTCCCGGCTGTTCGCCCACACGGTGGCCTCCATCGACCCCGAGTGGGTGGAGCAGATCGCCCCCGAGCTGGTCACCCGCACCTACAGCGAGCCGGCCTGGTCGTCGCGACGCGGCGCGGTGGTGGCCAAGGAGAAGGTCAGCCTCTACGGCGTGCCGCTCGTCGCCGCCCGGACGGTCCACTACGGCCCCATCGACCCGGTGGAATCGCGCGCCCTGTTCATCCAGGCCGCGCTCGTCGAGGGTCGCTGGCGGACCCGCCACGAGTTCTACGCGCACAACCGGCGGCTGCTGGCCGACGCCGAGGATCTCGAACACCGCGCCCGCCGCAACGTCCGCCTCAGCGACGGCGATCTGTACGACTTCTACGACGCACGCATTCCCGCGCGCGTGGTCTCCACCCGTCACTTCGACTCGTGGTGGAAGAAGCAGAGCCGCACCGATCCCCGACTCCTGCACCTGGACACTTCCGACTCCCCCGATGCGGCCGCCCCGTCCGCCACCGACTTCCCGACCGCCTGGCAGCAGGGACAGACGCGCCTGGAACTGCGCTATCACTTCGCCCCGGGCGCCCCCGACGACGGTGCGACCGTGGTGATTCCGCGCCCGCTGCTCGAGCACGTCCACGCGGGCGGCTTCGACTGGCTGGTGCCGGGCCTGCGCAGCGAGCTGGTCACCGCGCTGATCAAGTCCCTGCCCAAGGGGCTGCGCAAATCTCTCTCCCCGGCCCAGCAGTACGCCGAACTCGTGCTCACCAAGCTCAAACCCCGGGCCGAGCAACTGCTCCCGGCGCTCGCCCGCGAACTCGGCATCATCGCGGGATTCACCTTGTCGCCCAGCGACTTCCGGCCCGACACCCTGCCCGCCCACCTGCGCATCCACTTCGCCGTCACCGACCCGACGGGGGCGATCATCGGCCGGTCCGATCGGCTGGAGACGCTGCGCCGAGACTTCGGCGCCGCCCCCGCCCCGACCGCACCCGCGCCGATGTTCCGCGACTGGAAGGCCGACGGCATCGGTGTCCTGGCCGACCGGCACGACGAGGTGGTGGCGGGGCAACCGGTGATCACCTACCCCACGCTTGCCCCCGCCGGCGAGGGCGTCCGGGTGGTCGAGGCCACCACCACCCGCGCTCGGGATGCAGGGATCGTCGCCGGTGTCGCACAGCTGTTGGAACTGGCGATCGCGCCGTTGACCAAGAAGATCGCCAACTCACTGCCCCCGGCCGAACGGTTGGCCCTCAGCCAGAATCCGTACTCGCGGCCGGAGCAGCTGTTCGCCGACTGCACGCGCCGCGCGATCGCCGACGCACTGGCCGCCGAGCCCGACATCGCGGCGCTGCGCACCCCGGAGCAGTTCGCCGCCGTGCGCGACCGGCTCTCCCCCGCGGTCCGGGCCGCCGCGCCCGAGTACTTCACGCATGCGGCTCGCGCCTTCGCCCAGCTCGGTCCCACCGCCCAGGCCGTCGACGCGCACAGCGGCAGTGCCGCCGCCGACGACGTGGCCGAGCAGACCGCCCATCTCATCTTCGACGGCTTCGTCGCCGACACCCCGCTGACCAACCTGGTCCATGTGCCGCGTTATCTCGCGGCCGCGTGCGCCCGACTGGACGCGCTCCCGGGGTCGGCCGCCCGCGACAACGCCGGTCTGGACACCGTCGATCGGGTGATCGCGCACTGGAATCGCCGCCTGGCGGCCGTCCCCGCGCACCGTCAGGACGCTCTCAACGAGCTGGTGCACTGGCAGTTGGAGGAACTCCGGGTCAGCCTCTTCGCCCAGCAGCTGGGTACCGCGGGGCCCATCTCGGAGAAACGGCTGATGAAGGCGATCGACGCCTTCGGTTAGGTCTCGCTGAATCCGGCGGCGAACCGGGGCGGGCTCACGCCACTGGTTCGCGCGGGGAATCCTTGCGCAAATCGTCGATCTCGCGCTGGAAGTCGTCGGCCGATTCGAACGACCGGTACACCGAGGCGAAGCGCAGATACGCCACCTCATCGAGATCCCGCAGCGGACCGAGAATGGCCAGCCCCACCTCGTGACTGGGAATCTCCGCCGACCCGGAGGCCCGCACCGTGTTCTCCACTGCCGCGGCCAGCTGCGCGAGCGAGTCCTCGGTCACCGACCGGCCCTGGCAGGCGCGGCGCACACCCTTCATCACCTTTTCCCGGTTGAACGGTTCGGTGACGCCGTTGCGTTTCACCACGGCCAGCACCGCCGATTCCACGGTGGTGAACCGGCGGCCGCATTCCGCGCACGACCGACGGCGTCGAATCGACGCTCCATCATCGGAAGCTCGCGAATCGACTACTCGGGTGTCGTCGTTCTTGCAGAACGGGCATCGCATGCCCCTCAGCGTACTCGGCACCGTCCCGGCCGCTCAGCGGTAGGCGGGTACCAGCAGTGCCTGTCCCGGACGCAGGCCGGTCGCGGTCAGATCGTTGAGGTCGCGCACCGTGGCGATGACCGCCGCGGCCGGCAGCTCCGGAGCGATCCGCTCGGCCAGCGACGACAGCGACTCGCCGCTGCGCACGTGGACCACCTCGGTCTGCGACGGCACGCCGCTGACCGACTTCTCGTAGTCCGAGCCGATCACGCCGAGGACCGCCACCAGCGCGGCCAGTGCCACCCCGATCAGCAGACCGGCGGCCCACCGGCGGCGCACCGCAGTCGAACAGGTCGCCGCGTTCGAGCGTGCCTCCGCCGTCGAACGCACACGGCTGTTCGAACGCGCCCGGGTGGACGCTCCCGCGTTCGAACTCGTCCGAACGGAGGACGCCGGGCACGCGGGGGTGGCACTCGCCACCGTCCGGGGACGTCGTCCGGTGGGCCGGCAGGTGGCCCGAACCACGGGGACATCGCAGGTCATCGCGGCGGACTGCCACGGGGCGGCGGTCGGCGCCGGGGCCGCGGTGGGTGCGGAGCGGCGGGTCAGCAACTCGGTCATCGTGGAACTCCCATCGTTCGTGTGTTCGATGAACTCTTGTTCGACAGTTAACACCACGGGTCCGACAAGAACCACGACACGTCGAACAATTGTTTGAGTTCTGTGACCTACTCGACTAAATTGAAGGTCACCACCCTTGGAAAGGAAGTGCGATGAACGACGGACCGCATCCGACATCGAACGTCGACCCGCTGCTGTCGACGGCCACCCTGGAGGCCTCCCTGACCCAGCGTCAGCGCGAGGTTCTGGAGTACATCCGCTCCTCCGTGCGCGAGCGCGGCTATCCGCCGAGCATTCGCGAGATCGGCGAGGCGGTGGGCCTGGCCTCGACCTCGTCGGTCGCCCACCAGCTGCGCACCCTCGAACGCCGCGGCCTCCTCAAACGCGACCCGCATCGTCCGCGCGCAGTGAATGTGCGCGACGATCAGCGCACCCCGCCGCCGGCCGCCGATCAGGTCGGCCCCGGGACTCCCGCCGCGACCTACGTACCGGTCCTCGGCCGGATCGCCGCGGGCGGTCCCATCCTCGCCGAACAGGCCGTCGAGGACGTCTTCCCGCTGCCCAAGGAACTCGTCGGCGAGGGCTCCCTCTTCCTGCTGCGCGTGGTGGGCGAATCGATGATCGATGCGGCCATCTGCGACGGCGACTGGGTGGTGGTCCGGCAGCAGAACGTGGCCGACAACGGCGACATCGTCGCGGCGATGATCGACGGCGAGGCCACCGTGAAGACCTTCAAGCGCATCGACGGCCACGTCTGGCTGCTCCCGCACAACGAGCACTTCGAGCCCATCCCGGGCGACGACGCGGCGATCCTCGGCAAGGTGGTCACCGTCCTGCGGCGCCTCTGAGCCGACGCTGCCCGGGCGTCACCCCAGGATCGCTCGGGCAGCCTCCCGCGCCTGCGCGGGACCGTCGGCGGCCACCGCGGCCTGCGCGGCCGCCGCGCACTGGTCGAGGGTGACCGTGGCGAGGGCGCGCCCGACCGCCGCCGCGGCCGCCGGGGCGCAGGAGAGCGAGCCGACGCCCAGCCCCACCAGGACTCCCGCCAACAGCGGATCGGCGGCGGCCTCGCCGCAGACGCCGACCGGTTTGCCCGTCGCCGCCCCCGCCGCACCGACGCGTTCGACCAGGGCCAGCACCGCCGGTTGCCACGGGTCGGTCAGGGCCGCCAGATCGGCGGACATCCGGTCGGCGGCCATCGTGTACTGCGTCAGGTCGTTGGTACCGATCGACACGAAGTCGACCTCGGCCAGGATCTTCTCGGCCAGGATCGCCGCCGAGGGCACCTCCACCATCACCCCCGGCACCAGGCCGCGCCCGCGCACCTGCGCGGCGAACTCCCGCGCCTCGGCGACGGTGGCGATCATCGGCGCCATCACCCACACCGGAGCCCCGGCACCGTCCGCAGCGGCCGCGAGCGCGTCGAGCTGGTGGTCGCGGACCTCCGGGTGCGTGGCCACGATTCGGTTGCCGCGCACGCCCATCGCCGGATTGTCCTCGTCGGGATGCGTCACGAAGCGCAGCGGCTTGTCCGAGCCCGCGTCGAGCGTGCGGATCACCACCTTCGCGCCGCCCATGGCCTCGATCACCTCCCGGTAGAGCCGCTCCTGCTCGGCCACCGAGGGCTCGTCGGGGCGCTCCAAGAAGGCCAGCTCGGTGCGGAACAGGCCGACGCCCTCCAGGATCCCGAGGGCCGCCGCACTGCGCGCCGAGGCGCCGTCGGCCACGTTGCCCAGGATCTGCACCGGATGACCGTCCGCGGTCCGCCCCGGCCCTCGCCACTGCGCCACCTCGGCGGCCCGGCGCCGGGCCTCGGCGACGGCCTCGGCGATCGGGCCGGCCTCCGGGTCGACACCGATGACGCCGCGATCTCCGTCGACGAAAACCGTTGTGCCCGAATCGATTCGAGCGAGTTCCGCGACTGCGACCACGCACGGGATGCCGAGTTGCCGAGCAATGATCGCGGTGTGGCTGGACGGGCCGCCGAGGCGAGTGACCAGGGCGATCACCCGAGCCGGATCCAGACCGGCGGTGTCGGCGGGGGCCAGATCGTCGGCCAGCAGAACCGAGGGGACCTCCGGCAGCGGAATGCCGGGCTCGGGCAGACCCAGCACCTGGGCCACGACGCGATTGCGGATATCGGCCAGGTCGGTGACCCGCTCGGCCATCAGACCGCCGCGATCGGCGAACATCGCCGAGATCTTGTCGATCGCCGTCACGGTGGCGGCCGCGGCCGGGATCCCGGTGGCGATGAGCCCGCCGGCGGTGCCGATCCAGGCGCGGTCCCGGGCCAGCGCGGCGGTCGCGGTCAGCACCTCCGCGGCAGTGCCCGAGCTCGCCGAGGCGCGCGCGGCGAACCGGTCGGCCACCGTCGCCACGGCCGCGGTGAAGCGCTCGGCCTCGGCCGCGCGATCCGCCTCGTCGATCCGGGCATCGGGATCGATCCGGTAGTCCGGCGCACCGGAGGCGAAGATCACCGGCCCGTAGGCGAGTCCGGGTACCACCGGCGTACCGACCAGCACCGTCCTCGCCCCGTAGTTCCGCTCGCCGCCGTTCCGGTCGTCACTGCCTGCCGCCTGATTCATGTGATAGAGATTACATCTACCTCTTGACTTGTCAACACAGACACAGGTAAACACAGATAGAACCACGTCCGGCGGAGAGGGTCAGCGTGTACGCCGAAGAACGACAGCAAGCCATCGCCACCGAGGTGCGCGCCCGCGGCCGGGTCGCGGTCGCCGAACTCGCCGTGCGTTTCGATGTGACCGGGGAGACCGTGCGGCGCGACCTCGGACTCCTGGCCCGCCAGGGCATCCTGGTCCGCGTGCACGGCGGCGCCGTACGCCCCGACCTGGGCGAAGTGGCCGAGGAGCGGGATCTGGGCCAACGCGAACTGTCGCGTTCGGCCGAGAAGTCGGCGATCGGCGTGGCCGCTCAGGCCTTCCTGCCGCCCGACGGCGGATCGGTGCTCTTCGATGCGGGCACCACCACGCTGCGCGCGGCACTGGCGGTGCCCGCCGAGCGACGGCTGACGGTGATCACCAACGCCGTTCCACTCGCCGCACACCTGTCCTCACTCCCGCACTGCGAGGTCACCCTCGTGGGCGGCCGCATCCGCGGCAAGACCCAGGCGGCCGTCGGTGCGGACACCGTCGATGCCCTCCGTCGCCTGCGCGTCCACGTGGCCTTCCTGGGGACCAACGGTCTGAGCCGCGTGCACGGCCTGTCCACCCCGGACCCCGACGAGGCCGCGGCGAAGTCCGCCATGCTCGCCGCGGCCGAAAAGGTGGTGGTGCTGGCCGATTCCAGCAAGTTCAACCGACAAGATCTCGTCCGCTTCGGCGCGCTGAGCGACGTCGACGTCGTCGTCACCGACGCCGGCCTCGACCCCGCGGTGCGCAACGAACTGCGAGATCTCGACCTCGAGGTGGTAATCGCATGATCGTGACCGTGACCGCCAATCCCAGCGTCGATCGGACCATCGGTCTGCCGCACGCGCTGGCGCGAGGTGAAGTGCAGCGCGCGGTCGCGGTGACCGCGCAGCCGGGCGGCAAGGGCATCAATGTGGCCCGCGTGGTGCACGGTGCCGGTCTGGGCACCGTGGCCGTGCTGCCCGCCGGGGCGGCCGATCCCCTGCTCACTCAGCTGGCGGCCGTCGGCCTGCCGCACCGCGCCGTGTCGATCGACGAGCCGGTGCGCACCAACGTGACCCTCGCCGAACCCGACGGCACCACCACCAAGATCAACGAGCCCGGCGCCGAACTCTCCGCCGGCGATCTGGCCCGGCTGACCGACCTGGTCGCCGAGGCCGCCGCGGACGCACGCTGGGTGGCGCTGTGCGGTTCCCTCCCGCCAGGGGTCCCGGCCGACTGGTATGCCGAGGTCACCGCCCGTCTGCACGCCGGGGGCCGCCGCGTGGCGGTGGACACCTCGGGGCCGCCGCTGCTGGCCATCGCCCAGGCCCGCCCCGACCTGCTCAAACCCAACGCCTTCGAGCTCGCCGAGCTCGTCGGCGGCGACGGCGCTCGGCTCGAGGCCGCGGCCGCCGAGGGCGACCTCGAGCCGGTCCGCGGCGCCGCCGCCGACCTCGCCGAACGCACCGGCGGGGCGGTGCTGACCACGCTGGGCGCGGCGGGCGCCCTGCTCACCACCCCGGAGGGCACCTGGTTCGCCACCGCGCCCGCGGTCCGCGTGCGCAGCACCGTCGGCGCCGGGGACTCCTCCCTGGCCGGCTACCTGATCGCCCGCCATCGCGGGGCACCGCCGGAGGAACGCCTGCGCACGGCCGTGGCCTACGGGTCGGCCGCCGCGGCCCTGCCCGGCACCACCCCACCCCTACCCGCCCACCTCGATCCGGCCGGCGCACACATCCGCCGACTGTCCTGACGCCGCACCCGAGACGAAGGAACCTCTCATGTCCGAACCGATTCTCACGCCCGAGCTGGTCCTGCTCGACGCGGATGCGGGCGCCGATGCCGAAGCGGTGATCGACCGGCTCGCGCGCACCCTCGCCGCCACCGGCCGCTGCACCGACCCGGAACAGCTGGTCACCGCCGCACTGGCCCGCGAGGCCTCCTCACCCACCGGACTGCCCGGCGGCCTGGCGATCCCGCACGCCCGCGTGGAGTCGGTGACCACCGCCTCGCTGGTGATGGCGCGACTGTCCCCCGCGGTCGACTTCGGGGCCGCCGACGGCCCCGCCGACATCGTCTTCCTGATCGCCGCCCCCGGCGGTGCGGGCACCGAGCACATGAAGCTGCTGAGCTCGCTGGCGCGCGCCCTGGTCCGACCGGACTTCGTCGCGGCGCTGCGTGCGGCCCCGGATCCCGAGGCCGTGGTCGCGCTCGTCGACGAGGCGGTGGCGCCCGCCCCGAAGACGGCCCCGACCCCGGCCGCCCCGGCGGAGGCCCCGACGCCCGCCGCCGACCCCGCCCGCGCGGTCCGCATCCTCGCGGTCACCGCCTGCCCCACCGGCATCGCGCACACCTACATGGCCGCGGACGCGCTGTCGGCGGCCGCCGAGCGGGCCGGTGTCGAGTTCGCGGTGGAGCCGCAGGGCTCCTCCGGGACCACGCCGTTCACCGCCGCGGCGCTGGCCGCGGCCGACGCGGTGATCTTCGCCACCGACGTGGGAGTCAAGGGCCGCGAGCGGTTCGCGAACAAGCCGGTGATCGAATCCGGCGTCAAACGGGCGATCAACAGCCCCGACACGATGATCGCCGAAGCGGTCGCGGCCGCCGGGGACCCCCACGCCCACCGGGTCGCCGGCGGTGCCGCCGCAGCCGACCCGGGCGACGAGGACGCCTCGACGATCGGCGTCGGCGGGCGCCTCAAGCAGGCCCTGCTCACCGGCGTGAGCTACATGATCCCGTTCGTCGCGGCCGGCGGCCTGCTGATGGCGCTCGGCTTCCTGTTCGGCGGCTACGAGATCGCCAACGCGAAGGTCTGTATCCCGCAGGATCTGGTCGACGGCAACGTCACCTATCCGTCCGGGTGCCTCGGCGGCATGAACGACGCCGGGTTCTACGCCCTCAACAACACCCTGTGGGATCTGCCGCCGGGCGGCATCCTGCAGTATCTGGGCGCTGTCCTGTTCGCCGTCGGCAGCCTGGCCATGGCCTTCATGGTCCCGGTGCTCGCCGGTTACATCGCCTTCGCCATCGCCGACCGCCCCGGTATCGCCCCGGGCTTCGCGGCGGGCGCGGTCTCGCTGGCCGTCGGCGCCGGGTTCATCGGCGGCCTCATCGGCGGCCTGTTCGCCGGCGTGGTGGCGCTCTGGTTCACCCGCCTGCGCCTCCCGCGCTGGGCGGCCGGGCTGATGCCCGTCGTGGTGATCCCACTGTGTGCCACCCTGATCGTCGGCGGCATCATGTACATGTTCCTCGGCGGGCCGCTGAGCTGGCTCAACGAGCAGATGGAGGACGGCCTCAACTCGATGTCGGGCAGTTCCAAGATCGTGCTCGGCGTGGTGGTCGGCCTGATGATGTGCTTCGACCTCGGCGGACCGGTGAACAAGGCGGCCTACGCCTTCGCGGTGGCCGGCCTCGGCCTCGCCGAGGCGGGTTCCGCCCAGTGGCAGATCATGGCCGCGGTGATGGCCGCGGGCATGGTGCCGCCGCTGGCACTGGCACTGGCCTCCACGGTGCTGCGCCCGGGCACCTTCACCGAACCCGAGCGGGAGAACGGCAAGGCCGCCTGGCTGCTGGGTGCGTCGTTCATCTCCGAGGGCGCCATTCCGTTCGCCGCCGCCGACCCGTTCCGGGTGATCCCGGCGATGATGCTCGGCGGGGCCGTCACCGGTGGCCTGTCGATGGCCCTCGACGTTCAGCTGCGGGCCCCGCACGGCGGCGTCTTCGTCCTCTTCGCGATGAACGGCACCTGGTGGAAGTTCCTCATCGCGCTCGCCGCGGGCGTCGTCGTCTCAGCCTTCGCCGTGGTGGCCGCCAAGCAGTTCCGGCGCGCCCCGGCCGAAGCCGCGCCGCAGCCCGTCGCCGCGTAATAGATTCAGCCCCAACACGACCCACGCAACACCGATCGAAGGGAAACCTCCTCATGGCAACCAGCACCGTCACCGTCGGCTCGGCCGTCGGCCTGCACGCCCGCCCCGCCACCGTGATCGCCGAGGCCGCCGCCGCGCTGTCGAGTCCGGTGACGCTCGCCACCGAGGGTGGCGAACCGGTGGACGCCGGCAGCGCGCTGATGATCATGACGCTCGGCGCCGAGAAGGGCGCCACGGTGATCGTCGAAGGCGACGATCAGGCGGCCGTCGATCAGATCGCGGCGCTGGTGGCCCGCGACCTCGACGCCGAGTAACCTCCGGTCACTCCGCCACCACGAGGTCGGCCAACTCGGCCGCGAGCGCCTTCGGTACGCGCACGCGCAGCCGGGTGCCGGCCTCGGTGTGCGTGGTCTCCAGCACATGGGCCTGCTGGTGCAGCCGCGCGATCACCTCGCCGCGGTCGAAGGGCACCACGAGCACCGCTTCCACATCGTCGGCCGCTACGAACTCCGCGATCCGCGCGAACAGGTCCTCCAGGCCCTCCCCGGAGCGGGCCGAGACGAAGACCGCGTCGCGGTACTCCGCGCGCAGCGCCGTCATGCGGGTGGCGTCCACCGCGTCGATCTTGTTGATCACCAACAGCTCCGGCGGCGGCGCGATGTCCTCCTCGGCGAAGACCTCACCGAGTACCTTGCGCACCGCAGAGATCTGCTTACCCGGGAAGGCGTCGGCGCCGTCGACCACGTGGATCAACAGATCGGCGTGGATCGCCTCCTCCAGGGTCGACCGGAAGGCCTCCACCAGCTGGGTGGGCAGGTGGCGGACAAAGCCGACGGTGTCGGTGAAGACCACCTCGTGCCCGTCGGCGAGCTTGCCTCGCCGAGTGGTCGGGTCCAGCGTGGCGAACAGCGCGTCCTGCACCAGCACCCCGGACCCGGTCATCGCGTTCACCAGGCTCGACTTGCCCGCGTTGGTGTAGCCCACCACGGTCAGTGCGGGGATGCCGCCCCGATCGCGCTGCGCGCGCTTGATCGTGCGCGCGGTCTTCATGCCGCGGATCTCCTTGCGGAGCTTGGCCATGCGCTCGCGAATCCGCCGACGGTCGGTCTCGATCTTGGTCTCACCGGGTCCGCGCAGGCCCACGCCGCCGTTGCTGCCCGCGCGACCGCCGGCTTGCCGGGACATCGACTCGCCCCAACCGCGCAGCCGCGGCAGCATGTACTCCATCTGGGCCAGGGAGACCTGGGCCTTGCCCTCCCGCGACGTGGCGTGCTGGGCGAAGATGTCCAAGATCAGCGCGGTCCGGTCGATCACCTTGACCTTGACGACCCGTTCGAGGGCGGTCAGCTGGGCCGGGGTGAGCTCGCCGTCGCACACCACCGTGTCGGCGCCGCTGGCCACCACGATGTCCCGGAGTTCGGCGGCCTTGCCCGAGCCGAGGTAGGTGGCCGCGTCCGGGCGGGAGCGGCGTTGGATCAGGGCGTCGAGGACCTGGGAGCCGGCGGTCTCGGCGAGGGCGGCCAGTTCGGCCATGCTCGCCTGCGCCTCGGCGGCGGTGCCGGAGGTCCAGACGCCGACGAGGACCACGCGTTCCAGGCGCAGCTGGCGATTCTCGACCTCGGTGACGTCGACGAGCTCGGTGGACAGACCCGCCACGCGCTGCAGTTGTGCGCGGGCGTCGAGGTCCAGTTCGCCGGTGGTCGGGGTGGACAGGTTCTTGGGAAGTTCGTGCAGTTCAGTCATACGCCTCCCATGATGCCTGAACTCCTCCGCCGATTGCATCCGATTAACGCTGGTCGACCGCGAAACCGTCGATCAGTTCGCCGTGGGCCACCAGACGCGACGGCCCGCGCAGGAAAGCGCCCGCGGCGGTCACCGTCACCTGCACCGCACCGCCGGGCACCGACAGGCCCACGACGCCCTCGCCGCGCCCCAGCCGACGCAACCCCGCCGCCGCCCCGGCCACCAGGCCGGTGCCGCACGAGCGGGTCTCCCCCACTCCGCGTTCGAAGACGCGCAGGTCGGCGGTGAAGTCGACGCCGTCGCGCCCGTCCGTCGGCTGCGGCACCGTGAGGATCTCCACGTTGGCCCCGCGCGGAAACCGCTCCGCGTCCAGGGCGGGCGGGCCGGTCAGGTCCAAGGCGGCCAAGCCCGTCGGGGTCAGCCCGTCCACGACGCACGCCAGATGGGGGTTGCCCACGTCCACGGCCTCCCCGGTGAGGTCGCGGCCGGCGATGCCGACGGCGCCGGGCCCGTCGAAGCGCACCGGCCCCATCGCCACGGTGACATCGGCCAGGCTCTGATCGAAGGAGTGCACCGTCACCGGTCGCCCACCGGCCCGCGAGCCCACCGTGAACGCATCGTCGTGCACCAGGCCGGTGGTCCGGCAGTAGTGGGCGAACACCCGGACCCCGTTGCCGCACATCTCGGCGATCGAGCCGTCGGCGTTGCGATAGTCCATGAACCAGTCGTCGGGGGCCACCCCGGTGGGCAGGTCGGCCAGCACCCCGGCGGCCACCAGCGCGCCGGCGCGCGCCACCCGGAGCACTCCGTCGGCGCCCAGGCCGCGCTGCCGGTCGCACAGCACGGTGACCAGGTCGACGGTCAGGTCCAGGTCGGCGTCCGGGTCGGGCAGGATCACGAAATCGTTCTGTGTGCCGTGGCCCTTGGCGAAACGCAGCGGTGCGGTGCTCACCCGCACCAGGTTACTCACCCGGCGGCACCGACCCCAGCGCGGCCAGCGCCCGCCCCAGCAGCGCCGGATCGGCCGCATCCAGCCAGGTGGTGCGCTGATCACGACGGAACCACGAGCGTTGCCGCCGGACATAGCGCCGCGTGCCGATGAAGGTCCGCTCACGGGCAGTGTCCACGTCGTACTCGCCGTCCAGGTACGCCAGGATGTGCGCGTAGCCGATGGCCTGGGCCGCGGTCTTGCCCTCGCGCAGGCCCCGCTCGCACAGGCCCACCACCTCGTCGACGAAACCTCCGTCGAACATGGCGTCGGTGCGTGCCGCGATCCTCGCATCCAGTTCGGTGCTCTCGCGGTCGAGCGCCAGGATCCGGGTCCCCCACCGGGGCTCGCCGATGGTCGGCGCCGACGCGGCGAACGGCTCGCCGGTCAGCTCCACCACTTCCAGGGCGCGCACGATGCGCCGCCCGTCGCTGTCCAGGATGATCTCCGCGGCAGCCGGGTCCACGGTGGCCAGTTCGCGGTGCAGCGCCGCCGCACCGATCTCGGCCAGCATCGCCTCGTACTTGGCGCGGACCGCCGGATCGGTGGCCGGGAACGACCAGTCGTCGAGGAGTCCCTGGATGTACATCATCGAGCCGCCCACCAGAATCGGCGTGCGTCCGGCGGCCAGTAACGCCTCGACGTCGGCGGCGGCCGCGGCCTTGTACCTGGCCACCGTCGCCGTCTCTCGCACGTCGAGGACGTCGAGCTGGTGGTGGCCGATACCGCGCCGCTCGGCGACGGGCAGCTTCGCCGTCCCGATGTCCATGCCGCGGTACTGCTGCATGGCATCGATGTTGACCACTTCGCCGCCGAGTTCGACGGCCAGGTCCAGCGCCAGGTCGGATTTGCCGCTGGCGGTGGGTCCGATCACCGCGACCGGCACGATGGGCGCGGTCATCGCCGACCGCCCCGGGGCCGCAGCGTCGCGGCCAGGTAGCCCACCCCGAACGGCGCCTGCGCGTACACCACGTCGACCTCGTCGACCGGCAGGTCGCGCAGGGCGCCGCCGAGCACCTGCCACGCCGCCCGGGAGTCGACGCCCTCGGCCGCGCATTCGGCTTCGCCGAGCCCGGCCAGGGCCGCCGCGTCGCCGCCGCGCAGGGCCGCCTCCAGTCGATGCTGCAGGGCCCACGCCGACGCGCGTTCACCGCCGCCGGGCGCACGCGGGCTCAGTGCGGTGGGGCCGTCGGCCACCACCAGCAGTCCCACCGGCTCCTCGTCCGCCGCGATGTCCCGCACGATCCGGGCGCCGAGCTCGGCGCACGCGGCGCCCGCGGTCGACGGATCCACGACGATCGGTTCGATCTCCCGCGGCGGCGGCTGCACCCGGGCGCCCAGCCAGCCCGCCAGCAGCAGCGGCAGCGGCAGCCGATCACCTGCCGCGGGGACCTGCTCGGTCAGTCCGGACTCCGACGGCAGATGCACGGGCACCGCAACGCCGTAGGCGCCGAAGTCGCCGGACCGGGGCGGCGAGCCGGCCGGCGGGAAGCCCGCACCGACCGCCACCCACCGGCGGGAGGCACCGGCGAGGTCGGCGCCGACCGCCAGCACCGCCGCGCGCACCGCCTCGGTGTCGACGGCGTCCGGACCTGCCAACTCGGGCACCAGAAGGGGCGCACTGGGAATCACCGCGATCTGAGCCAACACGGCACTGACGGTACCCAATCTCGCCTCCGGCGCCCCATCGCCCATCGCGAACTGTTTCAATGAACAACGGACATGAGGAGTCCCGGGCCCTTTCGGCTCGGGCTCGCGGGCAGCCGTGACGCGCGGCGCGAACTTGAAGGGCGACGACCGATGAGCACCCCCACCCCCAAAGACCCGAGCGTCACCCCGACGTCCCCGCCCCGCCCCGGCCCCCGTCCCGGCCCGCGTCCCGGCCCGCGTCCCGGTCCGCGACCGGGTCCCCGCCCCGGTCCGACGGCCGGCGCGCATCCGCCCGTGGCCGTGCACCACGTCGAGCTCGGCGATCCGCACGCGTTCGGCCGCATCGACGAGGACGGGACGGTCTGGCGCAAGACCGCCGACGGGGAGCGCCCGATCGGTTCCTGGCAGGCCGGCACGGTCGAGGAGGGCATGGCGCACTTCGCTCGCAAGTTCGCCGACCTGGCCACCGAGACCGAGATCCTCGAGGAGCGTCTCGACGCCGCGGGTGATCCCGGCAAGACGCAGGAAGCCGCCGCCCATCTGCTCGAGCAACTTCCCGACGCCGCTGCGCTCGGCGACCTCGACGGTCTCGCCAAGCGCCTGACGTCGATCGTCGAACGGGCCGGCACCCGCACCGGCGAGGCCGTGGCGCACCACGACGCGGTCCGGACCGAGTCGCTGACCCGCAAGGACGAACTGGCCACCGAGGCCGAGGCCATCGGCGCCGAGTCCACGCAGTGGAAGCACGGCGGCGACCGCCTGCGCGCCATCCTGGAGGAGTGGAAGACCATCAAGGGCGTCGACCGCAAGGCCGACGACGCCCTGTGGAAGCGGTACTCGCGCGCCCGGGACGCCTTCAATCGTCGGCGCGGCGCCCACTTCGCCGAGCTCGACCGCGAACGCGCCGTGGTCAAGGCCCGCAAGGAAGAGCTGATCGCCGAGGCGGAAGCACTGTCCGGTTCCACCGACTGGGCGCAGACCGCGGCCCGCTACCGCGATCTGCTGACCCAGTGGAAGGCGGCCGGCCGGGCGCCCCGGGATGCCGATGATGCCCTGTGGGCCCGTTTCAAGGCCGCACAGGACGTGTTCTTCGGAGCGCGCAACGCCGTGAACTCCGAACGGGACGCCGAGTTCGAGAAGAACGGTGAGGCCAAGGCCGCGCTGCTCGACGAGGCCGAGAAGACGATCCGACCGGCCGACGATCTGGAGGCCGCGCGTCGGGCCTTCCGGACCTTCCGGGACCGCTGGGAAGAGATCGGCATGGTGCCGCGGGACAAGATGAGTGTGCTCGAGGGCCGCGTCCGCGCCCTGGAGAAGCGCATCCGCGAGGCCGAGGACAGCGCGTGGCAGCGCACCGATCCCGAGGCCCTGGCCCGGGTGGCGCAGTTCGCCGAACGGGCCGCCAAGCTCACCGAACAGGCCGACAAGGCCGCCGCCGCGGGCAAGGACAAGCAGGCGGCGGACCTGCGCGCCCAGGCGACGCAGTGGGACGAGTGGGCGCAGGCGGCCAAGTCAGCGGTCAACGACCGCTGACCCGCCGCGTCTACTGCGTGGGCTGCTCGCCGCCCGCGTCGTCGGCTTCGGTCGGCGACGCCGGGTGCTGCGTGCGCCCGGGCACACCGGACTCGCGACGATCCCGCAGGGCCTGGTAGAAGGCTTCGGCGATCGCCGCCTGCTGACGACGTTCGTCCTCCAGGGCGAGTTGGTAGGTGCTGCGCGCCCAGACCACCCGCGACCAGTGGAAGGTCAGCACGATGACCACCGCCCAGCCCAGCAGCAGGCCGGCACCGGCACCGCTCGGCGGCTCCAGGCCGCCGACCCCGGTGGTGTTGCGCGTCCAGATGGCGAGCATGCCCGCCACCGCGGCCACCGCGCAGCCGCACAGCGCGATCCAGGCCAGCACCCAGCGTCGGGTGGCCAGCGCCAGCATCGAGACGGCGACACCGAAGACGGCCAGCAGCCACACGAAGATCTGCGACGGCAGCGCGATGCGCTCCGCGTCGGCGTCGGGCGCGTTGGTCAGCACCTCCAGGCCGCTCGCCGAACCGGCGTGCATGAGCAGCAGGGACACCATGGCCAGCAGCACGCAGACGGCCACCACCATGCCGCGGGCACCGGGATCGATCTCCCCGGCGACCTTGCGCTCGGCCTTCGACAGATCCTTCTCATAGGCCCGCAGGGCCTCGCGGTCCCGGCTCGGTTGATCGCTCATCAGCTGTTCGCTCCTGTCATCGTCGCTCCCGCACCGCAAGCGTTCACCGGCTCCGGGACGTCCTTGCGCCCCAGGGTCGGCAAACCCAGCCCCACGCCGACCGGCGCGGTGGTCGGGGTGGATCCTTGTTCAAAACTGTCACCGGCGCGCGTCCGTCGGTGCGCGGTGATGCCGCCGTCGGCCATCAGGTGGAAGGGCGCCGCCGCCGTGATGCGGGTGTGCACCACATCGCCCGGACGAATCCCACCCGAGACTGCCCCGGTCGGCTCGAAATGCACCAGGCGACCGTCGCGGGCACGGCCGCTCATCCGTCCGGTCGCGGAGTTCTTCCGGCCGTCGGCGACCACCAGCAGCTCCACGTCGGTGCCGATCAGCGCCTCGTTGGCCTCCAGGCAGATGCCCTCCTGCAGGGCGATCAGCCGCTGATAGCGGTCGGCCACCACGTCCGGCGGCACCTGGTCGGGCATGGTCGCCGCCGGGGTGCCCGGTCGCGGCGAGTACTGGAAGGTGAAGGCGCTGGTGAACCGGGCGGCCTCGACCACCTCCAGCGTCTGCTGGAAGTCCTCCTCGGTCTCGCCCGGGAAGCCCACGATGATGTCGGTGGTGATGGCGGCATCGGGCATCGCCGCGCGCACCCGGTCGAGGATGCCGAGGAACTTGCTGCGCCGATAGCTGCGCCGCATGGCCCGCAGGATCCGATCCGATCCGGACTGCAGCGGCATGTGCAGTTGCGGACAGATGTTGGGCGTTTGCGCCATCGCATCGATCACATCGTCGGTGAACTCGGCCGGATGCGGTGAGGTGAACCGCACCCGTTCGAGGCCGTCGATCTTTCCGCAGGCGCGCAGCAGATCCGCGAAAGCGCCGCGGTCGCGCGGAATCTCCGGATCGGCGAAGGACATGCCGTAGGCGTTGACGTTCTGCCCGAGCAGCGTCACCTCGAGCACCCCCTGATCCACCAGGGCCTGCACCTCGGCCAGCACATCGCCGGGACGGCGATCGACCTCCTTGCCGCGCAGCGACGGCACGATGCAGAAGGTGCACGTGTTGTTGCAGCCGACCGAGACCGACACCCAGCCCGCGTAGGCCGATTCGCGTTTGGCCGGCAGCGTGGAGGGGAAGGCCTCCAGCGACTCCAGGATCTCCACCTGGGCCGCCTCATTGTGTCGGGCGCGCTCGAGCAGCACCGGCAGCGAACCGATGTTGTGTGTGCCGAAGACCACATCCACCCACGGCGCCTTCGCCAGCACGGTGTCCTTGTCCTTCTGCGCCAGGCAGCCGCCGACCGCGATCTGCATGCGGGGCCGCTGCTTCTTCACCGGCGCGAGCGCCGACAGGTTGCCGTACAGCTTGTTGTCGGCGTTCTCCCGGATGGCGCAGGTGTTGAAGACCACCAGGTCGGCTTCGGTGTCCGGTTCGGCGCGCACGTATCCGGCGTCCTCCAGGAGTCCGGAGATCCGCTCGGAGTCGTGCACGTTCATCTGGCAGCCGTAGGTACGTACCGCGTAGGAACGCGCGGGGTCGTCGAGGGCACTACTCACCCCTCCAGGGTACGGCCCCGGGCAAATCAGCCAGCCGCGCCGTGAGGCAAATCCCAACGAAAGTGCCCCCCGACACTTAGGCCTTATGACTACGTCGCGGGAGACCCCCATGATCGCCATGCAAGACGTGCAGAAGCATTACGGCGACCTGCATGTGCTCAAGGACATCAACCTGTCGATCCCGAAAGGCCAGGTGGTCGTCGTGCTCGGGCCGTCGGGCTCGGGCAAGTCCACGCTGTGCCGCACCATCAACCGGCTGGAGCCGATCGACAGCGGCGAGATCCTGATCGAGGGCGAAGTCCTGCCCGCCGAGGGACGCGACCTGGCGCGGCTGCGGTCGGACGTCGGCATGGTCTTCCAGTCGTTCAACCTGTTCGCGCACAAGACGATCCTGCAGAACGTCACCCTGGGCCCCACCAAGGTCCGCAAGATGAACAAGGCCGACGCCCAGAAGCGGGCGATCGAGCTGCTCGACCGCGTCGGCGTGGCCTCGCAGAAGGACAAGTACCCGGCGCAGCTGTCCGGCGGCCAGCAGCAGCGCGTGGCCATCGCTCGCTCCCTGGCGATGGCTCCCAAGGTGATGCTGTTCGACGAGCCCACCTCCGCGCTGGACCCAGAGATGGTCTCCGAGGTGCTGGACGTGATGGTGTCCCTGGCTCGCGAGGGCATGACCATGGTGGTGGTGACCCACGAGATGGGCTTCGCCCGCAAGGCGGCCGATCGGATCCTGTTCATGGCCGACGGCGAGCTCGTCGAGGACACCGATCCGGAGAGCTTCTTCTCGGCCCCGAAGTCCGAGCGCGCACGCGACTTCCTGTCCAAGATCCTGGGTCACTGACATGCACACACCCGTCCGCACCCCCACCCGTCACCGCACCGCCCGCGTGCGCCGGTTCGCCGCGCTGGGCGCGGTGCTGACCCTCGTCGGCGTCGTGCTCACCGCCTGCGGCAACACCGGCCCCCGCGACCTGCTGGCCAGCATCCGCTCCGGCAACGTGGTCCTGGGCACCAAGTTCGATCAGCCGGGGCTGGGCCTGCAGAATCCCGGCGGCGCCATCACCGGCTTCGATGCGACCGTCTCGACCTACGTGGTCAACCGGCTCGCCGACCAGATGGGCGTACCGCACCCGTCGATCACGTGGAAGGAGACCCCGTCGGCCCAGCGTGAGACCTTCATCCGCAACGGCGAGGTCGACACCATCGCCGCCACGTACTCCATCACCAAGAACCGCATGAAGGACGTCGACTTCGCCGGCCCCTACTTCGTCACCTACCAGGGCCTGCTGGTCCGCGACGACGACAAGAACCTCAACTCGCTGGCGGATCTGCGCGGGAAGAAGCTCTGCTCGGTGGCCGGTTCCACCCCCGCCCAGAACGTGAAGAACCTGCTGCCCGACGTGCAGTTGCAGGAGTACGACTCCTACTCGTCGTGCGTGGAGGCGCTGCGTCGCGACAAGGTCGACGCGATGACCACCGACGAGGTGATTCTGGCCGGTTACGCCAACCGCTGGCCCGGCGAGTTCCGCCTGGTGCCGATGACCTACCCGAGTGACGTGTGCGTCAAGAAGGCGTGGAAGACCGCCGGCACCCCGTTCTCCACCGAGTACTACGGGATCGGCATGGCCAAGGAGTTCCCCGAGGCGGTGCAGCAGGTCAACGACGCGTTGACGGCCATGCTCGAGGTTCCCGCCGGTCAGCGCTACTCCCCCTGGGAGCAGAGCCTGCGCGATCAGCTCGGCGACCAGACCGTCGACGAGATGATCGCCCGCGCCGACGCGCCCGACTCCCACTACGTGTTCACCCCGACGCCCGGCGACCTGAGCTTCCTCGACGCAGCTTCGACGCCGTGCCCGGAAGGAGCGAAATAGATGAGCGACCTCTGGCAGGAGATGGGGCCACAGCTGTGGCCGGCCTTCTGGCTCACCATCCAATTGACCTTCTGGTCGGCGATCGGCGCCCTCATCCTGGGCGTGCTGCTGGCCGGCATGAAGGTGTCTCCGGTTCCGGTGATGCGGTGGTTCGCGACCACCTTCGTCAACGTGGTCCGTAACACCCCCCTCACCCTGATCATCCTGCTCTGTTCGGTGGGCCTGTATCAGAACCTCGGCCTCACCCTGGCCCAGGACAACGCGAGCTTCATCGCCAACAACAACTTCCGGCTCGCGGTGCTCGGCTTCATCGTCTACACATCGACCTTCGTCGCCGAGACCCTGCGCGCCGGCTTCAACACCGTCCCGCTGGGCCAGGCCGAGGCCGCGCGCTCCATCGGGCTCAACTTCTCGCAGACCTTCTCCCTGGTGGTCCTGCCCCAGGCGCTGCGTTCGGTGATCGCCCCGATGGGATCGGTGCTGATCGCCTTGACCAAGAACACCACCATCGCCTCGATGATCGGCGTGGGCGAAGCAGCGCTGCTGATGAAGGAGGAACTGGAGAACTTCTCCGATCAGATCCTCGTCATCTTCGCGATCTTCGCGATCGGATTCATGATCATCACGCTCGCCGAGGGTGCTCTCTTCGGCTGGGCGGCCAAGCGTTGGGCGGTGAAGCGATGAGCACGCACGCAACAGTCCTGTACGACTCTCCCGGACCGAAGGCCCGGATCCGCAACCGGATCATCGCGCTGGTCTTCGGCGTCGCGGTGATCGCCCTGGTCACCTGGATCGTCCTGGTGCTGGCCGACAACGGGCAGCTGACCGCCGAGAAGTGGGAGCCGTTCGTTCAGGGCTCCACCTGGACCACCTGGCTCCTGCCCGGACTCTGGGGCACCATCAAGGCAGCGGCCCTGTCGATCGTGCTGGCGGTGATCGTCGGCACCCTGCTCGGCATCGGACGACTGTCCGATCACGCCTGGGTGCGGGTGCCCTCGGCGATCCTGGTCGAGGGTTTCCGGGCCATCCCAGTGCTGATCCTGATCTACTTCCTGTACTTCATGTTCGCCGCGTACGCGCTGTTCCCGTCCTCGCAACTGGCGTTCGCCGCCGTCGTGATCAGTCTGACGATCTACAACGGCTCGGTGATCGCCGAGATTCTGCGCGCCGGTATCCAGTCGCTGCCGAACGGACAGACCGAGGCGGCCAAGGCGATCGGTCTGCGCAAGGCGCAGACGATGTGGCTGATCCTGCTGCCGCAGGCGGTCACCGCGATGCTGCCGGCCCTGGTGGCCCAGATGGTCATCGCGCTCAAGGACAGCGCCCTGGGCTACGCCATCGGCTACATCGAAGTGGTGCGTTCGGGCATGAAGGCCGGCTCGTACTTCGGCAACTACCTGCCGTCGCTGCTGGTGGTGGCCGCCGTGATGATCATCATCAACTTCTGCCTCACCGGACTGGCCAACCTGCTGGAGAAGCGTCTGCGCAGCGGTCGCCGCCAGACCGACGCGCCGGACCCCGACGTCGCCGACCTGCGCGCGATGGAGAACGTTCCGGGCTACAGCGGCACCGGCCACAAGCCGCGGCTGAACCACCCCGACCGGCAGTTCTGACGGGCTCAGGCGTCTGGGACTCAGGCGCCTGGGGCCCCCTGCCGGAGCGTCTCGGCGACCACCGACGAGACCATCTCCGGGGGGAAGCCCCGGCGCCCGAGCAGGCCTGCCAGCCGGCGGTAGGCCTTGGCCCGGTCGTCCCGATCGGACAGGTCCAGCGACGACGAGGCCAGCTTCTTGGCCGCCAGGGTCATCGCCTGCGCGCGTTCGTCCTCCGGGTCGATCTCGGCCAGGGCGGTGTCGATGGTCTCCTCGTCGACGCCCTTGGTGCGCAGTTCCCGGCGCAGCGCCACCCGACCGCGCCCGGAGTACCGGTGCCGCGACTGCACCCATTCGTGGGCGAACTCGTCGTCGTCGAGCAGCCCGGACTCGGCCAGCCGGTCCAGCACGTCGGCGATGACGTCCTCGTCGAACTCGCGGCGCGCCAGGCGCTCGGCGATTTCGGCACGACTGCGGGCCCGCACGCCGAGAAGTCGCAGTGCGACATCCCAGGCGGACGGGCCCGTGCGGTCGGACACGGAACGGTCCGTCACTCGGATCAGAAGTCGACCGGCGCCGGCACCGGCTCGTCCAGGTCGGCCAGGTTCGGTCCGATACCCAGCTTGCTCTTGATCTTCAGCTCGATCTCGGCGGCGATGTCCGGGTTCTCCAGCAGGAACTTGCGGGCGTTCTCCTTGCCCTGACCCAGCTGGTCGCCCTCGTAGGTGAACCACGAGCCCGACTTGCGGATGAAGCCCTCGGCCACCCCGAGGTCGATCAGCGAGCCTTCGCGGCTGATGCCGTGGCCGTAGAGGATGTCGAACTCGGCCTGCTTGAACGGCGGAGCGACCTTGTTCTTGACCACCTTGACGCGGGTGCGGTTGCCCACCGCGTCGGTGCCGTCCTTGAGCGTCTCGATGCGACGCACGTCCAGGCGCACCGAGGCGTAGAACTTCAGCGCCTTACCGCCGGTCGTGGTCTCCGGCGAACCGAACATCACGCCGATCTTCTCGCGGAGCTGGTTGATGAAGATCGCGGTGGTGTTCGAGTTGTTCAGCCCCGAGGTCATCTTGCGCAGCGCCTGGCTCATGAGGCGGGCCTGCAGACCGACGTGGCTGTCGCCCATCTCGCCCTCGATCTCGGCCTTGGGCACCAGCGCGGCCACCGAGTCGATCACCAGGATGTCGAGCGCGCCGGAGCGGATCAGCATGTCGGCGATCTCCAGCGCCTGCTCGCCGGTGTCCGGCTGGGACACCAGCAGCGCGTCGACGTCGACGCCCAGCTTGGCGGCGTATTCGGGGTCCAGCGCGTGCTCGGCGTCGATGAACGCGGCCAGTCCGCCCGCGGCCTGCGCATTGGCGACCGCGTGCAGCGCCACCGTGGTCTTACCCGACGATTCCGGACCGTAGACCTCCACCACGCGGCCGCGGGGCAGACCGCCCACACCGAGCGCGATGTCCAGGGCCACCGAACCGGTCGGAATCACTTCCATCGGCGGGCGATTCTCTTCGCCCAGTCGCATGACCGAGCCCTTGCCGTAGTTCTTCTCGATCTGCGCGAGTGCCAGGTCGAGTGCTTTCTGGCGATCCGCCGAAACTGCCATGGTCTTTGCTCGATTCTTCTGCTTGCCGGTCATGTCCCCAGGGTAGGTCGCGCCTCGGACAATCGTGCTGTCCGCAGTGACCCGCGGTAGTAGTTAGACGCTTCGGGGCGCCGTTCGGTTCCCCTCCAGGATCAACGAACAGGTGTTCGAGCGCAAGTCGACACGCCGTTACCAGCGCTCCGGCGGCACGTCGAACTCTCGGCAGAGCGCCCGCCACACGATCCGGGGATCCACGCCCTCGTCGATGGCCGCCGCACCGGTGCGGCCGCCGAGCTCCAGGATCGCGTAGTCCACCAGCATCGCGTCGGCCGCCCGCCGACCGAACTCGGTGTACATGAACTCGGTGAACTCGGTCAGTCGCATGCGTGCACCCGCTTCCGCTCGTCGAGAATTCGCTGCGCCTGCGCCACCGGATCGGTCGTCTGCCGGGCCGTGGCGGCCAGCGCCGTCGCGGCGGCCGCGTACGACGGATCCTCGAGCACCCGGATGATCGCCGCGGTCATCGCTTCCCTGGTCACCGGCCGGATCACTTCCCCGGCTCCCGCGCGTCCGACACGGTTGGCCAGCTCCCACTGGTCGCCGCCGCCGGGCACCACCACCACCGGCACCCGCGCCGACAGCGCCTTGGCCAGCAGTCCGTGCCCGCCGCCGCAGATCACCAGGTCGGCGTCGGCCAGCAGCAGGTCCTGCCTGCCCAGCCCGGACACCAGACCGTCGGGCAGTGCATCCGCCTCGGCGGGCTGCGTCAACCCCGAGAAGACCACGCGCGGCGCACCGCGCCCCCAGGCGCCGGGGCGCTGCAGTTCGGCGAGCGCGGCGAAGGCCACCGGGGTGAGCTCGTCCGAACCCGATTCGGCGGTGGAGGGGCAGACCACCACCAGGGGGCCGTCCCCCGGCGGCACGGTGAACTCGTCGTCGGTCGGTTCGAAGAGGCAGGGCCCGATCAGGTGGGTGCGTGCGGGCCAGTCCGGACGCGGCTCCTCCAACCCGGGCAGGGTCGCCACGAACCGGGCCGACGGCGCAGGCACCGGCGGCAGCCCGATGCCGCGGCGGGCCCGGGCACGTTGGGCCCGGCCGCGAGCCTGTGAGCGGGCGCCGAGACCGCGCAGCAGGCGGTCGCGCTGTCGTCCGCGCCAGCCGCGGCCGACGGCCATCCCGGCGCCGATCGGCGGCAGCCCGCGCGACTGGTCGTACAGCACATGCGAAGACATCTCGATCCACGGCACACCGATCAGCTCGGCGGCCCAGCCACCGGCCAGCGTGATGGAGTCGCTGACCACCAGATCGAAGCCGTCGAGGGCGAGCAGCGGCGCGAGTTCGAGCGCCATGCGTGCGGCCCGCACACTGAGCTTGGCCCCCGCATCGGAGTCGTCCTCGCCGGGACGGGCCGCCAGGCCCGGCAGGTCACGGACGACGAGGCCCCGACGTGCCGCGGCTTCCTCCCACCGGGTCCCGGTGTAGACGACGCAGTCGTGACCGGCGGCGGCGAAGGCCGACGCCAGTCCGAGGCTGGACAGGGCGTGGCCGGCATCGGAGCCGGCCACGAAGGCGATCCGGCTCAGTGGCCGGCCTGCCCCTGCTGTTCGGGCTCGCCGGACTCCACCTGCGCCTGCGCGGGTGCGGCGGGCAGGCCCATGCTGGCGCGGATCTGCTCGAGGCGGGCGTGCCCGGCCATCTGCACGCTGGCCTGCTCCACCTCGATCATCCGACCGCTCACCGAGTCCTGGGCGAGCTCAGCCGAACCGAGGGCGTTGGCGTAGCGGCGCTCGATCTTCTCGCGCACCTGATCCAGGCTGGGGGTGTTCCCCGGTGCGGTCAGCTCGCTCATCTGGTTCAGAGAGGCGCTCACCTGCTCCTGCATCTTGGCCTGCTCCAGCTGGCCGAGCAGCTTGGTGCGTTCGTCCAGCTTGCCCTTGAGGATCACCGCGTTGCGTTCGACGGCCTGCTTGGCCGAGGCCGCCGCGTTGAGCGACTGGTCGTGCAGCACCTTCAGGTCTTCCACGCTCTGCTCGGCGGTGACCAGCTGGGCGGCGAACGCCTCGGCGGCGTTGGTGTACTCGGTGGTCTTGCGCGCGTCGCCGGCGGACGCGGCCTGATCGGCCAGCGTCAACGCCTGACGGACGTTGCCCTGCAACTGCTCGATCTTCTCCAGCTGGCGGTTCAACCGCATCTCGACCTGGCGCTGATTGCCGATGACGGCCGCGGCCTGCTTCGA
The DNA here is from genome assembly GCF_042432625.1 of Gordonia phosphorivorans. NCBI lineage: Bacteria > Bacillati > Actinomycetota > Actinomycetes > Mycobacteriales > Gordoniaceae > Gordonia > Gordonia phosphorivorans. The sequence continues at coordinate 226,948 of NZ_JBHLWV010000020.1, read as the reverse complement.
CAGCGCCTCGTGCTGACGCTGCGCGTCGCCGATCGCCTGCTCGATCTGGATGCGCGGGTCGGCGCGCTGGTCGATCGTGTCATTGCCCCAGGCGGTCAGGTAACGCCACAGCTTCACGAATGGGTTGGCCATTTTCGTCAGATTCCCTTGCTGGTCGAACGATTGTCGGTCGGGCGATGGTCGGGTTCCGCGCCGCGGGTCAGGCGGCGGCGAGCGCGCCGCCGGCACCGCCGGCGAGCGGGTCGGTCGGCACCACTTCGATGACCGGCGGGGTCATCGTGCGGCCGACCTCGGTCAGCACGGTGCCGACGGGGACTTCGAGTGCCACGCAGATGGCGGCGAGGAGCTCGCTGGAGGCTTCCTTCTGCCCGCGTTCCACCTCGGACAGATACCCGAGCGACACCCGCGCCGAGGTCGATACCTCGCGCAGAGTGCGTCCCTGATCCATTCGAAGTCGGCGCAATTCGTCACCGAGCGCCTCCCGCAGCAGTAAAGCCAACGACCGCTCCTTCTCGCTGTGTCTTGCAGTCTTCTTGTCTGTCGACCCTATCGGAATTTTCGATACGGCGTCGACGGGAATCGCGCGCGTCGGTCAGTCCGAAAGCGTCGCCGTCCGGCGCAGCACCGTCGCCCGCCAGACGTAGTCCAGCCCGGTCAGCACGGTGACCGCCACTGCCGCGTACAGGATCCACAGCGCCACGTCGAAGGCCACTCCGGTCAGCGGCAGCACCAGAAGACCACAGCCCACCGACTGCAGCAGCGTCTTGATCTTGCCGCCTTGGCTGGCCGCGATCACTCCGTGCCGCACCACCCACAAGCGCAGCAGCGTCACGCCGAGTTCGCGGACCAGGATCACCACGGTCACCCACCACGGCACGCTGCCCAGCACGGACAGACCCAGCAGGGCCGCACCGATCAGTGCCTTGTCGGCAATCGGGTCGGCGAGCTTGCCGAAGTCGGTCACCAGTCCCCACGACCGCGCGATGCGCCCGTCGAGCTGATCGGTGATCGCCGCGACGGCGAAGATCACGAAGGCCGCGATGCGCCAGGGGGTCTCGGTGCCGTCGGCCACGAACAGGACCACCAGGAACACCGGCACGAGGACGATCCGGAACACCGTCAACCCATTGGCCACGTTGAGCACGGGAACCGCGGGCAGCGGCGATTGCGCCTGTGGAAGTGGGTCGGTCACACCGTCAGACTATCGGCCCCGGTTCGCGCCCGTCGCCGCGGGATGCCCGGACCGGTCTATTGTGTTCTTTCATGTCCACTGCGCAACCGGCCCGCCGTCCCACCGAGACGACCCCGCCGATCGTGCGACGAGCCCGGACCTCGGACGTGATCCGCATCAAGGAACTCGTCGACATCTACGCGGGAGAAATCCTCCTCGGCAAGAACCTGGTGACCCTGTACGAGTCGGTCCAGGAGTTCTGGGTGGCCGAGGTCGACGGCACCGTGGTCGGCTGCGGCGCACTGCATGTCTTCTGGGACGACCTGGGCGAGGTCCGCACCGTGGCGGTCGATCCCGCCGTCGCCGGCCGCGGCGTCGGCCACCACCTGGTCGCCCGCCTGCTGGAGGTGGCGCGGGAACTGGAACTGGCCCGGGTCTTCGTGTTGACCTTCGAGACGGAGTTCTTCGGTCGGCACGGGTTCACCGAGATCGAGGGCACCCCGGTGACCCACGCGGTCTTCGAGGAGATGTGCCGCTCCTACGACACCGGCGTGGCCGAGTTCCTGGACCTGAGCTACGTCAAGCCCAACACCCTGGGCAACACCCGGATGCTCGTCATCCTCTGACACCGGCGAGCAGCGGCCCGGCTAAAGTCGGCGCATGCCGAAATTCGCAGTCGAATACACCTACGGCGCCGCCAAGGCCGCCCTCCGCGACGAACACCGCCCCGTCCACCGCCAGTGGTTGCAGACCTCCTACGAGGCCGGCGACATCCTGCTGGTCGGGCCCTACAGCGACGGTTCCGCCGCGGTGCTGATCGTCGCCGCCGACGACGAACGGGCCGCTGCGCAGCTGATGGCGCAGGACCCGTTCGCGTCAGTAGGCGCCATCGACGCCGTGCGGATCACCGAGTGGAAGCAAGTTTTCGGGCCCTTCGGCGACTGACCACGAGGCTGGCGACGGTGGTCACCACCAGGGTGCCACCGATCACCGCCAGGCTCACCGGGGTGGAGATCTCCGGCACCGCGACGTGTTCGCCGCCGTTGATGAAGCTCAGAGTGTTCTCGTGCAGCGCGTGCAGCACCAGCTTCACACCGATGAAGGCCAGGATCAGCGACAGCCCGTACGACAGGTAGATCAGCTTGTCCAGCAGGCCGCCGAGCAGGAAGTACAGCTGGCGCAGACCCATCAGCGCGAAGGCGTTGGCGGTGAACACCAGGTACGGCTCCTGGGTAAGTCCGTAGATCGCCGGAATCGAGTCCAGCGCGAACAGTACGTCGGTGAAACCGATGACGATCAGCACCATCAGCAGCGGCGTGGCCATCTTCTTGCCGTCGATACGGGTGAACAGCTTGTCGCCGTCGTAGGTGTCGGTGGTCCGCAGGAAACGCTTCGCGAAGCGTTCGATGCGGCCTTCCCGTTCCCGCTCATGCTCCACCGGCTCGCCGCTCTCGGACAGCAGCTTCACGGCCGTCAGCAGCAGGAAGGCGCCGAACAGGTAGAAGACCCAGCTGTAGGCGGCGATGGCCGCCGCGCCGACCGCGATGAAGCCACCGCGCATCACCAGGGCCATCACGATGCCCAGGAGCAGCACCTTCTGCTGGTAGATGCGCGGCACCATGAACTTGGTCATGATCACCACGAAGACGAAGAGGTTGTCCACCGACAACGCCTTCTCGGTGACGAAACCGGCGTAGTACTCCCCGCCGAAGGTGCCGCCCCACTTCCACCAGACGAAACCGCCGAAGGCCAGGGCCAATCCGATGTACACCGCCGACCAGAAGCCGGACTCGCGCAACGTGGGTTCGTGCGGCACACGCACGTGCGAGAAGAAGTCGAAAACGAAGAGCCCGAGGATCACCACACAGGTGATCACCCAGGTGAGTAAGGAAACATCCACGGCAGAACCTCCAGCGCGCGTCACTAAGGAAGCGATGCTGGAGGTCTCTCCCATCCGCGGTGCGGACCGGCGTCCCGGACTGGGCGGTCCCGGTGTGATCGGCACATCGGGACAGCGCAATCGTATTGACGAGATCGCCGTCGGGGGGATACTCCCCTCCTGATCGTTAGATCGATCGTACTCTTCGACGACCGACCGCGCCCAATCAGAAGGGCGGCGTCTCCTCGTCCGGGTCGCCCCCGCCGGTGATCGACGCGATCACGCCGGCCAGGTCCTCGGGCTTGACCAACACCTCGCGCGCCTTGGAGCCTTCACTGGGGCCCACGACGCCGCGCGTCTCCATCAGGTCCATCAGGCGACCGGCCTTGGCGAAGCCCACCCGCAGCTTGCGCTGCAGCATCGAGGTGGAGCCGAACTGGCTGGACACCACCAGTTCGATCGCCTGCAGCAGGTCGTCGAGGTCGTTGCCGATGTCGGCGTCGATGTCCTTCTTGTCCCCGGCCTTGGCCGCGGTGACGCCTTCGACGAACTCCGGCTCGGACTGTTCCCTGGCGGCCTCGACGACGTCGTTGATCTCCTCGTCGGTGATGAACGCGCCCTGCATGCGGATCGGCTTGTTCGCCCCCATCGGCAGGAACAGTCCGTCGCCCATGCCGATCAGCTTCTCCGCGCCCGGCTGATCCAGGATCACCCGCGAGTCGGTCAGCGAGCTGGTGGCGAAGGCGAGCCGCGACGGCACGTTGGTCTTGATCAGACCGGTCACCACGTCCACCGACGGACGCTGCGTGGCCAGCACCAGGTGGATACCGGCGGCACGGGCCTTCTGCGTGATCCGCACGATCGCATCCTCGACGTCGCGGGGCGCGGTCATCATCAGGTCGGCGAGCTCGTCGACCACGGCCAGGATGTACGGATAGGGCTTGTACTCGCGCTCGGAGCCCAGCGGCGTGGTGATCTCACCGGTGCGCACCTTGGTGTTGAAGTCGTTGATGTGCCGCACGCGCGAGGCCTTCATGTCCTGGTAGCGCTGCTCCATCTCCTCCACCAGCCAGGCGAGGGCCGCCGCGGCCTTCTTCGGCTCGGTGATGATCGGGGTGATCAGGTGCGGGACCCCTTCGTACGGGGTCAGCTCCACCATCTTCGGATCGATCAGGATCAGCCGCACCTCTTCGGGCGTGGCGCGGGTCAGCAGCGAGACGAGCATCGAGTTCACGAAGCTCGACTTGCCCGAACCGGTGGAGCCGGCCACCAGCAGGTGCGGCATCTTGGCCAGGTTGGCGCTGACGAAGTCGCCTTCGATGTCCTTGCCGAGCCCGATGACCATCGGATGGGTGTCGGCCTCGACGTCGGGATCGGTCAGCACGTCGGCCAGACGCACCATCTCCCGGTCGGCGTTGGGCACCTCGATGCCGACCGCCGACTTGCCAGGAATCGGGGCCAGCAGGCGGACGTTGTCGGTGGCCACCGCGTAGGCGATGTTGCGCTGCAGCTGGGTGATCTTCTCCACCTTGACCGCGGGCCCGAGTTCCACCTCGTAGCGGGTCACGGTGGGACCGCGGGTGTAGCCGGTCACCGCCGCATCGACCTTGAACTGCTCCAGGACACCGTTGAGGCGGTCGATCATCTCGTCGTTGGCCGCGCTGCCCAGCTTGGGCGGATCACCGTGCACCAACAGGTCGGTGGACGGAAGCACGTAGCCGGACTCCGACGTGGCAGAACGCGGCGCGGGCGTCGGCTTCGGCGCAGACTTCGGCTCGGTCCGCGGAGCCGGGCTCTGGCGTGCCGGGCTCTGCCGTGCCGCCTGCCGACGCGGCGCCGGGGTCGGCGCGGCGATCGGTGCCATCGGCTCGATGGGCTCGGTGATCTGCTGCTCGATCGGCGCGTCCAGCAGCGGCTCGGTGTAGAGATCGGTCATGTGCTCGTCACGGGTGGCGCCGGCGGTGGGCCGGGCCGGACGACGCTCCGGGCGCGCGGGGGTGCGCCGGAGGGGCTCACGTCGGGCGCGCGGCGCGGGGCGGCGACGCTCGTCGGGCGGATAGTTCTCGTACGGATCGCCCCACCCGTCGTCGGCGTCGTCGACGCGGTCGGCCGCGAACTCGTCGAGCACGCTCGCCTCGGCCCGATCGGCGTCGTCGGCCGCCGCGGCGTCGTCCGCGAACTCGTCGTCGAACTCGTCTGCGTCGAACTCGTCGTCGGCGTCGTAATTCTCGTCGTACTCGTCGTCGGCGTAGCGGTAGGCGCCGATGCCCAGGTAGGCGCTGGTGCCGTCGATCAGTTCACGCACCGAGTAGCCGCTGAGGACCACCAGTCCGGCCACGCCGCAGGCCACCAGGAGCGGTACCGACACCCACACGGTCACAGCCTGGGTCAGCGGGGAGCCGAGGGCGAAGCCGAAGAAGCCGGCGGCCTCCGAACGCGCGGGCGAGCCGGTCGGCGCACCCAGCACCAGGTGGGTCAGGCCGAGGGCGGACATGCCCAGCAGCAGGCCGCCGCCGACGTTGCGGAGCCGACGCGCCGGGTTCGGGCCGCGCCGCATCAGGGCGACGGCGATCACCAGCAGCACCACCGGCAGCAGGTAGGCCAGCGAGCCGATGCCGTAACGGATCAGCGCATCGACGAACGCGCCGACCGCGGCGGGCACCCCGAACCAGACCCCAGCGATGACGAGCGCGGCCACCAGGGTCAGTGCCAGCCCGACGCCGTCGCGCCGGGCGGACCGCTCCGGGGCGAGCGCGGTGTCGTCGTCGGGGTCGATCTCCGGGGCCGACCCGAGGCGGGCCAGGCTGCCGAGGCCGCGTGCGGTCAGATTCCAGGTGTTGACCAGACCCCGGCCCACGCCCCGGCCGACGGTGCCGACCGCGGACGGACGGTGTCGCGGCTCTTGGGACTTGTTGGGCCGGGCCGCCGGGCGTGCCGAGCGGCTTCCGGCCGCTCCTCGTGTTCCGGCCGCGGGACGCTTCCCGGCGGTCGGGCGGTCCGCGGCGCGCGATCGACGGTCGGTGGTCCGTGCTCGCTCCGACGGCCGAGGTGCGGTCCGGGAGGTGGTGCCGGATCCCGAACGGGACCGGGAACTGGTCGCACGCCCGGAAGAGGACGTGCGGCTACGCGCGCTTGCCTGAGAAGCCATAGCTGCAAGCCTAGTGCCTTAGCTTCACTCCAGTAACACCCGCAACAGCGCGCGTCGGATCACAACTTCGACACGACGCGCGCGGACGGCCGGAATCTAGACCGAGCGGCGCGCGGTCTGCAGCAGCGCGACCACGGCCGGGTCGCCGCGGAAGGTGACATCGACGGGTGCCCGGCCGAAGGCGAAGAGCACCAGTTCGCCGACCGCACCGCTCACGGTGACCGGCTCGCCGCTCCCGACGCTGAGAAGCTCGCGCCCGTCCGGCGCGCACAGCTGCACCCGCGCCGGCGACTTGCCCATCGTCACCCGGCCCATCATCTTCAGGGGCAGTTCCAGCGCCGTACTGAGTTCGGGTGCCAGCTGCCGCGGCATCCAGGGGCCGGTGGGATCGGCGCCGCCGCGCAGCACGTCCTCGTGGTGCACGAACATCTCCGCGAGGTTGACGTACTTGTCGGCCAGCGCAAACGGCGAATACCAGGGCGGGCCCGCCTCCACGTCGTCGAGGAGCTCGTCGTAGTCCCGCGCGATGTACCCGCGGGTCACCCGGCCGGTCCACGCACCGAGCGGCGGCAGGAACATCCCCGCCGCGGCGTCCGGCCGGCGTTCGCGCAGCAGCAGGTGCACGGCCAGGTCACGGGTGGTCCAGCCGGTGCACAGCGTCGGGGCCTCCGGCCCTTCGCGGCGCATCGCCTCGACCAGGCCGCGACGCTCCACGCGCGCCCAGTTCACCCCGAACACCGGGTCAGCCGACCGTTTCGTCGCCGGCGACCTCGATGACCGTCGGCACGATCATCGGCCGACGCCGGTAGGTCTGGGCCACCCAGCGTCCCACCACCCGGCGGATGCCCTGAGCGATGCGGTGCGAATCAGTGATCCCTTCGCCGGCCAGTTCGGCAAGCGTCTTGTCGACCAGATCCGCGGCCGCCGAGAGCGCATCCGGATCGTCGGAGAAGCCGCGGCCGGAGACCTGCGGCCGGCTCACCGCCCGCCCGGTCCGGTCGTCGACGGCCACGGTGATGGCGATGAAACCGCCCTCCCCCAGCACCAGTCGATCCGAGAGGGTCGATTCGCTCACGTCGCCCACCGACAGGCCGTCGACGTAGACGAAGCCGACGGGCACCTTGCCGGAGATCCGCGCACGACCGTCCACGAGGTCGACGGTCACCCCGTCCTCGGCGAGCACGATGCGGTCGGCGGGGACGCCGGTCGCCTCGGCGAGCGCGGCGTTGGCACGCAGATGGCGCCATTCGCCGTGCACCGGCATCGCGTTGGACGGCCGGACCGCGTTGTACAGGTACAGCAGCTCACCGGCCGAGGCGTGACCGGAGACGTGGACCTTGGCACTGGCCTGGGTGATGACCGTGGCACCGCGCTTGGCCAGGCCGTTGACCACCGCGAACACGGAGTTCTCGTTACCGGGGATCAGCGACGACGCCAGGACGACGAGATCGTCCGCGCGGATGTTGATCTGGCGATGATCGCCGCGGGCCATCCGGGACAGCGCCGAGAGCGGTTCGCCCTGGCTGCCGGTGCTGACCAGCACCACCTTGTCGTCGGGCAGCGTGGCGGCGGTGTCGATGTCCACCTCGACGCCCTCGGGCACGTGCAGGTAGCCCAGATCCTGGGCGATGGCCATGTTGCGGACCATCGAGCGGCCCACGAAGCTGACGCGGCGCCCGTACCGATGGGCCACGTCGACGATCTGCTGGATGCGGTGCACGTGCGAGGCGAACGACGCCACGATCACTCGCTGGCGCGCCTTGCCGATCACGCCGTCGAGCACCACGCCGATCTCCCGCTCGGGGGTCACGAAGCCGGGCACCTCGGCGTTGGTGGAATCGACCAGGAACAGGTCGACGCCCTCGTCGCCGAGTCGGCTGAAGCCGCCGAGGTCGGTGAGGCGGTTGTCCAGCGGCAACTGGTCGAGCTTGATGTCGCCGGTGTGCAGCACGAGGCCGGCCGGGGTCCGCATCGCCACGGCCAGCGCGTCCGGGATGGAGTGGTTGACCGCGAAGAACTCGCAGTCGAAGTCGCCGTAGGACTCGCGGTCGCCTTCGCGCACCTCGATGAGCTTGGGTCGCAGGCGATGTTCGCGGCACTTGGCGGCCACCAGGGCCAACGTGAAGCGCGAGCCCACCACGGGGATGTCCGGGCGCAGCTTCAGCAGGAACGGCACCGCGCCGATGTGGTCCTCGTGGCCGTGCGTGAGCACGATCGCTTCGATCTCGTCCACCCGGTCTTCGATGTACCGGAAGTCGGGCAGGATCAGGTCCACGCCGGGCTGCTGATCCTCCGGAAACAGCACGCCGCAGTCGACCACCAGCAGGCGACCGGCGTACTCGAAGACGGTCATGTTGCGACCGATCTCGCCGATGCCGCCGAGCGCGACGATGCGCAGGCCGCCCTCGACCAGCGGCGGCGGAGCGGGCAGCCGCTCCAGGTGGTCGGCGGTGACGCCCGAACCGGTGGCCGCCTCGGCGGCCGGGTGCGGCGCGTTGGCCGCGGCCTTCTTCTTTTTCTGCGTCGGCGCGTCCGCGGCCGGCGGTCCGGCCTGGCGGGAGGAACGACGACGCTGCGAGCGGCCCGGACCGGTCATCACGCGATCACCTCGGCCTGGCGCAGCAGGGTCAGAATCTGTTCGATCTGCCCCGGATCGGCCGACACTTGCGGCAATCGCGGATCACCGACGTCGAAGCCGGTCATTCGCAGCGCGGTCTTGACCATGGTGACGCCGCCGGTCAGGCCCATGGCCTCGACCAACGGTGCCATCGAGTCGTTGAGCACCCGCGCGGTCGCCAGATCGCCGGCGGCCACGGCGTCGCGCAGGGCGGCCAGGCGTCCGGGGACCAGGTGGCCGATGACGCTGACGAAACCGCTCGCGCCGACGGCCAGCCACGGCAGGTTCAGGGCGTCCTCGCCGCTGAGGTACTGCAAGCCGGTCTGCGCCATCACCTTGCGGGCCTGGTGCAGGTCGCCCTTGGCGTCCTTGATCGCCTTGATGTTGGGGTGCTCGGCGAGCGCGAGGATGGTCTCGAACTCCAGCGGCACCACCGAACGCGGCGGGATGTCGTAAAGCATCACCGGCAGGTCGGTGGCGTCGGCGACGGTGCGGAAGTGCGCGAGGAGGCCGCGCTGGGGCGGACGGGAGTAGTACGGCGTGACGATCAGCAGTCCGTGCGCACCGATCTCGGCGGCCTCGCGGGCCCGCAGCACGGTCTCGGCCGTGTCGTAGCTGCCCGCCCCCTGCACCACTCGTGCACGATCGCCGACCGCGTCGAGCACCACGCGCAGCAGTTCGTTCTTCTCGGCGGGCGTGGTGGTCGGCGACTCCCCGGTGGTCCCGGAGACGACGAGCCCGTCGAGGCCGCCGGAGACGAGATGATCGGCCAGCTCAGCGGCCTTGTCCAGGTCCAGGTTTCCGTCGACGTCGAACGGGGTGACCATGGCAACGGAGTTCGTTCCGAAGGGCGCAGCATCTCCCCCGGTGGCAGGCGAATTCATGGGCCTCACGCTACCGCACCAGGCCCGACCGACGTCGCTCAGCCCTCGAACGGGAACGGCGAGGTGGCGACCTCCGTGCCGTCGGCCAGGACATCGATCTCGAAGTCGCCGAATGCCGTCGGCGCCAACTGAATCAGCTGCCGCAGGCATTCGACGGCCAACTGCCGGATCTCGGTGTCGGCGTGTTCGGTGGCCCGCATACCGATGAAGTGCCGCCAGGCGCGGTAGTTGCCGGTCACCACGATGCGCGTCTCGGTGGCATTGGGCAGCACCGACCGCGCCGCCTGCCGGGCCTGCTTGCGCCGCAGGATCGCATTGGGCACGCCCGCGAACTTCTCCTCCAACCGGCCGAGCAGGTCGCTGTAGGCGGCCCGGCTGGCGTCGGTGGCGGCCAGGAAGAGCGCTTCGAGTTCGGCGTCCCCGCGAATCGCCGGCGGCGCGACGACGTTGGCATCGTGCTCGGGCACGAACCGCTGGGACAGCTGCGAATACGAGAAGTGCCGGTGCCGGATGAGTTCGTGGGTGCACGAGCGCGAGATGCCGGTGATGTAGAAGGAGGCGCTGGCGTGCTCGAACAGCGAGGTGTGCCCCACCTCCAACACGTGCCGCACATAACCGGCGTTGGTGGCGGTCCGCGGGTTCGGTTTGTCCCAGCTCTCGAAGCAGGCGCGGCCGGCGAACTCGATGAGCGCCTCCCCGCCGTCGGCATCGCTGGTCCACGGCACTTGCGGAGACGTGAACGTCGTCGACGCCACCAACTGCACGTTGAGCGCCACCAAGTCCGGCACGGGATCCTCCTGGAGATCTGCGAGGCCGACGACCAATAGCACGCAGCGGGCACTTATATACTCATCGACCGATGTTCGTTGTCCCCCACCATGTCACGAAGTGAGCGCCGATCGATGAAGCCCCTCCCGATGATCACCACCCGCCGTGCCGTGGCCCTCGCCGCCGCCGTGGCGGTGGGCTTCGCGCCGTATCTGGTGCAGGCCGCGCCCGCCGCCGCCACCCCGCAGGGGCAGCAGAGTGGGCCGCAGACGCAGCGCGCGGTTCCCGCTCCCGATCGCGTGGCCCTCGGCGGCGTCTACAACGCGCGCACCTTCGGCAACTACCGGAACACCGACGGTCAGGCCCTCACCGACCGGGTGATCCGCAGCGGTGACCTGCAGAATCTGACCGACGCCGGGATCGCCGAACTCCGGCGCCGGGACGTGAGAACCATCATCGATCTGCGCACCACCTTCGAGCGCCAGCTCAAGCCCAACCGCCCGGTGCCCGGCGCCAAGGTGGTCGTGGCCGACGTGATGGCGCTGGCCCCGCTGGCCGGCTCGGCCGACTTCCCCGGCATGTACCGCACCTTCGTCGACAATCCGGGCGCCCGCGAGGCCTACCGGAGCGCGCTGCTCGAGGTGGCCACCACCGTCGACCGCGGCGACTCGGTGCTGATCCAATGCAGCGCGGGCCGTGACCGCACCGGCTGGCTGGCCGCGGTGCTGCTGCGCATCGCCGGGGCCGACATGGCGACCATCGAGGCCGACTTCCTGGCCAACAACACCGGTGTCGACGTCAATTGGCTGCGCGGCGCGTTCGCGCACGCCGACCGGATGTACGGCAGCTTCGACGGCTACCTGCACAAGGGGCTGCGCCTGAGCGACAAGGACATCGCGTCGATCCGGACCGCGATGCTCACCCAGGGCGCGACCGCACAGTAGTCAGTTCGCGCGGATACCGAGGTTGACCGCGGCGTACACGGTGCCGTCGGACTGCTGAGCCTTCAGCAGTCCGATGGCGTCGTAGATGCCGTCGTCGCTGTTGCGGGTGTCGCGACCCTGGTGCCCGTCGTAGGGGCTGTGGGCGGCGAAGAGCGCATCGCTGAGAGCGTCGTCGAAATACAGTTGGCTGGTGCGCGCGGTGGTCTTGTTCAGGTGCACCCGCAGGTGGATGTGCACCGTGCGACCCCGATACCAGCCCGGGAAGATGCTGGTGAAACGCACGATGCCGGACGCATCGGTCGACTGGGCCCCACGCAGGTAGGTCTTGGCATCCGACGGCGAGGATTCCCGGTCGCCGGAACTGTAGGAGCCGTCCGAGACGCTGCCGCTCGCGTCGTTGCCGCCGGGCGCCCCGCCCGGACTCCCGCCTCCCGGTCCCCCACCGGGGGTCCCCGCGGAGGCGCTTTCGAAACCCGAGTAGTCGCCCTCGGCGTCGCAGTGCCAGATCTCCACCACCGCATCGCGCACCGGCGCCGGGTCGCCGTCCACCCGGCAGTCGTCCAGGTCCACCACGCGCAGCGCCAATTCCAGCGGCACGCCCTCGCGGTCCTCGCGGATGTCGGCCCGAATGCGGTCCACATCGAACCAGTACGGACCTTCGGTGGCCTCGCTGGTGGTGGGACATTGCGGCGCCTGCGCCAGCAGCTCGCTCAGCAGGTCGTCTCCGGCGCCGACGGCCTGCGTCGCGGCCGAGGACGACGCGGCCGTCGATCCCGATGAGGCGGCCTGCTCGTCGGCCCCGCAGGCGGCGAGCACCCCGGCCAGACCCAGCCCGCCGGCACCGGCGAGCACTCCGCGGCGGGTCAGCGCCCCGTCCAGGGTCGGGACGTCGGTGTCATCGGGGCGGCGATTGCGGCGGAATCGTGGGTGCATGGTCCCGACCCTAAGCGCCGTTCCTGTCCGGTCGCTGTGGGTGCGCTGTCGGTTCGCCGCGACCGGCGGCGTGCGCTAGCCCCGGACGATGGGGGCGAGCTTGGCGTAGGTGTCTTCCCAACCGTGCACCGGGATCGAGTCGATGCCCAGGTCCATCACCGGGCGGTCGTTACCGCCCTCGTCCAAGCGGTCGCCGAAGAACAGGATGTCGTCGGTGCTCAGACCCAGGATCTCCATCAGGCGACGCGCGCCGTAGGCCTTGTCGATGCCCTTGGCGGTGATGTCGACGGAGGTGGAACCGCCGCTGCGGACCTCCAGGTCCGGCAGCCGCTCGGCGGCGTAGGCGCGCAGCGACTCCTTCTTGCGGCCGTCGGGATCCCATGCCGTCTTGGCGTCCACCGGCGCGGACTGGCCGAGCGCGCTGAAGGTGATCTGGCTGCCCCGGTCCTCCAGGATCGGTCCCCAGGTCTGCGTCTCCCACAGGCCGAGCGCCCGGGCACCCTCCTCGACCACGGCCAGCGCGCGCGACTTCTGGTCCTCGGACAGCTCCTCGGCGTAGACGGTCTCCCACTCGGGGTCCGCCCAGCGCAGGTAGCGGGTGCCGTTGGTCGGCATCAGGTGCAGATTGCCCCGGTGCTCGAACTCGCCGAGCCGGTCCAGGACCTGGCTCTGGAACTGGCCCATCTGCCCGCCGGAGATGATGCAGCCGAGCGAGGAGGCGAGCATCTCGCGGAACAGTGCGACCATCTCGTCGGCCATCGCCGTCTTCGACGGGGCCAGGGTGTCGTCGAGGTCGAACATGACCAGTCGGTAGGTCTTGCCATTGTGCGTGAGTCCGTCAGCCATGCCGGTCAGCTTAGCCTGGCCCCGGACGCAGGAAGCGGGCGCGGATCTCTTCGGTGTGCTCGCCGATCTCCGGGCCCAGCGACCGGATGGGCAGGGACTTTCCGCCGAGGACCGGCACCACCCCGGGAAAGCCCACCCGCGCCGGTTCGGCGCCGCCCGCGTCGACTTCGAACTCCTGAATCATGTTGCGCGCCACATACTGCGGGTCGGCGACGATGTCGGCCGCCGTGTAGATCGGCCCCGCCGGCACCCCCGCCGTCTCCAGTTCGGCGAGCACCTGGTCGCGCGTACGCGCCCCGGTCCACTCCCCGATCGCGTCGTCGATCTCGTCGCGCCGGCGCCAGCGTCCGTCGTTGTCGGCCAGGTCGGGATCTGCGGCCAGGTCGTGCCGTCCGATGGCCCGCATGTAGCCGCCGAAGATGCCGTCGGCGTTGCCGGAGATCACCACCGAGAAACCGTCGCCGCAGACGTAGGCGTTCGACGGCGCGATGCCCTGCATGCGGCCGCCGGTGCGCTCACGGCGCACGCCGTACGCGCCCAGGTCCGGGATCAGCGACTCCATCATCGAGAAGATGGCCTCGTGCAGGGCCACGTCGACGATCCGGTCGGCCACCGGCAGTGGTTCGGCGGCCGCGTCCCGTCGCCGCAGTCCTTCGTACAGGGCCATCACCGCGCCGAACGCCCCGTAGAGTCCGGCGATCGAATCGCCGATCGACACGCCGGTGCGTACCGGCGGCCGGTCCGGGTCGCCGACCAGTTCCCGGAAGCCGCCGTAGGCTTCGGCGACGGCCGCGAAGCCGGGGCGCTCGGCGTACGGCCCGGTCTGCCCGAAGGCCGAGATCCGGACGATGATGAGTTCGGGGTTGTCCCGGCTGAGTTCGTCCGGTCCCAGACCCCACTTCTCCAGCGTGCCGGGACGGAAGTTCTCCAGCACCACGTCGCAGTGCCCGGCGAGGGTCCGCACGTCCTCGCGGCCCTCCTCGGTCCGCAGGTCCAGCACCATCGACTTCTTGTTCCGGTTGATGGTGCGGAACAGCATCGAGGTCTCGCCGGCGTACAGGCGCCAGTTGCGCAGTTCGTCGCCGCTCTCGCGTTCGATCTTGATCACTTCGGCGCCGAAATCGGCCAGCAGCCGTCCCGCGGACGGCGCGGCGATGTAGTTGCCCAGCTCCAGCACCCGCACACCCTCGAGGGGCAGACGCTGCTGCCGCGCGCCGCCGGTCACGACTGGTCGCCGGCGTCGACGGAGTACGCCGGATTCCGAATCAGCGCGTCGATCACCGCGATGAACGCATCCGCGGCGGCCACCGAGACGAACTCGGCCAGATCGTTGGGTTCGGTGTCCGGATCGAGAAGACCGAGCACGTCGCCGTCGACGCTGGGCACCACGTGCAGGCGGCGCATGGAATGGCCGGCGATGCGCACCGCGGCGTTGGGATCCTCGAGCACCTCGTCGGGGGTCACCCATTCGACGCCCGGGTGCTCGGTACCGGCGCCGGAGAGCACGCCGTCCCCGCCGATCCGCGCGTGCTCGGGCATCGCGATGATGTGCCCGATCAGGCCGGCGGCCCGGCGCGCGGCCTCCTCGTCGTAAGCGAAGGCCAGCGCGTCCCAGTCGCCGGTGTCGTTGTAGAGCACGGCGTACTGTTCGCCCTGCGCCGCAACGGCCAGGTGTGCCGCCGTGCCGCCCGGGAGCGGGGTGTGCCACTGGCCGTAGATTTCGATCTCAGTCACCTCAGTGACCCTACGGCCCGCGGTCGGCGGCGGACTCAGGAGGCGGCGTTGATCCGGATCATGTTGCCTGCCGGGTCGCGGAACGCGCAGTCGCGGGGGCCCCACGGCTGGTCGGCGGGCTCGGACAGCACCTCCGCGCCGGTCGCGACGGCACGCTCGAAGACGGCATCGAGGTCGGCGACGGTGAAGATGTAGGGCCCCATCACTCCCTTGGCGACGAGCGCGTGCAGGGCCTCGGCGTCGTCGGGCGAGCGCCCGGCCCCCGGCTGGGACAGCACGATGTTGCCGTCGGAGTCGGTCGGACCCAGTGTGACCCAACGGAATTCGCCGTTGGGAACGTCCAGTTTCACCTCCAGGCCGAGGCCGTCGCGGTAGAAACCGAGCGCGGCGTCCATGTCGTCGACGGTGATGGGGGTGGCGGTGAGGGCAATCGAAGTGGTCATGTCTCCACGCTAGAACCCGACCCGACGCCCGCGCTTCTCCAATCCTGCTCGGTTCTCTGACACCGCTCTGGGCTACCAGGGCATGGGGCGGGCCAGGACCTTGGTGATACACGACGGCAGGGCTTCGAGCCCATCGTGCGGGCGGGACCGGTACGCCGACGGGGTCTCCCCCGCGATCCGGGTGAAGGTGCTGCTGAACGATCCGAGCGAGGAGAAGCCGACGGCCATGCACGCATCGGTCACGCTCGAGCCGGCCCGCAGCAGGGCCATCGCCCGCTCCACGCGCCGCGTCACCAGATACCCGTACGGCGTCTCCCCGTAGGCGGCCTTGAACTCTCGCGAGAAGTGCGCGGGCGACATCAGTGCCCGCGCCGCCATCGCCGGGACGTCCAGGGGCCGCGCGTACTCGCGGTCCATCAGGTCGCGGGCACGCCGCAGGTGCGCGAGGGTCGCGGGCGACTGGCGGCCCATCAGCCCGCGACCGCCCGCGCCAGCGGCGCCGCCAGGTCCCCGGAGGGCTGCACTTGGACCGAGTCCAGGCCGCGCCACAGCGCGAGGGCGGCGAGATCGGCGGCCAGCGCCGGCACGAGGTGGTCGAGGTCGGCGCCGTCCTCGTGGTGCGCGGCCAGCACCTGCAGCACGCCGCGGCGGCGGTCGGCCTTGAGGTCGACGCGGGCCTGCAGCCCGCCGTCGTGCAGGTACGGCAGCACGTAGTAGCCGTGGACTCGCTTGTGCGCGGGCACGTAGATCTCGATCCGGTAGTGAAACCCGAAGAGCCGCAACGTGCGCGGGCGATAGAAGACGAGCGGATCGAACGGGGACAGCAGCGTCGAGCGCACCGGTCGGCGCGGTATCGACGCCTCGCGGTGCAGGTAGGCCGGTTCGCCCCAGCCTTCGACGGTGACCTCGGTGACGGTGCCGTCCTCGATCAGTGCGCCGAGCAGACCGCGGACCTCGGCGGTCGGCAGCCGGTAGTAGTCGGCGAGGTCGGCCGCGGTGGCTATGCCGTGCGCGGCGGCCGCCCGGCGCACCAGTTCGGCGACGGCCTCGGCCTTGGGGAGGTCGACGGCGAGCCGGTCCTCGCCCACCACCCGCTCGGCCAGGTCGTAGTGCCGGAAGAACTTGTCATCGCGCACCGCGGAGAGGGTGCCGCCGGCGAAGAGCGCCTCGCAGACGTTCTTCACCTCGCCGCGTTCCCACCAGGTGCCCGGGGCCGCGCCGGCGCGGTCCACACCGAGCGCCGACTCCAGATCGCGCGGGGTGCTGGCACCGGCCTCGATGATCACCGCGAGAATGTCGTCGACGAGAGCGGTGTTGCGCGCCAAGGCTTCTCGCACGTGCCGCCATCGCCCGCCGGCGAGTTCGGTCATCCGCCAACGGAACAGCGGCCAGTCGTCCACCGGGATCAGCGCGGCCTCGTGCGCCCAGTACTCGACCAGCAGGCGCGGGGCGCGGGCCGTCGAACGCCAGGCGGCGGTGTCCAGGAGCCGGTCGTCGTAGGCCCCGAGCCTGCTGAACGCGGGGAGATAGTGGGCCCGGGCCAGCACGTTCACCGAGTCCATCTGCAGCAGCCGCGTCCGGCCGAGCACGCGCTTGAAGTGGGCGCGGGTCACCGGTCCGTTCGGTGCCGGGTCGGTGAAGCCCTGGGCGGCGAGCGCGATGGAGCGGGCCGCAGCCGCCGAGAGGTCGGTTCCCACGCCGGCGCAGAACTAGCGGGGTCCGGCGGACGGGTAGGCGATGCGGCGGTAGTCGACGAACCGGTACAGCGTGCCGGTCCGCGAGCGCTGCCAGTCGGTGGCGGTGGCCTGCTCCCAGGTGGCCAGATCCACGGCCGGGGCGAAGGCGTCGGCGCCGTCGACCAGCACGCCGATCTCCGTGACGCGCAGCCTCGTCGCATGTTCCATTGCGGCACTGTAGATTTCGCCGCCGCCGATCACCGAGGCCACTCCGCCCACCAGGTCCAAGGCTGCGCGGAGATCGCGCAACACCTCGGCACCGTCGGCGGCGTAGTCGGACGATCGGGTGAGCACGATGTTGCGGCGTCCCGGCAGCGGACGGAAACGCTCGGGCAACGACTCCCAGGTCTTGCGGCCCATGATCACCGCACCCGTTCCGGTGGCCTCCTTGAAGTGCGCCATGTCCTCCGGGACACTCCACGGGATGCCGCCGCGGCGGCCGATGGCACCCACGCGATCCTGTGCCCAGACCAATGCGATGTCCATGTCCGGCTGCCTTTCTGGGTATTCGCTGCCCGAGCCTCGGGCACTTCTCGGGGCGACGCCCTGACCTGCAGCAACCGCAGTCGCCGCGCCGCCCATGGGCCGCAGCGAGGAGCGCCGTTCTGGTGAAACTCTACCGTGTTCCCTCGATCAGAACGGCGGCTCGTCGTCGCCTACCTGGTCCGCGTTTACCTGATCTGCGCCCACCTGATCTGCGCCCACCTGATCTGCGGGGTCGGGCTCCCGAATCGGCTCGGACCGCTCGGCGAGGCGACGATCGCGGTTGGCCTTGCGTTCGGCACGACGCCGAGCGTGCTTGGCCGCGGTGCGCGTGCTTGGCCGCGGTGCGCGTGCGGGCGCGCTGCGGGCCGTCTGCGACGGTGCCGGTCGTGATTCCGGTCGCGTGTTGCCCGGCTAGCTGATGCGTGCAGCGCAGGTCGGCCAGGCGCGGAATCAGCCACTGGTTCGGCGCCAGCACCTCCACTGTCTGCCCCATCGGGGTGGTGACGCTCGAGTGGTAACGCCCGTCGGAGTCGATCCACAGGTCGTCGACGAAGCCCTCCAGATTTGTCTTCACCAAATGGTGATAGCGGCACTTGGGGAGCAGGTTGCAAACGCAAGTGGGACCGCCGAGGTCGGGTCGGACGTTGTCGTACTCGGCCACATGGTCCAGATCGCACGCGAACGCCGCGCGCTCGCAACCCGGGATCGAGCAGGTGGCCCACAGGAATCGTGCGATGAGATCGGTGAGCAGATTCGGGCGGTACGGATCGCTCGGCAACGAGGTCTTGGCGATGACGGCGCCCGGTTGTCCGTCGTTTCCGGCCTCGGGCCGTGGGTCATCGCCCCGGCGCTCGTCCGGGGTCTCGGAGCGGGGTGCTCGTCGATGCAGCGCCGCCTCATCCGGTCGCGCAGCAGGGTCGCGCCCGGCAGCGGGGTTGGGTTCGAGCAGGTCGTCGAGGCGGTGCTGGTGGATGACGGCATCACTGCGGGCGGCGATCTCCCGCACGTGCTCGGCGGAGATCGGCCCGTGGCCGTCGAGGTAACCGCACTTGTCGCCGCCTTCCAGCGTCGTGGCATCGCACAGAACGTGGACGACGATCCTGGCCGCACGCGCGTCGAGCTCCACCTCGCTGATCTGTGCGGTGCAGCCCTCACTGTCGCATTCGCAGGTGAACGGTTTGCGCTGCAGCAGCGCGATCGCGGCGTCGGAGCGGGCCTGGGTTTTGGTGCGCGGGTCGGCCGGGCAGCGGCCGGCGATGACCGCGTCGAGCATCTGCCGTGCGAGGCGCACGTCCTCGGCGGTGGCGGTGAGGAACAATTGCGCCATGCCGGCTTCCAGCGACTGGTGGCCGAGACTGCGGCCGTCGGTGGCGCCGTCGCGTTCGCGGCGCACGGCATCGGGATCGTTCTCGGCGACCAGTCGACGGGCGAGCGCTCCGGTCTTGGCGACCGAAACGCAGGTGTAGCCGTGCTGGGCGCCCAAGATTTCGGCGGCGATCAGGGCGTCGATCTGTCTCATGAGGACTTCGTCGACCACCAAGCGAGTCTCGTGGGCGATCCGATGGAAGCGGTCGCGATCGATCAGGCCCAGGCGCATGGTCGCGTAGACGCGCGGTAGTCGATCTCGAGCATCGAGCGCATCGGCGAGGAGAGCTTCGGCGGCGTACTCGGTGCTCTCCAGACTCATCTGCAATTCCAGCGTCGTCTGGGCTTCGGCATCGATCAGCGACTTCTGGGTCGCGACGAGATCGCTCGTCGAGGCGCAGACACGCGAGTGCAGCGACAGCGCGAACTGGAAGAGCTACCAGTCGAGGAAGCAGTGTCCGTTCTTGGTCGCGGCGATCGCGCCGACCACACGCGAGGTTGATAGGCCTGCCAGGTCGGTGCCGGACGCGGGGAGGCCGCAACTGGTCAGGTCGGCGTCGGGCCAGGTCGAAGCGGTTCGCTGCGCCATGGCTACTCACCTCCCCAAGCGAGTCAGACACCTTTAACCCGTTCTGGTGTTCTATGAACAGAGTAGACCCCACCTCCGACAAGAACGGGCGCTGCGCAGCACGTTCGGGGAGAACACACCGACAGCCAGGCCGGCGGCGAAGGCTAGACGGCCACCGGCGCCTTGATCGCCGGGTGCGAAACATAGTCGAGCACCCGAATGTCGTCGTACTGGTAGTCGAAGATCGACTCCGCTTGGCGCAGAGCCAGTTTCGGCGGTGCGAACGCTTCGCGGCTGAGCTGTTCGCGGACCTGGTCGACGTGGTTGTCGTAGATGTGGCAGTCACCGCCGGTCCAGATGAACTCGCCGACCTCCAAGCCCGCCTGCTGCGCCATCATGTGCGTCAGCAGCGCGTAGGAGGCGATGTTGAACGGCACGCCGAGGAACAGGTCGGCGCTGCGCTGGTACAGCTGGCAGCTCAGCTTGCCGTCGGCCACGTAGAACTGGAAGAAGGCGTGGCAGGGCGGTAGCGCCATCTGCGGGATCTCCCCCACGTTCCAGGCCGAGACGATGTTGCGACGCGAATCCGGATCCGAGCGCAGCAGGTCGAGCGCGGCCTGGATCTGATCGATGTGCTCGCCCGAGGGCGTGGGCCAGTTGCGCCACTGCACGCCGTAGACCGGTCCCAGCTCACCGTCGGGTGAGGCCCATTCGTCCCAGATGGTGACGCCGTTCTCCTGCAGCCACCGCACGTTCGAATCCCCGCGCAGGAACCACAGGAGTTCGTAGACGATGGACTTCAGGTGCACCTTCTTGGTGGTCACCAACGGGAAACCCGCGCTGAGGTCGAAGCGCAGCTGCGCGCCGAAGACACTGCGGGTCCCGGTACCGGTCCGATCGGCCTTCTCGGTGCCGGACTCCATCACCCGACACAACAGGTCCTCGTACGGGGTGGGGATACTCGTGGTCACGCAGCCGAGTCTACTGACAAAGACCGCGACGCTTGCACGGACGGACTCCCCTCAGCGCGTGTCGCGGGTGCGCGCTACGCCATCAGCTGTGCGGCGATGGTGGCGCCGAGTTCGGTGCAGGCCCGCAGGTCGTCGGCGGAGGGCTTGTTGGAGACGATCAGATACTCGGCGGCCTTGGTCCACCCCAGACCGGTGGTGATCGAGTCGACGGCCCGCACCGCGCCCTCGCCGCCCTCGTTGGAATGCAGGTACAGCCCGAACGGGCGGCCGCGGGTGGAGTCCAGGATCTGGTAGTAGCTCACGTCGAAGGCGTGCTTGAGGGCGCCGGAGATGTAGCCCAGGTTCGCCGGGGTGCCGAGCAGGTAGCCGTCGGCCTCCAGGAAATCGGTTGCCGAGACCGACAGCGCTGCCCGGCGCACCACCTCGACACCCTCGATGTCCGGGTCGGTGGCACCGGCGATCACCGCCTCGAACATCGCCTGGCAGTGCGGCGACGGCGTGTGGTGGACGATCAGCAGGCGCGCCATGTCAGGCCTTGGCCTGCTTCGCGGCTCGGTAACCGACGGCGGCGCGGCTCATCATCTCGCGGGCGCGCTTGCGGTCGCCGGCGTAGTCGTAGGCGCGCGCGATCCGGTAGGTGCTGATCCAGTCCGACGGATCGGCCTCCCATTCCACCTTGACCTGCGCGAACAGCTCGTCGGCGGCCTCGCGCTCCAGGCGCCCGGACGGACGCCGGGGCAGATCGTCGACGTTCAGGTCGCGGCCGGCGTCGACCACCGCCGCCGCCATCCGCTGGTGCTCGATCCCCGCCTGCAGGCTCCGCACCAAGATCCACACGCCCACCACCGGCAGCACGAAGACCGCGATGCCCATGGCGACGCCCACAAAATCCCCGGTCTGGATCAGGCGCACCGCGTTGCGGCTCAACAGCCCCAGGTAGACGGCGATCGCGAGCACCATGAAGGCGATCATCGCCACGATCGGCCGGGCATCCTTCTGTTTGGCCGCCATCGGCTACAGGTCCATGAACTTGTCGAGGCCCACGGTCAGTCCGGGGTGGCCGGCGATCTCGCGCACGCCCAGCAGCACGCCCGGCACGAACGACGTGCGATCCATCGAGTCGTGACGGATGGTGAGGGTCTCCCCCTGCGTGCCCATCAGTACTTCCTGGTGGGCCACCAGACCTGCCAGCCGCACCGAATGCACGCGCACGCCGTCGACGTCGGCGCCGCGCGCACCCTCGAGTCCCGTCGAGGTGGCATCGGGCATGGGTGCGCAGCCGGCCTCGGCGCGCGCGGCGGCCACCAGCTGGGCGGTGCGCCCGGCGGTGCCCGACGGCGCGTCGGCCTTGTGCGGGTGGTGCAGCTCCACGATCTCCACCGAATCGAAGTACGGGGCGGCCTTCTCGGCGAAGTACATCGACAAGATCGCGCCGATGGCGAAGTTCGGGGCGATCAGCACCCCGGTTCCCGGAGCCGCGGCCACCCAGTCACGGACCTGCGCGAGCCGCTCCTGCGTGAAACCGGTGGTGCCGACGACCGCGTGAATTCCGTTGTCGATCAGGAACTTCAGGTTGTCCATCACCGCGTCGGGATGGGTGAAATCGACCACCACCTGGGTGTTCGACTCCACGAATGCGGCCAGGTCCTCGCCGAAGTCCACGCCGACGGTGAACTCGGTGTCCGCTGCGGCCTGCACTCCGGCGACGATGGCCTGCCCGACTTTGCCCTTGCTCCCCAGCACTCCGACCCGGATCGCACCGCTCATGTACTCCACACCTTCTGCCCGCTCGACGTCGTTGTCTCCGAGTCTAGTTGTACCCGGCACCAGGTCGGCAGCGGCGGCGTGGCTGGTGGAACGCGGGCGAACCTCCGAGCGGGATGCGGCTCGCCTGAGGCCCACCCTGACATCGCCGGTTGGCCTCATCGCCGGTACGACGACGGCAACCTAGCGATCTACGGCGTCATATCTGCGTCGTGGAGCGTCACAGTGCCGTCGTCGTACCGCCTTCCGCACCGGCGACGTCTGTCATATCCGGTCGGCTCCACCGGCTGACGTTCTACAACCACCTCTAGTGGCCGCGGCTCTTCGACGCCGTCGGCCGGGCAGGGAAGCGGTCGATCCACGGCCGGGCCTTCTCCAACTGCGCCGCCAGTTGCAGCAGCGAACCGTCGGCGCCGAGGCGCCCGTTGAACTGCACCCCCAGCGGCAGGTCGTCGTCGGTCCAGTACACCGGCACGTTGATCGCCGGACGCCCGGTGAGGTTGGCCATCTGGGTGTACGGCACCCAGCCGAGGTTCTCCTCGATCATCTGGTCGATGATCCCCGTCTTGAGCAGTGCCTTGCCGCCGTGCAGGCGATGGGCCACCCGCGCACCGGCCTGCAGGGCCAACGGGGTGTCCAGGGCGCCGATCTCGATCGGCTTCTGCGCGATCGTCGGGGTGAGGAAGTAGTCGTACTCGGTGTAGAAGCGCTCCATCGCGTGCGTGTATTCGGTGATCGCACCGAGCGCGTCGATCAGGGCCACCACGCCGTTGGCGCGGCCCACCTCGACCATCGCCAGGGTGTCGGCCTCGAAGTCGAAGTCGCCGGCGCCGGTGCGCTCCTTGATCTCGGCGACGTTGCCCGCGAGCTGGGCGAACCAGATGGTCAGGAAGGTCTGGGCCAGCGCCTTGTCGTCGTACGGCGGGTCGATCTCGACCACCTCGTGACCGAGGTCGGTCAGCAGTTCGGCGGTCGCGTCCACGGCGGCCTGCGCCTGCGCCGAGGCCTCACCGCTGATGGCCGAGCGCGCCGAGTAGGCGATGCGCAACCGGCCGGGTTCCTCGGTGATCACCTCGGCAAACGGCCGCGACGGCTGGGCCACGTGGTAGTCGGCCCGCTGATTCGGTCCGACGATCGCGTCGAGGAGGCCGGCCGAGTCCCGCACGGTGCGCGTCACCACGCCCTGCGTGACGAGCCCGAACATCGGTTCGCCGGTCTGCGGCCCGTACGGGGTCAGCCCACGGCTGGCCTTGAGCCCGACCAGCCCGTTGCACCCCGACGGAATACGGATGGAACCGCCGCCGTCGTTGGCGCCGGCGGCGGGCACCACGCCCGCCGCGACCGCGGCGGCCGAACCGCCGGAGGAGCCGCCGGTGGTCCGGGTGGTGTCCCACGGATTACGCGCCGGCCCCCACAGCGCGGGTTCGGTGATGCCCTTCGCCCCGAGTTCCGGAGTGTTGGTCTTGCCCATGATGACCAGACCGGCCGCCAGGAACCGATCGGTCACGAGTGCGTTCTCCGTCTCGATCACGTGGCGCAGTGCCTTGGAGCCCGACGAGGTCGGATAGCCCTTGTACTCCTGGCCGAGATCCTTGAGCAGGAACGGCACCCCAGCGAACGGACCGGACGGCCCCTCCCCGGCCCCGGAGATCTGCGTGTCGGCGGCGAGGGCGGTTTCGATGACCACCGCGTTGATCGCGGGATTCACCTCCCGCATCCGCTGGCGCGCCAGTTCCAGCAGTTCCGCGGCCGTCACCTGCCCCTGCTTCACCAGGTCGGCCAGTGCCGTCGCGTCGTGAGCCATGTATTCGTCGAGGTTCATGCCCCCACTTCACCATTGATCTGGTGTCCGTACGCGGCAACGAAACGTTCCACCAGATTCACCAGGTCCGACGACTCCTCCGCGTCCAACTGCGCGAGCGCCGCGCCGATGGCATCGACGGCCTGCTGTGCACAGATGTCGAAGGATTCGCGGCCGGCGTCGGTCAGGTGCACCCGGTGCGCACTCGAGTGCGGCACCCGCTCCTTGGCCAGCAGTCCGGCGTCGACGGCCGCGTTGACCTGACGATTGACCGTCGACCGTTCCAGAGCGAGTGCGACGGTGATCTCGCCGAGCGTCTGCGGGCCGGAGTCCACCAGGAGCCAGAGCAGGCGAATGTCGGCGGCACCGAGCCCTCCGTCGTCGCGGCGATGGCGGCGGAGACTCTCCATCCGGGCCAGTGCACGGGCGAGTCGTCGACTCTGCTCGTCATGAGTTGTGTCCTCGCTCACGCCACCCTCTCCCAGGTTCCACCTCGAACCCCTGATGTGTAATCTACACACCCTAGCTGTGTAATTTACACACACAGCGGATAAGGACTTGCTTCGTGAACTTTTCCCGTCGGGGTGCGACCCCGCGCGCCACCAGCTCGAGGAACCCGATCGTGATCATCGGCGTTCTGGGCCTCTCCAGCCTCTTCGTCTCCCTGATGCAGTCGTTGGTGATCCCGATCCAGCTGGAACTGCCCATCCTGCTGGGCACCTCGGCGTCGAACGCCTCGTGGGTGGTCACCGCCACCCTGCTCGGCGGCGCGGTGGCCATGCCGGTGGCCGGTCGACTCGCCGACCTGATGGGCAAGAAGCCGGTCCTGGTGGCCTCGTCGCTGATCCTGCTGGTGGGCTCGCTGATCTGCGCCCTGTCCGACTCGCTGGCACCCATGCTGGTCGGTCGCGTCCTGCAGGGCCTGGCGATGGGCTACATCCCGGTCGCCATCAGCTTCGTCCGGGAGGTGGCCCCGGTCCGCATGGTCAACACCGCGGTGGCCGCCATCAGCGCCATGCTCGGTGTGGGCGGCGCCTTGGGCCTGCCGCTGGCCGCATGGATCGCCGACTCGCTCGACTGGCACGCCCTGTTCTGGGTCTCGCTCGGGCTGGCCGCGGTGATGGCACTGCTGTCCCTGCTGGTGCTGCCGCACGTGCACGACGCCCAGAGCGGTTCCCTGGACTGGGCCGGCGCGATCGGCCTGGCCACCGGCCTGGTGGCCTTCCTCGTCGGCATCTCCAAGGGCAACGACTGGGGCTGGACCAGCGGTCTCACCCTGGGCCTGCTGATCGGCGGTGTCGTGGTCCTGCTGCTGTGGGGCTGGTTCGAACTGCGCCAGAACGATCCCCTGGTGCAGCTGCGCACCCTCTCGCGGCGTCCCGTCCTGATGACCAACCTGGCCGCCGTCCTGATCGGTTTCGGCATGATGGCCCAGGCCATCGTGATCCCGCAGCTGCTCGGCATGCCGACCGCCACCGGTTACGGCCTCGGCCAGTCCATCCTCGCGACGGGCCTCTGGATGGCGCCCGGCGGACTGATGATGCTGCTGTTCGCTCCGGTCTCGAGCAAGCTCCTGTCCACCATCGGCGGCCGCCGGACGCTTGCCCTGGGCGGCTTCGTCCTGGCCGCCGGCTACGTGCTCGCGGTCTTCCTCACCGATGCACCCTGGCAGCTGCTGATCGCCAGCTGCGTCGGCTCGGCCGGCGTGGGCATCGGCTATGCCGCCATGCCGACCCTGATCCTGGAGAACGTGCCGCCCGCCGAGGCCGGTGCGAGCGTCGGCCTGAACGGATTGGCGCGGTCGGTGGGCACCACCGTGGCCGGCGCCGTGATGGCGATGGTGATGACCAGTAACACCATCGACCTGGGCGGACGCGCGATTCCGACGCTCGATGCCTTCCATCTGTGCTTCATCATCGGCGCGGTCGCGGCCGCCTGCGGGGCCACCCTGGCACTGTTCGTGTACCCGCTGCGCAGCAAGAAGCTGACGCCACAGGAACTGCAGGACGCCATCGACGCCTGCCGGTGAGAAACCGCGGCGGCGGTGAGCTATCCTGACCCGAGTTAGAACAGGTTCTACTTCGGGAGCGCTCCTTGTCCGACTTCTCGCGCCGCAGTCTGCTGCAGGCCACCGCCGTCACCGCCGTCGGAGTCGGCGCCCTCGCGGCCACCGGCACCACGGCCGCACCCGCCGCCGCTGAACCCGGCAGTGCGGGCTACCTGGTCGGCGCGGGCAAGGGCGACATGACCGGCGCCATCGCCGGCCAGGGCATGATGGGCTACTCGGACATGGAGCAGGTGGCCGAGGGCCTCCTGCAGCGCACGTGGGCGCGCGCCTACGTGATCGCCGACGCCGCGACCGGGGACCGCATCCTGTTCATCACCGCCGACATCGGCTGCGTCTTCACCTCGCACCACATGCAGCTGCTGTCCGCACTGCGTCGGCGCTACGGCAACCTGTACAACGAGCACAACGTCAACATCAACGCCACGCACAACCATAACTCGTGCGGCGGAACCTCCTGGGACTACGCCTACACGCTGGCGTCGATGGGACATCGGCACAACTCGTTCGAGGCCGAACTCGCCGGGCTGCTCGACGCGGTGGCGCAGGCGCACGACTCGATGGCGCCGGGCACCGTGGAACTCGGTTTCGCCGAGCTGCACAATGCCAGCGCCAACCGTTCCCAGCCCGCGTTCGACCGCAACCCGGCCGCCGACCGCAAGCACTTCCCGGAGAAGATCGACCCGCAGGTCACCGCGTTGCGGCTGCGCCAGGGCGGTCGCTCGATCGGGGAGATCGTCTGGTTCGCCACGCACGGCACCTCGCTGACCGACGCCAACTTCCAGATCGGCCCGGACAACAAGGGCTACGCGTCGTACCTGGCCGAGCAGCGCGACTCCGGCGCGATCGTGGCGCACGCGCAGACCAACGCCGGCGACATGTCGCCCAACCTGTGGCTGCGCAAGATGAACCCCGGCGGACCCACCGAGAGCAACCGCACCAACAACATCATGATCGGCCAGCGGCAGGATCACGCCGGCCAGGCGGCGCTGGCCGCCGCCCGCCCGATCCGCGGCGGCATCGACTCGGCGACCACCTACATCAACCTCGCCGACACCCGGATCGACGGCAGCTACACCCCCAACGGGAAGGCGGCCCGCACCGCCCCGGCCATGATGGGTCTGGCCTCGGCGGCCACCAGCATGGAGGACAACACGCGCAGTCAGCTCGCCATCCTGCACGAGGGCATGCGCAACCAGCTGACCGTGGCGCTCGGCGCCACCGCGGTGCCGACGCCGGAGCCGTGGATGGCCTACGCCCAGGCCCCCAAGGCCGAGCTGTTCCCGCTCGGTATCCTGCCGCCGCGGTCGTGGGTGGAGCAGAATCTGCCGATCCAGCTGATCCGCATCGGCGATCTGGTGCTGGCGGCCATGCCCGCCGAGAGCACCATCGTCGCCGGCCTGCGCATCCGGCGGATCGTTGCCGACGCGCTCAAGGTGCCGCTGGAAAACGTTCTGCTGCAGGGCTATTCGAACGGCTACAGCCAGTATGCGACCACACCGGAGGAGTACGCCGAGCAGCAGTACGAGGGCGGGGCGACGCTGTTCGGCCGCTGGACGCTGTGCGCCTACATGCAGGAGTTCGACCGCCTGGCCCGCGCGATGGCCCGCGGCCGCCGCCTTCCGGTCGGCACGCGCCCGACCGACCGCAGCGGCCTGCAGCCCGATCTGCTCGGCGGGCAGCCCGCCGACACCCCGATGCCCGGCAAGCGCTTCGGCCAGGTGGTCTCGAAGGTGCCCGGCTCGGCCAAGCCCGGCGACACCCTCTCGGTGGACTTCTGCGGCGCCTACCCCACCAACAAGATTCGCCGCGGCCCCAAGACCAAGGGCTACTTCGCGGTGGAGAAGCACACCGACACCGGGTGGCAGGTGGCCTACGACGACGACCACGAGTCCACCGAACTCAAGTGGATGCGCCCCGGCGGCAGCCCGTCGGCATCCAAGGTCACCGTCGTCTGGCGCGTGCCCCGCTCGACGGCCGGCCGCTACCGGATCCGCTACTACGGCGACGCCAAGTCGGCGTCGGGCAAGCTCACCGAGATCAGCGGCAACTCCGGGCCCATCGAGATCGGCTGACGCCGCGGCCCTGGCGGCGCTCGCCCCTCCGCTCGCTGCCCTCGCTCATCGCCCGATCCTCGCATACCTTCGAGGCGGCAGCACCAAAGACTCCGGCCCGCGACATCCCGTAAGGGAGTCGCGGCCCGGAGTCGTCCCTGGCGCTAGCGGGGGCCGATCAGGCGTCCGCGGCGGCCTCGGCCGGAGCGTCCGCCTGCACCGGAACGAGGCTGATCTTGCCGCGCTCGTCGATGTCGGCGATCTCCACCTGCAGCTTGTCGCCGACGTTCACCACGTCTTCGACCTTGCCGATGCGCTTGCCGTTGCCCAGCTTGCTGATGTGCACGAGACCGTCGCGACCCGGCAGCAGCGAGACGAAGGCGCCGAACGGAGCGGTCTTGACGACCGTGCCGAGGAAGCGCTCGCCCACCTTGGGCAGCTGCGGGTTGGCGATGGCGTTGACCTTGTCGATCGCGGCCTGTGCCGACACGCCGTCGGCGGCACCGATGAAGACGGTGCCGTCGTCCTCGATCGAGATGTTGGCGCCGGTCTCCTCGGTGATGCCGTTGATCGTCTTGCCCTTGGGGCCGATCAGCTCGCCGATCTTGTCCATCGGGATCTTGATGGTGGTGATCCGCGGAGCGAACGGGCTCATCTCGTCCGGCTCGTCGATCGCCTCGGCGATGACCTCCAGGATGGTCTGACGGGCCTGCTTGGCCTGGCTGAGCGCACCGGCCAGCACCGACGACGGGATGCCGTCGAGCTTGGTGTCCAGCTGCAGAGCCGTCACGAAGTCCTTGGTGCCGGCGACCTTGAAGTCCATGTCGCCGAAGGCATCCTCGGCGCCGAGGATGTCGGTGAGCGCGACGTAGCGGGTCTCGGTCTTGCCGTCGATGGTGACCTCGTCGGAGACCAGGCCCATGGCGATACCGGCGACGGGAGCCTTCAGCGGCACACCGGCGTTCAGCAGCGACAGGGTCGCGGCACACACCGAGCCCATCGAGGTGGAACCGTTGGAGCCGAGGGCCTCGGAGACCTGACGGATCGCGTACGGGAACTCTTCCACGCTCGGCAGCACCGGCATGATGGCCCGCTCGGCGAGCGCGCCGTGGCCGATCTCGCGACGCTTGGGCGAGCCCACGCGACCGGTCTCACCGGTCGAGTACGGCGGGAAGTTGTAGTGGTGCATGTAGCGCTTGGAGGTCTCCGGCCCGAGGGAGTCGATCTGCTGGGCCATCTTCACCATGTCCAGGGTGGTGACGCCCAGGATCTGGGTCTCGCCACGCTCGAACAGCGCCGAACCGTGGGCGCGCGGGATGACGCCGATCTCCGCGGACAGCTCGCGGATGTCGGTGATGCCGCGGCCGTCGATACGGAAGTGATCGGTCAGGATGCGCTGGCGCACGACCTTCTTGGTCAGCGAGCGGAAGGCGCCGCCGATCTCGCTCTCGCGGCCCTCGAACTTCGCGCCGAGCGCTTCGAGGACGTCGGCCTTGAGCGCGTCGGTGGCGTCGTCGCGCTCCTGCTTGCCGGCGATCGACAGCACTTCGCTCAGACGATCGGTCGCGAACTCGGCGACGGCCGAGTAGACGTCGTCCTGGTACGGCAGGAACAGCGGGAACTCGCGGGTGGCCTTGGCCGACGCGGACGCCAGCTGCTTCTGCGCCTCGCAGAGCTGAGCGATGAACGGCTTGGCCGCTTCCAGACCCTCGGCGACGATGGCCTCCGACGGAGCCTGCCCGCCGGCCTCGATCAGCGCGAGCACGTTGTCGGTGGCCTCGGCCTCGACCATCATGATCGCGACGTCACCGGCATCGGTGACGCGTCCGGCGACGACCATGTCGAAGACGGCGCCTTCGAGCTGCTCGACGGTCGGGAACGCCACCCACTGGGTGCCGATCAGGGCCACGCGCACGCCGCCGACCGGACCGGAGAACGGCAGACCGGCGATCTGGGTGGACGCCGAGGCCGCGTTGATCGCGACGACGTCGTACAGATCGTTCGGGTCCAGCGACATGATGGTCTCGACGACCTGGATCTCGTTGCGCAGACCGTCGACGAAGGACGGACGCAGCGGACGGTCGATCAGACGGCAGGTGAGGATGGCGTCGGTCGACGGACGGCCTTCGCGACGGAAGAACGATCCCGGGATGCGCCCGGCGGCGTACATCCGCTCCTCGACGTCGACGGTGAGCGGGAAGAAGTCGAAGTGATCCTTCGGGTTCTTCGAAGCGGTGGTGGTGGAGAGGATCATGGTGCCCTCGTCCAGATAGGCGACGACCGCGCCCGCGGCCTGCAGCGCCAGACGACCGGTCTCGAAACGGATGGTCCGCTTGCCGAACGAGCCGTTGTCGATGACACAGGAGACCTCGGTGATGGTCTCGTCGAATTCTTCGATGACATCAGTCATGGAGTGGGTAAAACCTTTCGTTGCGCGGAGCGAACTGTGCGCTTCGCGGGATATGCAGCAGCGGCCCTGCGCGGATGCGCAGCGCCGAAACGAGTGACTGCTGGGGAGTGGCCCGAATGTGTACCGCGTTGTCTTCGGCTCGCCGATTGCGAGCCTGCGGTCTGCAACGGCCTTCGATCGAAGCAGCCGGAACAGCTCAGAATTCTCTGACGTTCCGGCAGCCACTACCGAAAACCGGTCTGCCCACACGTCCGAAACACCGTCACCAGTGCGTCGTTCGTAGCAATTCTAGCACTTGACACCCACAAACACCGTGGACGACGCCGAAGCCACCCCGGTGATCAGGCCCACTACGACGACGACGGCCGCCGCACCGGAAGGTGCAGCGGCCGTCGAAGAAACAAGCAGGCGATCAGCGACGCAGGCCGAGACGCTCGATGAGCGCGCGGTAGCGGGCGACGTCGACGCTCTGCAAGTACTTGAGAAGGCGACGACGACGGCCGACCATCAGCAGCAGTCCGCGACGGCTGTGGTGATCGTGCTTGTGGAAGCGCAGGTGCTCGGTGAGGTCGGTGATGCGCTTGGTCAGCAGCGCGATCTGGGCCTCGGGCGACCCGGTGTCGGTCTCGTGCACGCCGTACTCGGCGAGCACTGCCTTCTTCTGCTCAGCGGTCAAAGACACAGCTGTTCTCCTTGTTTCAGTTCCGCGACCAGTACTTCGCCACCGGGCGAAGGGCGCGCCGCCGCGGACTGCAGCAACGCCTCGGGCAACACTACCAGCAGCGTGCGCCCCAGCGAGAATCGCCGATCTACTCGTCGGCGCCCAGGATCACCCGGGTGCGGTCCACGTCGTCGCGGATCGCCGAGATCAGCGCGTCGAGACTGTCGTAGGTCTCCATGCCGCGGATCCGGCTGACGAAGTCCACGGCCACGTGCTGGCCGTAGACGTCGACGTCCACGTCGAGGATGTACGCCTCCACGGTGCGATTGCGGCCGGAGAAGGTCGGATTGGTCCCCACCGAGACGGCGGCGGCGTAGCGCTGACCGATGGCCATGCCCTCGGGTTCGTTTGCGCTGGGCAGCACGGTGAACCAGGCCGCGTACACCCCGTCGCCGGGAATGGCCGCGTGCACGGTCGCGGCGACGTTCGCCGTCGGATAGCCCAGGTCGCGCCCACGCTTGGCGCCGTGCACCACCACGCCTTCCACCCGGTGCGGTCGCCCGAGCGCTTCGGCCGCCAGTTCCACGTCGCCGGAGGACACGCAGGAGCGGATGTAGGTGGAGGAGTAGGTCACCGCGTGCTCGCCGAACAGCGACACCCCGGTCACCTCGAAGCCGAAGCGCTCCCCCAGCTCGGTGAGCTTGGCGACGTCGCCGGCGGCCCGGTGCCCGAAGGTGAAGTTGTCCCCGACCACCACGGCCGCGGCATGAAGCTCCTCCACGAGGACCTCGTGGGCGAACTCCTCCGGAGTCTTCGCGGCGAGCGCCGGCGTGAAGGGGATCACGCAGAAGACGTCGATACCCATCTCCTGCGCCAGATCGGCCCGGCGATGCAGCGTCGACAGCTGCGGCGGGTGCGTGCCGGGTCGCACCACCTCGGCCGGATGCGGATCGAACGTCATCAGCACCGACGGGATGCCCCGCTCGGCGGCGGCGCGCGTGGCCGCCGCGATCAACTGCGCATGCCCGCGGTGCACCCCATCGAACACGCCGATGGTGACCACGCACCGCCCCCAGCCCGGAGGCACCTCATCCAACCCTCGCCATCGCAACACTCATCCAGGGTACGACCCCGGGTTGAGTAAGCTCACCACCATGCCCCACTCGCGTCCGGTCGACGACCTCACCTCGGTCACCCAGGATTATCTGAAGGCCATCTGGATGTCCCAGGAGTGGAACGACGCCAAGGTCACCACCAAGGTGCTCGCCGAGAAGCTGAGCATCTCCCCGTCCACCGCCTCCGAAGGCATCCGCAAGCTCGCCGACCAGGGCCTGGTGGAGCACGAACCGTACGGCGGCGTCTCACTGACCGACGAGGGACGGCTGGCCGCGGTGGCGATGGTGCGCCGCCATCGCCTCCTGGAGACCTACCTGGTGCGCGAGCTCGGCTACGGCTGGGACGAGGTGCACGGCGATGCCGAGGTGCTCGAGCACGCGGTCTCGGATCTGCTGATGGCCCGCATCGACGCCAAACTCGGTCACCCGCAACGGGATCCGCACGGGGACCCGATTCCCGCGGCCGACGGCCAGGTGCCCAAGGCCGACTCCCAGCGCCTGTCCGATCTAGAGGTCGGCGCCCAGGCCACCATCGGCCGGATCGGCGAGGACGACCCGGAGATGCTGCGCTACTTCCAGGAGATCGGCATCGATCTGGACTGCACCGTCTCGGTGGTGGAGAAGCGGCCGTTCGCGGGCACCATCTCGATCTCGGTGGACGGCGGCGAACTGATCCACCTGGGCGACATCGCCGCGCGCAACATCTTCCTCACCGTCTGAACCGCGGCTCACGCCGGGACGTAGGTCCCGTGGAAGCCCATCGGCAGGTGGTGTTCCAGTTCGGCGGTCGCCACCGGGCCCTCGCTCAGCCTCTCCGAGTCCAAGATCACCAGCCGGGAACGGGCTTGTGCCCCAAGATGTTCCACGCTCAGCAACCATCCGCCACCACTCTCGGCGCGGTCCGGATCGGCGGCGAACAGCGGCTCGCAGACGCTGTGCCCGTCGTCGACGCGGTGGCCGTCGATCGAGCCCGAAGCGTGGTCGAGGGCGACGATCGTGTCGGGCGCGCCCGCGGTCACCGAGGCCGCCGCCACGTAGGTCGCCGGATGGCGGGCCGCCTCGAATCGGTGGTCGATCTGCGGGAACTCGCAGCCGACGCCCTCCAGCAGCGGTTCCGAGCACACCCGCCCGTTCACCGAGATGCGCACGCGCTCGAGCTGCCCGCCGAAGGCGGAGCCGTCGAGACCGTCGCGCTCGCGCAGAGACCTGTTCCAGCCCGCCCAGCCGCCGACCGGACGGTGGCGGACGATCTCCACCACGACCTCGCCGTCGGGTTCCTCGTAGGCGTTGTTGGCGTGGAAGTGAAAGAACGCGTCGGTCTCGATCACGCGCACCTTCCCGCCGTCGCGCGGCACCAGCGCGATCCGAGTTCCCAGCTCCGGCTTGAACTCCATGCATCCGTCGATCGAGTCCAGGCCCAGCAGGGCGCGGAGCGGGCGGCCCACGACGATCGGGTCGACGAGAAAGACCAGGTGGTGCTCGGTGAGTGCGAAGTCGTGGCAGAACGAGGGGCGGGCCAGCGGGAAGGTGCCGAGCCGGTGCAACGCGCCGGTCAGGTCCCGTCGGTAGCACCGGATCATCGGCCGCGGGAACATCTCGATGCCGAAGTTGAACAGATCGCCCGTGCGGGCATCGATCTTGGGATGCGCGGAGAACGCGCCGATCAGCTTCAACGCCCCGTCGAAGTCCTCCCTGCCGATCGTCTCCAGGGTCTCCGGATCCAGTCGGTACGGCCGTCCGGCCTCCCACAGCGAGAAGAGCCCGCCGGCGTGGGCCACCACATTGGTGTTGGAGACGTTGGCCGGAATACGAAACATGTTGGCCACCATGCCTCCCGGGCGCTGGGTGCCCACCCCGCGACCGATCCACTCCTTCGAGGCCTTGGTGTAGTGGTGCGTGCGCACGTAGCGATTGCGAAAGCCGATGCCGTCGTCGTCGATCGCGAAGCGCGACACCATGCCGTCGCCGTCGAAGATGTGCCCGAGCCGATGCCCGCCGACCTCCAGGCGGCCCGGACCGATGCGATAGAGCACGCCGCGCAGCCGCTCCGGCACGCGCCCGCTGATCTCCCGGACGCGATAGTCGTGCTCGGTGGTCAGCGCAGCCCACGGGCTTGCTTGGTCGGCGACGGCGTCGGTCATGGAAGCCAGCGTGACACACGCAAGACACAAATAGCTATAGTTGTGTCAATACTGGTGCGGGCCGACCCGCCTCACCGCAGCGTGGCCGGGCGCACCACCATCACCGAGGCCGCGCGGCGGCCCTTCTCCTGCACCAGCGCGATGGCCTGACCGGCGGGGTCGACCACCGTGTACAGCTCCTTGCGCCCGATCGGCTCCAGCCATCGCCCCTGGCTGATCGATTCGGCCTCCTCATCGGAGATGTCGCGCAGCGGAAAGCAGAGTTTGGCGGCGGCATCGATGCCCAGGCTCACGCCGGGCGCTTCGGTCACCTCGTCGAGGGTGCGCGCGTGCTCCAGCGTGAACGGACCGACCGCGGTGCGCCGCAGGACCGTGAGGTGTCCGCCCACGCCGAGCCCGGCCCCGAGATCGCGGGCCAGCGAACGGATGTAGGTGCCCGACGAACAGTCCACCTCCACGTCGAGATCGATGAACGCGCCGTCGCGGCGGATCGCGAGGATGTCGAACCGGTACACGGTGACCGGTCGGGCGGGCAGATCGAACTCCTCGCCGGTGCGCACCAGGGCGTGCGCGCGGCGCCCGTCCACCTTGATCGCGCTCACCTTGGCCGGCACCTGCTGCAGGTCCCCGGTCAGGGCGCTCACGCCCGCCGCGATCTGCTCGACGGTGATCGCCGAGACGTCGGCCGTCTCGATCACCTCGCCCTCGGCGTCGTCGGTGGTGGTGCAGGCGCCGAGCCGGATGGTCGCGGTGTAGGCCTTGGTGGTCAGCGACAGCAGGCCCAGGAGCTTGGTGGCGCGCTCGATCCCGATCACCAGCACGCCGGTGGCCATCGGATCCAGGGTGCCCGCGTGACCCACCCGCCGGGTGTTGAAAGCCTTGCGGCACTGGGCGACCACGTCGTGACTGGTCATGTCGGGCGCTTTGTCGATCACCAGGAGCCCGGCGTTTTCGATGGAGGGGTCGGCCATGGACCCCATGATGCCAGCCGGTCTCAGCGCAGGGCGATCGAGGTCAGGATCAATCCGCCGGAGATCAGCCATCGCCCCGGCAGCGTCAACAGTGGCGGCCCGCCGTCGGTGGCGACGCCGTCGATCACGATGGTGGAGGTGAACGTTCCGGCCGCGACGATCTCGGCGGGCCCGGCGTTCGGATCGGCGGTCACCCGCTCGTCGCGGGTGAAGGTGATGTGCGCATCCTCGAAGCCCAGCCACCGCCCGGTCACCGGGAACCAAGCCTTGTAGGTGGCCTCCTTGGCGCAGAACAGCAGCCGGTCCCAGTGCAGATCGTCGCTGCGTTCGGCCAGCACGTCCCGCTCGGCGGGCAGGCTGGTGTGGCTCAGGACGCCGTCGGGCAGCGCCAGGTGCGGCTCGGCGTCGATCCCGAGCGAGCGCACCTGCATCGAATAC
Source organism: Gordonia phosphorivorans (assembly GCF_042432625.1). Lineage (NCBI taxonomy): Bacteria > Bacillati > Actinomycetota > Actinomycetes > Mycobacteriales > Gordoniaceae > Gordonia > Gordonia phosphorivorans. The sequence continues at coordinate 191,035 of NZ_JBHLWV010000020.1, read as the reverse complement.
GCGGCGACCGCCGCACGGTAACCGTCGCAGTGCGTCAGGCTGCCGACCACGCCCGACGGCCACAGCGGCATGCCCCGCTCGCCGCGCAGGATCGGCACCGGGTCGATACCGAGCTGTCCGAGCGCGCGGCGACCGCAGTGCCGCGCGGTGGTGAACTCGCGCCGCCGCTTCTCCACGGCCTGCGCCACCAGCACCTCCTCGGCGGGCAGCAGGTGCGCGTCGGCGGGATCGTCGAAGGCCTCGGCGGCGCCCACGCCGCGCGGCAGCAACAGCTCGATCATTCGGCCGCCTCCGCCGCGCGCCGTGCCCGACGGTCCCGGAGCCGCTGCACGCGCTCGCGGAACTCCTGCGCCTTCTCCTCGTAATCGGGCGGCAGCTCGAAGCGCACGCCGAGCTCGTTGAGGTCGTCGGCGCCGGTCCCGTCGTCCGGGACGATCTGCCGCAGCAACGGGTGCGGCAGACCGCGCCGCTGCCACTCCCGCGGGTAGCCCACCGAGACCTCCTCGAAGCGCACCCCGTCGTACCAGGTGGTGCGCGGGATGTGCAGGTGCCCGTAGACACAGGCCGCGGCGTTGAAGCGCGTGTGCCAGTCGTCGGTCAGCTCGCTGCCGCACCAGAGCGCGAACTCCGGGTACATCAGCGCATCGCACGGCTCGCGGCGCAGCGGCCAATGATTGATCAGCACGGTGCGTTCGGCCGGGTCGATCGCTTCGAGCCGCTCGCGGGTCGCCTCGATCCGCGCACGACTCCACGCATCGCGGGTGCCGAAGGGCTCGGGCGAGAGCAGGAATTCGTCGGTGGCCACCACGTTCGCCTCGCGGGCCACCGCCAGCGCCTGCAGCGCCGTGGTGGTGCCCTCCGGGCGGAACGTGTAGTCGTACAACAGGAACATCGGCACCACGCGCACCGGCTCGGCGCCGTCACCGGGGTCGAACAGCGGATAGCGGTCCTCCGGGGTCACCACCCCGATGTCCCGGCACGCCTGCACCAGGTAGTCGTAGCGGGCCACGCCGAAGATCTGCAGCGGATCCTTGGCGGTGGTGTACAGCTCGTGATTGCCCGGCACCCAGATCACCGTGTCGAAGCGGGCCTTGAGCCGACGCAGGGTGTCGACGATGTCGTCGGTGCGCTCGGCCACGTCGCCGGCGACGATCAACCAGTCCCCCGGCTCGCTCGGCCGGAGCTGGTCGATGATGTTCTCGTTGCCGCGATGAGCGACGTGCAGATCGCTGATCGCCCAGAGCTTCGCCATGGCCGCCAGTCTGCCACCACCGCATCGGCCCGGTGGCGGGTGAGCCCGCCGAACCGTTCCGACCGCGAAGGGCTGGACAACGCGCGCGGCGGGCGTAGCGTGAGGTCATGGACGGCTCAATGGTGATCATCGGCGGCGGTCTGGCCGCGGCGAAAACGGTCGAAGCACTGCGCGACAAGGGATTCGACGGCGCCATCACGGTGCTCGCCGCCGAAGCGCATCTCCCCTACGAACGACCGCCCCTGTCGAAGGATCTGCTGGCCGGCAAGGCCGAGCCCGCCGCGCTGTATCCCTTCGACGCCGATTGGTACGCCCGACATCGGGTGGACGTGCACACCGGAGTCCGCGCCACCAAGATCGATCGCGCAGGCCGCTTCGTCCTGACCGACCAGGGCTCGGCCGTCCACTACGACAAGCTCGTCCTGGCCACGGGTTCCCGGCCGCGCCCCTTCCCGGGCGACCCCGAGGTGGCCTACCTGCGGACCCTCGACGATGCGCAGGCCCTGCGGGCCCGGCTGGGCGAGGGCAAGTCGCTGCTGATCGTCGGGGCCGGATGGATCGGCCTGGAGGTGGCCGCCACCGCGCGCGCGGCCGGCACCCAGGTGACCGTGCTGGAACCGCAGCCGCTGCCGCTGGTGAAGATCCTCGGTGAATCGATCGCCGAGCTGATCGCGGACCTGCACCGCCGCCACGGCGTCCACCTGCACCTGGGCACCGGCGTGGCCGGCATCGACGTCGGCGATGCGCCCGGCGGACGCGTGCGCGCCGACGACGGCACGGTCTACGAGGCCGACACCGTGCTGGTGGGCATCGGCGCGATCCCCGAGGTGGGGCTCGCCGAGGCGGCCGGCCTCGCGGTCAGCAACGGCGTCGACGTGGACGCGGGCCTGGCCACCAGCGACCCGAACATCTTCGCCGTCGGCGACATCGCCAACCACGACCACCCCGTACTCGGCCGTCTGCGCGTGGAACACTGGGCCACCGCCCTGCATCAGCCTGCGGTCGCCGCGGCCAATCTGCTCGGCCACCACGAGCAGTACACGCGCCTGCCGTACTTCTACACCGACCAGTACGAGTTCGGCATGGAGTACCGCGGCCACGCCTCCGGCGAGGACCGCGTGGTGATCCGCGGCGACACCGACACGCTGGATTTCCTGGCCTTCTGGCTCGACGCCGACCACCGCGTCCTCGCCGGCATGAACGTCAACCGCTGGGACGACGGCGATGACATCGCCGCCCTGATCGCCGCCGGCACACCCGTCGATCCCGACGCGCTGGCCGATCCGGCGGTTCGGCTCGACACGCTCGCGGGACCACTACGGTAGGGGCATGGAGATCACGGTTCCACCGCCCACCGTCACGCTGGATCCGACGCCCACCCTGCGTGACAATCCCGACCGCGACCGCTACGAACTCTGGTCCGGCGAGGAACTCGTCGGCGTCGAGGGCTACGAGCGGACCGACGACGGTGACCTCATCCTGCTGCACACCGTGGTGACCGAGAAGTTCGGCCGCGCCGGCTTCGCCCGACTGCTGGTCTCCCAGGTCCTCGACGACGTCGCCGCCCGCGGCATCAAGATCACTCCGGTCTGCACCTACGTCCAGAAGTTCTTGGAGCGCTACCCGCAATATCGGGCCAACGTCCGATAAGCTGCATAACGACTACGTTAAATATGCACGGGAGGGCCGCGCCATGACCGAGACCTGGTTGACTTCACTGCAGGTGGCGACACCGCAGGAGGGCTTCGAATTGGCGATCACCCTGAGTCGACGCGGCGTGAAGTACACCCAGCCCGACGGCGAGGTCCTGCATCGCCTGCGCCCGGACTACGCCGAAGACGCCGACTCGCTGATCGCCGGCTCCCAGGTGGTGGCTCTCAACTTCCAGACGATCGCCGCCGCCAACGACTACTGGCGCTGACGATTCCGGCCGCGGATCACCGCAGCCAGGAACCCGATCGCACCCGCCAGGCGACGGCGGCCAGCCGCGCCAGCATGAAGACGAGCAGTCCGCTCCAGATGCCGGCCAGGCCCCAGTCGAACACCAACGACAGCCAGATCAGCGGGAGGAAACCCAGCAGCGCGCCGAGCAGGGTCGCCGTCCGCAGGAATCCGACGTCCCCGGCGCCCAGCAGCACGCCGTCGAGGGCGAAGACGACGCCGGCCACCGGCAGCATCGCCACCAGGAACCACCACGGCACCCGCGTCGCGGCGAGGATCTCCGGGTCGTCGGTGAAGATCCGGGGAATCACGGTGAATCCGGCGGCGAACACGGCCGCCAGCGCCACGGCCATCGCCGACGACGACAGCAGGGCCCGGCGGGCGTTCGCCTTGGCCGCACCGAAGGCCTTCGCCCCCAGCGCCGCACCCACCAACTGCTGGGCGGCGATGGCCAGCGAGTCCAACAGCAGGGCGATGAACTCCCACAGTTGCAGCACCAACTGGTGCGCGGCCACCTGTGCCACGCCGAACCGGGCCGCCACCGCGGCCGCGGAGACGAAGCAGATCTGAAAGGACGCGCTGCGCAGGATCAGATCGCGCGCCATCACCAGTTGCGCGCGGATCACCGGCGGATCGGGCCGCCATCGGTCGCTGGACTCGCGGATCAGGCGGCCGACGAACAGGACGCCGGTGAGACCCTGCCCCACCAGATTGGCCACGGCGCTGCCGGGCAGTCCGAGCCTGGGCGCACCGGCCAGACCGTGCACGAGCAGCACGCACGCCACCGCGGCCACCAGCAGCCCGGCGGTCACGTAGAGCACCGGCGGACGCGCCTGCTGCACGCCGCGCATCCATCCGTTCCCCGCCATCGACAGCAGGATCAGCGGCACCCCGAACACGGCGATGCGCAACCAGTGCGTCGCCGCCTCGGCCACCGCCGCGTCGGGTACCAGGGCCCGCATGATCAGCGGTGCGGCGGGATAGACCACGGCGATGATCGCCGCGCCCGCACCCAGCGCGATCCAGCTGGCCTGCACGCCCTCGGCCACCGCGGCCGCCCGGTGCCCCGCCCCGAACTCGCGTGCCGAGCGCGCCGTGGTGCCGTAGGCCAGGAAGGTGAGCTGGGTGCTGACGATGGCCAGCACCAGGGTGCCGACCGCGAGCGCGGCGAACTCGTCGCCGCCCAGGCGACCGACCACCGCCAGGTCCAGCATCAGGTACAGCGGCGGTGCGATCAGCACCAGCAGCGCCGATCCCGCCAGCTTGGCGAAGCCGGTCGACACGGCGGCGGCTACAGCGCGGCGCGCAGCCGCGCGACAACCTCGTCGGCAGTGCCCTCATCGCTGTAGCCCGCGGCGCGGGTGTGCCCGCCGCCGCCGAGCGACCGCGCGATCGGCACCAGGTCGACGGTGGACTTGCTGCGCAGCGAGACGTTCCAGCGACCGGGGACGCTCTCCTTGAAGACGGCCGTCACGTCGGCCTCGCGCGCGGTACGCACGATGTCGACGACGCTCTCGCCGTCCTCCCACGCCATCGGGGCCATCTGCTGTGCGTCGACCACCGCGTAGGCCAGACCTGCTCCCCCGCAAGCGGTTTCGTCGAGCTGGGCGGTGGCGAGCACCGCCGAGACCATCGCGAACCACCCGAACGGATGCGAGTCCATCAGCACCCGGCTCCAGTAGGCCGAGTCCACTCCGGCCGCCGTCAACCGACCGGCCACCACGAACGAGGCCGGCCGCGCCCACTTGAACGAACCGGTGTCGGTGACCAGCCCCGCGTACAGGCAGGTGGCGATGTCCTTGGTGAGTTCGACCTCGAGTGCGTCGAGCACGTCGAGCACCAGCACCGCCGTGCAATCGGCGGTGGCGTCGATCAGATCCAGGTCGGCGAAACCGTCGTTGGACACGTGATGATCGATGCACACGGTGGTCTCCGACGCGGTGAACACCGCGGCCAATCCCCCGAGTCGTTCGAGGGTGGCCGCGTCGACGGCCACCGCCACCGGGGCCGCCGACAGTTTCGCATCGTCGACGATCAATTCGGCGCCGGGCAACTGTCGCAGTGTTTCGGGCAGTTGTTCCGGACCGGGGAACGAGACCGATACCGACACGCCCCGTGCCCGCAGCGCCAGGCCCAGGGCCAGGGCGCTGCCGATGGTGTCGGCATCCGGTCGGATATGACTGAGGATGGAAACCGCCGACGTCTTTCGCAAGACGTCGGCGATCTCCATTGCTGAGGCAGGGTTCACCCGCGCGCCTCGGCTTCGTCGCCACCGGAGGAGTCTTCGTCCTCATCGTGCCGGTAGGGATCGGTGTCCCCGGCCGGGGTGGCGTCCTTGGCCGCACGCGCGACGAGCTCGTCCTGGGCGCGAGCCCGAGCGAGGAGTTCATCCATCGCCCGGGTCGCATCCGGGACCGTGTCGAGCTCGAACCGCAGGGTGGGCGTGAACCGTACCCCGGTCCCGGCGCCCACCAGGGAGCGCAGGGCACCGGTCGCGGCGGCCAGTCCGGCCTCCGCTTCGGCCACGTCGGGCTCGTCGTCGACCGACGCGCCCATCACCGTGTAGAACACCGTTGCGTCGTGCAGGTCCCCGGTGACCCGACAGTCGGTGACTGTCACGTGGGCCAGCCGCGGGTCCTTGATCTCGGTGCCGATCGCCGAGGCGACGATCGTCGAGATCCGCTTGGCGAGCCGTGCGGCCCGTGCGTGGTCGACCATCAGCTTCGCGCCTTCTCCACCATCTCGTAGTTCTCGATGATGTCGCCGACCTTGATGTCGGAGTAGGTCAAGGTCAGACCGCACTCGAAGCCCTCGCGGACCTCGGTGACGTCGTCCTTCTCCCGACGCAGCGACGAGACCGTGAGGTTCTCGGCGATGACCACGTTGTCACGCAGCAAGCGTGCCTTCGCGTTGCGACGGACCACTCCGGACTGCACCATGCAGCCGGCGATGTTGCCGACCTTGGACGACTTGAAGATCGCCCGGATCTCGGTGCGGCCCAGCTCGACCTCTTCGTAGATCGGCTTGAGCATGCCCTTGAGAGCCGCCTCGATCTCCTCGATCGCCTTGTAGATGATCGAGTAGTAGCGGATCTCGACGCCCTCGCGGTTGGCCAGCTCGGTGGCCTTGCCCTCCGCACGCACGTTGAAGCCGATGATGATGGCATCCGAGGCCGCCGCCAGGTTGACGTTGGTCTCGGTGACGCCGCCGACACCACGATCGATGATGCGCAACTGCACCTCGTCGTCGATCTCGATCTGCATCAGCGCCTCTTCGAGGGCCTCGACCGTACCGGAGTTGTCGCCCTTGAGGATCAGGTTCAGCTGGCTGGTCTCCTTCAGCGCCGAATCCAGATCTTCCAGGCTGATCCGCTTGCGGCTGCGCGCGGCCAGAGCGTTGCGCTTACGCGCGCTGCGCCGGTCGGCGATCTGCCGGGCGATGCGATCCTCCTCGACCACCAGCACGTTGTCGCCCGCACCGGGCACCGACGTGAAGCCGATGACCTGGACCGGACGCGACGGGTAGGCCTCCAGGACGTCCTCGCCGTGCTCGTCGACCATGCGACGAACGCGACCGTAGGCGTCGCCGGCGACGATCGAGTCGCCGACGCGGAGGGTACCGCGCTGGATGAGCACCGTGGCCACCGGACCGCGACCGCGGTCCAGGTGCGCCTCGATCGAGACGCCCTGGGCATCCATGTCCGGGTTGGCCCGCAGATCGAGCGACGCGTCGGCGGTCAGCAGGACCGCTTCGAGCAGCTGCTCGATGTTGGTGCCCTGCTTGGCCGAGATGTCCACGAACATGGTGTCGCCACCGTATTCCTCGGGCACCAGGCCGTACTCGGTGAGCTGACCGCGAATCTTGGCCGGGTCGGCGCCTTCCTTGTCGATCTTGTTCACCGCGACGACAACCGGCACGTCGGCCGCCTGCGCGTGGTTCACGGCTTCGACCGTCTGCGGCATGACGCCGTCGTCGGCCGCCACCACCAGGATCGCGATATCGGTGGCCTTCGCACCGCGGGCACGCATGGCGGTGAACGCCTCGTGACCCGGGGTATCGATGAAGGTGACCAGACGATCCTCGCCGTTGAGCTGGGTGTTGACCTGGTAGGCACCGATGTGCTGCGTGATGCCACCGGCCTCGCCCGCGCCGACGTTCTCCTTACGGATGGTGTCGAGCAGTCGGGTCTTACCGTGGTCGACGTGACCCATGACGGTCACCACCGGCGGACGCTGCGCGAGATCCTCTTCGTCGCCCTCGTCCTCGCCGTAGGTGAGGTCGAAGCTCTCCAGGAGCTCGCGATCCTCGTCCTCGGGGCTGACGACCTGGACGACGTAGTTCATCTCCGAGCCCAGGAGCTCCAGCGTCTCGTCGTTCACCGACTCGGTGGCCGTGACCATCTCGCCGAGGTTGAACAGCGCCTGGACCAGCGAGGCCGGGTTGGCGTCGATCTTGTCGGCGAAGTCCGACAGCGAGGCACCGCGAGCGAGGCGGATGACCGCGCCGTTGCCGTGCGGCAGACGAACGCCGCCGACGGCCGGAGCCTGCATCGAGTCGTACTCTTGCCGCTTCTGCCGCTTCGACTTGCGTCCCTTACGCGGCGCACCGCCGGGACGACCGAAGGCGCCGGCTGTTCCGCCGCGACCGCGCGGGCCGCCGCCACCACCGGGACGACCGCGGAAGCCGCCGCCCGCTGCGGGTGCGCCGGTACCGCCGCCACCGGGGCCACCCCGGTAACCGCCGCCGCCGCCACCGGGACCGCCACGTCCGGCGCCACCGCGGCCGCCGGGACGGGCATCCGGACGAGCCGCGCGTGCGGGCATCGCACCGGGGCTCGGGCGCGGAGGCATGCTGCCCGGGCTGGGCCGCGGACCACCGGGACCGGCCGCCGGACGACCCGACGGGGCCGGACGGCCACCGCCCGGACGCGGACCGGCCTGACCGGGACCCGGACGCGGGCCCTGGGGCCGCGGCGCGGGTGCCGGAGTGGACGAGTACGGGTTGTTGCCCACGCGCGGTGCGCGGGGCATCGGACGCGGGCCCGGCCGAGGCGCGGGTGCCGCGGGTGCTGCGGGAGCCTCCGGAGCAGCCGGTGCACTGGCAGCGGCCGGCTTGGGAGCGCCCGGCTTGGGCGACGGTGCGGCCGGCTTCTCGGCGGCCGCCGGGGCCGGAGCCGCGGGAGCCGCCGGAGCGGAAGCCGCGGGTGCGGCCGGGGCCGGGGCCGGGGCGCCGGGCTTGGGAGCACCGGGCTTCGGAGCGCCGGGCTTGGGGCCCGACGACTTGGGGGCGGTCGACTTCGGACCGGGCGACGCTGCCGCCTTGGTCGGCGTCGCCGCCGTAGTACTGCCACCCGCATCCTTTGCGGGGGCGAAAGACTCGCGGAGTCGACGGGCCACCGGGGCCTCAACTGTCGACGACGCGGATTTGACGAATTCTCCCTGGTCCTTCAGACGTTCCAGCACTGCTTTGCTGGTGACGCCGAGTTCCTTGGCCAATTCGTGGACGCGGGCCTTGCCTGCCACTGCTCTCCTCACTTGGAGGCCGAGCGGGCATCCGCTACGGCCTCGGGTTATTGAACCAACATGCTCATCGTGGCGACTTCACGGTGTGCTCATGTCTTCTACTCACCTGTCCTGGCTCCCTGCGGAGCCCCTATGGCGCCTCGTCGAAAATCTCGGCGAGGTCTTCCGGTTGCACGGTCAGCCCCTGCACCCGGAGCGCCGGTCCGAATGCCCGCCGCCGCACCGCCGTCGTCACACAGGACTCCGACGGATGCAGCCAGGCACCTCGTCCCGGCAGGTTCTTCCGGTGATCGATCACCAACTCTGATGCCGTATTCACCGCCATCCGGACCAGCATGGACTGTGGACTGCGTTGACGGCAGCCCACGCACATGCGGATCGGATGTGTCGACTCTGGAAGAACCACCGATCAGTCTAGCTCATTCGCGGCCGTTCGCGCGCCATCGGACTCGTCCGCGGTCGGGGCCGCCGGTTCGGCGGTCTCCGCGTCCGAACGGATGTCGATACGCCAGCCGGTCAGACGCGCCGCCAGACGCGCGTTCTGCCCCTCCTTACCGATCGCCAGGGAGAGCTGGTAGTCGGGAACCACCACGCGAGCCGCGCGCATCTCTTCGTCGACCACCTCCACCGAGACCACCTTGGCCGGCGACAGCGCATGGCCGACGAACTCGGCCGGGTCCGGCGAGTAGTCGATGATGTCGATCTTCTCGCCGCCGAGTTCGCTCATCACGTTGCGCACGCGCTGACCCATCGGTCCGATGCAGGCGCCCTTGGCGTTGAGCTCGGCCAGGCGGGTGTGCACCGCGATCTTGGAGCGGTGTCCGGCCTCCCGGGCCACCGCGACGATCTCCACGGAGTTGTCGGCGATCTCCGGCACCTCCAGAGCGAACAGCTTGCGCACCAGGTTCGGGTGGGTGCGCGAGAGGGTGATCTGCGGTCCGCGGATCCCGCGGGCCACCCCGATCACGTAGCACTTGACTCGGTCGCCGTGCTGCAGGTCCTCGCCGGGCACCTGCTCGGCGGGCGGGATCACGCCCTCGGTGACATTGCCCTCGGTGCCGATCTCGACCACCACCAGGCCCTTCGCCTTGGCACGCGCATCGGCCTGCACCACGCCGGCCACGATCTCGCCCTCGTGAGCGACGAGCTCACCGAACTGTTTCTCGTTCTCCGCATCCCGCAGGCGTTGCAGGATCACCTGGCGCGCGGTGGTCGCGGCGATACGGCCGAAGCCCTCGGGGGTGTCGTCCCACTCGTGCACCAGCGAGCCGTCTTCGTCCCGCTCCTGCGCCATGACGCGCACCTGTCCCGACTTGCGGTCGATGTCGATGCGGGCGTGCGCGGCGTAATTGTCGGTGTGCCGGTAGGCCGTGAGCAGCGCCGTCTCGATGGCGGTGATGACGGTATCGGCGGGGATACCCTTCTCGGCTTCGATCAGCCGCAATGCGGTGACGTCGATGTGCATGGTGGCGACTCCTATTCGCTTGTCGGATGGAATTGTGGGTATTGCGGGACTGGTTACTGGGGGGACTGGATACCGAGGGGGGTCCGGCGAGTCAGGTGGCGGGGGTCCGACGGCGAGCGATCTCGTCGTCGTCGATCCCGCAGCGGCGCAGCTCGGCTTCACCGGGCCGAGTGAAGTCCACCTCGATCACGGCGCGGTCGATGTCGGCCAACCGGATCGTGGTGGTGCTCATGCGGCCCTTGTTGTTGTGCACCAGGGTCACCGACTCGTCGTCGCTGTCCCCGATCCGGCCGAGCACCGTCGTCGTCGCGTCGCCGCCGGTCCGCACCGACACCTTGCGGCCACGAGCCCGCCGCCAGTGCCGGGGCGCGGTGAGGGGCCGCCCGATGCCCGGGGTGCTCACCTCGAGATCGTAGGCCTGCTCACCCCACAGGTCGGCCTCGTCGAGCGCGGCCGACAGCGTGCGAGACACCTCGGCCAGTTCGTCGAGTCCGATGCCGCCGTCCCGATCGACGAGAATGCGCACGGCCCGCGTCGGGCCGGCAGCACCCGCGGTCAGTTCCTCGAGGTCGTAGCCCGCTTCCTGCAGGACCGGACCGATCACACGCTCGATCCCCTCGACCGACGCTGCGGTCGCGGAGCGGCCACTGTTGGTCGTCACTGCATCTCCTCTTCGGGCGGTCGTGGCGGGGCCGGAGGGCCGCTGCACGGACCTTTCACCTTAGTCGATGCGGGCGGCTGGCAGAATCGGGCGATGTGACCGCTCGCGCCGCTGGCCCTCCCCCGACCGCCGTCTCTCGCCGTACCGTTCTGCGGGGCGGTGCCGCCCTGTCCGTCGCGGTCGCCGCGGGTACGTCGGTCGCGGCGTGCACACCACCCGTCTCGGACCGGCAACGCGCCGCCGAGGCCCTGGTCCCGCTGGTGCAGGCGGCCGATCTGCAACGCAGGCAGGCCGAGCAACTCGCACCGCGCGAGACCGCCTATGCGGCGGCCCTCGGGCAGGTCGCCGTCGAGCGCGGCGCTCACGCCGAGGCGCTCACCGACGAGATCAATCGACTCCACGCGCCGGCGGCCTCCGGGATCGCCGTTCCGGCCGGCGCCGGCACCACCGGCCTGACGCTCGAGGCCCTGCGCACCGGGCTGAGTCGGGCCGCCATTGCGGCGTCGGCGGGTGCGGCGGCCGCGGACGGTTTCCGCGCCGGGCTGCTGGCCTCGGTCAGCGCCTCCTGCACCGCGTTGCGCGAGATCCAACTGGGAGAGGGGTGACCGCGATGACTTCCGTGGCAGCACTCGAGAACGCGATCGACGCGGAGAACGCGGCGATCTTCACCTACGGCGTGACCACCGCCTTCATCGGCTCCGGTGATCGCGCCGCGGTCGGCGAATACGTCGCCGCACACCGGGTCCGGCGCGACGAACTGAACGACGACCTGGTGGCGCTGGGCGCACCGGAACGGCGGGCGGCCGCCGGCTACCGCCTCCCGGTGGAGGTGACCGGGCCCGAATCGGCCGCCACCGCCCTGCTTGCGGCGGAGACCGAATGTGCCCGCGCCTTCCGGGCGATGGCCGAGCAGGTCGACACACCGGAGCTGCGCGTGCGCGCGGTGGACGGTCTCACCGCGTGCGCGCTCCGCGCCGCGCACTGGCGTGGGGCGCTGGGCACCAGCCCGGTGACCACGGCGTTCCCCGGCGCCGCCCAGCAGTAGATCCTGGCAGTCGATCCTGATCCCGATCGACTCGCAGCTGCCGACCGTGAACCCTCGGCCGGGCACCACCGTGGACTCGACCCCTCGAACTCGACCCCTGCACGTTGAAAAGTGCTGAAAAGCGGGGGGTCCGCGGGCAATATGCCCGCGGACCCCGCGCTTTTCGACACTTTCTGGCCGAACGGCGCCGAACCGACCTCGGAATGCCGCTAGGCGCGCACCGCCGCGAGCACCGCGTCGACGGCCTCCGCGATCGGCACCGCGGTGGCCTCGCCGGTGCGGCGGTCGCGGATCTCCACGGTGCCGTCGGCCCAGCCGCGACCGACCACCACGACGGTGGGCATGCCGAGCAGCTCGGCGTCCTTGAACTTCACGCCCGGCGACGCCTTGCGATCGTCGAACAGCAGCTCCAGGCCGGCCGCGTCGAGCTGCGTGGCCAGTTCCTGGGCGCCGGCGACGGCGGCCTCGTCCTTGTTGGCGATCACCAGGTGCACGTCGAACGGCGCCACCCCGCGCGGCCAGGCCAGACCCTTCTCGTCGTGCAGCTGCTCGGCGAGCACCGCGACCAGCCGCGACACGCCCAGGCCGTAGGAGCCCATGGTGACCCGCACCGGCTTGCCGTTCTCGCCGAGCACGTCCAGACCGAAGGCGTCGGCGTACTTGCGACCCAACTGGAAGATGTGACCGATCTCGATGCCGCGCGCGGTCTCCAGCACGCCGCGGCCGTCCGGCGACGGGTCGCCGGCGCGCACCTCGGCGGCCTCGATCACACCGTCCGGCGTGAAGTCGCGCCCCGCGACCAGGCCGACCACGTGTTTGCCCGCCTCGTCGGCACCGGTGATCCACGACGTACCGGTCACCACGCGCGGATCGGCCAGGTAGGTGAAGCCCGCGGCCTGCACGCCCACCGGGCCGATGTAGCCGCGCACCAGCGCCGGGTTGGCCGCGAAGTCGGCATCGGTCAGCAGTTCCACGTCGCCGGGCTCGACGGCGGCCTCCAAGCGCTTGAAGTCCACCTCCCGATCACCCGGCACGGCGATCGCGGTGATCTCCCAGTCCTCGCCCGGCCTGCGGATCTTGACCATCACGTTCTTGAGGGTGTCGGCGGCGGTGTACTCGCCGTCGAGGGTCTCGTTGGCCCAGGCCACCAGGGTGTCGATGGTGGGCGTGTCGCCGGTCTCGTACACCACCGGCGCGGGCAGACCGTCGACCGGACGGGCCGGCGGCGCCGGCGTCACGACGGCCTCGACGTTGGCCGCGTACTCGGACTCGGTGCTGCGGACGAAGGTGTCCTCGCCCACCTCGCACTCGGCTAGGAACTCTTCGGAGGCGCTGCCGCCCATGGCGCCGGAGGTGGCGGCCACGATCACGTACTTGACGCCCAGCCGATCGAAGATCCGCTGGTAGGCCGAGCGGTGCAGCTGGTAGGCATGTTCGAGCCCGGCGTCGTCGACGTCGAACGAGTAGGAGTCCTTCATCACGAACTCGCGGCCGCGCAGCAGACCGGCGCGGGGACGCTCCTCGTCGCGGTACTTGGTCTGGATCTGGTACAGGATCACCGGAAGATCCTTGTAGGAGCTGTACTCGCCCTTGACCAGCTGGGTGAACAGTTCCTCGTGCGTCGGGCCGAGCAGCATGTCGTTGCCCTTGCGGTCCTGCAGACGGAACAGGTTGTCGCCGTATTCGGTCCAGCGCCCCGAGGTCTCGTACGGGTCGCGCGGCAGCAGCGCCGGCAGCAGGATCTCCTGGCCGCCCATCGCGTCCATCTCCTGGCGCACGATGTTCTCCAGGTTGCGGTACACCTTCAGCCCCAGCGGCAGCCAGCTGTAGATACCGGGGGCGGCGCGGCGGATGTAACCGGCCCGGACCAGCAGTTTGTGGCTGGGCACTTCCGCATCGGCGGGGTCGTCGCGCAGGGTGCGCAGAAACAGGGAGGACATACGCGTGATCACAGGTGGTCAGCGTAGTCGCCGTCCCGCCTCGCTACGGTGTTCGGGTGCTTGTGATCCTTCCGCCCTCCGAAACCAAGTCCGACGGCGGCGCCGGTGAGCCCCTGTCGCTGGACCGATTGTCGCTGCCCGAACTGACGGACACCCGTCGTCGGGTGGCCGACGCGCTCGTGACCCTGGCCGCCGACCTGGACGCCTCCCAACGCGCGTTGGGCCTGGGCAAGACCCAGCTGGCCGAGGTCGATCGCAACGCCGAACTGTTCGTCTCCCCCACCCGGCCGGCGATCACGCGGTACACCGGGGTGCTCTACGACGCCCTGGACTATCCGAGCATGACGCGGGCGAGCAAGGCCAAGGCCGCCGAGCGCCTGATGATCGGTTCGGCGCTGTTCGGCGTGGTGTCGGCCGCCGATCCGATCCCCGCCTACCGCCTCTCCGGCGGATCCAAGCTGCCCGGTTTCGGCACCCTCGCCTCGGTGTGGAAGCCGGTGCTGGCCCCCGCGCTGGAGGCTCTCGACGATTTCGTCGTCGATCTGCGGTCGGGCGCCTATCTGGGCCTCGGCCCGGTCCGCGGAGCCGTCACCGCGACCGTCGTCACCGAGGCCGCCGACGGCTCCCGCTCGGTGGTCAGTCACTTCAACAAGCACTACAAGGGCCTGATCGCGCGCGACCTGGTGACCACGCGCGCCAAGGTCGGCGACATCGACAAGCTCGCCGCGGTGCTCTCCGACGCTGGTCAGCGGGTGGAGATCACCTCGTCGACCCAGATCACCGTCGTCACGGACTGAACCGCCGCGGCGGCGCTCGCCGCCGCGCTACTGCTGCTGGGGGAAGAACCAGTCCTGCGCGACCTCGGCCTCGCCGTCCTCGTCGTCCTCGGGCTCCTCGGTCCGGTCGGCGCCGTACTTCTGCTCGGCCACCTGCACCTTCTGGGCGCGCACGCGTCCGTAGCCGTAGGCCCCGGCCATGCCGACCACACCGGTGGCCAAGCCGATGAGGGTGCCCAGCTGACCCGACTCGCCACCGGCGTCCGACGAGATCCGGTAGATCCAGCCGTTGAGTGCGATCACCGCGAGCGCGCCGAAGGTGAGCGGCCAGATGTAGACCGTCCACATGTTCTGCGCCGCGGGCTCGATGCCGTTGCCCCGGCGGTAGAGCTGCCAGGCGGTCATGATCACCACCGCGATCGCCACCAGTACAGCGGTCAGCACCGGCGACACCCACCAGGCGCCGATCGCTGCGGCCAGAAGGATCAGTCCGGAGACCGCTCCCACCACGCGAGCAGTCATGCCGACTCGCCCTCCTGCGGGTCGAGACCGGCCACCGGACCGATCACCACGATCGCCGGCGGCACCAGCTGCTCGGCGGCGGCGGTGGCCGCCGCGCCGGCCAGGTCGGTGCGGATCAACCGCTGATCCGGCCGCGAGGCGTTCTCGATCAAGGCCACCGGCGTATCACCGGCCTTGCCGCCGTCCATCAGCGCCTGCGCGAACGCGTCCAGTCGCTGCACCGCCATCATCAGCACCAGGGTGCCGCTCAGCTTGGCCAGCGCCGACCAGTCGGTCAGCGAGTCCGGATGTCCGGGCGCCACGTGCCCGGAGACGATCACCACCTCGTGGGTGACCCCGCGGTGCGTCACCGGGATCCCGGCCAGCGCGGGCGCGGCGATCGGAGAGGTGATGCCGGGCACCACGGTCACCGGGACACCGGCGGCCACGCAGGCCTCCAGTTCCTCGAAGCCGCGACCGAAGACGAAGGGGTCACCGCCCTTGAGCCGCACCACGAACTTGCCGGCGCGGGCCCGCTCGACCAGGATCTCGTTGATCTTCTCCTGCCGGATGGCCCGGCCGTACGGCACCTTGGCGGCGTCGATCACCTCCACGTGCGGGCCCAACTCGTCGAGCAGCGCGCCGGGCGCCAGACGGTCGGCCACCACCACCTCGGCCTGGGCCAGCAGACGCCGGCCGCGCACCGTGATGAGGTCGGGGTCGCCGGGGCCGCCGCCGACGAGGGCGACGCCGGGTGTGTGCGGGGTGGCCGCGGCCGCGGTCAGCGCGGTCCCTTCGGCCAGCGCGACGTTGATGGCCGCGCGGGTGGCGGCGCTGCGTCGATGGTCGCCGCCGGCGAGGACACCGAACTGCAGGCCGTCGTGCCGCCCGGACGCCGGGGTCACCGCGGTGCCGCGGCGGGCCTCGTCGGCGCGGACACAGAAGATCCGGCGCGCACTGGCCTCGGCGACCACCGCTTCGTTCACCGCCGGGTCGTCGGTGCAGGCCATCGCGTACCAGGCCTCGGCGAGGTCACCCTCGGCCCAGGCCCGGCGGTGCACGGTGATCGCCGGTTCGGCTTCGACGGTGGGTCGCGGGTCGACCGCGATCACGTGCACGTCCGCCCCGGCTGCGATCAGGTTGGGCAGCCGCCGCTGCGCGACGGACCCGCCGCCGACCACCACCACTTTGCGTCCGCGCAGGTCCAGGCCCGCGAGATAATGTCCTTCGCCCATGCCCGGAATCCTACTGGCTGCCCCGAAGCGACCATCCGGCCATCCGGTCAGGCGAGGCGAGCGCGTTCGCGGGCGAGGGCGCGTTCGCGCGCTGCCTCGAACTTGCCCACCTTCACGTTCATCTCCTCCAGGAACTCGGCGAGCTTCTCCCGGTACATCTCGCCGAGCGGACCGAAGTCGGTGCGCTCGAAGATGCGCCACTTGCGCAGCACCGGCATGATGACCTCCTCCATGTGCTGAGGCAGGTCGTAGATGCCGCCCTTGGCGATGAGGACCGCGTTGCGACGGAAGTTCGGCATGGAGGCGCCGGGCATCTGGAAGTTCGCGACGATGCCGTAGATCGCCGCCATCGCCTCGTCGGGCACCAGGTCCAGGGCGCCGGCGACGATGTTCCGGTAGAAGAGCATGTGCAGGTTCTCGTCGGCGGCCACCCGCTGGAGCATCCGGTCGGCGATCGGGTCGCCGCAGGCCTTGCCGGTGTTGCGGTGGCTGACGCGGGTCGCGAGTTCTTGGAACGAGACGTAGGTGACCGCGAAGAGCATGTCGAAGCTGTGGTCGCGCTGGCCGTCGTCGTTGGGCAGCGGGTTGAAGCCGCCGGTCATGTGCTGCATGCGGATCTCTTCCAGCTCCACCGGATCCACCCCGCGCGTAACCACCAGGTAGTCGCGCATCACGATCGAATGCCGCATCTCCTCGGCCGTCCAGCGGCCCACCCAGAAGCCCCAGGCGTCGTCGAGGCTGAAGTTGTCGGCGATCACCCGGTGGTAGGACGGCAGGTTGTCCTCGGTCAGCAGGTTGGTGATCATCGCGGCCTTGGCGGTCTCGGACAGCTGCGACTGCTCCGGATCCCAGTCGATGCCGCCGAGCATGGCGAAGTTGCGGCCGTCGTCCCACGGCACGTAGTCGTGCGGGTGCCAGTCGCGGGTCATCTTCATGTGCCGTTCCACTTCGGTCTCGCAGACCGGCAGCAGTTCACGCAGGAGATCCGAACCGCTCATGTTCTTTGTCATCAACGTGGTCATGGCTTCCATCGTGTCCCGGCCCGCCGGGGGTTCCCACCGTCGAAGGACCCGAACCGTCCGGGCCCGACGTCGCGGTCGCACCCGGGACCTGCGGTAGATTCGAGGCATGTCCACACCGCCTCCCACCACTGATTCCACCCCGGTGCGCGTCTACCTGGTCGACGACCACGAACTGGTTCGGCGCGGTCTACGCGACCTGCTCGGCACCGCCGGTGACCTGCAGATCGTGGGCGAAGCCGCCACCGTCGCCGAGGCCGTGACCGGGATCGAGGCCACCGCCCCGGACGTGGCGGTTCTCGACGTCCGCCTGCCCGACGGCAACGGCGTCGAACTGTGCCGGGAGATCCGCTCGCGCAACCGGAACGTCCGGGCCCTGATGCTCACCAGCTACGCCGACGACGACGCCCTCCTGGCCGCGGTCATGGCCGGCGCCTCCGGCTTCGTGCTCAAGCAGATCCTGGGCCACAACCTGATCACCGCGGTCCGCACCATCGGTCAGGGCGGCTCGCTGCTGGACGACCGCAGCACCGCCGCGCTGCTGGCGCGGCTGCGCGACGACAAGAAGGAAGAGACCGATCCGCTCGCCGATCTCACCGGACAGGAACGCGAAGTGTTCCGCCTCATCGGCGAGGGCCTGACCAATCGGCAGATCGCCGAGCGCATGTTCCTGGCGGAGAAGACCATCAAGAACTACGTGTCGCACATCCTGGCGAAACTCGACATGCAGCGTCGGACGCAGGTCGCGGTGATGGCCACCAAACTCGGCGAGCGCGGACGATGACCGGGCCGAGTGCGGACCGCCCGGAGTTCCCGGACGGGTACGGACTCCCGGAAAGCACCGACGGACTCCTCACCTGGGCCGACGTCGAACCCAAACTCGTTGCGGCCAAACACTATTGGCTGGCCAGCGTGCGTCCGGACGGGCGTCCGCACAGTGTTCCGCGCTGGGGCGTGTGGCTGGACGGTCGTTTCTACTACGACGGTGCGCCCACCACCCGGCACACCCGCAACACCGAGGCCAATCCGCACGTCACCCTCACCCTGGAGAGCGGCACCGACGTGGTGATCGTCGAGGGCCGCTCGACGGCCACCCGCGCCGACCCGGCGACCCTGGGGGCCCGTCTGGCCGAGGCCTTCGCCAAGTATCACGGGGACGACTACCACCCGGAGGCGGACGCGTGGTCCGGGGCCGACGGCGGCGGTCTGCGCCAGATCGTGCCCGAGCGGGCGTTGGCCTGGACGTCGTTCCCGGCCGACTGCACGCGGTTCCGCTTCGGCCGATAACGGTCAGTCCGCCCGCAGCGGTACCTCCCAGACGAGCATGGTGCCTGCGCCCGGCCGCGATTCGACCGTGAAGTTGCCGTCGCACTCCTCGGCCCGCCGGGTCAGATTGTTCAGGCCGCGGTAGGTCGCGTGCGGCGGAATGCCTGCGCCGTTGTCGGAGATCTCCACGGTGAGCACGTCGTCGGCGACGATCCGCACGCCGATCCGGTCGCCGCCGGAATGCCGCAGCGCGTTGGACAGCCCTTCGCGCAGCACCGCTTCGATGTGCGGCGCCAGCCGCTTGGGCACCAGGGTGTCGACGGGGCCGACGAAGGCGACGCTGGGCACGATGGGTGCATGCCGAGCCAGTTCGGCCACCACGTCCAGGGCCTTGCGGCGCAGCGTCACCGGCCCGCCGCGCAGCTGGGCCGACTGCAAGTCGAAGATGGACGTGCGGATCTGGCCGATCGTGGTGTCCAGATCGTCGATCACCTGCGTCAGCCGCGACTCCACCTGCTCGGGGGCGGCCTGCATCGTCTGCAGCGACATCCCGATGGCGAACAGCCGCTGAATCACGTGATCGTGCAGGTCGCGGGCGATGCGATGCCGGTCCTCCAGCATCTCCAGGTCCCGGGCCAGTTGCTGCTGATCGGCGTAGGCGACGGCCAGCGCCGCGACCCGGGCCACCCCGGTGAGCCCGGCGACCTCCTCCGGCTCCCACACCGGCCGCGTCGCGTGGGTCAGCACGATCGCACCGAAGTCGCCGGGGGTGCGCTGCATCGGCTGCGCGGTCTTCCACCGCGCCTGCCCCCGCATCCAGGCCGCATCGGCACCGTCGGCCTCGCTGACGCTGAAGGCCAGGCCGGGCCAGGCGATGCCGTTGGGCTCCACCGGCGCCCCGGTGTGGCCGTGCAACTGCAGTTCGCCGCGATCGGAGGTCACGATGAACACGTCGACGGCTCCGGTGAGCGCGGCGACGTCGGCGCACAGGCCGTTGAGGGTGTCGGACAGGGCGACCCCCGCCATCGGCTCGGAACCGCGATGGGCCAGGATCTCCATCCACCGGTGTCGGGTGAGCTGCCGCTCGTACAGTCGCGCGTTGTCGACCGCGATGCCCACCGCGACGGCGAGCACCGACACGATCTGTTCGTCCTGCTCGGTGAACCGGGGGCCGGTGAGCTTCTCGGTCAGATAGATGCTGCCGAACAGCTCGCCGCGCACGATGATCGGCGCGCCGAGGAAGGTGTCCATCGGCGGGTGGTGCGGCGGAAACCCGACCGAGGCCGGGTGCTCGCCCAGTTGCTCGATGCGCAGCACCTCGGGATGGTCGAGCAGTTCACCCAGCACCCCGTGCCCGATCGGCAGGCGCCCCATCTTGCTGCGCAACTCGGGCGTGATCCCGGTGTAGACGAAGGCCTGCAGGCCGCGCTGCGGTCCCCGGACGCCGAGCGCGCAGTACTGCGCGTCGAGCACCGAGGCCGCCACCGCGGTGATGCGCTGCAGCACCTCGGCCAGATCCAGCCCCTGCCCCACCAGCAGCACCGCTTCGAGGAGCTCGCCGAGCACCTTCGGGTCGGTCTGCTGCGCCGTCAGCGCATCCAGCGCCGACCGCAGCGTGGCCGAGCTGTCCGAGTCGAGGCTGCGGCCGTCAGCGAACAGCTGAGCGGTCAGGTCTGCGTACTCGGTCATGCCGCGCGCCTGCCCGCCCGCCGGTTAGGCGGTCTGCTCCGGAGCGGCGTGACGACCGCCGCGCCCGGTCAGTTCCAGGCTGCGGTTGGTCCAATCCCAGAGCTGACGGAACAGCGCCGGATTGTCGTTGAGCTTCTGGCCGTAGGACGGGATCATCTCGGTGAGCGTGCCCTGCCAGCCGTCGAACCGGTCGCCGAAGCACTGCTGCAGCACCGAGATCATGGCGGGCACCGCGGTCGAGGCGCCCGGGGAGGCGCCGAGCAGACCGGCGATGGTGCCGTCGCCCGCCGCGACCACGGCGGTACCGAACTCGAGGTTGCCGCTGGCACCCTGCCCGCGGATCACCTGCACGCGCTGGCCGGCGGTGATCATCTCCCAGTCGCCGCCGGTGGCCTCCGGGACGAACTCCTGCAGCGTCTTGACGCGGTCGGCCGGGCCTGCGGCCAGCTCACCGATCAGGTACTTGAGCAGGCCGAACTCCTTCGGCGCGATGGACATCATCGGGAGCAGGTTGCCCGGCTTCACCGACTTGGGCAGGTCCATCACCCCGCCGGTCTTGAGGAACTTGGGCGACCAGCCGGCGTACGGGCCGAACAGCAGGCCCTTCTCGTGGTTGATGACGCGGGTGTCCAGGTGCGGCACCGACATGGGCGGCGCGCCGACGGCGGCCTGGCCGTAGACCTTGGCCGAGTGCTCGGCGATCAGGTCGGGATTGGTGCAGCGGAAGAACTCACCGCTGACCGGGAAACCGCCGAAGCCCTTGGCCTCGGGGATACCCGACTTCTGCAGCAGGTGCAGGGCACCGCCACCGGCGCCGACGAAGACGAACCTGGCTTCGACGCGAAGGGTCTCGCCGCTGCGGGTGTTGCGCACCTTGATCACCCAGCTGCCGTCGCTCTGCTTGCTCAGGTTGCGCACCTCGTGCCCGAAGTACAGCGAGGCGTCGCGGCCCACGTAGTTGAGCAGCTGCTGGGTGAGCGCGCCGAAGTCGACGTCGGTGCCCTCGGTGTACCAGTTGAGCGCCACCGGGTCGGCGTAGTCACGGCCCTTGGCCATCAGCGGCAGGCGGTCGGCGAAGGTCTCCTCGTCGGCGATGTACTCCATCGCCTCGAACAGGGTGTTCTCGGCCAGCGCGGCGTGGCGCTTGGCCAGGTAGTCCACGCCGCCCTCGCCGTGTGCGAAGGCCACGTGCGGGATGGGGTTGATGAACTCGTCGGGCGCACCGAGGATGCCGTTGTCCACGCCGTGCGCCCAGAACTGGCGCGACTGCTGGAACTGCTCATTGATGTTGAGCGCCTTGCTGATGTCGATGGTGCCGTCGGCGGCCATCGGCGTGTAGTTCAGCTCGCACAGCGCCGAGTGGCCGGTGCCGGCGTTGTTCCACGGATCGCTGCTCTCGGCGGCGGCCGCGTCGAGGCGTTCGAAGAGACTGATCGACCAGCTCGGCTCCAACTGCCGCAGCAGGGCGCCCAGCGTCGCGCTCATGATGCCCGCTCCGACCAGCGCTACGTCTGTCCTGATGACCTTCTGCGCCACGAAATGCTCTCTTCCTCCACCGCCCGACCGCTTCGTCCGGGTTCGCCTGGTCAGATATTCTCCACCATCGTGGTCGCCCCACTCGAATCGGTGGGCCAAATGTGGGATGCACGACACGCTGAACGGCGCTCCGCGCGGCGGACCTTCTAGGCTGGAGGCCGTGAGCGTTACCGATTCCCCCAGTGCGCGGCCCGCACATAACTGGCGCCCCGACCACTTCCTCGATCACTACGAGATCCTGACCCTACCGCTGGGGCCCGACCCCGACGGCGAAGACCCGATCAGCGCGACGCTGATCCGTCGGCCCGGCTCCCGGCCGGCGCCCAACGGCGCGGTCCTGTACGTGCACGGGTTCACCGACTACTTCTTCCAGGAGGAGCTCGACCGCTTCTTCGCCGACCGCGGCTACGCCTTCTACGCCCTGGATCTGCGCAAGTGCGGACGCTCGCTGACCGCCCACCACACCCCGCACTACGTGTCCGACCTGGCGCTCTACGACGAAGAGCTCAACGCCGCGCTGGACATCCTCACCGAGGAGTTGGCCGAGGCCGGCAGCGCCGAGCGCGTCGTCGTGGTGGGTCATTCCACCGGCGGCCTGGTGACGCCGTTGTGGCTGGACCGGCTGCGCCGGACCGATCCGAAGCGCCACCGCCACGTGCGCGGCCTCCTGCTGAACAGCCCGTGGCTGGATCTGCAGGGCGAGGCGGCACTGCGGACACGGGCCGCCGCCCGCATCCTGTCCACGGTGGGCGCGCTCCGCGGCAAGACCCCGGTGCCCCGCGAGCTGTCGGCCGCGTACGGTGAGAGCCTGCACGAATCGGTGCACGGCGAATGGTCCTACGACCTCGAACGCAAGCCCCTCGGCGGCTTCGGTCCCCGTTTCGGTTGGCTCAGCGCCGTCCGCCAAGCCCAGCTGAAGGTGCACGGCGGCATCGACGTCGGCGTTCCGGTGCTGTCGTTGCGCTCGGACAAGTCGCGCTTCCGCTCCACCTACGACGTGGCCGTCGACACCGCCGATTGCGTGCTCGACGTCAACCACATCGCCCGCTGGTCGCCGTTCCTCGGCCGCCGCGTGCTGTCGGTGGCCGTCGACGATGCGCGCCACGACGTCTTCCTGTCGCAGGAGGGCCCGCGCGAACGCGCCTACGCCGCCGTCGGCGACTGGCTGTCCGCCGAGATCGATGTGCGCACCGACGAGAAGGCCGGCCGATGAGCGCCCCGCAGCTGGTGGATCTGGCCATCATCGGATCCGGCAGCGGCAATTCGCTGCCCGACGACCGGTTCGCACAGACCTCCATCGCGATCTTCGAGGAGAGCATCTACGGCGGCACCTGCCTGAACGTCGGCTGCATCCCGACCAAGATGTTCGTCTACGCGGCCGACGTGGCCGAGACGATCGCTGCCGCAGGCACCTACAACCTCGACGCCGCCCCGGCCGCGGTCCGCTGGCCGGAACTGGTCAGCCGCGTCTTCGACCGCATCGATCCGATCTCGGTGGGCGGCAAGCGCTACCGCGAGCAGGACTGCGACAACATCACCGTGTACTCCTCGCACGTGGTCTTCGACGGCCGCGACGCCGAGAGCGACCGGTACCGTCTGGTCACCGCGAACGGCGAGACGGTGTTGGCCACCGAGGTGGTGATCGCCGCCGGCGCCCGCCCGCAGATCCCGGACGTGATCGCCGAGTCCGGGGTGCGGTACTACACCAACGACGACGTGATGCGGCTGCCGGAGCTGCCCGGCACCATGGCGATACTCGGCAGCGGGTACATCGCCAGCGAGTTCGCCCACGTCTTCGCCGGTCTCGGCACGCAGGTGTCGATCATCGCGCGCGGGCCGTCGCTGCTGCGCAAGCTGGACACCGAACTGAGCACGCGGTTCACCGAGGTGGTGCGCGCGCAGTGGGACGTCCGGCTCAACACCGACATCGCCGCCGCCCAGACGCTGCCCGGCGGCGGCGTCCGCCTCACCTGCCGGGACGGCAGCCACCTGGACGTCGACGTGCTGCTGGTGGCCACCGGTCGCACCCCCAACGGCGACCGGCTGGCCCTGGAGACCATCGGGGTGGACCTGACCGACGACGGTCGGGTACCGACCGACGAGCACGGGCGCACCGCCGCGCGCGGCGTCTGGGCGCTGGGCGACGTCTCCTCCCCCTACCAGCTCAAGCACGTGGCCAACCAGGAGCAGCGGGTGGTGCAGGCGAACCTGCTCAAGGGCTGGGACAGCGACGACCTGGACCGCTTCGCGCACCAGTACGTGCCCGCGGCGGTCTTCACCCGCCCGCAGGTGGCCACCGTCGGCCTCACGCAAGAGCAGGCGGTCGCCGCAGGCTACGACGTCACGGTGAAGGTGCAGGCCTACGGCGACGTGGCCTACGGCTGGGCGATGGAGGACTCCGACGGCTTCTGCAAGGTGATCGCCGATCGCCGCACCGGTCTGCTGCTGGGCGTGCACATCATGGGCGCGCAGGCGTCCTCGATCATTCAGCCTGCCATCCAGGCGATGTCGTTCGGGCTGGGCGCGCTGGACATGGCGCGCGGCCAGTACTGGATCCACCCGGCGCTGCCGGAGGTCCTGGAGAACGCCCTGCTCGGCCTCGAACTGGACTGACCGCCTAGAACTGGGCGGACCGCAGCGCGATTTCGCTGGCCACGGCCTCCGGAGCGCGCTGCGGCACCCAGTGGTCGACGTCGTTGACCACCGAGAACCGGAAGTCCGAGTACACGAACCGGCCGCTGAACTCGGCCTGTGCGCGCCCCAGCGCGGCATCGCCGTCGCTCCACAGCATGGTGGTGGGAATCTCCACCGGCGGGCACGCCAGGGTCTCGGCGATGTCCCCGGTGAAGTTCGCGCGGTACCAGTTGAGCGGGCCGCGCAGGCCGTCCGGCGCCAGCACCGGGGCCAGCTCGTCGGCCTGCACCCCGGCCCGGCGCAGCATCACGCCGTTGCGCGCGGAGAGCACCGCTTCGGCGCCGTCGGCGACGAAGTTCTTGATGTACGACGACCGCGCACGCTGGTCGTCGCCCTCGGCCAGCGCCATCGCCATCGCCGACGGATGACCGGTGCTGATGGCCACCAGGCCGGTGAAGTGCTCGGGATGTTTGGCCGCCAGATGCCAGGCGACGATGCCACCCCAGTCGTGCCCCACCAGCATCGAGTAGGCGATGTTCAGGTGTCCGAGCACCCCGAGGACGTCGTCGACGAGTCGATCCAGGCGGTAGTCCTCGACGGCTTCCGGCCGGGCGCCGGGGCTGTAGCCGCGCTGATCGATCGTCAGCGTCCGCAGCCCGGCGTCGTGCACCCGCGGCAGCACCGCGTCGTAGCACTGCGAGTTCACCGGGAATCCGTGGAGCAGCACCACCCAGGGCCCACGGGCGGGTCCGCTGCGGTGCACGTCGAAGACCAGTCCGTCGTGCTCTACCTTCAGATGTTCCGATTCCACGTCAGCCAGCTTAGGTGCTCACCGATATCATCAGCTCCGTTCGTGCCGAACCAGGAGGAAACCCCATGAACGTACCGGTGCCCGGCGGCGTGTTCGCCGGCTACGAGGTGCACTCGCTCCTGGGCCGGGGCGGCATGGGCAGCGTGTTCCTGGTGACCAATCCGCACCTGAATCGGCGCGAGGCCCTCAAGGTGCTCACCGTCGACGCGGACGGCGATTTCGCCGCGCGTTTCGCCGCCGAGGCCCGCACGGTGGCCTCCCTGGACCATCCGGGCATCGTCACCGTCTACCACCACGGCATCACCGACGATCTGCCGTGGTTCACCATGCAGTACCTCGCCGGCGAAGACCTGGCGAGCGCGGACCGGCTGCCGGTGGATCAGGTCGCCGAGATCGTCGGCCGGGCCGGTGCGGCACTCGACTACGCCCACGGCCGCGGCGTGGTGCACCGGGACGTCAAACCCGCCAACCTGATGGTGGCGCGGGGCACCGACGGCACGATCGAGCGCGTCACCGTCCTCGACTTCGGCATCGCCCGCTTGGCCGGCGCCAGCTCGCTGACCGCCGCGAACACCTTCGTCGGCACCCTGTCCTATGCCGCACCGGAGAACATCAGCGGTCGACGCGACAGCCCGGCCGGCGATCAGTACTCGTTGGCCTGCACCGCCTACGAGCTGCTCACCGGGCGTCCGCCGTTCGCCGGTCTGCCCACGCCCGCCCTGCTGAACGCGCAACTCTCGCAGTCCCCGCCCCCGATCAGCGCCGCCTCGCCCGCCCTCGGCGGTCTGGACGCGGTGTTCGCACGCGCCCTCGCCAAGGACCCGGCCCAGCGCTATCGGACCTGCGGGGACTTCGCCGCCGCACTGGCCGGGTCGCGCCCGGACACCCGGCAGCCCACCCTGGTCGGACCGGTCCCGGGCCTCACCGGCCCGCACCCGGCCGCACCGTCGCCGCCACCACCTCCACCGCCGACACCGTCCGCGCCCCGCTCGGCGTCCCGGCCGTCCGGCACCACGGTGACCGTGTCGGTGATCACCATTCTGCTGGGTCTCGCCGTCATCATCGCCGCGATCGTGCTGGCCACCGGGGGCGAGGACACCGGCTCGGCGGCGACCTCGCCGACCAGTGTGGTGACCGCGGCCCCCACCAGTTCCCCGGCGCCCGCACAGGTCTGGGGCATCGTGGTGAGCCCGCAGGGCCGGGTGGTCCGGTTCAAGAACTACGACAGCAGTGCGACGCTGCTCGCGGAGGCGGCCACGCACGGGTACGACGACGACTGGGGCCACGTGACGTTCACCACCGGCTGCGCCGCCGTCGCGCACGCCACCGGTGCCGGGGCGGGCGACTACGGCTACTACGCCGCCGCCGGCGCCTCCCGGGCCGAGGCATCCCAGTCGGCGGTCCACAAGTCCGAGCAGGCCACCGGCCGCACCAGTACCGCGGTCTCCACGCTGTGCGTGGGCGACGCGCTGTCCTAGCCCAGCCGGTGTCCTAGCCCAGCCACCGGACCAGGTCGCGGGCGGCCCGACGGCCGGCGCGGTTGGCGCCCACCGTCGAGGCCGACGGGCCGAAACCGATCAGATGCACCCGCGGCTCGTCGCGCACCCGAGTCCCGTCGACGGCGATGCCGCCGAGCTCGTTGCGCAGCCCCAGCGGAGCCAGGTGCGCCAGGTCGGCCCGATAGCCGGTGGCCCACAGCAGCGTGTCCAGCGCGGTGAAGGAGCCGTCGGCCTCCCGGACGCCGCCCGGTTCCAGCGCGGTGAACATCGGCCGACGGTCCAGGGCGCCGCGGGCGGCGGCCCGCCGCGCATAGGGCGTCCACAGCAGTCCCGTGTACGACACGACGCTGGAGACGGGCCGGCCCGCTTCCACGTCGGCGGTCACCTTCGCGATGGTCTCGCGCCCCTCGATCTCGGGCCGGAAGTCGCCGTCGTGGAAGACCGGCTCGCGCCGGGTGTACCAGTGCACCGTCGCCACGCCGGAGATCTCCGCCAACTGCTGCAGCGCCGAGATCCCGCCGCCCACCACGCCCACCCGCTGACCGGTGAACTCGTCGGCGCCGAGGTAGTCGCGCGAATGCAGCTGGCGGCCGGTGAAGAGGGTGTGCCCGGGGTACTCGGGCAGCACCGGGTTGTTGAAGGTGCCGGTGGCGTTGACGATCGCGCGGGCCCGCCAGGGGCCGGCCGAGGTCGCCACCACCAGGTCCCCGCCCGGATCGTCGTCGGCGCGGGTCACCGACGTCACGGTGACCGGCCGCTGGATCGGCAGGCCGGCGCGGTCTTCGAACGCGGCGAAGTACCGCGGCACCGCGTCGCGGCTGGCTTCGGCCGGATCGACGGTCGGCTTCGGAAAGTCCGGCAGATCGAAGATCCCGTTGACCGTGGCCATCGACAGGCTGGGCCAGCGATGCCGCCAGGCCCCGCCCGGCCCGGCCGCGGCGTCGAAGATCACGAACGTCCGGTCCCCGTCACGCGCAGTGCGGGCGTCGACGAAGCCGCGTCGAGCGAGGTGATAGCCCGCCGACAAGCCCGCCTGACCGGCGCCGATGACGATGACATCGGCCCTCATGCGCGGTGCGCGCTCACTCGTCGGGGAGGGTGAGGATCTCCGCGCCCGTATCGGTCACCACGAGGGTGTGTTCGAACTGCGCGGTCCACTTGCGGTCGCGGGTGACCACCGTCCAGTCGTCGTCCCACTGCTCCCACTCCAGGCCGCCCAGATTGATCATCGGCTCGATGGTGAAGACCATGCCCGGCTCGAGGATCGTGTCCACCTCGGGCTGGTCGTAGTGCAGCACGATGAGGCCGTTGTGGAAGGTCTCGCCGATCCCGTGCCCGGTGAAGTCCCGGACCACCTGGTAGCCGAAGCGGTTCGCGTAGGCCTCGATGACGCGGCCAACGACGTTGAGTTCGCGGCCGGGGCGGACCGCCTTGATCGCCCGTTCGGTGGCGATCCGCGTGCGCTCCACCAGCTGCCGGTGCTCGTCGGAGACGTCACCGGCCAGGAAGGTCGCGTTGGTGTCGCCGTGGGCGCCGTCGAGGTAGGCGGTCACGTCGATGTTGACGATGTCACCGTCGGCGATCACCGTGGAGTCCGGGATGCCGTGGCAGATCACCTCGTTCAGTGATGTGCAACACGATTTGGGGAAGCCCTTGTAGCCCAGCGTCGACGGGTAGGCGCCGTGGTCGATGAGGTAGTCGTGCACGATCCGGTCGAGCGCGTCGGTGGTCACCCCGGGGGCCACCGCACGACCGGCCTCGGCGAGCGCGTTGGCGGCGATCTTCCCTGCTACGCGGACCTTTTCGATGGTCTCCGGGGTCTGCACCCACGGCTCGTTCCCCTCCTGAACGGTCGCCTTCCAGGCGTACTCGGGA
Organism: Gordonia phosphorivorans; assembly: GCF_042432625.1. NCBI lineage: Bacteria > Bacillati > Actinomycetota > Actinomycetes > Mycobacteriales > Gordoniaceae > Gordonia > Gordonia phosphorivorans. The sequence goes on along the minus strand of NZ_JBHLWV010000020.1, from coordinate 162,368 downwards.
CGGGCGATGGTGGCGGGCACCGACAGGGTCGGTGCGACGACTCCGGGCTGCAAAGGGGCACGAACGGTCATGGGAACCCATTCTACGGGTCGGTACGGGAGATAGGTAAGGTAGTCCTAAACCGCCGGAGCGTGCTGTGCCGGCTGTGCCCAGTTCTCGCCCGCGCCCGAAGGAATCCACTCGTGCCGTCTGCTCGCCGCCCACTGCTGGGAATCCTCCTCGCCGTGCTGGTCGCGATCGTCGCGGGCTGCAGCACGACGCCGCTGAACGTCACCGACACCGTCGATCCCACGGCCGCGCATCTGCGCGACGGCGAGCAGATCGTCACCCTGCCCAGCGACGATCCGGTCCCAGTGGAAGCGAATCCGGCGTTCGCCCCGCGCGCCGAACGCATCATCGCGCTGGACCGCAACGGCACCCTCGGCGCGATCGTCTACGCGCTGGGCCTGGGCCCGCATGTGGTGGGGCGGGACCGCTCCACCACCTTCCCCGCCGCCCGCGATCTGCCCGAGGTGACCGATCCCGGGCATGCGATCAACGTCGAGCGGGTGTTGGCACAGAAGCCGACCATCATCCTGGCCGGCAAGGACGCCAACCCCAAGGGCGCCCTGGACCAGCTCCGGGCCACCCAGGTGCAGGTGGTCGCGTTCACCGACGAGCGCAGCGTCGCCGGCACCCCCGCGCTGATTCGCGACGTGGCCGCGGCCCTCGGCGCGCAGGCCGCCGGCGAGAAGCTGGTGCGTCGCACGCAGGCGCAGATCGAGGCCGCGCACCGCGCCCTGCCCGATCCCACCGGCGACCCGAAGATCGCCTTCCTCTACATCCGCGGGGAGCGCCTGATCCTGCTGGCCGGCCCCGACTCCGGCGCCGACAACCTCATCGAAGCGCTGGGCGGCACCGACGCCGGTACCGCGGCCGGGCTGACCGCCGCCTTCACCACCGTCAGTTCCGAGTCGCTGCTGCGGGCCGACCCCGACGTGATCCTGGTGATGACGCAGGGCGCGGAGACCGTGGGCGGGCTCGACAAGGTCGCCCGACTCCCGGCCATCGCGGGCACCCGCGCCGGCCGCGCGAAGCGGATCGTCGCGATGGACGAAACCCAGCTGCTGGCCTTCGGACCGGACACCGGTCTGGTTCTGGAGGCGCTCGGAAAGGCCATCTACCAGTGACAGACAGCGAGATCCGCAACCGTCAGCGCGCCCGCCGCCAGGCGATTCTGCGCGCACCGACCGGCTGGAGTCGCGCGGCGTGGGTGCTGGCCGCCACCCTGCTGCTGCTGATCCTGGTGGTGGTGATCTCCGCGGGCACCGGCCAGGTCTACATCTCCCCCGGCCAGGTCCTCGGCTCCATCGCCCATCACTGGCACCTGGACATCGGGCCGCTGCCCACCCAGCAGGGCGAGGATGCCCTCTGGGTCTCCCGCTTCCCGCGCATCGTGCTGGGGGTGCTGGTGGGCGCGGCGCTCGGCGCCGGTGGCTGCCTCCTGCAGGGCATGCTGGCCAATCCGCTGGCCGAACCGGGCATCATCGGCGTCTCGTCCGGTGCCGCCGTGGGCGCCTGCCTGGTGTTCGTGCTCGGCGGCAGCGACGCCAACGGCTGGGCGGTGGCCGGTTCGGCCGCCGTGTTCGGTCTGTTCACCACGTTCGCGGTGTACGTGCTCTCCATGCGCGACGGCGGCACTTCGACGGTGATGATCGTCCTCACCGGTATCGCCGTGAACGCCTTCGCGCTCGGCATCATCGCCTACCTGACCTCGATCGCGTCCACCGCGACCCGCGAGCAGATCGTCTTCTGGCAGCTCGGCTCGCTCGCCGGAGCCGTCACCTGGGCGCACGTTCAGGTGGTGGCGCCGCTGGTGATCGCCGCCATCGCCGCGTCCCTGGTGCTGGTCAACAAGCTGGACCTGCTGGCCCTGGGCGACGTGCAGGCCGCCGCCCTCGGGGTCAACGTCGAACTGGTCCGGCGCCAGGTGATCGTGCTGGTCGCGATCCTCACCGCGGGCGCGGTGGCCTTCACCGGCATCGTGATGTTCGTCGGTTTGATCGTGCCGCATGTGATGCGACTGCTGGTGGGCCCGCGCCACCGCGTGCTGCTGCCCGCCTCGGTGATCGGCGGTGCACTGGCCATCGCGGCCGCGGACCTGGCCGCCCGCACGCTGACCGCCGGCGAACTGCCCCTGGGCATGCTCACCTCGTTGATCGGCGGGCCGGTCTTCTTCATCCTGCTGCGCCGCACCGCGAAGACGGGGTGGTGAGGGACATGACGGCTCACGGACTGGCGCTCACCGCGCACGACATCCACATCGACCTCGGCGGGCGCCCCGTGCTCCACGGCGTCACCCTGACCGCCCGTCCGGCGCAGATCACCGCGCTGGTGGGGCCGAACGGGTGCGGCAAGTCGACGCTGCTGTCGATTCTGTCGGGGGTGCGCGCCCCCAAGTCCGGCCGCATCCTGCTGGACGAGCGGGACCTGTCGGACTTCCCCACGCGGGAGTTGGCGCGCCACCGCGCGCTGGTGACCCAGCTCAATCGGACCGACACGCCGTTCACCGTCCGCGAGGTGGTGGAGCTCGGGCGCTATCCGTGGCTGCGCAGCCCGGAGGCGGCGCACTCCGAGGAACTGATCGACGCCGCGATCGCCGCCTGCGAGATCGGCGACCTCGTCGACCGACCCTTCCCCCAGCTGTCCGGCGGACAGCAGGCGCGCGTGTCGTTGGCCCGGGCCTTGGCCCAGGACACCCCGATTCTGCTGCTCGACGAGCCGACCGCAGCGCTGGACATCGGCCACACCGAGCAGGTGCTGCGGATTCTCCGGGACCGTGCCGCCGCCGGCACGACGGTGGTTCTCGTGGTGCACGACCTGTCGCTGGCCGCCGCCTACGCCCACCACGTCGCGGTGATGAAGGGCGGCCGCATCCTGGCCGCGGGCACCGTGGACGAGGTGATGACGCCGGAGCTGCTGAGCTCCACCTACGATCACCCCGTCACGGTGGCCCGCCACCCCGATTCCGGCGAGCTCGTCATCTCGCCGGATCGGTCCCGCTAAGCGGCCGGCTTGCGACCCATGACCAGGGCGTAGACGCCCGCGGCCAGCAGGCCCACACCGCACAGCAGGGTCAGCCACAGACCGAAGCCGGAGCCCGCGTCCACGTTCATCCCCATGCCGGGCAGCGTTTCCTCGATGTCACCGGCGATGTTGGCGATGTCGATGATGTCCCACAGCGCGATCGCGGTGATGATCACACCCGCCACCACCGACGCGACCGCCGCCGCCAGGCGCAGAATCGGCAGCTGTGCCGCGGCGAACAGCGCCGCCAGCGCCAGGCCCGCGGCCAGCAGGCCCAGGATCAGCGTGAAGATGCCGTCGTCGGCGTCCAAGCCGCTGACCGTCTCGGTCTGGCTCGAGGACTGGCCGAACATGTTGGCGCTGACCGTCACCGACGCCCAGGTCAGGAAGGCACCGATGAACGCCAGGAGGCCGAAGGCCACCGACGCCCAGTAGGCGGGTGCGGTCACCGACGAGCTGAGGCCGGGGATGCCCGACCCGCTCGCGCCGCCCGAGGCGGTCATCGGCATGGGCTGCTGGCCGTACGCCGGCGGCTGCTGCTGGCCGTAGCCCGCGGGCGGCTGCTGACCGTACCCGGCCGGCGGCTGCTGGCCGTAGCCTGCGGGCGGCTGTTCGCCGTAACCCGGGGCCGGCGGCTGGCCGTAGCCCTGGGGCGGCTGCTGGCCGTACCCGGCCGGCGGCTGCTGGCCGTACCCCGCGGGCGGCTGCTGCGGCTGCTGTGGCTGCTGGCCGTAACCGGGCTGCTGTCCCCCGGGCTGCTGCTGACCGTAGCCGGGCTGCGGCTCTCCGGGCTGCTGGCCCTCGGGCTGCTGCCCCCCGTACGGATTCGGTCCACTCATTGGGGTCGTCCTCTCGTGTATGCACCGGCGGTCGGCCCGCCGGAGTCGTTGCCGCAACAATAAACGAGGCGACCGGTCACCGACCGGGAGGCAGCATCGTCAGGAAGTCGCGTGTCACGTTGACGGCGTTGGTGGAGTCGCCGCCCAGCACGATGAGGGTGGCGAAGGCGAGGTCCCCGCGGTACCCGGCGAACCAGGCGTGCGATCCGCCGGCCACCTCGGCCTCACCGGTCTTGCCGTAGACGGCGCCCATCCCCGCGATGGAGGTCGCGGTGCCTTCGGTGACCACCTGCCGCATCATCGGCCGCAGGGCGGCGTAGATGTCCGGCTTCAGCTCCGGCCGCGGGCCCACCACCGTGGTCTCGCGTCCGTTGATCAGCACCGGCACCGGTGCATGCCCGGTGGCCGCCGTCGCCGCGACGATCGCCATGCCCAGCGGCGTCGACAAGACGGTGCCCTGCCCGAAGCCGTCCTCGGCGCGCAGCACCAGGTCGGGTTCGATGGGGACCGAGCCCGCCGCCGAGTCGATGCCGGCGATCTCGTACTGCGCGCCCAGGCCCATGGCCGCGGCCGCATGCGCCAGATCCGAGGCTCCCATGCGCGCGGCGAGGTCGGCGAAACTGGTGTTGCACGAGTTCGCGAAGGCCCGCTGCAGCGGGACCGGGCCGAGGGAGAAGCCGTTGTAGTTGGGAATCAGCCGCGGCCCGATCTGGATCTCGCCGGGGCACGGCACGATCGACTCGGGGGTCACCATCCCCGCGCTCATCGCCGCCGCCGAGGTGACCATCTTGAACGTCGAACCCGGTGGATACGTACCCATGGTGGCCAGGAGTCCGCCGCGGTCGGCGGCCGGGTTCTGCGCGATGGCCAACAGCTTGCCGGTGGAGGCCTGCATCACCACCATCATGGCCTGCCGACCCACCACGTTCACCGCGCGCTGAGCGGCGTCCTGCACCGACCGCGACAGGGTCAGCGCCACCGCCGGGGCCGGGGTCGCCGGATGATCCTCCAGGACATCGGCCACCAGGCCGTTGGGGTTGAGCACCGAGATCCGCCACCCGGATTCCCCGCCCATGCCGTCGGCGACGCGGGTGCGCACCTGATCGAGCACCGCGGTCGCGAATCCGGGCGCCCGATTCACCAGGACCGCCTGCTCCTGGGTGCGGACGCCGGGCACGGCGAGTTGATCCCGCAGCCGATCGAAGTCGACGCTGGAGATCGTGCCGAGCGGCAGCGGCTCGGCGCTCGCGGTGGCCCTCTCCGCCAGGCCCTGCACGGTGAGGCCCTCGAGCAACGGCCCCAGCACGGTCACCAGACGGTTCGCCGAGTCGATCACCGAGCCCTCCGCGGCGGCGGCCGCGGCGTCGAAGCTGATCGCCACCACCGTGCCGGTGCCCATCACCTCGCTGCCGTCGGCCTCGTTGACCGCGGCCCGCGGCGGCGCGAACGTGGACAGGGCCAGCCGCTGGTCGGCGCCCAGCGCCGGATGCACATCGGTGGAGGCCCAGCGCACCGCCCAGCCCGCGTCGCTGCGGCCCATCGTGATCGTGGCCGGGTACGTCCACTCCCGGTCCCCGGGCAAGCGCCACGTGTACGTCACGTCCACCTCGGCGATGTCCTGGTCCATCCGGACGCGCCCGGTGCGGGCGCTCATGCCCTGCGCCTCCAGACCCGACCAGGCGGCGCTCAGCACCGGTTCGGCCCGCCCCGGTGCAGTGGTCCGGGCGGCCGCAGCCGTGAACTGCTGCGCGGAGAACTCGCGCAGGAAGTCCTGGGCGATGCGCCGCGGGCCGTCGTCCTCGGTGGTGCAGGCGACCAGGGCGGCGGCCAGCGCCAGCACCAGCAGGACCGCCACGGAGCGCACTCGGCGCACCGAGCGCAATAGGAGAAGAGCCATCGTCGCCGATCTTAGGGTGCGGCCGACGCGGTCAGTCGATCAGGACGGTGGCGAACGTCCCGACCTGCCGGAAGCCGACCCGCCGGTAGGCCTCGCGGGCCACCACGTTGAAGTCGTTCACGTACAGGCTCGCGGTGCGGCCCTGCCGCGCGATCGCCGCGGCCACCGCCGCGGTGCCGGCCACCCCGAGCCCGCGGCCCCGGTACTCCGGGTCCACCCACACGCCCTGGATCTGCCCCACCCCGCGCGACAGCGAACCGATCTCGGCCTTGTAGATCACCCGCGGGCCGTCGAACCGGGCGAAGACGCGGCGCGCCGCGATGAGTGCGGCCAACCGACGACGGTACGACCGGCCGCCGTCGCCGGCGCACGGGTCCACCCCCACCTCGCCGATGAACATCTCCACGGCCGCCGGGAAGTACACCTCCAGTTCGGCCGCGGTGACGAGCCGGACCTGCCGGTCCACCGGCACCACCGGGTACCCCCCCAGGGCCAGCAGCGGCTGCACGGCGCGGATCTCCCGCGGGATCGGCCAGTGCGGGGCCAGGCGCTCCCACAGCGGCAGCGCGAGATGATCGGGACCGACCACCGAGGTGCACAGGCGCGCACCCGACAGCGCGCGTTCGGCGAAGTGATCGAGGTCGGCCGAACCGCCGGACAGCGGAATCAGGTTGGAGCCGGAGAAGCACAACGACTCCTCCGGGCAGGACGCGGTCCACAGCTCGCCGCCGAGGAATCGCGGCGAGAGGCCGTAGGCCTCCACCCGCGCGGCCACCATGACCGCACTCACCGGGTCGGCGGCGAGCGCACGGCTCACGGCCGCCGCATCGCGCGATCCCAACGGCCGATCACGCAGCAGTCCCAGCACGACCCTCTCCTCTACCGGCGCCTACCGAATCTCCCGGAGCGCGTCAGCTGATCGTCACCACCGGGGATCCCTCCCCAGTCTCCCCCGATTCGGCGGCGATACGCATCGCTTCTTCGATCAAGGTCTCCACGATCTGCGCTTCGGGCACCGTCTTGATCACTTCGCCCTTGACGAAGATCTGTCCCTTGCCGTTTCCGGAGGCCACGCCGAGGTCGGCTTCGCGCGCCTCGCCGGGGCCGTTCACCACGCACCCCATCACCGCCACGCGCAGCGGCACTTCCAGTCCCTCCAGGCCGGCGGTCACCTCGTCGGCCAGTTTGTACACGTCCACCTGCGCGCGACCGCACGACGGGCACGAGACGATCTCCAGCTTCCGCGGACGCAGGTTCAGCGACTGCAGAATCGCGTCGCCGACCTTGATCTCCTCCACCGGCGGGGCCGACAGGGACACGCGGATGGTGTCTCCGATGCCCTCCGACAGCAGCGCACCGAAGGCCACCGCCGACTTGATGGTGCCCTGGAAGGCCGGTCCGGCCTCGGTGACGCCCAGGTGCAGCGGGTAGTCGCAGGCCGCCGCCAACTGGCGGTAGGCCTCCACCATGATCACCGGGTCGTTGTGCTTGACCGAGATCTTCAGGTCCTCGTAGCCGTGCTCGGCGAACAGACCCGCCTCCCACAGCGCCGACTCGACGAGCGCCTCCGGCGTCGCCTTGCCGTACTTGGCCATCAGGCGCGGATCCAGCGATCCGGCGTTCACGCCGATCCGGATGGGGATGCCGGCCGCGCCGGCCGCCTTGGCCACTTCCTTGACGCGGCCGTCGAACTCCTTGATGTTGCCGGGGTTCACCCGCACCGCGGCGCAGCCCGCGTCGATCGCCGCGAAGATGTACTTGGGCTGGAAGTGGATGTCGGCGATCACCGGGATCTTGGACTTGCGGGCGATCTCGGCGAGCGCGTCCGCATCCTCCTGCCGGGGACAGGCCACGCGCACCATGTCGCAGCCCGCCGCGGTCAGCTCGGCGATCTGCTGCAGGGTGGCGTTCACGTCGTGGGTGGGCGTGGTGCACATCGATTGCACCGAGATCGGCGAGTCACTGCCGACGCCGACGCCGCCGACCGACAGCTGCCGGGTCTTGCGCCGCGGTGCCAGCACCGGCGGCGGGGTGGGCAGTCCGAGTCCGATCGGTCCGCTCATGTTCAGCTCCTTGCGATCAGAAGATCTGTATCGGGTTGACGATGTCGGCGGTGAGGGTCAACACCATGAAGGCACCCATCACCGCGACTACCGCATAGGTCAGCGGCAGAAGTTTGTAGTAGTCCACCGGTCCGGCCTTGGCCTTGCCGAACCAGCCGCGCACGGCGTCGCGGAGACGCTCGTACAGCGCGATCGCGATGTGTCCGCCGTCCAGCGGCAGCAGCGGCACCAGGTTGAACGCGCCGAGGAAGAAGTTGACGCTGATCAGCAGCAGCAGGAACACGTCCCAGTAGCCGCGTTCGACGGCCTGGCCGCCGGTCACCGAGGCGCCCCACACGCTGACCGGGGTGTCCACGGCCCGCTCGCCGCCGGTCACCGCGGTCCACAGGTCGTCGATCTTGGACGGCAGCGCGATCAGCGCCTTGTAGGTCTCGGTGAACATGTCGCCGGTGAACGAGGCGGCACCGCCCCACACCGTCAACGCGTTGTAGTGGTTCTCGGTGGTCTGTTCCAGCCCGACGCCGATCGCACCCACCGTCACCGGCGACAGGGTCTTGTCCGGGTTGCGGGTCATCCGCTGGACCTGCGTGACCGGCACCGTCAGATCCTGCCGGGCACCGTCGCGTTCGATGGTCAGTCGCACCGAGTCCGTCGACTCCTGCACCCGCGTGATCAGGTCGGTGGACCCGCTCACCGTCTGCCCGTCGACGGCCAGGATCCGATCCCCCGACCGCAGTCCGGCGGCCGCGGCCGGCGCCGGACCGGTGCAGTCGACGAGCTTGCCGTCCGGCAGGGTCGACGGCGCCACGCAGCCCACGCTGGTGGCGTGCACGGGCGCATCGCCGAGTACCGGCAGGCCCCAGCCCAGACCGAGCACCACCACCAGGGCGAACGCGAACACGAAGTTCTGTGCCGGACCGGCCAGCAGCACCAGCACCCGTTTCCAGGTGGCCTGCTTGTACATGGCGCGCTCGCGGTCTTCCTCGGCGAGCTGGTCGTAGGGCGTCATGCCGGCGATGTCGCAGAAGCCGCCGAGCGGCACGGCCTTGAGCCCGTATTCGGTCTCACCGCGGCGCGTGGACCACAGCGTCGGCCCGAAACCGACGAAGTAGCGCCGGACCTTCATGCCGGTCGCCTGGGCGGCCCACATGTGTCCGAGTTCGTGCCATGCGATGGAGATCAGCAGGGCGAGCGCGAACAGCGCCACACCGAGTGCGAAACTCACCTTCTCCGGTCCTGCCTCACTGTTGGTCGATCAGAGCGCCGGCGCGCTCCCTGGCCCACCGATCGGCGGCCAGTACCTCTTCCACAGTACCTGGCGGCGTCGTCCACTGATCGGCCTGCGCGAGCACCTCGGCGATGATCGCCACGATGTCGGGGAAGGCGATCCGTCCGTCGAAGAATCCCTGCGCCGCCACCTCATTGGCGGCGTTGTAGATCGCGGTCAGACAACCGCCCGCGGTCCCGGCCTGCCGAGCCACCCGGATCGCCGGGAAGACGTCCTCGTCGACCGGTTCGAACGTCCACTGCGCGGCCTGTCCGAAGTCGCACGCCGACGACGAGCCGGGCACCCGGTCGGGCCAGCCCAACGCCAGCGCGATCGGCAGTTTCATCGACGGCGGCGAGGCCTTCGCGATGGTCGCGCCGTCGACGAAGGTCACCATCGAATGCACGATGGACTGCGGGTGCACCGTGACGTCGATGCGGTCGTAGGGCACCCCGAACAGCAGGTGCGCCTCGATCACCTCCAGCGCCTTGTTCACCAGGGTCGCCGAGTTCAGGGTGATCATCGGGCCCATCGACCACGTCGGGTGGCGCCCGGCCTGCTCCGGCGTCACCGTCGCCACCTGCTCGGCGGTGAAACCGCGGAACGGACCGCCGGAGGCGGTGAGCACCAGCCGGTCCACTTCGGCTGCGGTGCCGCCCCGCAGGCACTGCGCGATCGCCGAATGCTCCGAGTCCACCGGCACGATCTGGCCGGGGGCCGCCGCATCCAGCACGAGCGCGCCGCCGGCCACCAGGGACTCCTTGTTGGCCAGGGCCAGTCGTGCGCCGGTGCGCAGGGCTGCCAACGACGGCCGCAGGCCGATCGATCCGACGACTCCGTTGAGGACGACGTCGGCCTCGACGTCCTCGATGAGCCGCACCATGGCGTCGTCGCCGCCGAGGACCCGGCCGCCCAGCCGGTCCGACAACACCCCGGCCGCGTCGGCGTCGGCCACCGCGACCGCATCGGGCACCAGCCCGGCCACCGCCGCCTGTCGGGCCAGCAGATCCAGGTTGCCGCCCCCGGCGCCCAGGCCCACCACCTCGAAACGGTCGGGGTGTTCGGCGATCACCTCCATGGCCTGCGTTCCGATGGAACCGGTCGAACCCAAGATCAACACGCGCGTCGTCACACCCGTCATTGTGGCGCACATCGGTCGGGTTATGCTTATGCCCTGTTGTTAAGCGAAATGTCCGCAATTGCCGAACACCGAGGAGTTCCTGTGGCAAGCACCGAGGTCGACACCATCGATACCGGCTGGGTTCGGGAGAATCCCGAAGCCCCGTCCGCTCGTTTCGGCTGGTCGGGTACCGCCCCCCGCGCCTACGCGATCGCCGCCCTGATCAGCGGTCTGATCATGTTCGCCATGCTCAAGGGCAACCACGTCGGCCACGTCGAGGACGTCTGGCTGATCATCATCGGCGTCGTCCTGATCGGCTACGCCGCCTTCAAGATGCGCCCCCGCAAGGGCGCCTGGAAGCGCGCCTAGCTCTCTTCGGCCGCCAACTGGCCGCAGGCTGCGGCGATCTCCTGCCCGCGCGTATCACGCACGGTGCAGGAGACGCCCTGCTCCTGCACGCGACGCACGAACTCCCGCTCCACGTCTTTGGGGCTCGCATCCCACTGCGAGCCCGGCGTCGGATTCAGCGGAATCAGATTCACATGCACCATCTGCCCCAGCGCCTTGCGCAGCTTCTGACCTAGCAGGTCCGCGCGCCAGGGCTGGTCGTTCACATCCCGGATGAGTGCGTATTCGATGGAGACTCGTCGACCCGTGGTGTCGGCGTAGTAGCGGGCCGCCTCGAGCACCTCGGCGACCGCCCACCGGTTGTTCACCGGCACCAGAGTGTCGCGCAGCTCGTCGTCGGGTGTATGCAGCGACACCGCCAGCGTCACCGGGATGCCCTCGTCGGCCAGTCGCCGGATCGCCGGCGCCAGCCCCACCGTGGAGACCGTCACCGACCGCGCCGAGATGCCGAAGCCGTTCGGTTCCCGCGAGGTGATCTTGCGGACCGCGTCGACCACCCGCTTGTAGTTGGCCAGCGGCTCCCCCATGCCCATGAACACGATGTTCGACAGCCGCCCGGGCTCGCCCAGGTCGCCGTCGCGCAGCGCGCGCGCCGCCGCCCGCACCTGGTCGACGATCTCCGCAGTCGACAGGTTGCGGTCCAGTCCGCCCTGGCCGGTGGCGCAGAACGGGCACGCCATACCGCAGCCGGCCTGTGAGGAGATACACAGGGTGTTCCGCTCCGGGTAGCGCATGAGGACCGATTCGAGCAGCGTGCCGTCGTGCAGGCGCCACAGCGTCTTACGGGTGGTGCCGGAGTCGGTGGCGACGTGGCGCACCGGGGTCATCAGCGTCGGAAACAGCGCCGTGCCCACGTCCTCGCGGATCGCGGCGGGCAGATCGGTCATCTCCGCCGAGTCGGCGTTCAGCCGCGCGTAATACTGCTTGGCCAGCTGATTCGCCCGGAACTTGGGCAACCCCAGCTGCTCCACCGCGGCGATGCGGCCGGCCTCATCGAGATCGGCGAAGTGCACGGGCGGCTTGCCCCGGGTCGGGGCGTTGAACACGAGGGGAAGGCTAGTCACGACATCCATTGTCTCATGCCATGATGGGCAGGTGACTTCTCCCGAGCCCCACCCCGACCTGCCGCTGGACCCGCCTGCCTCCGCGCCGACGGTCGACGAGGCACGCCGAGTCAAACACACGCGTTCGCGCGCCACCTACTTCGGGTGGATCGTCGGCATCATCGTGACGATCCTGCTGCTGGTGTTCATCCTGCAGAATCAGGATTCGCAGGAGATCGACCTGATCTTCGGCACGGTCAATCTGCCGGTCGGGGTGAGCCTGCTGATCGCGGCGCTGCTCGGCGCGATCATCACCGTGGCGATCAGCGCCGCCCGCATGGTGGAACTGCACCGGGCGCTCAAGAAGGTCGACCGGGCCCAGAAGAAGCGCTAGGCCCCCGCCTACATCAGGGCGGTGAAGATCGCCCAGGTGACGAAGGCGCCCGGCAGCAGCGAGTCGATGCGGTCCATCAGGCCGCCGTGCCCGGGCAGGAGCGTGCCCATGTCCTTGATGCCCAGGTCGCGCTTGACCTGGGATTCGATGAGGTCACCGCACGTGCCGACGATCACCAGCACCGGACCGAGGATCAGACCGATCCACCAGTGGGTGTCCAGCATCCAGATGCTGCAGCACACCGCGCCCGCGGTGGCCAGCAACAGCGAGCCACCCAGACCCTCCCAGGACTTCTTCGGGCTGATCGCAGGCACCATCGGATGCTTGCCGACGAGGACGCCGGCCGCGTAGCCGCCGACGTCCGAGCAGACCAGCACGATCAGGAAGGTGAAGACGCGGTACCGGCCGTCGGGCTGCTGCACCATGTCGACGGCGAAGACCGCCATCAGCGGCAGCCACGCCAGAATCAACAGCGACAGGGCCGCGTCCCGGGTGTACTCGCGCGGCGCCTCGGTGAGCCCCTGCGCGAACAGTTTCCATACCAGGATCACCAGCGCGGTGCCGGCGAAGGCCACCAGTGCGCCGGTGGTCCCCCACGGCCAGGTGCTCCAGATGACGGCCTGCCCGCCGACCAACAGCGGGATCAGGGCGACCTCGCGATCGCCCTCGCGTAACCGCTTGGCCACCTCCCAGGTGGCGATGGCGATGGCCACCGCGACCACGGGGAACCACACGCGGGGCGCGTAGGCGAGGATCGCGATCAGGCCGGCGCCGAGAGCGACACCCACGCCGATCGCGGCGGGCAGGTTACGGCCGGCGCGGGACGCCTTCGGCTGCGCGGGTGCGGTCATACCTCGAGCAGCTCGGCTTCCTTGTTCTTGACCAGCACGTCGATCTGCTCGGTGTAGCCGTGCGTGGTCTTGTCCAGGTCCTTCTCCGCGCGCACCACTTCGTCCTCGCCGGCCTCGCCGTCCTTCTGGATGCGCTTGAGCTCGTCGACGGCCTTGCGGCGGATGTTGCGCACCGCGACCTTGGCGTCCTCGCCCTTGCCGCGGGCCTGCTTGCCCAGGTCCCGACGACGCTCCTCGGTGAGCTGCGGGATGGACACGCGGATCACGTTGCCGTCGTCGGTCGGGTTCACACCCAGGTCCGAGTTGCGGATCGCGGTCTCGATGTCCCGCATGATCGACTGCTCGTACGGCTTGATCACGATCAGCCGCGGCTCGGGCGCGTTGATGCTCGACACCTGGGTGATCGGCGTGAGCGCACCGTAGTACTCGACCATGATCTTGTTGAACATCGCCGGGTTCGCGCGACCGGTCCGGATGGACTGCAGGTCTTCACGCAGATGGTCGACCGCCTTGTCCATCTTCTCTTCGGCGTCGAGCAGGGTGTCGTCGATCATCAGCAGAATCCTTCGTCGGTAGGTCGTCTGTAGCTAAGTGGGTCGGGTCCGCGGGGCCGGTCAGGACGAGACCAGCGTGCCGATGGCCTCACCGGCCACCGCGCGTGCGATGTTGCCCTGCTGGAGAAGATTGAACACCAGAATCGGCATGTTGTTGTCCATGCAGAGCGAGAAAGCGGTCGCGTCGGCCACCTTCAGTTCCTGCTCGAGCACCTCCCGGTGGGTGATCTCCCGGTACAGGGTCGCGTTCGGATCCACCCGCGGATCGGCCGAGTAGACGCCGTCGACGGCCTTGGCCATCAGCACCGCCTCGGCCTTGATCTCCAGCGCGCGCTGAGCCGCGGTGGTGTCGGTGGAGAAGTACGGCATGCCCATGCCGGCGCCGAAGATCACCACGCGCCCCTTCTCCAGGTGACGGACCGCGCGCAGCGGCAGGTAGGGCTCGGCCACCTGGCCCATGGTGATCGCCGTCTGAACGCGCGTATCGATGCCGCGCTTCTCCAGGAAGTCTTGCAGCGCAAGACAATTCATCACGGTGCCGAGCATGCCCATGTAGTCCGAGCGAGCCCGGTCCAGGCCGCGCTGCTGCAGTTCGGCGCCGCGGAAGAAGTTGCCGCCGCCGATCACGATGCCGACCTGCGCACCGCCGGCCACCACCTCGGCGATCTGATCGGCCACGGTCCCGAGCACATCGGGGTCCAGACCCACCGAGCCTCCACCGAACATCTCACCGCCCAGCTTCAGCAGAACCCTACTGAAACCACCGCGTCGTACGGGTGCCGCCGAGTCGGTCATCGTGTCCCTTGCTCCTCGCGCTCACAGGATGGGCCGTCGCAGCCCAAACTCTCCTAAGCATAGTGCTCAGCCTCGGAGAAAACACTTCGGCCCCGACCCTTCCCCGCTTGTCGCGCGGGGAGGGGCCGGGGCCGAAAAGCAGTGCGGTGGTTAGACCTGGCCGACCTCGAAGCGAGTGAACGCGACGACGCTGGCGCCGGCCTCGTCCAGGATCTGCTTGACCGTCTTCTTGGAGTCGGTCACCGAAGCCTGATCCACCAGGACGACGTCCTTGTAGAAGCCGGTCACGCGACCCTCGACGATCTTCGGCAGAGCCTGCTCCGGCTTGCCCTCGGCCTTGGCGGTCTCCTCGGCGATGCGACGCTCGGCGGCGACCACATCGGCGGGCACCTCCTCGCGCGACGCGTACTTGGCGCGCAGCGCAGCGACCTGCATGGCGGCACCGCGGGCAGCCTCGGCGGCCGCCTCGCTGTCACCGGTGTACGAGACCAGCACACCCACGGCGGGGGGCAGGTCCGAGGCACGCTTGTGCAGGTAGACCGCGACCGGGCCGTCGTACGCGGCGACGCGACGCAGGACCAGCTTCTCGCCGATCTTGGCCGAGAGGGCCTCGACGGCGTCGGCGACGGTGCCGTCGCCCAGCGGGGCGGCGTTCAGCGCGTCGAGGTCGCTGGAACGCAGAGCGATCGCAGCACCCAGCACGTCGTCGGCCAGCTTCTGGAACTCTTCGTTCTTGGCAACGAAGTCGGTCTCGGCGTTGAGCTCGATCATGACGCCGTCGCGAGCGGCCACGAGGCCCTCCGCGGTGGCCCGCTCGGCACGCTTGCCGACGTCCTTGGCGCCCTTGATACGCAGTTCCTCAACGGCCTTGTCGAAATCACCGTCGTTGTTGGCCAGGGCGTTCTTGCAGTCGAGCATGCCCGAGCCGGTCAGTTCGCGCAGACGCTTGACGTCCGCAGCGGTGTAGTTCGCCATGGGTGGCGACTCCCTTCGGAAAGAAGTGTTGGACTATTCGGCGGCCGCGGGGGCCTCGGGGGCGACCTCGGCAGCAGGTGCCTCGGCGACGACCTCGGCGGCAGGAGCCTCGGCCGAAGCCAGCAGATCCTGCTCCCACTCCGGCAGCGGCTCGCCGCTACCGGCCTCGGGCTTGGCGTCGCCGCCGGCCTGGCCGGCACGCGCCTGCACGCCCTCGGCGACGGCCGAAGCGATCACGCGGGTCAGCAGAGCGGTGCTGCGGATGGCGTCGTCGTTGGCCGGGATCGGGTAGTCGACGACGTCCGGATCGCAGTTGGTGTCCAGGATCGCGATGACCGGGATGTTCAGCTTGCGCGCCTCGCCGACGGCGATGTGCTCCTTGTTGGTGTCCACCACCCACATGGCCGAGGGAACCTTGGCCATGTCGCGGATGCCGCCGAGGGTGCGCTCGAGCTTGTTCTTCTCACGCGTGAGCATGAGGATTTCCTTCTTGGTGCGACCCTCGAAGCCACCGGTCTGCTCCATCGCTTCCAGCTCCTTCATGCGCTGGAGACGCTTGTGCACGGTGTTGAAGTTGGTGAGCATGCCGCCGAGCCAACGCTGGTTGACGTAGGGCATGCCGACGCGCGTGGCCTCGGCCGCGATGGACTCCTGGGCCTGCTTCTTGGTGCCGACGAACAGGACGGTGCCGCCGTGAGCGACGGTCTCCTTGACGAACTCGTAGGCGCGGTCGATGTAGGTCAGCGTCTGCTGCAGATCGATGATGTAGATGCCGTTGCGGTCGGTGAAGATGAAGCGCTTCATCTTCGGGTTCCAGCGACGGGTCTGATGTCCGAAGTGCGCGCCGCTGTCGAGCAGCTGCCGCATGGTCACGACTGCCATGGGTATTCCTTTATCTCGGTTACACCGGGCGTCGGTCGACGTCCGGCCCTGGCGTTCGCCGGCCGAAGCAGCCCGGAAGGCCCCCGGGACCGTGTGCTTCGATCGTGGTGTCCGACCCGATTGCGGCCGGACGCGCGAACGCGCGTAGTCACCCCGTCGACGTGCGACGAGGTGCAGTTGTCCACCTTACGCGTCGACACGCCCGGGTGCCAAAAGGGGATCCGGGCGGCGGCGCCGAACGTCTAACCGACATGAGACCGCTGCGCCGACGCGCCATCGCCTGCACCGCCGCCCTGCTCCTGCTGCTGAGCGTCGGCGGTCCGACGCCGGCCGCCCCGCGCCCGGCCTACGACTGGCCGCTGGCCCCGCGCCCGGCGGTGACGCGGGGCTTCGATCCACCGGCCGAGCGCTGGCTGCCCGGGCATCGCGGCGTCGACCTGGGTGCGGCCCCGCAGGCCGCGGTGATCGCCGCGGCGGCCGGGCGGGTCCGGTTCGCCGGGGTCATCGGCGGCAAGCCGACCGTCTCGGTGCTCCACCCGGACCAGATCGCGACCACCTACGAGCCGGTCCGCGCCGTGGTGCACACCGGGGACACGGTGCTGCGCGGGCAGGTGCTCGGCTATCTGGAGCCCGGCCATCCCGGGTGCACGGTGGCCGCGTGCCTGCACTGGGGCGCCCGGCGCGGCAGCGGCGCCTTCACCCGCTACCTGAATCCGTTGGTGCTGGTCGGCGCCGTCCGGGTCCGCCTCAAACCGGTCGGCGACTGGCCCTGACCTCTCAGGCTCTGGGCGTTCAAGCTCTGGGGTGCGCCTGGTCGTGGACGGCGCGGAGTCGTTCGACGCTCACGTGGGTGTAGAGCTGGGTGGTGGCCAGCGACGAGTGGCCCAGCAGCTCCTGCACCACGCGCAGGTCGGCGCCGCCCTCGAGCAGGTGGGTCGCCGCGCTGTGCCGCAGGCCGTGCGGTCCCAGGTCGGTGCCCTGCGCGGCCGTCGCGCGATGCACCACGGTGCGTGCCATCCGCTGATCCAGCCGGCCGCCGCGGGCGCCCAGCAGAAGTGCGTCGCCCGACGCGGCGGTGGCCAACGCCGGTCGTCCGCTGCGCAGCCAGTCCTCGACGGCCGCGGCCGCCGGCGCGCCGAACGGCACCGCGCGCTGTTTGTCCCCCTTACCCACCACCTGCAGGACGCGGCGCTCGAGGTCGATGTCGGCCAGTTCCAGGCCGCACAGCTCCCCCACGCGAATGCCGGTGGCGTACAGCAGCTCGAGGATCAGGTGGTCGCGCAGCTCCAGCGGGGCGTCACCGGCGGGTTGCACCGCGGCCACCGCCTGCTCCGGCGACAGCACCGCGGGCAGCACGCGATGGGCCTTGGGCGCCTGCAGTCGGGTGGCCGGGTCGGCGGGCAGGATCCCCTCACGGGCGGCCCAGGCGCAGAAGTTCTTGGCCGAGGACACCTGCCGGGCCACCGTGGTGCGCGCCGCACCACGTCGACGCTGATCGGCGAGCCAGGCACGCAGCAGGGTTAGGTCGAGGTCGGCGACGGCCACTCCCCGGGCGCCGGCGAAGGAGATCAAGCCGCGGACGTCGCCCACGTAGGCGCGGACTGTGTGCGCGCTGCGACCCTTCTCGAAGCGAAGGTGTTCCGCATAGTCGTCGAGTACCCCGGGCATGCGGTCGAGGATACCGACGTGTGCGAAGTCACGGCGACGTATAGCGTGTGGGAAGCGAACGCTTACTCGCCTCATGCACCACGTACAGAAATGCCTCCGTGATCACCTCCCCGCCCCAACACCATCCCCGCCTGGCCGTCGCGGTCCTCTGCGGCGCCGGGATCGTCGTGGCACTGATGCAGACCATCATCGTGCCGCTGATCCCGCTGCTGCCGAGCCTGCTGAAGACCTCGCCGACCAACGCCTCGTGGACCCTGACCATCACCCTGCTCACCGGCGCGGTGGTGACGCCGATCTCCGGACGCCTCGGGGACATGGTCGGCAAACGCCGCGTGCTGGTGGCCAGCATGGCGGCGGTCGCGGTGGGTTCGGCGGTCTGCGCCCTCGCGCCGGGGCTACTCGTCTTCCTAGTGGGCCGCGGGCTGCAGGGTCTGGGGATCGGCACCATCGCCGTGGGCATCTCCCTGATGCGCGACATCGTGCCGGCCGACCGGCTCGGCGCCTCGATCGGCGCCATGAGCGCCTCGCTGGGTGTCGGCGGTGCGCTGGGTCTGCCGTTCGCGGCGGTCATCGCGCAGGAGGTGAGCTGGCACGCACTGTTCTGGGTCAGCGGTGCGGTGGCGTTGCTGGCGCTGGTGGCGGTCCTGGCCACGGTGCCGGTGCGCGGTGAACCGACGGGCGGGCGCTTCGACGCCGTCGGCGCCGTCGGCCTGACGGTGCTGCTCAGCTGCTTCCTGCTAGCGATGTCCAAGGGGGCCGCGTGGGGGTGGACCAGCCCGACGATCCTGGCGCTGTTCGCCGGCTTCGCGGTCGCCTCGCTGCTGTGGTGGCGGTGGGAGCGCACCCACCGCAATCCCCTCGTCGACCTGGAACTGAACATCGCCCGCCCGGTGATGCTGACCAACATCGCGTCCGTGGCGGTCGGTTTCGCCTTCTACGCGATGCAGATGATTCCGATCCAGGTGCTGATGGATCCGACGTCGGCGACGTCGGCGGGCAGCGTCGGGATGGGTCTGTCGATGGTGCGGGCCGCGCTGGTGCTGATGCCGGGCGGCCTGGTGATGTTCGCCTTCTCCTTCGTCTCGGCCGAACTCACCCGTCGGTACGGCCCGCGTATCGCCCTCGCGCTGGGTGCGGTGGTGCTGGGCCTGGGGTACGGGTTGCTGCTGGGCATGATCGCCGGACCGTGGCAGGGCAGCTGGTACTGGCTGCTGGTCATCAACATCGTGGTGGGAGCCGGCCTGGGCGTCGCCTACTCGGCGATGCCCGCTCTCATCATGCGGTGGGTCCCCGTGTCGCACACCGGCGAGGCCAACGGCGTGAACGCGCTCATGCGGTCGATCGGCACGTCCGCGGCCACCGCCGTGGTCGGCATGATCCTGGCGGCCTCCCGCATCACGGTCGCGGGCCCGCAGGGGCCGGCGTCGGTGCCGACGTCGTCGTCCTATCTCTGGGCGTCGACGATCGCCCTCATCGCCTGCGTCGTCGCCGCGATCACCGCCCTGGCGGTGCCCCGTCGCCCCGCGATCGAGGAGCAGTCCGTGCTCTGACCGCGACACCCCCGCGGCAAAGGACCGAGGAAGCACACCGCAGCGGCCTAGGATTCAGAGCATGAAGCTGCTCACTCCACTAGACCACGCCATGTTGCGAATGGAGTCCCCGCGCACGCCGATGCATATCGGCGCGCTGGCAATTTTCACGCTTCCCGAAAACGCGCCCGACGATTTCGTCCGCAGCCTGTACGAGGCCTTCTCGGCGCTCGCCTATCTGCCGTTTCCGTACGACAGCGAGATCGCGAACGTTCCGGTGGCCGCTGCGGCGTACTGGAAGAAGGCCGATCCCGATCCGAGCTATCACGTGCGCCTCACGGCGCTGCCCGCGCCCGGCGGCGAGGCCGAGCTCGGCACGCTGGTGGAGTATCTGCATTCGCGCCCGTTGGATCTGTCCCGACCGGTGTGGGAGGCCCACCTCATCGAGGGGCTGTCGGACAACCGCTTCGCGTTCTATTTCAAGGCGCACCACTGCGCCACCGACGGCGCGGCGGCCGTCGAGACCATCCAGTCCTGGCTGAGCACCGATCCGGAGGGGCTGCCGCCCACCGGTACTCCGGAGGAGAGCCCGGACATGGGCCTGCTGGAGAAGCTCACGATCCTGCCGAAGCGGTTCACCGAGGGCACCGTCGCCACCGCGGAGGTGCTCAATCGGGTCGCCCGAATGACGTTCGGTTCCGAAAGCGTGATCCGCACGGCGGTCAGCACACCCGATTCGCAGTTCAACCAGCGTCTGGGGCCGCATCGTCGGGTCGCCATCGAGAACATCGAACTGGCCACGCTGAAGAAGATCGCCAAGGCCACCGGGTCCAAGGTGAACGACGTGATGCTCACCATCATCGGCGGCGCCGTGCGCCGGTACCTGCTGGAGCAGGACGCGCTGCCGGGTCACAGCCTCACCGCGTCGGTCCCGATCGGCCTGACCCGGGAGGAGGCGACCCGCAACGCGGCCACGGGCATCGTCACTCCGTTGGGCACCGACATCGCCGATCCGCTCG
This sequence comes from Gordonia phosphorivorans, assembly GCF_042432625.1. Taxonomy (NCBI): domain Bacteria; kingdom Bacillati; phylum Actinomycetota; class Actinomycetes; order Mycobacteriales; family Gordoniaceae; genus Gordonia; species Gordonia phosphorivorans. The sequence continues at coordinate 141,998 of NZ_JBHLWV010000020.1, read as the reverse complement.
AGCGCATGAAGGTGGTCGCCGCGCACACTCGGCGCGGCAAGGACGACATCGACCACCTGAGCCGCACCGCGCAGGACTATTTCGCGTTGATCGGCCTGACCCCGTTGATGTTGGCCCAGCACACCGGCCTGGCCAAGCAACTGCCCACCCTGTTCAACTTCACCGTCTCGAACGTGGTGCTGGGCAAGGAGAAGCTCTACCTGCTGGGCGCCGAACTGCAGACCCTGGTGCCGATCTCGTTCCTGGTGGACGGCTACGGACTCAACGTGACCCTGGTGGGCTACGCCGACAAGGTCACGCTCGGTTTCGTCGGGTGCCGCGACACCCTGCCGCACCTGCAACGGCTGGCCGACTACACGCGTGCGTCCCTGGCCGAGATGCTCGAGGCCGTCGACGCGGCGCCGCAGGAAGAACCCCCGACCGAGTAGTCAGGTCCGATCGGCGGCCCGCTCGTCGGCCTTCCATTGCCGGAAGCCCTCCTCGGTGCGGCCGCGGCGCCAGTACCCGGAGATCGACGCGGCGCGCCGGGCGGAGACGCCGCGCTCCTTGCGAACGTACGGGCGCAGGTTCTTCATCACCGCTTGCGCCTCCCCGTGGATGAACACCTGCGGCTCGCCGTCGAGCCAGGGTGCGGCGCGCACGGCGGCGATCACCGGTGCGTGGTCGCCGCTGACGTCCTCACCGGCCCGGTCCGGGGTGGCCCCGCGGTGCACCCAGGTGATGCGGGCCCCGGCCGGGGCCACCAGGTCCAGTTCGTCGGCCTCTCCGGCCACCTCGATGAAGACCTGGGCCACGGCGTCGGCGGGCAGCGCCTCGAGCGCGGCGGCCAGGGCGGGCAGTCCGGCTTCGTCGGCGACCAGCAAATGCCACGGTGCGGTCGGGTCGGGGCGGTAGCCGCTGCCCGGGCCGCGGAAGGTGACTCGCTCCCCCGGCTGCACCCGCGCCGCCCACGGTCCCGCGATGCCCTCGTCGCCGTGCACCACGAAGTCGATGGCCAGTTCCCGCGCCTGCGCGTCGTGGCGGCGCACCGTGTAGGTCCGCAGGGTCGGCTCGCTGGAGCCCTCGCGGGGGAAGGCGATCTTGACGTACATGTCGGTGTCGACGCCCTCCGCGTCACCGGCGGGCTCGAAGTCCTCGAAGCCCTCGCCGCCGAGCCAGACGCGGACCATGTGGTCGGTCAACCATTCGCTGCGCAAGACCGACATGGTCTGAAATTTCTTCGACATGGCCCTCACCGTACCCGGATCGCGCGCCGCGAGTAAGGCGGACCTAACTCGTCTGTGGCGGTGCGAGGTCTCGGTGACGGGCCGGACGGTCCCCTTCACCTCGTGTCACCTCTCGCCGGCCAGGCGCCACAACCCGGAGTCGCTGTCCACCAGGCCCTTCACCTCCAGCCGCGCCAGGGCCGCGAGCACGACGGTCACCGGGCGGCCGGCACTGAACGCGATCTCGTCCACGGTCAGGCCCCCGCTCGCGGGCAGCGCCTCGATCACCTCGAACTCGTCGGTCGGCAGGTCGTCTGTGGCGCTGGGCGCCGACCGGACGAAGTTGTCGTGCCCGGTCGCCTGGATGAGGGCGAGGATCGAGTCGGCGTCCATCACCAGGGTGGCTTGCCCGTCGGCGATCATCTGGTGACAGCCCACCGACATCGCCGAGGTGATCGGTCCGGGCACCGCGCCCAGTGGCCGCCCGAGTTTTCGCGCCCAGGCCGCCGTGTTGGTGGCGCCCGAGCGTCGTCCGGCCTCGACGACCACCACCGCCGCCGACAGTGCGGCCACCAGACGATTGCGGGTGAGGAACCGGTGCTTGGCGGCTGTGGTGCCGGGCGGATACTCCGATACCACCAGGCCCGCCTCGCCGATCTCGCGGAGCAGCCGGGCGTGCCCGCTGGGGTAGTCGCGGTCGATCCCGCAGGCGAGGATCGCGACGGTGAGGCCGCCGGCGGCCAAGGCGCCGCGATGGGCCGCGCCGTCGATCCCGAACGCGCCACCGGAGAGCACCGTGACGCCTCGGTCGGCCAAGCCTGACGCCATCCGGGTGGACACGTGCTCCCCGTACGCCGTCGCCGCGCGCGAACCGACCAGCCCGACCGCCGACGACGCCGCCTCCGCGAGGCTGCCGGGCCCGCGCACCCACAGGGCCAGCGGTGCGCCGCCCCGCACGGAGGTGCTCGCCTGATCCAGTCCCAGCAGAGCCCACCCCGGCCATTCCTCGTCGTCCGGCGTCACCAACCGGGCACCGCGTCGGTGCGCGGTCTCCAGATCGGTTGCGGCGGAATCGGTCTCGTACCGAGCCTGGGTCGCCGTCACCGCCGCGGCGTTCCCGGCGGGCAGCGTTCGCGTCCGGATCATCCGGGCCGTCTCGACGGCGCCGTACCGACCCACCAGTGAGATGAGGGGTGGGCACGGCGGCTCGGCGACCGCGGCCAGATAGGCCCACGCGAGTCGTTCCCGCCGGTCCGGCGCGCTCACTGGAACGACCGATCGCGGTACATCAGGGCCTGGGCCACGTCGTCGAGTTCGGGCACGCTGCCTCCCCGCAGGTCGTTCACGGTCCAGGCCAGGCGCAACGCCCGGTCGGCGCCGCGCGCGGTGATGCGCCCCTCGCGCAGGTACCGCTCGATCGGGGCGAGCGCCTCGCGGCCGAGTGGAAAGTCCTGGCGCAGAACGTTGCCCGGCACTTCCGCATTGGTCGTCCACCCTTGCTGCCGCCATCGCTCCCGGGCGGCCGCCCGGGCCGCCGCCACCCGCTCGGCGATCGCCGCACTGGCCTCACCGCGTCCCCGCACCAGCATGGTGGGGCCGGGCGGGTCCATCTGCACGCGGATGTCCACGCGGTCGAGCAACGGCCCGGAAAGCTTGCCCAAGTAACGGCGCCGGACAACCGACGTGCAGACGCAGTCGATGTCGTTGGCCGGCGCACACGGGCACGGGTTGGCGGCCAGCAGGAGCAGGAAGCGTGCCGGGTACTTCGTATCGCCGTCGCGGCGGGACAGTCGGATCACGCCCTCCTCCAACGGTTGCCGGAGTCCGTCGAGCACCTTGGCGCCCATCTCCGCGCATTCGTCGAGGAACAGGACGCCGCGGTGCGCGCGGGAGACCGCTCCCGGACGGGCCATCCCGGTGCCGCCGCCGAGCAGCGCCGCGCCACTGACCGTGTGATGAGGGGCCACGAACGGCGGCACTGTGATCAGCGGATGCGTGTCCGGCAACGTCCCCGCCACCGAATGGATGGCGGTCACCTGCAAGGATTCGGCGGGATCGAGGGGCGGCAGAACGCCCGGCAGCCGGGCCGCCAACATCGTCTTGCCGATCCCCGGCGGACCGATCATCAACACGTGATGGCCGCCGGCCGCCGCCACCTCCAGCGCCCGTCGCGCAGCGGCTTGCCCCACCACGTCCGCCATGTCCGGGCACGACGGTGCCGGCGGCACGGGGCCGTCGTCCACGTCGTCCAGGGCGCCGTCCCCGGCGAGCCACGCGACCACCTGCGACAGCGATTGCGCGCCACCGATTCCCAGGTCGTCGACCAACCCCGCTTCACGCAGATTGGCCACCGGCACCACCGCCCGCGCATAGCCGTAGTCCCGGGCCGCCAGCAGCAGCGGCAGCACGCCGCGGACCGCCCGTACCTGACCGTCCAGCCCCAGCTCGCCGAGGAACACGGTGCCGCCCAGCCGATCGGTGTCAGCTTGACCGTCCGCGATCAGCACCGACAGCGCCATTCCGAGATCGAAACCCGACCCCTCCTTGCGCATCTGGGCCGGGGCCAACGCCACCGTGACATTGGCTTCGGGAAACTTGAAGCCGCTGTTCACGATCGCCGCCCGCACCCGATCCTTGGCCTCCCGCAGGGACGCGTCGATGCTGCCGCTGATGGTGAACCTGGGCAGACCCTGCCCCACGTTGCCCTGGATCTCCACCGGCTTGCCGGCATAGCCGCCCAGACCCATGGAGTGCACATTGCCCACGACCCGCTGCATGATCGCCTCACTCCACCAGTCCCCGATGGTGCCGCAGTCGGGCCGCCGCCCGATCTTCCGGATCACCGACGTCCAGCTGCACCGAGACCGCGTCGAACCGGACCGTCTCCCACCACGGCGCCGGTTCGGCCTGGGCCGCCAACCACTGCCGCGCCAGCAAACGCATGCGCCGCAGCTTGGTCGCGGTGATGGCCGCCACCGGATCGGTGTAGGTGTGCGAGGCACGCGTCTTGACCTCGACCACCACCAGCGTGGCACCGTCGGCCGCGATCAGATCCAGCTCGCCGTACCGTGTCCGCCAGTTCCGATCCAGAATCCTCCAGCCGAGCGAGTCGATGTACTCGGCCGCCAGATCCTCCCCGATCCGACCCACTTGTCCACGCCGGTCGCGGCGCACCGTCTCATCCCCCATGCCCGCCAGCCTGCCCGCGAAAGGCACGCCGGTCACCGAGCAGAGCGACGACGCTGTGGACAGTGGCCGTTACCCACAACCGGCGAGACCGCCGCTCGACAGCCGGGGCGCCGCGGGCCTACTGCTCGTCGGTGCGGTGCCGCCCCGCCACCTGCGAGCCTGGGTGCTCCCCGTGACCACCCAGGCCCCGCTCAGCGGCGGGCACACTATTCAATTCTCAAACAACGCATCGCGCCGGGAACCGCTCCCGACACTTCAGTGAGAAAGTTCGTCGACTCCGCCCCTTGCGAATGTCGTTGGCAGACACCATGTCTGCGCCTTCTCGAACTTTCCAGGACTCGTAGGACTTTCACTCTCACCAACGCCGACGCCCCATAGTCCGAGCGTCGCGACTGCTGCTCACGCAGCGCCGGGCAATGACGTCAGCGTTCGTCGCGCATTCGATCGGATCGGTTCACGACGACGCTTCGGATGGTCAGGATCGGCCGGCGGGACGAACCACGGCTGCCGATCCCGGCCGATGAACACTTCCCACCCACCGTGATGAATCACCGTGTGATGCCGGCGGCAGAGCAGGACACCGTTGTCCAAGCTGGTCACTCCGCCGTGTTCCCAATGGTCGACGTGGTGCCCGTCGCACCAGGACGGCGGCAGACCGCAACCGGGAAACGCGCAACCACGATCCCGCAGCACCAAAGCCTTGCGAATGCCCGGCGTGAACAGCCGCTTCTCCCGGCCCACGTTCAACGGCACACCGTGCTCGTCCAGCAGCGCCAGTGCCACGGACGCCTCGCACATGATCAGCTCCGCCGTCCGTGGCGAGATGGGTCCGCCGAACCCGAGCCACGGGACGGCGGTGTCGTCCTCGGCGGTGTCGTCCCCGGCTGCGGCGATCGGGATTGAGATCGTCTGTCCCACAACGGAATCGAGTACCTGCCCGTTCATCACCACCGCAGCCGGCACCGACAAGGTGACGTGCGGCAACACCCCGCCGGACTCGGGACGCTCCGAATGAGACAAATACGTGCGAATCACCTGCGCCATCGCATCGGCACGCCGCCGCTTGGCCGACCGCCGATCCGCAGAACCGTCCGGCTCGGGCACCGGCCGCGTGAGCGGATCCAGCGCCGCGCTGAGTTCCTCAGCGGCCACGATGTCGAAATCGATCGTCACCGCGACCCGACCGTCGTCCGTGCGGTTCAGGGTCATCTCGTTGAGATCGTCACGCTCAGCGACCGGGACTACCCCATCCACAGGCTCGACCGGTGCCAACTTGATCGCCCACGCCCGCGCCTTCTCCCTCACACGCGCTGGCGACGTCTGCACCATCAGCGAATTCACGATCTTCCGGCGATCGTCGTCGGGCAGTTCCACCCGACCTGTGACGTGCCCGACACCGGACGCCACAGCGTCGCTTTGCTCCGCCGACACCGCCCCATCGCGCAGGCCACGGATCACCGAGACGAGGTTCTCGTCGACTATCGCCTGACCGAGCCGCGCCGCGCGATAGGCCACCGCCGGCGCCGCGCCGAGCTCGGAGAGGATCGCCGCGCCCGACCGCACATGCTTCCGGGCAGGTAAACCGACTCGTTCGATCGCGGCGCACGTCGCGGCCACCGAGTAGTCGGCCACATTGCGCAGCCGCAGAACCGCCGCGGCTACCGCCAGGAGTTCACGGTCGTCGTCCACCGCTCGCGCCCGGGCCAAGAACTGGCCGAGATTCGCCGGCGTATCGATGTCGGTACCGACGGGGATAGTGAGGTCATCGCTCATCAGATCGGCGAAGGCGGTGAGAGTTGTTGCGTCCATGACGCCCACTCCTCAAGGTCATGAGAAGCCAATAGCGATGGAACCGGTCGAGCCGGCGACGGTCAGTCGCTCGGCCACTCATGTTCCGCGAGTTCGGGACTATCGACCCCGCCCTCCTATAACTATGATACGCCCCACAGGTGATGGGCACAATAGTTCTATAGAAATGTTCGCTTGTGTGTCTCAAGACATCGGTGGCAGGCCAGTTCGACATCGAGACAGACCTCGCGCCGGCGTATGCACGAGGTCACGGCACGCGAACGGCTAGGAACGTCCGTGTCCGCGATCGCCGGTGAGCCGCACCAAGTACGGACGGCCCCCGCACAACCGTCGCGCTCGCGAAGTCGTCCGGATAAGCACCACGAGCCGACCGTAGGCTGGGCGCAGCAGGCCTACGGCTCGTCGGGCAGACGCAGCTCGGACCGCTCCAGTTCCTCGATGTTGACGTCCTTGAAGGTCACCACGCGCACCTGCTTGACGAACCGCGCCGGGCGGTACATGTCCCACACCCAGGCATCGGTCAGGTGGATCTCGAAGTACACCTCGCCGTCGTTGTTGCGCGGCACCATGTTCACGCCGTTGGCCAGGTAGAACCGGCGCTCGGTCTCCACCACATACGAGAATTGACCGACCAGGTCCTTGTACTCGCGGTACAGGGACAGCTCCATCTCCGACTCGTACTTCTCGAGGTCCTCAGCGCTCATTACGCCAGCCTATCGGAGACGTTTCGGTACGACATCCGGTGCTCCGGCGACGGCCCCAGAACGTCCAGCCGCGACATGTGTCGCGCGGTGCTGTATCCCTTGTGGACGGCGAAATCGTAGCCCGGATGCACCTCGTCGTAGTCGACCATCAGCCGGTCCCGGGTCACCTTGGCCAGCACCGACGCCGCCGCGATGCAGGCCGCGTTGGCGTCGCCGCCGATCACCGGCAGCGACGGCGCCGGGAGCCCGGGCACCGCGAAACCGTCGGACAGCACGTAGCCCGGGCGGATCGACAGTGCGGCCACGGCCTGCCGCATGCCGCGCAGATTGGCCACGTGGATCCCGATGCGGTCGATCTCCGCGGCCTCGATCGCCACCACGCTGTAGGCCGCGGCGTGCCGGGTGACCGCGGCGTACAACCGCTCACGGGTGGCCGGGCTCAGCTTCTTGGAGTCGTCGAGGTCGGCCAGCGACTTGAGTTGCTGCGGCCGGAGAATGCACGCGGCCACCACCAGCGGCCCGGCGCAGGCACCCCGGCCGGCCTCGTCCACCCCGGCCACCGGGCCGAGGCCGCTGCGTTCGAGGGTGAACTCCAGGGTGCGCAGCCCGGCCGAGCGACGCACCGTGGTGCGCGGCGGCCACCGCGTCGAACTCGACACCTGCCCGCCCCGCGCTACTGCGGATCGACAGACCCGACCCCACCGAACCGGGAGAACGGGTACAGGATGAAACGCACCTTGCCGCGAATGTCCGAGACCGGGACCGTGCCCTGGAACTCGTCGTCGATGTGGGCGCGCGAATCCGCCGAGGAGCTGCGGTTGTCGCCCATCACCCACACGTTGCCCTCGGGCACCTTGATCGGGCCGAAGTCGCCGCCGTAACACACGCCGCCGCCCAGCTGACCGGTCGAGATGTTGTACGCCTCGTTCTGCAGCTCGATGTCGATGTACGGCTCGGTGAGCGGCTTGCCGTCCACCGTGACGCCCTTGCCGTCCTCGTTCTTACAGGCGACGGTCTGACCGCCGGTCGCGATCACACGCTTGACCAGGTTGTTCTCGTCCGGCGGGGCCAGCGCGAACCACGACAGCACGTCCTGCATGGTGCTCACCACGGCGTTCGACGACCGCGGCGAACTCCACGAGCCGTCCCACGACTCGGTGGGCGCCTTGAACACCACCACGTCGCCCGGCTTCGGGTCGGTGAATCGGTAGGTGAGCTTGTCCACCAGAATGCGGTCGTTGGTGCAGCCGTAGCAGCCGTGCAGCGTCGGCTCCATCGACTCGCTGGGCACCACGTACTGGCGGAACAGGAACGTCGACGCCACGAACATCAGAACCAGAACGGTCGCCACCACGATGGCCAGCTCGCGCAGGAATCCGCCCTTGCGGGGCTGATCGTCATCGTCGTCGTCGCGGGCTCGCCGCCACGTCGGCCTCGTGTCGTCGGAACCGGAATCCTCGGGCTCGGGGCCCGGATCGTTCGGTTCGACGGCGTCGTTGTCACTCACGAGATACCAGCCTAGCGGGAGCAGGGAGTCCGGGGGCGCAGGCCCGGACCGAACGGAACACAAGACCCCGGTACCGAAATGCGGTACCGGGGTCCGGTGAAGTCAGGCAAGCGCAGGTCAGCGCTTTTCCTTGATCTTGGCAGCCTTGCCGCGCAGGTCGCGCAGGTAGTAAAGCTTGGCGCGACGGACGTCACCGCGGGTCAGGACGTCGATCTTGGCCAGGTTCGGGCTGTGCACCGGGAAGGTACGCTCCACGCCGATACCGAAGGAAACCTTACGAACGGTGAAGGTCTCGCGCAGGCCGCCGCCCTGGCGACGGATCACGACGCCCTTGAAGACCTGGATACGCTCTTTGCTGCCCTCGATGACCTTGACGTGGACGTCGACGGTGTCGCCGGGGGCGAACTCGGGGATGTCGTCACGGAGGGACTGCTTGTCGAGGAAGTCGAGAGTGTTCATGGAGTGGTTTCCCATCTGGCTTAGCGTGGAGTAGAGGAACCTGGCGCCCGACGCCTGGCGTCGGAACCAACCGGTTCGTACCCGTGTCAGTAGTCGCAGCGCATCCCGCGGACACGCAACGGGATGCAATTCTGCCAGAGTCGGCCGCCGGAGCGAAATCCCCCGGCCTCCGATGTCGCTCACAGTGTCGGATCCAGTTCCTGATCGTCGCCGTCGCCGTCCTCTCCCCCGGGCTCGCCGCCGGTGTCGGCGTCCCCGTCGCCGACCGGCCGGTCCGGCGACGACGGCTCCGCGTCGCCCAGCACCGGTGGACCCGCCACCGGCATCGGGCCCACCAGCCGCTCGAACTCCATGGTCGAGAGCAGGTACCCGGGCCGTCGACGTTCCTGTTCGGCGGCCCCGCGGGCACCCACCGGTCCGCCCGCACCCAGGCCTCCCCGGCCCGACCCCGCCGACGACGACACCGGAGCGCCCAGACCCGACCGCGTCGCGCCGCCCGGGCCCGCCGCCGTCGAGGTCCCGGTGCCGTTCGGCGCCGCACCGTTGCCTGCCGCGCCCGGCGACGCGGTGGTGGTCGGTGCCGTCGGCGCGAGCCCGCCGGGCAGGCGCAGGCCTGCCGGCACCATCGGCAGCGGCGACGACACCGGCCGCCCGGTGGCGCGTACCGGCGGCCCGGCGGGTGCGGGACCGGCCGGCGCCGGCCCGAGCGGCGCACCGGCCGGCTGGGGTGGGGACGTCGGCGCACCGGTCGGCGCGGCCGGTCCCCCGGCCGGCACCGGCCCTCCCGAATTCGGGGACGCGGGCCCGCCCGGCCCCGCCGGAACCGCGGCGCCCGCATCCGGATCGGGGGTACGCGGCACGCCGACCGGCATCGTCCCGGCGGGTACACCGCCCGTCCCGAGCCCGGTGCCGGACGGCGACACCGGGGCGCCCAGCGTCCCCACCTGCGGAGATCCGCCCGCACCGCCGGTGGCCGGGGCGGTCGTCGCGCCACCGAGCCCGTCCGAACGCGGACTCATCGGATCGCTGTACACCCGGCCCATGATGTTGGCGCGCGCGGCCTGCATCGCCGCCGGCTGACCGACGGCCGCGGTCACCAGCAGGGTGGGGCGCGCGGCCACGGTGGCCGCCAGATCGCCGGAGGCGGCGTCGAGGGTCGCGGCGGCCGGCGCCAACCGCTCGGCCGCCTCGGATACTCGCCGCCCGAGGTCGGCCCCCGCCTCGTCGGCGGCCACCGCGCCGATCCCGGCCAGCCCGTCGAGGGTGCCGAAACGCAGGCTCAACCGCAGCGCGATCGCGCGGGCGGCCTTCAGGATGCGGGTGATCTCCGCGGCGTCGGCCGCGGCCCCACCGGGATCCATCGAGTCGATGCGGGCGAGCAGCTCCGCGAGGTCGATATTCCAGTCGGAACGAGGGCCCATATGTCTTGGACGCACACGACGCCGCCGCGGTTCCACGACACTCCGACATTCGCCGGCACCCGGCGGGTTCGCCGGCACCCGGACGGGAGAAGAGTCAGTCGTTCAGCAGGTCGGGACGACGTTCCCGGGTCAGCGCCAGCGCCTGCTCGTGACGCCACGCGGCCACCTTGGCGTGGTCACCGGACAGCAGCACCGGCGGAACCTCCAGGTCACGCCAGATCTTGGGCCGGGTGTAGCTGGGGCCTTCGAGCAGCCCGTCGGAGAACGAGTCCTCCCGGTGGGACTGCGGATTGCCGAGCACGCCGGGGATCAGGCGCGTGGTGGCTTCGACCATGGCGAGCACGGCGGCCTCGCCGCCGATCAGCACGAAGTCCCCGAGCGAGACCTCCTCGACCCGCACGCGACGGGCCGCGTCGTCGAAGACACGCTGGTCGATGCCCTCGTACCGGCCGCACGCGAACACCAGGTGTTCTTCGGCGCTCCACCGTTCGGCGGTGGCCTGGGTGAAGGGACGTCCGGCCGGGGTCGGCACCACCAGGAGCGCCTCGTCGGGGCACACCTCGTCCAGTGCCGGCCCCCACACGTCCGGTTTCATCACCATCCCCGGACCACCCCCGTACGGGGTGTCGTCGACGCTGCGATGGACGTCGTGCGTCCACTCCCGCAGGTCGTGGACGCCCACCTCGATCAGTTCGGCGTCGATGGCCTTCCCGAGCAGCGCGGCGTTCAGCGGCGTCAGGTACTCGGGAAAAATGGTGAGAACGTCGATACGCACGATCAGTCGGTCTCGTCGGCGCCGTCGAGGAGACCGTCGGGCGGATCGATGACGATGCCCTCGCGGGTCACCGTCGGGACGATCTCGGTGACGAACGGGATCAGGATCTCCGCGCCGTCGGCGCCGGTCACGGAGAGCAGTTCCCCGCCGGGCAGGTGCAGGACGTCGGAGACCGGACCCACGGCCACCCCGTCGACGGTGGTCACCGGCAGACCGATCAGTTCGTGGTCGTAGAACTCGTCGGGGTCGTCCCCGGAGTCGACGCTGTCGGCGTCGATCAGGAACAGCACGCCGCGCAGGGCGTCGCCCGCATCGCGGTCGCCCACCCCGGACAAGGACAGCAACAGCCGCCCGGCGTGGGGCCGGGCGGCTGTCACCGTGTAATTCTTTTCGCCGCCGCCCTTGGGCGCGCGGCCGCGCAGCACCGTACCCACGGCGAAACGAGCGCCGGGGTCGTCGGTGCGCACATCCACCACGAGTTCACCGCGAACGCCGTGCGTCTTGGCCACACGGCCGATCACGAGATCCATCGTGGCGGTCGATCAGCGATCGGTGTCGACGATGTCGACGCGCATGCCGCGGCCGCCGACACCGGCGACCAGGGTACGCAGCGCCGTCGCGGTACGACCGTTACGACCGATCACCTTGCCGAGGTCCTCGGGGTTGACGTGCACCTCGAGCATGCGACCGCGGCGGCCGGTGATCAGTTCGACCCGAACATCGTCGGGGCTGGAGACGATGCCGCGCACCAGGTGCTCGACAGCGTCAGCGATGACGGCACTCACGCCTTGGCCTCGTCACCGGCCTCGATGGCCTCGCCGACGGTCTTGCCGTCCGCGGCCAGATCCTCGGCGACCGCAGCGGTCTCGGGCTCGGCCAGCTTGACCTCGTCCTTGACCTCTTCGACCTTGTCGGCCTTCTTGGCCGACTTCTTCTTGGCGGTGGTGGCCGCGACGGTGGGCTCGTTCTCGGCGGCGGCGAGCGCGGCGGCGAACAGCTCCTGCTTGGAGGGCTTGGGCTCGGCGTGCTTCAGGGTGCCCTCGGCGCCCGGCAGGCCCTTGTACTTCTGCCAGTCACCGGTCACCTTGAGGATGTTCAGGACCGGGTCGGTGGGCTGCGCGCCGACGCTCAGCCAGTACTGCGCGCGCTCGGAGTCGACCTCGATCAGCGAGGGCTCTTCCTTCGGGTGGTACTTGCCGATGGTCTCGATGGCGCGGCCGTTCCGGCGGGTACGGGCATCGGCGACGACGATGCGGTACTGCGGGTTGCGGATCTTACCGAGACGGGTGAGCTTGATCTTGACAGCCATGTGGCATTCCTTTGTGTAGTCACAGCGCAATTCGGCGACCCGCCGAGGTGCGACGGGTCCGGTTTTGCGATCTCTTACGGGGTGACCGCCGGTCGGTACGTAACCGAGCACGGCGAACCAGCGTCTTATTCTGCCACGTCCGACGGCCACCGCCAAAGTCGGCGACTTCGCTCCGCGCGGGGGCACCCGTTAGACTCGCCTCCGCCGGGGCAACCGTCGACGGCCGATGCAAGACGACGAGGAACGGAGAGCACTCCACGCATGCTCAACGCCCTCGCCTACGCGTTCGTGGACGCCATCAACGTCCTGCTCATCGGCGTTCTCGTCGCGCTCGCGATGATGCTGCCGCCGGGACGCTACCGCTCCATCGCCACCCTGTTGGTGATCGGCGACTGGCTGGGAGTGTTCCTGCTGGCCCTGATCACCATGGTGGTCTTCGACGGCCTGGGCGACATCGTCGCGCACGTCGTCGAATCGCCGGTGTTCGGCATCCTCCTCATCCTGACCGGTGTGGTCACCGCGTTCCTCACCTACAAGGGCGGGGACTCGTCGGCGATCATGGACCGGATCCTGACGCCGCTGAAGTCGCCGTCGCCGCTGACCGTGCTGGTCGGCATGATCCTGGGCGGTATCCAGTCGGCGACGTCGGTCCCCTTCTTCGCCGGTCTGGCCGTGCTGTCGGCCAGCGACATTCCCGCAGGCGAGCGCTACGCCGGGATCTTCCTGTTCGCCACCGTGGCGTTGAGCCTGCCGATCCTGGCCGCGCTGCTGCTGGGTCTGGTGCGCCGCTTCCCGCATTCGTGGGTGGGACGGATCTTCGCCAAGGCGCGCGCCAATCAGGGCGTCGTGGCCCGCGGCGCCGGCTGGCTGGTCTCGGCCATGCTCGTCATCATCGGCGTGCTGCGCCTGCTCTGAGCGGGCGCGCGGCCCCGCCTCAGAGGTGCAGGCCGGAGCAGACCACGTGCCGCGGGCGGCGCAACGTGCTCGGGTCGGCCGCGGGGTCGGCGTCGAGTACCAGGAAGTCGGCGCGCGCACCGTGGGTGAGGCCGGGCACGCCCAACCAGTCCCGTGCCTGCGTGGAGGCGGCCGCCAGCGCCTGCAGCGGCGACAGCCCGATCCCGGCGAGTGCCTCGATCTCGTCGACGATACGGCCGTGCTCGACGAAACCGCCGGCGTCGGTGCCGGCGTAGATCGCGACCCCGGCCTCGCGGGCCGCGGCGTACACCTCCCGCGCGTTCGCGTACAGCGCCCGCATGTTGGCCTGATAGGTCGGGAACCGGTCCGCGCCGTCGGCGATGCCCGGGAAGTTCTCCACCTGGATCAGCGTCGGCACCAGCGCGATCTCGCGGTCCACCATCTTGTCGATGAGGTCCGGCGTGAGACCGGTGCCGTGCTCGATGGAATCGAAGCCTGCGTCGATGATGTCGCCGAGCGCGTCGTAGCCGAAGACGTGCGCGGTGATCCGGGCGCCCGCCTCGTGGGCGGCGGCCACCGCGGCCTCCAACTGGGCCCGGCTCCACAGCGGTGCCAGGTCGCCCACTTCCCGGTCGATCCAGTCGCCCACCAGCTTCACCCAGCCGTCGCCGGCGGCCGCCTGCCGGCGGACCTCGGCGGCGAGCTGATCGGGATCGTCGAGTTCCACGCCGTAGTCGCGCAGGTACCGCTTGGGCCGAGCGATGTGCTTGCCCGCACGCAGGAAGCGCGGGCACCGCGGATCCTCGTCGAGCGGATGGGTGTCGACGGGTGAGCCCACCTCGCGGATCAGCAGTGCCCCGGCGGCGGCGTCGGCGTAGGCGTAGCCGCGCGCCCGGTCGATGGTCACCCCGAGGCCGGGCGCGATGCCGACGTGGTTGTGGGCGTCGACCAGGCCGGGAATCAGCCAGCCGTCGTCGGCCACCGTGGTGGCCCCGGCAACGGGCTCCTCCGACAGCAGGCCGTCGGCCACCCAGAACTCGCGCTGCTCGCCGGTGAACGGATCCCGGCCACGATAGTGTTCGACGCCCATCGCGCGGCTACTTGTTCTTCGGGAGCTTCAGGTTCGACAGGTCCAGGCCGTCCAGCCCCGGGGGCAGCTGGTCCAGGCCGGGCGGCATCTGCGACAGGTCGAAGCCGGGCGGCATCCCCATGCCGGGCATGCCGGGCATTCCCATGCCGGGCATACCGCCCCGCATCGCCTTCGGCGGCGTGGGGCCGCGGCCCTTGCCCTTGCGTCCCTTCGCGCCCTTCTTGCCCTTGCGCGCGTTCCGCTTGCCCGCGCCCGGCATGCCCATGCGCCCGGACATCTGCGCCATCATCTTGCGAGCCGCGAAGAAGCGGTCCACCAGCTGATTGACGTCGGTCACGGTGACGCCGGAGCCGTTGGCGATACGGATGCGGCGGGAGGCGTTGATAATCTTCGGGTCGTCGCGTTCGGCCGGGGTCATGCCGCGGATGATGGCCTGGATCTTGTCCAGCTGGCTGTCGTCGACCTGGGACAGCGCGTCCTTCATGTCGCCGGCGCCGGGCAGCATGCCGAGCAGGTTCCCGATCGGCCCCATCTTGCGGATCATCAGCATCTGCTGGAGGAAGTCCTCCAGCGTGAGCTCGCCCTGACTGATCTTCTCGGCGGCCTTCTCGGCCTCGGCCACATCCCAGTGCTGTTCGGCCTGCTCGATCAGCGACAGCACGTCGCCCATGCCGAGGATGCGGCTGGACATGCGGTCGGGGTGGAAGACGTCGAACTCTTCGAGCTTCTCGCCGGTCGAGGCGAACATGATCGGGCGGCCGGTGATCTCCCGTACCGACAGCGCGGCACCGCCGCGGGCGTCGCCGTCGAGCTTGGTGAGCACCACGCCGGTGAAGTCGACGCCCTCGGCGAAGGCCTGCGCGGTGACCACCGCGTCCTGACCGATCATGGCGTCGAGGACGAACAGCACCTCGTCGGGGCGGGTGGCATCGCGGATGTCGGAGGCCTGCCCCATCAGCACCTCGTCGATGCCGAGGCGGCCGGCGGTGTCGATGATGACCACGTCGTGGTGCTTCTCGCGCGCGAACTCCACGCCCGCGGTGGCCACCGACACCGGGTCGCCGGAACCGTCGACGCCCAGATCGCCGGAACCGCCGACGGAGGTACCCGCGTGCGGGGCGAAGACCGGCACGCCGGCCCGCTCGCCGACGATCTGCAACTGCTGCACCGCACCCGGTCGCTGCAGGTCACAGGCCACCAGGACCGGGGTGTGCCCCTGCTTGGTGAGCCAGTGCGCGAGCTTGCCGGCCAGGGTGGTCTTACCCGCACCCTGCAGACCAGCCAGCATGATCACCGTCGGCGGCGTCTTGGCCAGCTGCAGTCGCCGGGTCTCGCCGCCGAGGATCTGGACGAGTTCCTCGTTGACGATCTTGACGATCTGCTGCGCCGGATTCAGCGCACCGGAGACCTCTTGGCCCTTGGCGCGCGACTTGATGCGCGCGATGAAGGTCCGCACCACCGGCAGCGAGACGTCGGCCTCGAGCAGCGCCAGGCGGATCTCCCGCGCCGTCGCATCGATGTCGGCATCGGTCAGTCGGCCCTTGCCTCGAAGATCCTTGAGGGCGCCTGTCAACCGGTCGGAGAGCGATTCGAACATTCCCCCATCTTTCCATGATCAGTCCGGACGCGGCGCGGGGCCCGGGCACACGCGCAGCACCGCACGACCGATCGTGCCGCGCGCCGCCGCGGTGTCCTCGGCCAGTTCGACGCAGAAGGTGTCGATCACGGTGGCGCCGAGAGTGTTCACCTTGGCCCAGACCACCACCGCTCCGGCCCGTTCCAGGACCCCGGTGAGGGCCGCCAGCAGGCCCGGACGGTCCGCCGAACGCACCTGCAGCAGCACCGCCCCGGTGGCCGGGTCGTCGATCCACTCGGCGCGCGGGGGCGCCGTGACCGCGACCGTCGCCGCGGGCTCGACCGCCGACGACCGGTGGCCCGACTCGCCCCGCCCGTCGAGCGCGCCGCGCAGCCGCTGCCGCAGCACCGCCACATCCGGCGGTCCGCCGAACACCGTGGCCACCGCGAAGGTGTCGATCGCGTGCCCGTGCGCCGACCGCACCTGCGCCGCATGCACCGCCAGACCACCGGCCGCCAGCACCGACGCCGCCGCCGACAACAGTCCGCGCCGATCCGGCGCCACCACCGTCACCAGGTAGGTGGTGGGTCCGTCGCCGGCCTCCAGTTGCACGTGCAGCCCGCCGGCGCGCGCCAGCGCATCCTGTTCCGGACTCAGCGGTTCGGGCTCCGGGACCGCTCCGCCGCCGATCAGGGTCAGCACCCGGGAGGTGAGTCCGGCGATCAGACCCGCCTTCCAGTCGCTCCAGGCGGCCGGCCCGGTGGCCCGACCGTCGGCCTGTGCCAACGCCCCCAACAGTTCCACCAGATCCCGGCGGTGACCGAGCGTCTCGGCCACCTCGGCCACCACCCGCGGGTCGGTGCCGTCGCGCCGCGTCGCCACCGACGGCAGCAGCAGGTGGTGGCGCACGGCCGCCGCCAACAGATCGACGTCGGCCGGCCACAGCCCGAGTCGGCGCCCCACCTCGCGCGCCGACTCGGCCCCGAGCACACTGTGATCGCCGCCGCGACCCTTGCCGATGTCGTGGAGGAGCGCGGCCAGCACCAACAGGTCCGGCCGGGAGACCGAGGTGGTGAGGGCGGCGGCGCCGATGACGGTTTCGATGCTGTGCCGGTCGACGGTCCAGACGTGCACCGGATCGCGCGGGGCCAGATCGCGGATCCCGTCCCACTCCGGGAAGAGCTTGCCCCACAAGCCGATCCGATCGAGGGCCTCGACGGTGCGAGCCATCGACGGGCCCGACGAGAGCAGCACCAGCAGATCACCGAGCGGTTCGGCCGGCCACGGCACCGCGGGCGCCGGCGCGTAACGCGCCAGCCGTTCCAGCGCCGGACCGTTGATCGGCAGGTCGTTGCGGGCCGCGGCCGCGGCCACCCGGAACACCAGGCCCTCGTCCTGGCTGGGCAGGGCCGAGCGCGCCAGGGACACCTCGCCGTCGTGGCGCACCACGCCCTCGTCGAGCGGGCTGCGCACCGGCAGTCGACGCAGTCGCGCCAGGCCGCGTCGCCCCACCGCGTGGGTGGCCGTGCGGATACCGGTCTCCACCGCGAAGTCGACGGTGCGGGCCGCATCGCTGAGCACCCGGGCCAGGGCGAACCGATCCTCCAGGTCCAGCGCCGCGGCCAGCTGGTCGGCGTCCTCGGCGGGCAGCCGATCGCGGGAGCGCCCGGTGATCAGGTGGTGCTGGGTGCGCACGTCCAGCAGCCGACGGTAGGCCAGGGCCACCGGGGTGCCGGGTTCGTCGGCCCGCAGCCGGGACAGACCGTCGGTGAGCTGCGCCAGGGCGAGCGCGTTGAGCAGCTGCACGTCGCGCAGGCCGCCGCGACCGTTCTTCAGGTCCGGTTGCGCGCGCTGAGCGTTGTCCCCGGTGCGCCCCCACCGGTCCCGGGTCAGGTCCAGCACCTCCGGCAACCGCAGGCGGGCCTCGATGCGCCACAGATTGCGCACCGCATCCACCAGCAGCGCGGCCAGGTCGGCGTCCCCGGCGATGAACCGCGCGTCCAGCAGCCCCAGGGTCGCGGTGGGCTCCCCGCGCGCGGCCTGCACCGCGTCGGTCAGGGTGCGCACACTGTGGTCCAGGCTCAGCCCCGAATCCCAGATGGGATACCAGAGGCCGTCCGCGATGGGGCCGAGGCGTTCG
Source organism: Gordonia phosphorivorans (assembly GCF_042432625.1). Taxonomy (NCBI): domain Bacteria; kingdom Bacillati; phylum Actinomycetota; class Actinomycetes; order Mycobacteriales; family Gordoniaceae; genus Gordonia; species Gordonia phosphorivorans. The sequence goes on along the minus strand of NZ_JBHLWV010000020.1, from coordinate 123,899 downwards.
GGATGACGGTTCTCGTGCAGCAGCACCAGATCCAGATCCGAGCCGGGCACGGTCTCCCGCCGCCCCAGGGCGCCGACGGCGACGATCGCGAAGCCGCTGCCATCGGTCACGCCCAGCTCCTCGGCGCGGGCCCGAAGCCACCCCTCGTAGGCCTCGGTCAACGCCGCACGCAGGGCGGCGCCGGCCGGCCGGTCCAGGGCGAAACCGGCAAGCGCCCCGGCCCGCGCCGCCACGAGGGCGCGGGCCGGGTCGCTCATGCGCTCAGAGCGCGTCGGATCCGCGTTCACCGGTTCGCACCCGGACCACCGACTCCACCGGGGTGATCCAGACCTTGCCGTCGCCGATCTTGCCGGTCCGGGCGGACTCGACGATCACATCGACCACCTGGTCCACGTCCTCGTCGTCCACCACCACTTCCACCCGCACCTTCGGCACGAAGTCGACGGCGTACTCGGCGCCGCGGTACACCTCGGTGTGGCCCTTCTGCCGACCGTAACCCTGCACTTCACTGACGGTCATGCCCACGATGTCGAGCTGTTCCAGGCCCGATTTCACCTCTTCGAGCGTGAACGGTTTGATGATGGCGGTAATCAGTTTCATGACTACATTCTTCCCTTTTTCGATTCGGTCGGATTCGTGTGCCGTCGGCAGGCCGTCAGGCGAGCTCGTAGGCGGTCTCGGCATGTTCGGAGGAGTCGATACCGGTGGCCTCGGCCTCCCGGTCGACCCGCCAGCCGAGCGGCTTGAGCGCGAAAGCGATCACGGTGGTCATCACGGCGGTGAAGGCGAGGGCCACCAGCGCGATGACCGTCTGCACGGCCAACTGCTTGGCGTCGTGGCCGTAGAACAGACCCGAATCCTTGGCCAGCAGGCCGATCCCGACCGTGCCCCAGAGACCGGAGACCAGGTGCACGCCCACCACGTCGAGCGAATCGTCGAAGCCGAACTTGCTCTTGAGGCCGATGGCCAGGGCCGACAGCGCACCGGCGACCAGACCGAGGCCGAGCGAACCGAGCGGGGTCAGGGCCCCGCAGGCCGGGGTGATCGCCACCAGTCCGGCGACGATGCCCGAGGCCGCGCCCACACTGGTCGCGTGGCCGTCGCGTCGCCATTCCACCAGCAACCAGCCGATGATCGCCGCGGCGGCCGCGGCGGTGGTGTTGACCCACACCAGGCCGGCGGTGGCGTCGGCGGCGAGCTCGGAGCCCGCGTTGAAACCGAACCAGCCGAACCACAGCAGTGCGGCGCCGAGCATGACGAACGGGATGTTGTGCGGGCGGTACGGGGTCTTGCCGAAGCCCATCCGCTTGCCGACGAACAGCACCAGGACCAGCGCGGCGATACCGGCGTTGATGTGCACCACGGTGCCGCCGGCGAAGTCGATCGGCACCACGTTGGCCTCACCGTCGGTGGAGCCGAACATCCAGGCGGCGAAACCACGATCGGAGCCGGACAGCAGGCCGCCGCCCCAGACCATGTGCGCCAGCGGCAAATACACCAGCGTGGTGAAGAAGACGGTGAAGACCACCCAGGTGGAGAACTTGGCCCGCTCGGCGATCGCACCGCTGATCAGCGCCACGGTGATCACGGCGAAGGTCAGCTGGAAGGCCATGAAGACGACCGCCGGAATGCCGGTCTCGCCCCACATCACCACCTGCGTCACGCCGTCGACCTCGCGGGTCTGCATCAGCTGCTCCACGCCGAAGAGCGAGAACGGGTTGGAGAAGACTCCCCCGATGTCGCCGGATCCGGTGAGCGAGTTCCCGAAGGACATCGAGAAACCGAACAGGATGTAGACGACGGTGACCGATGCCAACGCGATGAACGACATCATCATCATGTTCAGGACTGCCTTGCCGCGGCACAGACCACCGTAGAAGAACGCCAGCGCCGGGGTCATCAGCAGCACGAGCGCCGCGCTGATCAGGACCCAGGCGGTGTCGCCGGTGTCGAATGTGCCGAAAACGCTGTCGGGTAGCGCCGTTGTCACGGTGGACCTCCTCATCTACGCCGGTTTCGGCGTGTGAGAAGACGGTCCCGCGCGCAGATTTCACCGAATCGCGCGCAACCGTGACGGGCGTGTTACGCGCCCCGCCCGACGGTGAACGCTGCGTTTCGTCAGGCGCGCGCGGCGATCCCGGTCAGGTCCAGCCGCGGATCGAGCACGCCGTACATGTGGCCCGGTTCGGCGATGCGCCCGGCGACGAAGGCCTCGGTGACCGCCGACGGCGCCTGCTGGATCAGCACCGAACCCGCCAGCGCGACCGCCATCGACTCGGTGAGTCGACGCGCCAGCGCCGGTGCGTTGCCCGGATCGGCCGCCGCCTCGGCGAGCAGCTTGCGGGTGCGCTCCACGTGCAGGTCGTACTCGTGGTACTCCCCGAGCGCGGCGGCCATCTCGTTGTCGACGGCCTCCACCGACTGCGGATCGCGCATCATGGCCCGCAGCACGTCCAGGGCGATCACGTTGCCCGAGCCCTCCCACACGGCCATGACCGGCTGTTCCCGGTAGCGGCGCGCCAGCGGGAAACCGGTTTCGGTGTACCCGTTGCCGCCGAGGCATTCGAGGGCCTCGTAGGCGTGGTTCGGTCCGCGCTTGCACACCCAGTACTTGCCGACGGCCGTCGCGAGACGACGGAACGCCGCCGACTCGGGCGCGTCGTCGTCGTAGGCGGCGGCCAGGCGGATGCCCATCCACACCGCGGCCTCGGCCTCCACCTGCAGGTCGGCGATCACCGCGGTCATCGCGGGCTGGTCGATGAGGGTGGCGCCGAAGGCGCTGCGGTGACGCACATGCCAGGCCGCCTCGGCCACCGACTGCCGCATGCCGGCGGCGCTGCCGAGGATGCAGTCCAGGCGGGTCTGGTTGACCATCTCGATGATGGTCTTCACCCCGGCGCCCTCGTCGCCGAGGCGCCAGCCCACCGTCTGGGAGAACTCGATCTCGCTGGAGGCGTTGGACTTGTTGCCCAGCTTGTCCTTCAGTCGCTGGATCGCGAAGACGTTGCGCGTGCCGTCGGGCAGCACCCGCGGCACCACGAAGCAGGTGACGCCCGGCTCGGTCTGGGCCAGCACCAGGAAGGCGTCGGACTGCGGCGCCGAACAGAACCACTTGTGGCCGGTGATCAGGTACGTGCCGTCGGCCTGCTCGACGGCACGCGTGGTGTTGGCCCGCACGTCCGAGCCGCCCTGCTTCTCGGTCATCGCCATGCCGAAGATGGCCGACGGCTTGTCGCCGGCGCCCAGGTCGTGGCTGTATTCGCGGGAGAACACCCGCGGCAGCCACCGCTGCGCCAGCTCCGAATCCACCCGCAGCGACGGCACCACGGCGTGGGTCATGCTGACCGGGCAGGCGTGGCCGGGTTCGATCTGACCGAACTGCATGAACATCGCCGCCCGCGCCACGTGCGCGCCGTCGCGCGGGTCCGACCAGCAGCTGGTGTGCGCGCCGTGGGCGATCGCGTCACCGATGATGCGGTGGTACGCCGGATGGAACTCGACGTCGTCGATCCGGTGGCCCCAGCGGTCGTGCGAGACGAGCTTCGGCGTGAGGGTGTTGGCCAGTTCCGCGTCCCGCTGGAAGTCGGCGCGGCCCACCAGCGCTCCGGCCTCGGTGAGCGCCTCGGCCGCCCAGCCGCCGCCGTACACCTCGACCGCCTCGGTGAGCGCCACGTGGCTGGTGTACTCGTTGACGTCGATACGCGGCGGCGCCTGATTGAAGACGTCGTGGGTGGCGGTCATGGCGGGGGCTCCTCGTTCGGCTGGCTTCCCCACCAGTATGGCCCGCAGCCGCGGCGCCGCTACAGCAACGCGTCGACGAAGGCCGCCGGGTCGAAGGGCGCGAGATCGTCGGCGCCCTCGCCCAGGCCGACCAGCTTCACCGGCACCCCGAGCTCGTCCTGGATGCGGAAGACGATGCCGCCCTTGGCGGTGCCGTCGAGCTTGGTCAGCACCACGCCGGTCAGGTCGACGACCTCGGCGAAGACCTTGGCCTGCATCAGCCCGTTCTGGCCGACGGTGGCGTCGAGCACCAGCAGCACCTCGTCGACCGGAGTCTTCTTCTCCACCACGCGCTTGACCTTGCCCAGCTCGTCCATCAGGCCGGTCTTGGTGTGCAGGCGTCCGGCCGTGTCGATCAGGACCACGTCCACGCCGTCGTCGATGCCGGCGACCACCGAGTCGAAGGCCACCGACGCCGGGTCGGCGCCTTCCTTGCCGCGCACGATCCCGGCACCGACGCGCTCGCCCCAGGTCTGGAGCTGATCGGCGGCGGCGGCGCGGAAGGTGTCCGCGGCGCCCAGCAGCACGCGGCGACCGTCGGCCACCAGCACGCGGGCCAGCTTGCCGGTGGTGGTCGTCTTGCCGACACCGTTGACGCCGACCACCAGCACCACGGCCGGACCGCCCGCGTGCGGCAACGCCTTGACCGAGCGGTCCAGGTCCGGGCGCAGCTGCTCCACCAGCACCCGGTGCAGGGCGGCGCGCGCATCGTCGGCCGAACGGACCTTGTCCGAGGCCAGTTCGGCGCGCAGGCTCTCGATCACCGCGGTGGTCGCCGCCGTCCCCAGATCGGCCATCACCAGGGTGTCTTCGATCTCTTCCCAGCTGTCCTCGTCGAGGTCGCCGGCACCGAGCAGACCGAGCATCGACGAGCCGATGGCGCCCTGCGAGCGGGCCAGGCGACCGCGCAGTCGGGACAGGCGGCCCTCGGTGGGCGCGATCTCGTCGAGCTGCGGTGCCGCCGCGACCTCGGGAGTCTCGGGCACCTCGACGGCGGGCGTCTGGACCTCGGGAGCTTCGACAGCGGGAGCTTCGGCTGCGGGCGTCTCGGCTGCGGGCGTCTCGACAGCAGGCGTCTCGACCTCGGGCGCCGCGGTCTGCGTCTCGGCCGCCTCGACGGCCTCCTCCACCACCAGCGGCTCACTGGGAGCGCCGTCGGCCTCGGTCTCCAGGATCTTCTCGGCCTCGTCGGCCACCGACGGCTCCGGTGCCGCGGGTGCGGCCTTCGGCGCGGGAGGCTTCGGCGCGGCAGGCTTGGGAGTCTCCGGTTCCAGGGTGGCCGTGCCGCCCTGGGTGAACGAGAAGCCCGAACCGGTCTGGTAGCCGCCGGACTTGTCCACCTCGGGCCGGCCGTCGACGGCCCGGGTGGGCGGCGCCTGCGTCAGCGAGATCCGCCGACGACGCTGCAACGCGATGCCGGTGCCGACCACCAGGGCCAGAAGCAGGACGACGCCGATGACGATGCCGATGATGACTTGGGTGTTCACGTGGAGCCTTTCAGGCGCTGGGAAATGACTTCGGTGATGCCGTCGCCGCGCATGCTGACGCCGTACAGCGCGTCGGCGATCTCCATGGTCGGCTTCTGGTGGGTGATGACAATCAATTGGCTGCGTTCCCGCAGTTGCTCGAACAGGCTGATGAGCCTGCGCAGGTTGGCGTCGTCGAGGGCGGCCTCCACCTCGTCCATCACATAGAACGGTGAGGGCCGGGCGCGGAAGATCGCCACCAGCATGGCCACCGCCGTGAGGGACTTCTCGCCGCCGGACAGCAGCGACAGCCGTTTGACCTTCTTACCGGGCGGGCGGGCCTCCACCTCCACACCGGTGGTCAGCATGTCGCTGGGATCGGTCAGCACCAGCCGCCCCTCGCCGCCCGGGAACAGCGTGGCGAAGACCTGGGAGAACTCCTTCTCCACGTCGGCGTAGGCGTCGGTGAAGACCTGCAGGATCCGGGCGTCGACGTCGGCGATCACGTCGAGCAGATCGGCGCGAGCGCCCTTGACGTCCTCGAGCTGGGTGGAGAGGAACTCGTAGCGTTCGGTGAGCGCCGAGAACTCCTCCAGCGCCAGCGGATTCACCTTGCCGAGGGTGGTCAGGTCCTTCTGCGCACGCTTGGCCCGCGACTCCTGGGTGGCGCGGTCGAACGGCATCGGCGCCGGTGCGACGACGAGTTCGCCGCGCGCCTTGGCGTCCTCGTACTCGCGGAACTCCAGGTCCGACGGCGGCATCGGCACGTCCGGCCCGTACTCGGCGACCAGGTCGTCCGGCGCCACCGCGAACTGTTCGAGGATCTGTTCCTCCAACTGCTCGATGCGCAGCGCGGCCTGCGCCTTGGCCAGTTCGTCGCGGTGCACGGCATCGCGCAGCGAGTTCAGCGTCGCGGTGGCCGCGTCCACGCGGGCCCGCAGCGCGTCGACCTCGGCGGTGTGGGCCGCGCGCGCGGCCTCCAGCTCGTCGCGGCCGGCGGCGGCCGCGGCGACGGTGGCGCTGACCTGCGTCATCACCTTGTCGGCGGCGGTCGCCACCGCGGCGGCGACTCCGGCCGCATACCGTCGTTGCGCGTCGTGGCGCTGCTGACGTTCCCGGCTGGTGCGCTCGGCGGCGGCGCTGCGGCGCAGGCCGTCGGCCTTGCCGCGGTACGACGCGAGCCGCTCCTCGGCGGTGCGCAGCGCCAGGCGGGTCTCCACCTCCACCGAACGCGCGGTGGCGACCTCGGCGGCGGTCGCCTCCCGCAGGGCGCGGTCGGCGTCGTCGTCGTGCTCGGCGCTGCCCTCGTCCACGGCCAGGCGCAGCCGCTCCTCCAGTTCGGTGAGTTCGGTCAGGTTGGCCGCGCGGCCGTGTTCGGCCTGCTCGCGCTGGCGCACCAGGCGTTGGGCCTCCTGCTCGGCGGCGCGGATGTCGGAGCCGAGTCGTCCGAGCAGCTCGTAGGCGGCACCCACGTTGGCGTCGGACTCGCCGAGCGCGGCCAGCGCGCCTTCGGCGTCCTCGGCGGCCTCGCGTTCGGCGGTGAGCGCCTGCGCCAGGTCGGCGTCGAACTGCTCTGCCGCCCGCCGCGCACGGGCGAGGTCTTCGGTGGCGGTGTCGATGGCCGACTGCACTTCCAGGGTCGACGGCCGAGCCGACACGCCTCCCTCGACCACGGCCGCGCTCACCCGGTCACCGGCGCGGGTCACCGCCAGCACGTCGTGTCGACGGGCGATGGTCATCGCCTCGGCGGGGTCGTCGACCAGCACGATGCGCGCCAGCAGCAGGTCGATGGCACCGGCGATGGAGCCCGGCGCGGTCACCACGTCCCGCGCCCACACCGTTCCGCTCGGCAGTTGCGGCCGATCGCCGTGCACCTGATCGGGCAGGCCGCCGACGATCAGCGCGGCGCGGCCGCCGTCGCCCACGCGCAGCGCCTCCAGCGCGGCCAACGCCGCGGCCTGGTCGACGGTCGCGACCGCGTCGACGGCCCGACCCAGCGCGCCGGCGATCGCGGTCTCGTAGCCCGGCTCCACCGTGATCAGCTCCGACAGCGGCGCCAACAGCCCGTCGGTGCCTCGCTCGAGGAGCCAGGCACCGCCGTCGGCGCGTTCCAGGCCGACGGCCAGGGCGTCGATGCGCGCGGTCAGCGAGGCGATCTGCTGCTGCGACTCCCGTTCGGACAGGCGCAGCGCCTCCACTCTCTCTTTGGCGGCGGTCAGCGCGGCCGCGCAGCGTTCGTGGTGGGCGTCCAGGCCCTCTTCGCGGTCTTCGAGTTCGCGCATGCGCTCGGCGGCCGCGTCCAGTTCGCGCTGGGCGACCGCGGCCCGCTCACCGGCCGCGTCGATCGCCTCGGTCAGTCGCAGCGACTCCCCCTCGACCGACTCGACGCGGCTGCGCAACGTGGCGGCCTGCCCTTCCAGTCGCGCCACGCCTTCGCGCCGGTCGGCGACGGCCTGCACCGCCGCCAGGTGCGCGCGTTCGGCCTGCGCCGAGGCCTGTTCGGCGGCGGCCAGACCCGCCGTGGCGTACTCCAGCTGCCCGGCGATCTCCTCCACCACGGCTTCGTGTTCGGCCTCGGCGAGCGCGGCCTCCTCGGCGCGACGTTCCAGTTCTTCGGGGTCTGGCCCGGTCGGCGCGGCGCTGGGGCCGGACAGGTTGGTGGCGCGCTCGGCGGCCAGACGTCGGGTGCCCTCAACGCGCTCCCCGAGCGCCGACAGCGTGTAGAAGGCCCGACCGGCCTCCGTCGCGGCGGGCGCGACCTGCGCCAACAGTTCCTGGGCGACGGCCAACGCGGCGGTGGCTTCGTCGAGTTCGGCCGAGACCTCGTCGGCCTTGCGGCGGACTTCGTCCTCGACGGCCGAGTGTTCGGCCATCTCGGTGCGGCGCCGCACCAGGTCGTCGGCGGCCAGCCGGAGCCGGGCGTCGCGGAGTTCGGCCTGCACGGTGGCGGCCCGCCGAGCCACCTCCGCTTGCCGGCCGAGCGGTTTGAGCTGGCGACGCAGTTCGCCGGTGAGGTCGGTCAGGCGCGCCAGGTTGCCGGCCATCGCGTCGAGCTTGCGCGCCGCCTTCTCCTTGCGGCGCCGGTGTTTGAGGACGCCCGCGGCCTCCTCGATGAAGGCGCGTCGTTCCTCGGGGCGCGATTCCAGGATCGTCGACAGCCGCCCCTGCCCCACGATCACGTGCATCTCGCGGCCGATACCGGAGTCGGAGAGCAGTTCCTGCACGTCGAGCAGACGGCAGGGGGTGCCGTTGATCTCGTATTCGCCGGCCCCGTCGCGGAACATCCGGCGCGTCACCGAGACCTCGGAGTACTCGATGGGCAGCGCGCCGTCGGAGTTGTCGATGGTCAGCGTCACCTCGGCGCGGCCCAGCGGGGCCCGGCCCGAGGTGCCCGCGAAGATGACGTCGGCCATCTTGCCGCCGCGTAGCGCCTTGGCACCCTGCTCGCCCATCACCCACGTCAACGCGTCGACGACGTTGCTCTTGCCCGAGCCGTTGGGACCCACCACGCAGGTGATCCCCGGCTCGAAGCGCAGAGTCGTCGCCGACGCAAAGGACTTGAAGCCCTTGAGGGTCAGGCTTTTCAGGTGCACGAGAACCAAGAATACCCAGGGTGAACGGCCGAACCGGTCACCGCTCGCGGAATCCGGTGTGTTCGCCGCGCGGCGGGCCGAAGCTGTCCACCACCAGGTCCACCCGGCCCGCGGTATGTCCCGAACGCAACTGCGCCAGGAGCGTGTCCAGCGCCGGGCGCGGCCCCTCGGCCACCACCAGCACCCGACCGTCGGCCAAATTCTTGGCGTACCCGGTGAGCCCGAGCTCCAGGGCCCGCGATCGCGTCCACCACCGGAAGCCGACGCCCTGGACGTGGCCGTGCACGTGGGCGGTCAGGCGTTGAACGGATTCCGGCGTCTCGGTCATGTCGGTGCTCAGTCCGGCACGATCGTCAGGTTCACCTCGGTGCCCGCCTTCAGCGTGCGGCCGACGGTGCAGTACTTGTCCACGGCGCGCTCGACCACGGTCAGCAGGCGCTCGGCGGCCGCCGGATCCAGTTCCGACAGATCCACCTCCAGCACCTCCTCCAGTCGCGGGTACACCTCGTTCTCCCGGTCGGCTTCGCCCGAGACGCGGATGGTGGCGTCGTAGTCGTCGCCGAGGCGACGACTCAGGGTGAAGTCGGTGGACAGCCCTGCGCACGCGGCCAGCGCGATCTTCATCAGCTCACCCGGGGTGAAGACACCCTCGTCGTCGGCCGAGCCGATGAGGACTTCGGCGCCGCGGCTGGACTGTCCGGTGTAGCGGCGGGTGCCGGTACGGGTGACCCAGAGGTCGGTCATGTGGTCTGGCCTTTCGATCGAGATTCGCCGACGCCGCGGACAGCGGAACCGAGGTACTCCTCGAGCGTAGTGGCACCGGTTTTACCGCCTTGCGAACGACCGCATGTCGCGCGCCCGATCGGTCGTGGCGTCGGATCTCGGACCCCCTTGACCTTGGTGAGGCGCAGGTTCATATTCAAAGTGCAGACCCTTTTCGCAGAGGAGGATGCAATGTCCAGTGTTCATGAGGATGCGAAGGCGTTCTTCACCGAGGCATATCGAGTCGGCTTCGTCCCGTGGGAGGCTGCCGGTGCGGCGGCCGCCGAGTTCGAGTCGTCGTTCTTTGACAGAGAGTCGCAAGCCCACCCGGGATCCACGCGGCGCGCTCTCGACATCGGCTGTGGTCGCGGAGGTCACGCCGTCACGCTCGCCGAACGCGGATGGCAGGTGACCGGGGTCGACTACGTCGACGACGCCATCGACGCTGCACGTCAACGACCGGGAGCCGAGTCCATCGACTTCGTGGTGGGCGATGCTTCCGATCTCGCAGCATGCGCCCAGGGGTCCTTCGACTTCTTCTTCGACGGTGGCTGTTACCACGGTCTCAGCCCGGAAGAACGTGCCGGTTGGGGCCGAGGTGTCCAGGCACTCGCGGCCCCCGACGCGACCCTGCTCATGGTGGCTTTCGACCCGTGGCCGGACGGCAAGGCACCGCCGAATGTGCCGTCGGGCACGACGCTCGACGAGGTCCTCGACCGACTGCCGGGCTGGCAACTCACCGACGACGACCTGATGCCCGACGCCTACCGACCGGTTCCCCAACCCGCGCACTTCTACCGGCTACAGCGAACCGCCTCTTGACGAGATCCCTCAGCCTCAACGATTTCTCGACGGATGTGACCCCGCCACCGCGTGATCGGTACTTCGGCCTCGATGTCGCCGGGCCACCAGCTCCGCGAGTTCGGCCAGCACCTCTGCGGTGTCGGGGTGTGTCAGCCTGGTGAGTGCCTCATCCTCGATGCGGACGATCGCCTCCGGTGCCAGGTCGAGGCTGCGGGCTGTATCCCGCACAGACCTCGGCGGTGCGCCCCCAAGTCCGAACCGCGTGGCCAACACCCGCAGTTGGCGCACGGTGAGGACCGACAGGACGGCGAGCGCGCGGTCTGTCAGCGGCACGTCGCCCCGACTCGCCATGGCGCGCAGGACGGTCGCGGCGTCGCCCACCTTAACTGGGGTATGCACATCGAAGCCGTCGTTCAAGGCACGCAATGCGGCCACCCGCGGCGCCCGCTGAGTCTCGCGGACTTGCTCCGGTGACACGCCAATCCAACCCGCCAGTGTGGACACCGCCTCCGCCGACGGCTGGTCGACGATCACATCTGCGACGTCGAGCAGGTGACTGAGGAAATCTTCGTGGGCACCGCGGGCCGGGTCCTCGATACTTCCCTGCATGTAGAGAACAACGAAGGTCGCCGCCCTACCGTCCGCCTTCGGCCGAACGACGCGGCCCATGCGCTGGATCATCTGCCGGCGCGACCTGCTGCTCGCCATGATCACGGCCAGGTCAGCCTCGGGAACGTCGATCCCTTCGTCCAGGACGCGGGGCGCGGCCAGCGCAGCGACCTCGCCTTGAGCGAACGAGGTGAGCAACGCGGTGCGCTCGTCACGGCCGAGATCACTGGTGAAGGCCTTGGCTTCGACGCCTCGGCCCACGAGCTCACGCGCCGCGGCGTGACAAGAGTCCTTGGTTTCGGAGAAGACGATCGTGCGACCGCCGAGCGCAAGGACCCCGCCGATCTTGCCGAGAATTTCGAGCTTCTGTTTGCTGGTGGCCAGGAGCGCCTTGCGACCGCTGAACGCGGAAAGATACCGCTTCGCCGACTTCATCGCGGCGAACTCGCCGTGTTCACTCAGCGCCTGGACGTCGGCCAGGAAGGCACCGAATGGCTCCTCTCGGCAGCCGAACCGGTCGATGAGGATGAAGCGCTCCTTGCGCAGCGTGCTGTCGAGTTCTTGATACTCGGAACGCTCTCTCGGCGTGAACTGCACGCTCACCGTCAAAACGCGGATCGGCGCGATGATCGACTCGGTCTTGGCCCTCGCGAAGTCGCACCCGCCGAGAAGGTTCTCGAAGTAGGGCGTGATCTTCGCGTCCACGCCGTCGTCGCTGCGCTCCAGTGTCGCGGTCAAACCGATTCGCTCCCCGAAACGGTCCGACAGGATCTGAGCGAACGACTCCGCGCCGTACCGGTGAACTTCGTCGGCCACCAACAGCAGGTCGCCCTCGGGCGGGAATGCCATGGAGATCGCCGAATTGACGATCGCGACCAGAACATCGACGTCGGCGAGTGAATCTTGGCGTCGGTCACCGCGCTGACCGATTCGAGCTGTCGGGAGTGCTTTGCGCGCCGCGTTCGTCCACTGCGCCATCAACCCGGCGCTGGGAACGACGATCAGAGCCCGACGTCCACGGCCGAGTCCGTCTGCCACTGCCGCCAACCCAACCGCGGTCTTACCTGTGCCCGTGACCGCCTCGACGATGCCCCGGCGGTCGTGCTCCTGCCAGCGCGTGATCGTCTCCGATTGCCACTTCCGCAGGATCAGTCCCTTTAGCTCTACCTGCATCGCCCACTCCTGAGATAGCAGCCGGGGATCTCATCGACGACGAGCTCACCATCCATCACCAAACAATCGAGGAGGTCAGCGGTTTCATCGGCGGACAGCCGCGCAATCTTCTGAGCGCGGGCGACGGTCAGCGGCGCGGCCTCGGCGGCCAACATGAACAGGCTCATCGCAACGCTCGGGCTCGGCGACGGTAGTAGCGCTTCGGCACCTGATCGCAGGGGTCCCCCGGCAGGCAGTTCCGCCGCCGAGACGATGGTCCATCCCGTCACGTCGACACCACGTCTCGAAGTAGCTGTCCCGACGCATCATCGAGCATCCAGTGGTCCAGACCGTCACTCACCCGGTCATGTCCGACCGCAGTCCGCTCAATCACTGCGTTCAAGGCACTTGTGGGGTGGCGGAACGTCGATCCGCGCAGCTCGCCGGCCGTCACCTCCACCGCCCAGTTTCGTAAGTCGACAACAGCGACAGTTCGGAAGCCCTCGATATCCACCCGCACGCGAGCTTTGTCGCCGAAACGAGCGGGAGCTTGTCCACTCGGGGCGGCGGTACGCACGGACGTCGCCACACCGCTGGTCTCCCGGGACTGATGCGGTGTCATGACGGGCGATTGAGTCTCTGACACGGTCGGAAGCGGCCGGTCCTGCTGGCACGCCGGTGATGACTGTTTTGATCTACGTTTCGTCGCGCGGCGAGGGGCCTCGGTCGTGGACTTGCGCGGCCGCCTCCGTCCGAAAGCGTTCATGAGCCGATCGAATCGATCCGAGCCGATCAGAGCCCGAGCCTGTCGTTCGGCCTCAGTCGAACCATCGAGAGCGGTGCCCGCGGACAGCTCCAATGCCCGCAGCGATTCGGCGATCGCTTCCCTACGCAAGAGCTCCTTCTCGTCCGACGGTCTTCCGCCGACAGCCACCCACTTCTGGGCCACCTCGAACCAACTCACCGCATCGGAAGACACTCTCATGGCAATCGCCGATACCGTCGCCTCACGTCGAGCCGAATGCGTGACCCACTTGGTCTCCGAGGTCGCATGCTTGGCTAGTTCCTCCTGCAGCGCAACGCCACCGAAGCGTCCGATCACCTGCTGCATTCCGGCCTGTACCTCGGGACTCACGACAGCTTGCACGTCCCCGGAGTGAGCTTCGTCAGCCGGGGGCGCCTCTGCGCATGACTCGGCTCCCGCAGTCGGCACCGAAACCGCGATGACCGGGATTGCGGTGGCCGAGACGGGTTGTGCGACCTTGAGTCCGTCCGGCATCCCAACGGGGACGATCATCTCCTCCTGGACCGGCCGGGTGCGAGGCAAACCTGTCGGAGTCGCCGGCTCGTACGTTGAGGAGGCAGTCGTTCGCACCTCCGACGTAGTGACGCCGCCGGAGGATCGCGGCCGGCCGGCTACGGCAGCAGCGGTCCAGCGGGCGCGTTCGTCCCTGGCCTGCACCTCAAGCGAGTCAACCCGCTCCGGTGTCGGGACCCGCACTGACGAGTCCACCGAATCCGGTGCGGTGGTCCGCTCTGGTGCAACGACAGCCGCGGCGATACGCCGACCGCTCACAAGATTGGCGACGGCGATGCCCTCCCTCGCCGCCATTCGCCGGAACGCGGTGAATTCTCGCACCGCCAAAGTCACGCTCTCCGCATTCTCGGCTTTCGGGCGAAGGATCGCGTCGTCCGTGACCAACACCGGCCGCACAAGTTGTTCGCCCTTTCGAGCACCGTCAACCACCGTGAACATCGCGACCTCGATCAGTGGAACCCGCTTCGCCGGATGCTGCCCTGCGCCCGTCGGGAGGTCTCCTTCCCTTGCAATCCACAAGTGCTGATCCACCACTACGAACTGTCCATCAGTGCCGCAGAACCACTCCGGCACCACGCGTTCGATGTCCCAGTCCTTGATCTCACGATCGACACTCACGACCGCCACCACCTCAGCACTCCTCCGGCCATCGGCACTCTGCCCGCGACTACGGCTCTGCACCGACCATCATGAGGTGAGGCTCCGACAATTCGAACCCCTTCCCACGACATTCGTTCAACCGAACGAACGAACATCGCCCGATCACGGCGTGGTATGTCCGGTCGCCACAACGATCACGCGAGCACACCACCGCAGTCGCCGGCAACGGCGCTGATGGTCTCACCTATTCGACACAGCGATCGTTGACCGATCGGCCGCATAGGCTGAGGTCATGACCCCTACTGCCGCCGAAATCCTCACCAGCGCCAAGTCGCTGCCGCGCGAGGAGCGCGCCGAGGTTGTCAAGAAGCTCGTGGCGACGCTCGGCGAACACGACGTCGAGCAGGAGCGATCAGCAGCGCTTCGCACCGCAGTCAATAAGGGTCTCTCCGGCCTCGACTCGGGCAACGGCGTCCGAATCCCGAGTGGCGGCCTTCGTGGATACCTCCACGAACGAGGACGTCTCGCATCCGGGCGCGCTGCCGACGAATCGCAGTGACCCTGTTCCTGGAGTTCTCGCCTGAGGCCGAGGTGGACCTGGACGATATTCTGGAATGGTCCGCAACGAACTTCGGCGAGGCTGTGCGCAATAGCTATGAGGAACTGATCAACACCGCGATCGAGGCGCTCCTTTCCTGGCTCTTCGTCTCTCAGAGTGGTCCGCGCCATGCCCGCGACCACCCCGCGCAGCTCCGACCCGGCACCGGCCTCGACACCGCCCCCTCTGCCACCGAGCCCACCTGTCTCAGCACCTGCGGTGCTGTCGGTAACATCACAGCCGACCGTGGCACGACGACGCGCACTCTGCGCGTGGCGGGACGGGTGGCGCACAGGATGGGGGGACCGTGGCTCTCGGCGATGACCGGTGGATCGAAGTCTCCAAGTCGGCTTTCCCGCACGAGAAGGAAGGCCTCGACCTTCTTCGCTACGTGATTCCCAACGCCGCCCCGTACCGCGCGTGGACCAACTTCGAGTTCATGGACAACCACGGCCAGTGGCACGAGATCGACGCCTTGGTGCTGGGCCGACGACGCCTGCACCTGATCGAACTCAAACACTTCCAGGGTGTTCTGCGTGGCGACGAGAACAACTGGGTCCGTACCCTTCCCAGCGGGGCCAAACGCACGCAGCGTTCCCCGCTGCTGATCACTCGCCGCAAGGCGCAGCGGCTGGCCACCCGGCTGGAGGAGAAGGCGCGCCAGGTCGCCCTCGCGCACGGCCTCAACCCGCACGAGGTGCGGCGGGCGCTGCCGTTCATCTCGGAGTCGGTGTTCTTGCATGCCACCGATTTTCGCGCCGACCTGCCCACCATCGCCATCAACGGACTGTTCGGGCCGGACGGTTTCGAGGACCAGTCGGGTCTTCCGGGCCTGTCGACCCGCGTCCTGGAGGCGCCCACCGATCGGGCGATCACCGACGATCTCGGGCTCATCATCGCGGTGGCCTTGCAGGAGTTGGGGGTGGCCCGTCGCACCAGCCGGGACGCCGGTTCGTGGACCATCAAGGGCGCTCCGCTCGCCGCCGGCGCCGACTGGCAGGAGTGGGCGGCCGAACACAAGGGCAGCGACCGCAAGGGGCTGGCCCGCATCGTCTCCCTAAGCCCGGGCACCCCGGCGCATTCGCGGGCCGCGGCGCACCGCCGGATGGCCCGCGAGTACGCCCTGTTGTCGGCCCTGCGCCACGAGTCGATCCTCGTCCCCGAGGATCTGGTGCAGGACGACGACGGCAACACCGTCCTCATCTATCCGGTCACCGACGGCTTCACGCCGCTGGATCTGGCACTGGTAACGCGCACGCTGACCGCGCAGCAGCAGCTAACCGTCGCCGCCCAGGTCGCCGAGGCATTGGCGTATGCCCACCGCAACCAGGTGGCCCATCGCGGGCTGGGTCCGTCGTCGGTGCTGATCGATACTGCTGCTCTCGACGCCGGCCAGGTCTCGGTGCGGTTGGTCGACTGGTCGTGGGCCGGCCGCATTCACAGCGACGACACCCGCTCGTCGACGTCGCTGGGCAGCGCGGTATCGACGTCGGGGGCCGCGTCGTCGGACGAGGTTTTTCAGGCGCCGGAAGAACGCTGGTCGACCGGCGCCGACCGCATCGCCCTCGACGTCTTCTCTTTCGGCGCGCTCGCCTACTTCTTGTTCTCCGGGGGTCGACGCCCCGCGCGCGACCGTGCCGACCTAATCAGCCGCCTGCAGCGCGAGCAGGGCCTGGATTTAGCGGCCGAGTCCGGCCAGTTCGTCGACGAGGCGCTGCGCGAGCTGGTGCTGCACGCCACTCGCCCGTCGGTGTCGAGCCGCGTCGACACCGACCCCAAGACGCGCCGCCCGCGGTTCGGGGCCCAGCAGCTCGCGGCCGCGCTCGACGATTATCGCCGCGGCCTGCAGCAGCCGGCGCACGCCGATGCCCCCGATCCGCTGTCCCCGCCGATCGGCGCCCTGCTGGGCGACCGATTCGAGGTAACGCGGATTCTCGGTTCGGGGTCTACCGCGCGTGGCGTCGCGGTGCTCGATCACCGCGATGACGTCGGCCGCGTCCTCAAGGTGGGGTTGAATGACGCCGCCGGTGCCCGCCTGCACGACGAGGCCGACGCGCTGTCCGCGCTGGCCGCCCAGTCGCCGCCGGTCCCCGGCGTGGTGCAGCTGATCGAGGGCCCACTGCAGTTGGCCGACCGCACCGCGCTGCTGTTGAGCGACTGCGGCGAGCAGACTTTGGCCGACATCATCCGGCACACGGCGCTGGCCGAGACCCCGCTCAAGGCGCTGGGCACCGACCTGCTCGACGCCGTGGTCGCGCTCGACGCGGCCGGTATCACCCACCGCGACATCAAACCGGCCAACCTGGGTCTCACTCGCACGGAATCCGCACGAGCCAAGAGCCGGGGCGCCAAGTCGACGCGCGCCACAACCAGACTCACCCTGTTCGATTTTTCGCTGTCGCGCGCCCCCGTCGACCAGGTGGATGCCGGCACGCCCCCGTACCGGGATCCGTTCCTCGGGTCCGGTCTGCGCACCGCCTACGATTCGGCGGCCGAACGCTATTCGGCGGCCGTGGTGCTCTACGAGATGGCGACCAGCACCACCCCGGTCTACGGCGACGGCGTGAGCGATCCGCGGGTGCTGACCGATGACGTGTCGGTGACCCCGGAGGATTTCGGCACCTATTCGCGAACCCGCGCCGAAGCGTTGACCGGGTTTTTCCGCATCGCCCTGGCCCGGGATGCGGGCCGACGCTTCGATACCGCCGCCGCCATGCGTGCTGCCTGGCAGTCCGTGTTCGCCGCACGCCCCGGCGCCGACCTCACCCCGCCCGCCCAGCCCGAAGCCACCCGCCAGCCGCCGTCGACCCCGGCGCCAGAACATCCCGCAACCGACCACCGGGCACCTGAAGACCCCGCCGATCCCGCACCGGAGCCGTACAGCTCGCTGGAGGTGCTGGCCGCCGAGTTCGCGAAGGCCGCCGCCCCCAAACCGCAGACCATGCGCCGTCAGGTCACCGAACTGATTCTGGGCCTGCGACAGGACGCCCCCGACGATCCGTTCGTCACCTATCAGTCGCTCGCCGAGCGGGCCGGGGTCACGGGGGGCCGGATCGCACAGATCTTCGGCGAGTTCGACGGCTTGTGGCGGGCGAATCCGCGTCTGGCTGCCACCGTCGACCTGCTGTATCGCCGCGGCCTGGATCTGCTGGCCACCACCGGCGGCGCGAGCACCCCCGAACTACTGGCCCGCGAGCTGGTCGGCGCCGTGAGCGTCGACGACACCGCCGGTGCCCAGCGCACCGCGTTGGGTGTGCTGCGCCTGATCCTGGCGAGCACCGCCGTCGATGCCGAGGCGCCGCTGCAGGTGGTGCGCCGCCAGTCGACCGGTTCGGTGGCGATGATCTCGATACCCTCGGTGAATCGTCGGCTGCCGGCCGCTTTGGCCGCCGAAGCAGAGCGGTTGGTGGCGACGGCCACCGATCAGGGTTCGCCTCTGGTCGCTGCCGCCGAGTCGGCGCAGCCGCTGCGGACGGTGGCGGCCGCCCTTCTGGATGTGGGCCCCGAACAGCTCGAGATCCCCGGCTACGTGCTGCTGCACCTGGCGGCGCAGTCCTCCGGCGAGGTCACCTTGTCCGCGCGCGACGAACTGCACCCTCGTGCGCTGCCGATCGAGGACGCGCTGGCCGTGGTGCTCAGCGGCCTGTCCGGCGCCGATTCGCTGACCCGCCAGGAGTTGCGCTCGCGCGTGCAGGCTCGGTTCCCGCATTTGGCCCGGCAGTTGCCGACGCGTCCGGGCCTCGATGAGGTGCTGGCGCGGGTGGTGCCCGGGCTGGTGTGGCACGACGACGCCGAACGTTTCGCTTTCGACGGCGCCGATCACCCGCACACCCAGGTGCCGACGCGCCAGTCGTTCCCCGGTACGGCCGCACCGGTGCGGTCGGCGTCGACCAGCGAGCTGGAGGTGGTGTTGCACGAGAGTCTGCGGGAGAACCAGTTCCGCGCACTCGGGGTGCGCATGCACGCCTCCGATGAGGTGGCGGCCGCCTTGGTGGCGGCGTTCGGTGCCACTCACCTGGATGTGACCGATCTGCTGCTCACCGAGTTGCGTGCGCGGGCCGCCGCGGCCGGGATCGCGTGGGAGTCGATTCTGTCCGCCGATTCCGGTGGCAGCCGCGACCGCGAGGGTTTGCGCGGTTTTGTCGCGCAGGCGGTGCCGTCGGTGATCGACGCGGTGAACACGGTACCCGGCCCGGTGGTGCTCACCGACCTGTCGACGCTGGCCGCCTACGGGCAGCTCGGTGCGCTCGCGCAGTGGGTGGATCTGAGCAGCCCGCTGCATCATCCGATCTGGGCGCTGATCCCGCAGCCGGCGGAGTCCGGCGGGGCGCCCGGCGCCGTCGTCGACGGCATCACCCTGCCCCGCACCACTCCCGCACAGTTCGTTCAGGTGGACGATCCGTCGCTGCGCGCCCTGCTCAGCGGCGCGCACACCTCTTCTAAGGAGAACGCATAAATGTCGCTGGCAACTCTGGACGGCGCGGGCCTCAAAACCGATCTGGTCCCGCAACTGAACCTGCTGATCGACGACCTCCGCACCACCCTGACCGCCGACCCACAGCTCGAATGCACCTGGCGGGACGATCACCGCCGCGCAACCACCGAACGGCGAACCGCCGCCTCCTGGACCGACTGGTGCGACGACCAACTCACCCAGGCCGCCGTCGGTTGGCTCCTCACCTCGGTATTCGTCCGCTTCTGTGAGGACAACCGACTCCTCGGCGACGACGCCGAATGGATCACCCACCCCGACTCACTACTGCGCCAACGCGCCCTGGACGCCGAGCAAGCCTTCTACCGCACCCACCCCGACTTCTCCTACCGCGAATGGCTCGAGGCCGCCTTCGACGTGCTACGCCGATTCCCCGCCACCGAATCCCTCGTCGACGCCCACGCCGCTCTGCATATTCTTTCCCCCAGCTCCGACGCCATCCACCAGCTCCTCGCCTTCTGGCGGCGCACCGACGACGCCGGGAACCTGGTGTGGCGGTTCGACGATCCGACCCTGTCCACCCGCTTCCTGGGCGACCTGTACCAAGACCTGTCCGACTTCGCGAAGAAGAAGTATGCACTTCTGCAAACCCCGGAGTTCGTGGAAGAGTTCATCCTCGACCAGACCCTGGAACCGGCCCTGGCCGACCGGCCGCTGGAGGGGTTCACCGTCATCGACCCCACCTGTGGATCGGGCCACTTCCTGCTCGGCGCCTTCACCCGCCTGACCGACCGCTGGCACCGCCACGCCCCCGCCCTCCCGGTACGCGCCCGCGTCGACAACGCCCTCGCCTCCGTCTACGGTGTGGACCTCAACCCGTTCGCCGTCGCGATCGCCAAGTTCCGGCTGATCGTCGCCGCCCTGCAAGCCTGCGGCGAAACCTCCCTGGTCAACGCCCCCGCCTTCACCCTGAACCTGGCCACCGGCGACTCCCTGCTCTACGGCACCGACAAGCACGGCGCTGCCCCCCTGGACTACGGAGACGCCGCCTACGACAAAGACGCCGTCGCCAGCGGCTTCTCCTACTCCACCGAAGACGCACCACTACTGCGGAAGATCCTGGCCCCCGGCCAGTACGACGTCGTGGTCGGCAACCCGCCCTACATCAACGTCTCCGATAAGGCCCTCAACGCCCGCTACCGGGAGATCTACCACTCCTGCTTCAAACAGTACGCGCTCAGCGTGCCGTTCATGGAGCGGTTCTTCACGCTCGCCAAACCGGGCGACCGCGCCGGCTGGGTCGGCCAGATCACCTCAAACTCGTTCATGAAGCGACGTTTCGGCATCCCGCTCATCGAAGAGTTCCTGCCCACGATCGACCTCGCTCGAATCATCGACTCAGAAGGCGCCTGGATTCCAGGCCACAACATGGACGGAACGCCGACCGTCATTTTGATCGGCCGTAACCGCCCCCCACGGAGTAGCACAGTTCGGACGGTAATGAGCTTGGGGGTAAGGGAAACCCCAGACGACGCGGCCGACGGATCCGGCCCGTATTGGAAGTCCATCGTCGACCACATCGACCAACTCGGCTACGAAGACCAATGGATCTCCATCGTCGACCTACCCCGCGACAACCTGCGTGAGCATCCGTGGAGCCTCAGCGGCGGTGGCGCCGTCGAGTTGTCGGCCGCAATCGATCAGTCCACAACACTCATGTCGTCTGTGGTTAGCGCACCAGTTGGACGTTCCATCCGGGCTGGCGCTGATGAAGGCTTCATGCTCCCGGCACACCGTTATCAAAACGCCGAACTCACCGGTTATCGCACACTCCTCCTCGGAGAGGAAGTCCGAAACTGGACTACAAGTCCACAGAACCTCATCTTCTACCCGTATGCATATGGCACATCTGAGCTCGCGATTACGAATGCACCCGACTCACTGTGGTTCCTCCGACGCCTCCTTGAAGAACGGCGGACATTCCAGGGAAACATGTCCGACTCTGGGCTCACATGGTGGAGCTATATGCAGCACACCGCAAGCGCCTACGCCACCCCCCTGTCCATCACCTTCGCCGAAGTCGCCACGCACAACCATTTCGTCCTCGACCGCGGCGGCAAAGTCTTCAAGCAGACCGCACCAGTCATCAAACTCCCCGAGAACGCCACCGAGGAAGATCACCTGCGCCTGATGGGCACCCTCAACAGCTCCGTCGCCTGCTTCTGGCTGCGACAGAAGACGAAACCAAAAGGAGGCGCAGCCGGATCGCCCTGGTTGCGGACTCACCAACTCAACGGCAAAACAGTGGAAAAGCTTCCACTGCCTGCCATGTCACCGACCAACCGAGCGCGCCGACTCGATGATCTGGCACAAGAACTTTTGGAACAAGAGCCGGCCACAGCAATCAGATCTCATGGAGCGAAGCGCGACGTAGCCGTCAATGCTGAAGCTGAACACACCCGGATCCGGTCGCTGATGGTCGCCGAACAGGAGGAACTAGACTGGGAGGTGTACAGGAACTATGGGCTCATCGACGAGAAACTCTATATACCTCAAGGAGATGCCCCGGGTATCACGTCGAGCGAACGTGCATTTGCCATCAAGATGGCCCGCCAGATGCAAAGCGGCGATCTCACCACAGACTGGTTTACCCACAAGGAACACAGATTCTCCCCCGTTATCGAGCTTCCCACGCATTGGTCGGCCGACTACCGCACGCTCGTCGAACGTCGGCTAGCCGCGATCGAGTCAAATCCGTTCATCAACCTGCTTGAGCGACCGGAGTACAAACGTCGTTGGGAGGGTGAGACCTGGGACGCGAAACTACGACGCGCCCTGGCCGACTGGCTCCTGGACCGCCTAGAAGATCCGCAGTTCTGGTTCACCCCGCAGGGCACCCCCCAGGTGCTGTCGGTGGCTGAACTGGCCGGCCGGGTGGAAACCGACACCGAGTTCCTCACCGCCCTCGACCTCTGGGCCGGCAAAAAGGACGCCCCCGTCACCGACACACTCGTTTCTCTCCTGAAGGATGAGCCGGTACCTTATCTGGCTGCGCTGCGCTACAAGGATTCCGGGCTGCGTAAACGCGCCGAATGGGAACGCATCTGGGATCTGCAACGCGACGAGGACGCCGGCCTGATCCAGGCCACCGACATCCCGGTCCCACCCAAATACACCGGCACCGACTTCGCTAAGCCCTCGTATTGGAGTCACCGCGGCAAACTCGATGTGCCGAAGGAACGCTTCATCTCCTACCCCGGCGCCGGCCGCGCCACCGACCCCACCCCGCTGCTGGGCTGGGCCGGCTGGAACCACGCCCAACAGGGTCTGGCACTCGCCCTGATCTACGCGCTGCGCGAGCAAGAAGGCGTACCCCTACACGAACTAATCCCAGTGGTCGCCGGCATCGCCGAACTCCTGCCCTGGGTCCGCCAATGGCACACCGGCCCCGACCCCCACCTGGGCCTGGACCTCGCCGACTACCTCACCGGCCAACTCACCGAAAAATCCGCCGCCATCGGCGTCCCCATCCCCGACCTGTCCGCCTGGCGCCCCCCGAAAACCACCCGCGGCCGAAAGAAGAAGTAGTTCTATGTCCGGCGCCATCTTCATCACCGTTCCCGGCGGCCGGCCTCGGGCCGTCTACCACGTCACCGTAACCTGCGAGGTCTTTGCCGCCGACCTCGATCTGGCCCGCTTGGCGGATCCCGAGGCCACGGCTCTTGGCGTGTCGCGCCACTGGGCTCGCAGTCACGGAATCCCGTGTGCCTGCTGTCTTCCTGAACTCGCCGAGACGCTCCATGCCCACGAACTGGCCAAAGACTGCGTCGTGCTCGACGAATCCGGGGAACGGCCCGCCGCACTCATGCACTGGCGAAAGGACACCGAGCGCCGGTGGTGGGGCCTCGTCGTTTTTCCCACCGAGCCCCCGACCTGGGAAGTGCTCCCCGCGGACAGTCTTCGCGTCGCCTCAACCCCGGAGTCGGAGACCGAAGCTGCAGAGTCGGCCCCGATCCCTGCCGCCGCATATCCACAGCCGGTAGCCAAACGCGGCGGCGACCCGGCGCACCAGGCACTTCTCATCGCGGGGCGGGACGACCCCCACGTCGCCCCGATCAACGAGTACGTCGACAACCTGGTTGAGCTGACCGGTGAGTGGCAGCCGTATGTGGCGCCCACCTACGGCGGGGTGAACGCGCGCCTGCTGTCGCTGTTCCAGGATCCCGGCCCCAAGACTCGCGTGCAGCAGGGCACCGGCATGCTCAGCGTCGAGAATCCGGACGATTCAGCGGCCCGCTACCTGGACCTGCTGGAACGTCACGGCATCGACGTCGCCGACACGCAGTCGTGGAACTCCTACCCCTGGTACCTCGGCACCACCCCACACGGCCCGACCG
Organism: Gordonia phosphorivorans; assembly: GCF_042432625.1. Taxonomy (NCBI): domain Bacteria; kingdom Bacillati; phylum Actinomycetota; class Actinomycetes; order Mycobacteriales; family Gordoniaceae; genus Gordonia; species Gordonia phosphorivorans. The sequence continues at coordinate 100,388 of NZ_JBHLWV010000020.1, read as the reverse complement.
ACGAGCAACTGCGGCGCGGCACCTCCGCACTCGCCGACCTGCGGCGCCTGCTGCCGCAACTGCACGTGGTTCTGCTGCACGGGAAAGCGGCACGGAAGGCGTGGGCATTGCTAGCTGCAGCCAACCCCGACCTCGTCGAGGGCATCACCACGATCGAGACCTATCACACCAGCCTTCGCGTCGTCGAAGGCAAATCACCCGCAGAACGGGCCCGCCGCGAGGCCCGGCTCGACGCCGACTTCGCGCGGGCCGCGTCGGTCTTGCTGGCGGCCGAACCCGCATCGCCTGTCCAGGAAGCACCGCCGGAAGCCGATTCCGGCCCGTCTCGCGAGATCGCCGTTCCCGAACCCGACGAGGTGGTGGTGAGTGCACACGACGAAGGCCTGCTGGTGTACGGCGACCCCCGGATGGTCGAGCAGTATCTGGCGCAGTTGTCCCGCGCCACCCGCGACGCCGTCGCCACCCCGATCAAGCCCAAAGATCTGGCGTCCGTGATGGCGAATGTCGCCGCCGGCGCCAACATCGCCGCGCACCGTGGCAGCTTTGTGCGGCTGTCCCCGGACAGTCTTAAACTGCTGCGCGCCCACGGCGTGGTGCCCGGCACCGGCGGCTACAACCGGATGTTCGTACACGGCGGGGGCGGCAAGATCGCCGGGCAACTGCAGTGGAAGACCATGCCCGTCGGGCCGTCGCAGGCGATGGCCGTCCAGATGTTCGCGATGCAGATGGCATTGAAGACCGCGATCGCCTCGGTCGAGGATGCGGTGAAACAGGTGCAGAACACCGTCAACCAGATCTTGCGGTTGGTCCAAGCCGACCGGGTAGGCGATGTGGTCGGCCACCATCGCACCCTCAAACGCGCCGTCACTGATTTCGAACAGTACGGGGTCCTGCTGAAGGCCGACTGGGATGCCGTCGCCTCGCTCGGGCCGTCCCTCGAACAGGTTGTCGCCAAACTCCACGACCATCTGCGGAAGACGGTGCGCACCTTCGACGCGAACCTGCAGATCGGTGACCGTGCCGACAGCCTGCGTTCGGCGGTAAGCGATGCCGACTTCGGCGAATCTCTCCGGCTGCTGATCGTCACGCAAGACGCCATGTTTTTGTGGCAGGTACTCCGCATTGAGCAGGTCCGCGACACCGAACCCGAGAAGCTCGATCACGCAATCCGCACCGCGCGCAAAACCCTGCTCCAACATGCCCGCGACGACGAACAACTGTACCGTCAGGCCAGCAGAAATCTGGAAGCCGTCCGCAAGATCAAACCGCTTGAAGCCGTCCGGTTTCCGTCAACGGGCAAACTGCGGGCGGATACCGACACCCTGCACCATGATCTCGACCTCTTCGCGCAATCACGCCGGCTTCAGGTGATCACCTGGACGCCCCGGACCGATCCGGGACTGGCCGACGCCGCGGCCGAAGCTCGCGCCCGGGTCGGTGCCGCCGCGCGCATTCCGGCACAGGTCATCGCGAACCGGAAAGCACAGGCTGCCGGCAAAACGCCGCCGAGAAAAGTGAAGCCGTCAACCCCGTTGAAGAAGCCCTCCAGCATCAAGAAGCCGAAGAAGCCCTGAGTTCGTCAACGATGCTCACCACACCCCGAGAAGCAAGGAGCTGCAATGACTGTGCCGGATGACGGGCTCGCCATGTTCGTCGCGGAGGTCGCCCGGCACGGCGGCACCGCCAACCGCCGGCCCGGGCTCGAAGCACTGCTCGATGTCACCGCGCCGACTGGCCGGACCTCCGTCGTCAAACTGAAGACCAAACAGCGCGGAGACTGGCAGGCGCAAAAGACCGACGGTCGCGTACGCGACCGCAACCCGCTCGACGCGTGGGTGTTCGTGGACGTCAACGAGCCGATCAGCAACGCCCGCATCGTCGACGCGGAATGGATGCGTGCCGACATCCAGGACCTGGTCGACGAGTGGCTCGCCGCCGACCCGTCCCGGGATGCGAACACGCAACGCCACCACAAAATCGAGGAGTCCCGGGTTGCCGAGTGGGTCGGGCGCTGGGATCTGCTCGGACTCTCCGGCGGGAAATCCGCCACCACGCCCGCCGGCAAAACGTCGTCTCAACGAGCAGTAACCGAGGAGAACCTTGGGGCCTGGGTGTTCATCTGCAACCCCGACGTCTGGAAGCTTCAAGAGTTCATCGAAGACGACAACAACTGGATCGACAGCTGGAGCGTCGTCGACAACTATCGCTCCGCGATGATTCGCGAGGGTCAGCGCGCCGTGCTCTGGGTGAGCGAGTCGAAAGGCCGCACGATCGCCCGCGGTGTCCACGGGCTGGGCTGGACGACGGGCACCCGGTACGAGGTGGTCGGCACGGTCGACGGCGATGACGGCTACTGGGCGAACAAGCAGAAGCAAACCGATGTCGGGTGGCTCGCCCCGACCGACATCACCTTGATGGATACACCGCTCGACGCCGACACCCTCCGGAACCATCCCGGTCTCGCTGATCTCGAAATCCTGCGTACGCCGTATACGAGCAATCCGTCGTGGCTGTCCGCCGAGCAGGTCGCAGCGCTGGAAGAACTCGTCGGCGAGTGGCCCGAACCCGATCCATTCGCCGGTCCTCCCATCACTGTCAGCGCCGGTGGCGCCCGGCGCGGCGATCCCGAGACCAACCGGCTCGTCGAGCACGCCGCCATCGACGAGGTGATCGCGCACTATGAGTCCCAGGACTACACCGTCGAGAACGTTGACTCGCAGAACCTCGGCTGGGACCTCACCTGCACCGCGCCCGACGGAACCATCCGGCGGGTCGAGGTCAAGGGTGTTGGCGGGCAGCAGCCATCGATCCTGCTGACCCGGAACGAGCTCCGTTCTGCAAGGGAAGACCAGAACTGGGAACTCGCCGTCGTCACCCGGGCGCTCTCGGCGCCGCTCCTGCAGATCTTCCCCGCAGACGAGGTGATCGACGCGGCCGTCGGGTACGTCTACCAGGTCGATCTCCACGACAGATAGTGTCCTCGCTCATCCTCACCAATCCGCCGCTGCCTCACCACGCCTGTCGCTGCCGCATGGCACGATGGAACCGGCAAACCCCCCAGGTCGACGTCAAACTCGATCGTCACAGCTTGATCGGAGTGCAGCACCCGATGTTTCCCGGCGTCACGCCCAGCAGTTCCCGCACGCTCCGGGAGACGTTCGCCATCCCCGAGTCCCACGGCACCAACGACTACGTCTTGCGTCTGTCCGATTCGGTGGCCGACGCGCACTTCGCCGATACCGTCGCGTCGTATGTGGTGACCCCGGCGATCGCCGAAGCCTTCGATCAGGCCTTCTCCGTGATCGACCAGTCGCTGCGCACCGGCGAGAACAAAGCCGCTTACCTGAACGGCTCGTTCGGTTCCGGTAAGTCGCACTTCATGGCGGTGCTGTACGGCATCCTCGGGCACTCCCCGGCCGCCCTGGCGGTCCCGGAACTGCAGCCGGTCATCGCCAGACATCCGGCCCTCGCCGACGCCACCCTGCTGCGCCTCACCTTCCACTTCCTCGACTCGGTCACCATCGAGGCGGCGCTGTTCGAGCAGTACCTCCGGCAGATCCAGGCCCTGCACCCCGACCGGCTCCCGCCGGTGCTGCATTCGGCCGGTGGACTGTTCGCCGACGCCCACAACCGGCGCACCGAAGTGGGTGACGAAAAATTCTTCGCCGCCCTCAACGCCGCCTCCGGCGGCGCGGCCGCCACCACCGGCAGCGTGAACTGGGGTGCTCTCGGCGCGGCAGCCACCGTGTGGGACGCACAGACCTACGCGGAGGCCGTCGCCCCCGATGCCGCAGCCGCCACCCGCGCCCGCCTGCAGCAGGCCTTGATCGCCGCGTACTTCACCAGCTACTCACGCAACACCGACTGGCTCTCCCTGGAGGACGGCCTCGCGGTGATCGCCGACCACGCCGAATCCCTCGGCTACACCGGCGTGGTGCTGATGCTCGACGAGCTGGTCCTGTGGCTCACCTTTCTCATCACCGAACGGCAGCGGTTCAGCGCCGAAGTCCAGAAGATCACCAAACTCGTCGAAACCAGCCGGGGACGCCTGGCCGTCCCGGTCACCTCGTTCATCGCCCGCCAGCACGACCTGGCCCAATGGGTCGCCGGCGGCACCGACTCCGGCGCCACCCAGCAGGCCGTCGAACAGGCCTTCGCCCACCAGGAAGGCCGGTTCGGCACCATCAACCTGGGTGACGAGAACCTGCCGTACATCGCGCACAAGCGACTGCTCCAGGTGGTCGACGACGACGCCCAACTCGCCTTGGACGCCGCCTTCGCCCGGATCGACAAGAACCCCGGTGTCTGGGATGTCCTGCTCGACGGCATCAACACCGACGCCTCCCATCGCGGGTCCGACGCCGACGACTTCAAACTCACCTACCCGTTCTCACCCGCCCTGATCTCCACGCTGCGCGCGCTGTCAGGCCAAATGCAGCGCGAACGGACGGCGCTGAAGGTTATGCAGCAGATGCTGCGCGACGACGCCGACCGGCTCACCATCGACAACGTGATCCCGGTCGGTGACGCCTTCGACTACATCATCGACAGCGCGGGCTCCACGCCCATCAGCGAGGCGGCCGCCCAAACGTTCAAAACGGCCCGCACCCTGTGGACCGAGAAGCTGCGGCCCATGCTGTATCGCAACATGAACGTCGACGAGGCCATCCCCGACGGCGAGGTCCCCGTCGGCTTGCGCGCCGACATCCGCGTCGCCAAGACGCTGCTCATCGCGGCCGTGGCACCCACGGTTCCTGCCCTCAAACAGATCGACGCCTCGCGCCTGGCGTCGCTCAATCACGGCAGCATGATCTCGGTGATCCCCGGCGACCAGATCGGGCAGATCGCCGCCAAAGTGAAGCAGTGGGCCGCCGAAGTCCCCGAGCTGGCCGTCTCCTCCGACCCCAACCCGCTCATCTCCATCGCACTGGAATCAGTCGACTACGAGCGCATCCTCACCCGCGCGCAGACCGAAGACACCGACGGCCGACGCCGCGAACTGATGCGCACCCTGCTCAGCGAACAGTTCCGTGTCGACGGCAGCCAACTGTCCACCGACGCCGGCCACGTGCGCGAGGTGACCTGGCGGGGCACCGCCCGCCGGGTCGAGGTGGTGTTCGGTAACGTCCGCGACCGCGGTTATCTGTCCGACACGCAGTTCTCCCCCTCCACACCCGGCGCGCTGCGACTGGTGGTGGATCTGCCGTTCGACGAACCCGGCCACACCATCACCGAAGACCACGACCGCATCGACGAACTGTTGCGCACCGGCCAGGACCGGTTCACCATCGCCTGGCTGCCAGCGTTCTTCCCGGAGAAGGTTATCCGTCAGCTCGGCAAACTGGTGATCCTCAACCATGTGCTGACCGACCGGTGGACCACCTACGCCAACGAGTTCTCCGAAGGCGACCGCCAAGCAGCCCGCAGCATTCTGGAGCAGCAACAGCTGCAGATCCGCGGCCAGCTCGGCAATGCCATTCAAGTGGCCTACGGCACCGCCAGCGGCGGCAGGTTCGCCGGCAATCAGCCGCCGCTGCGCTCGTTGCACGCCGGCTACAGCCCGCAACCACCGATCGGCACCACCCTCGGCGAGGCCGTCGACCGACTCATCGACGACGCCTTCGCTGCCCTCTACCCCGACCATCCCGAGTTCAGCCCGGCCGACCGGCTGATCACCCTGCGCGAGATCAACACCGCCCTGGCCCATCTGCGGACCGCGCAGACCCGCGCCGACGGGCGCGTCGCCCTGGAAGGCGGTGCCCGCGGCGACCGCGACAGCACCCGACGCATCGTCGAAGGCCTCGACATCGCGAAGGTCAACGAGACGCACCTGCTATTCGGGCCCGACCGGTTCCAGGTGTGGCAGACGCGCATCACCCAGGAGCTGGCCCGCCTCGGTGTGGACGAGAACGACGACATCGAGGTCGCGCTGGTGCGCGACGCGATCCGGGCAAGCGGTCCCAAACGCGGTCTCATCGACCCGATGGTCGACCTGATCGTCGCGGCCTGGGCCGCGCAGACCAAACGCTCCTGGTTCCTGCACTCCTCACCGCTGCCCGAACCGGCGATCGGCGATATCCCCCGCGGCACCGCCCTGCGCTTGGAGTCGCTGCCCGACCCGGCGGTGTGGGCCGACGCGGTGCGCCGGTGGAAGGAGTGGACCGGCCAGCCGGTCAACGATTACCTGACCGCCGGCAATCTGGCCCTGTTCGCCGCTGCGGTCCAGCAGTTTCGCGCCGAAACCTTCAGCGGGCGCGCCCCATTCGTCGCTGAGCTGCGTCGCGCCTACGACTACTTCGGTCTCGACCCGCACGTGGGCCGGCACGCCCTGGCCGCCGACCTCCTCGACCTGTTCGAGGTGCAGCTCGCGAATGTGCCCACCCTGGCGGTGGTCGACACCATCGCCCAGGCCGCGCTGCGCGGCAGCGACATCGAAGCGGGCCGGTCCCTGTCCTCGGCCGCCGACGTCGACGCGGCATTGCGCACGCAACCGCTGGACCGCTGGGACGTGCTGCGCAACGGCGCGGCCGCCGGAGGTGAGCATGGCAGACAAGCGCAGCTCATTCTCGACGAACTCTCCACCGCCGTGCGGGCCCAAGAGTTCTCGCTCTCGTTGCCCGCCGCCCTGGCGCGGGCCGACCGCAGCCGCGACACCTGGCTGGTGGCCGGTGCCAGTTCCGGCGACACCCCCGCCCCGCCGACACCCGATCCGCCCGGGCCGCGCACCGATCCCGATGCGGTGCCGGTCGATCCGCCGGCCCCGATCGTCAGCGGCGATCCGGTGATCGAGCCGTTCACCGTGAACGCCGCCTCGGCGCGGTCGCAGATCGAGGAGCGCCTGGCCGCACTCCTGGCCGACCACCCCGACGACGAGTTCACGGTGACCGTCACCATCACACGAGCCGCGCGGTGACCGTACCGTCGACGCTGCCCCGCGCCGACCTGCCCGGGCTGCTGACGCTCATCGGCCAGGTCCGTGCCAAAGATTATCGACGCGGCGTTCTGGCGGTCGCGGCGCAGCCGGAGTGGACCGGCGCGGACACCGTCGACACCGAATACGGCAGCCTCCGCGTCCGGACGGCATCGAGTGTGCTCGCCATCCGGGATGCGCTGACCGAACGCGACCGATTCGACTGGGTCGTCGTGCTCACCGATCGCAGTCCGGCCGAACTGCCGACCGGCGTCGTCGACCATCTCACCGTCGGGGCCGTATCGAATCTGGATCCGTGGCCGGCGCTGCGCAGCCGGTTCAACGCGACACGGCAGGAGTTCGATCTGTTGTCGCTGCAGAACGCCGCGGCCCGATCGGCATTGACCTATTTGCCCGACGCCCCCGCCCCGGCCCCCGGCGGCGTGCTGACCGCCGACCATCTGTTCCGGGTGATCGCCGGCCACAACTTCGGTCTGCGCCACGCCGACATCACCCCGCACAATGTGGCGCTCTGGTCCACCGACCCCGACCTGGCCGCCCGATTCACCCGCTGGCGCACCGGCGTCGACGCGACCCTCCTCGCGGAGTTCGACCGCTGGCTGCAACGCAAACTCGGGACGCTCGGCCCGCTGTTCACCACCGTGCTACAGACCGCCGGACCGCACCGGCTGGTGCCGTTGGGGCTGGCCGCCGGACTCTTCGACGACGCCGCCGGGGCCGCCGCCGGTTTCCCCGCGCCCGCCGAGTCGATCGTCCGGTCCCGCACCCTGTTGGAGGTGCTGCTGGGCAATCAGCGGTTCAGCGCGCAGCAGCTCGCCGCCTGGGGGCACACCGCCAGTTTGGTGGTGCCCGCCGCCGGGCCCGCCGTGTTGACCAGCGCCGAAGACCTCGTGGTCCAACTGCAGGCCACCGAGCTGGTGGGCCGTTCCGACATGCTGCCGTCGGCGCTCACCGCCCGGATCGCCCGGTTCGCCCGCGTCCTCGCCGACTCGCAGCTCACTGACCCGCACCCGGCTGCCGCGCCCCCGGCCGCCGCCGGGGGCAGCGAGCTGACCGACGTCGAGAACTGCTGGGCCGACGTCGTCGCACATCGCCTGGCCCGGCCGCAGCGCGGTGACGCACGCCGCGACGTGCGGGTCGCGGCCGCCGCACTGCGGCTACTGCGCTGGCTACGGCGCCGCCCGGTCGCACCGACGTCGACGGCCGAATGGCTCACCAGCTACCGCGCGGAACTGTCATGGGTCGACGGCGCCGTCGACGAGGTCTTCGTCGGGGCCACCGACCCGCAGCTCGCCGACGCCGCCCACCGGATCGTCAGTGCGGCGCGCGCCCGGCGGGCCGACCAGGACCGCGGCTTCGCCCGGTTCCTCGCCGCCGACGGCGCCGTGCGCCGGTCGGTCGACGACGCGCCCACCTATATCGAAGATCTGCTCGACACCGTGGTCCGGCCGTTGACCGCCCTGCCCCGGGGCGAGTCGCCGCGGCCATCGCCGGTGTTGCTGATCGTCGCCGACGGGATGAGCGGTGCGGCCGCCAACGAGTTGGTGGCCGATATGGTGCGCCGCACGCTGCCGCAGTGGACGGTGTGCCTGCCGCGCGACACCGAGCCGGTGACCGTCGCACTGTCGGCGTTGCCGTCGGTCACCGAGTTCTCCCGCTGTTCGCTGCTGTCGGGCCGGTTGGCGCGCGGCGGTCAATCCGATGAGCGCGCTGGGTTCGACGCGTGGCTCAATTCGCGCGGCCTTCGCGGTGTCGGCCGCGTGCTGTTCCACAAGGCCGATATGGAGGCCGCGGCGCGCGCCAATGCACTGGCCTCCGCCGTACAAGAAGCGGTGGACGACACCGCCGGCCGGCCGGTGATCGCCTGCGTCCTCAACGACATCGACGATGCCCTCGATCGCTCCGATCCGATCGGCACCGTGTGGACCACCGACCGGTTCAAACGGCTCGACTCCCTGCTCGCGGCGGCCGCCGCCGTCGGACGCACAGTGGTGCTGGTGTCCGATCACGGGCATGTCGTGGAACGCCGCGAACAGCCGAGCGCGCAGCGCGGCACCGGCATCTCCGCCCGCTACCGGCAGGCGGGCAGTGCTGTATCCGGCGGTGCTGTATCCGATGGTGCTGTATCGGGCAGCGAGGTGCTGGTCGAGGGACCGCGGGTGCTGCTGGACGAGCACCGCGTCGTCCTGGCGGTCGACGAACAGCTCCGCTACACCGGCCTCAAGGCCGGCTACCACGGCGGCGGCGCGCTAGCCGAGGTGTCGATCCCGGTGACGGTCCTGGTCAACGGGTCGATCGGCGAACAGCTGCCGCTGATCGAAGCGTCGCTGGCCCCCGGCGAACCGCTGGGCCCACCGACCTGGTGGGAACCCGGCCGCGCCACCCGTGCAACCGGCGCGGGTGACGACACCGTTGCCCCCGCACCCGCCCCGGCACCGAAGCCGCGTCGTACCCCGGCACCCACGGCACCGGCAGCCCAGCCCGATACGCTGTTCGACCTCGACGACCAAACCGCCTCGACCCACCCGGCACCGTCGACCGGCCCCACCTCCGGCGGCCCGAGCGGTGGCCGGGACCGGGTGGCCGAACTCCTGGCCACCGACCTGTTCGCGCGGCTGTTCAAACAGTTCGGCCGCAACCAGCGGCGGGACGCCATCGCCGCGCTGCTCCGCGAGACCATCGACTCCGGCGGCGTGCTGCCCCTGGCCCGCGCCGCGCAGGTGCTCGATGTGAAGGCTTTCCGCGCCGGTCCGGCCGTGCAGTCACTCGCCCAGGTCCTCAACACAGACGGCGTCATCGTGCTGACAGTGTCCGGCACCGAGCTGCACCTGGAAACCGAGACGATGTTCGAGCAGTTCGGGGTGCAGCGATGACTCTCTCCCCGGTGCGCCGCCGCGAACTGCTGCAATCCCTGCGTCAGGGCACCGTCCCGGACGGCAATCTCGACGCGCTGGCCGTGGGTATCGACAGGTTCGCCGCCACCATCGACGCCGACCTGGACGCCGTCGCGGCTGGCGGTTCGATGTTCAAAGCGGTGCGCGGCGAGTACGGCGCCGGCAAGACCTTCTTCGCCCGGTGGGTGGAGCAGCGCGCCATGCAGCGCGGATTGGCCGTCGCCGAGGTTCAGATCAGTGAGCTGGAGACGCCGCTGCACAGACTGGAGACGGTGTACCGGCGCACCATCGAGGAGCTGCGGACCGCCGCGTTCGCCAAGAGCGCCTTCCGGCCGCTGATCGACGCCTGGCTGTACGGCATCGAAGAAGACGCGGCCGCCGCGGCCGGTGTCGGCGAGGCCAGCGCCGCCCAGGTGGAGGATCTGCTCGAACAGCGACTGGCCGCGGTCGCCACGGCCACACCCGTCTATCCGATGGTGTTGCGCGCCTACCGCAGTGCCCTCGAACGCGAAGACGCCGCCACTGCGGATGCGCTCATCGCCTGGCTCGGCGGTCAACCGCACGTCGGGGCCGCCGCCAAACGCGTCGCCGGGGTACGCCAGGACGTCGACCATTTTCTGGCGATGGGTTTTCTGCAAGGCCTGCTGGCCGTCCTCAAGGGTGCCCGGCATCCGGGCTTGGTGCTGGTCATCGACGAGGTCGAGACGCTGCAGCGGATGCGCAGCGACAGCCGAGCCAAGGCCCTCAACGCCCTGCGGCAGTGGATCGACGAACTCGACTCCGGCCGCTACCCGGGCCTGTACCTGGTGATCACCGGAACGCCCGCCTTCTACGACGGCCGCCAGGGGGTGCAGACCCTGCCGCCGTTGGCGCAGCGGCTGCACACCGACTTCGGCACCGACCCGCGGTTCGACAATCCCCGGGCCCCGCAGATCCGGCTCACCGGCTTCGACCTGGATCGGCTCGTCGAGGTGGGTGTGCGCGTACGCGACATCTATGCCGACGGCTCGGCGGCACCGGACCGGATCTGCCGCCTCGTCGACGACGGCTATCTCCGCGAACTGGCGACGGCCGTCGCCGGTGAACTGGGCGGCACCGTCGGGGTGTCCCCGCGGATCTTCCTGAAGAAACTGGTGGCCGACGTCCTCGACCGCGTCGACCAGTTCCCGGATTTCCTTCCGCGCCAGCACTATGCGCTGACCATCGCCGAGAACGAGAAGGCGGCGAACCCGCGGCCGGTCACCGCCGACGACGTCGAGCTGTGATGCACGGCTTTGCCCTGCTCGATCCGGTGGTGCAGCACCATGTGGTCAACACGTTGGGCTGGCCGCGGCTGCGGCCGTTGCAGAGCGACGCGGCCGGGCCGATCACCGCGGGTGAGGACGCGCTGCTGCTGGCGCCGACCGCGGGTGGCAAGACCGAGGCGGCGGTGTTTCCGCTGCTGACCCGGATGCAGGCGCAGCGTTGGGACGGTGTCAGCGTGCTGTATCTGTGCCCGCTGCGCGCCCTGCTCAACAATCTCCAGCCGCGGCTGGACGGGTACGCCTCCTGGCTGGGCCGGTCGGCACGCACCTGGCACGGTGACGTGAAGACCTCGGCCCGCACCCGGATTCAGCGTGAGCGCCCCGATATTCTGCTGACCACTCCCGAATCGCTGGAGTCGATGCTGGTCTCGGAGCGGGTGGACGCGGCGACGCTACTGGGTGGCGTGCAGGCCGTGGTGATCGACGAGGTGCACGCCTTTGCCGGCGACGATCGCGGCTGGCATCTGCGGGCGGTTCTGGCTCGGATAGAAACCCTGCTCGGGCGGCGTCTGCAGCGGGTGGGGATGTCGGCGACCGTCGGCAACCCGGACGAGCTGCTGGGCTGGTTGCAGGGCGGACACGTCACGCCGGGCCGGGTGATCGCGCCGGAAGCACCCGGCGCAGCGGTGATCCCGGAGATCACCGTCGATTCGGTGGGCAGCATCGAGAACGCGGCGACGGTGATCGCCGCGCTGCACACCAGCGAGAAGCGGCTGGTGTTCGTCGACTCACGGCGGCTCGCCGAGGAGCTGGCCGCGCACCTGCGGGAGCGCGGGGTCACCACCTTCGTCTCGCACTCGTCGTTGTCGGCGGCGCAAAGGCGCGAATCCGAGGAAGCCTTCGCCGACGCACGCGACTGCGTCATCGTCGCCACCTCGACCCTGGAACTCGGCATCGATGTCGGCGACCTGGACCGGGTGATTCAGATCAACGCGCCCCGTACGGTCTCGTCGTTCTTGCAACGGCTGGGCCGCACCGGGCGTCGGCCGGGGACCGTCCGCAACTGTCTGTTCTTGGGAATCTCCGACGACGACGTCCTCGCCACCCTCGGCATGCTGGCGTGCTGGGCCGACGGCTGGGTGGAGCCGGTGGTGGCCCCGCCGGAGCCGCGCCACATCGCGGCGCAGCAGTTGCTCGCCGCGGCGCTGCAGACCCGTCGGCTGCCGCTGACCGGTTGGCAGTCGGGGTGGGATCCGCTCCCACTGTTCGACGACGACGACGGCCTGGCCGTCTTCGACTATCTGCTCGATCAAGGCTTCCTGGAGCACGATTCGGGGACCGCATTCATCGGTCCGGAAGCCGAAAAGCGTTTCGGCCGTAAACATTTCATGGAGTTACTGGCGGTCTTCACCGCGCCCCCGGTGTTCACGGTGCTCGCTGGCCGCCAGGAGATCGGGTCGGTGGAGACCAGCATTCTGACCGATGAGGTGGCGGGGCCGCGCACCCTGCTGCTGGCCGGACGGTCCTGGCTCGTCACTTATATCGACTGGCAGCGTCGCCGGGTGTTTGTGGAAGCCACCACGCTGAGCGGCCGGGCCAAGTGGATGTCGTTGCCCGACGGGGCGTCGTTTCAGATCACCAGAGGTGTGCGGGAGGTGTTGTTGGGCACCGAACCTGCTGGGGTCACGCTGACTCGTCGTGCGCAGGCCACGCTGGCCACCGTGCGCGAGGAGTACAGCGGCCGCGTCGACGCTGAGCGTCTGGTGGTCGAACGCGATGATCGTGGCACCTGGCGCTGGTGGACGTGGGCCGGCGCCAAAGCCAATCGGACCCTGGCCGCCGCCGCACCCGGCCTCATCGTTCCCGGCCAGCGAATCGCCACCGAGTTCGTCCGGCTCCACGCCGATCTGGCCGTGGCCGACATCAAGGACCTGCTCGCCGAGCTGTCCGCGGTGCCATCGTGGCCACCGCCTCCCGTCGACGCACGCGCACTGAACGGCTTGAAGTTCTCCGCCGCCCTGCCTCCCGAACTGGCCGCGCAGACCCTCGCCGCCCGCTCCACCGACACCGTCGGCGCCGCCGACTCAGTCGAGTATCCCCTCGTCTATCGAACGAGCTGACCGTTCCGAATCGTGGCGAGTGCTCTCAACTAACATGCCTGTCGGACCTCTGTGAGAAGCTTTGATGTCCGGAGGATTCGTTCACCTCGACACTTCGTGGTCTATCGGCGAACCGATGACGCCAAGCGTCAACGCGACCTAGGGTGCCGGGGCGAACGTTGACACGAGGGACAGAAGAACGAACTCCGGTTCATGAACGACTCCCGGACCATCGGGGTACCGCAGCGTGAGCACTCCTCGCCCTCGCGGCCGTAGGCGTTCAGCGCGCGATCGAAATAGCCCGACTCACCGTTGACGTTCACATACAGCGCGTCGAACGACGTGCCGCCGACCGTGATCGCTTCGCTCATCACGATGCCGGCCTGCTCGAGCAGCTCGTGCAGGCCGGCGCGCGGAATGCCCTTGGTCCGACGACGCCCGTGCAGCTTCGCGCGCCAGAGCGCCTCGTCGGCGTAGATGTTGCCGACGCCGGACACCACCGTCTGATCCAGCAGCGCACGTTTGATCTCAGTGTCCTTGCGGCGCAACACTTCCACCACTGCAGCCGGATCGTAGGCGGGGTCGAACGGGTCGGCGGCGATGTGGGCGATGGAGACCGGGAGCGCCCCCGCCTCGGGCGAGGTGTACTCGTCCAGGTGCCAGCCGCCGAAGGTGCGCTGATCCACGAAGCGCAGTTCGTTGCCGTCGTCGAGCTCGGCCCGAATCCGCAGATGAACGGGATCGGGCGCAACAGACTCGGCGAGCAGCATCTGCCCGCTCATACCCAGGTGCACCACCACGGCGACGTCGTCAGCGGCGTCGGCCGCGTCCAGCCAGAGGTACTTGCCGCGGCGGGCGACGTCGTCGAATCGCTTGCCCCGCAAGCGATCTGCCAGATCTTGCCCGCCCGGGAGGTGACGACGTACCGCGCGCGGATGAAGCACCTGCACGCCGGTGATCTGCCGTCCGACCAGGTGCGTGTGCAGTCCGCGGCGGATGGTCTCCACCTCGGGAAGTTCAGGCACCCTCGGTAGCCCCTCCGCCGTCCTCGGAGTCGGTGCTCGAGGAGTCAGTGCTCGAGGAGCTGGGGTCGGCACCGTCATTCAGTGCGCGCCACGCCAGGGCTGCGGCCTTCTGCTCGGCTTCCTTCTTGGTACGACCGGTCCCCGAACCCCGCGCCTGGCCGGCCACCACCGCGGCGGCGGTGAACTCCTTGTCGTGGTCGGGTCCGGTGGAGGTGATCTGGTAGTGCGGCACACCGAGATTGCGCGCCGCCGTGAGCTCCTGCAGGGAGGTCTTCCAGTCCAGCCCCGCACCGAGTTCTCCGGACCGCTCGATCACCGGCTCGAACAACCGAATGATCACGTCCTTGGCCACCGCGATCCCGTGTTCCAGGAACACCGCACCCAGCAACGACTCCAGGCCGTCGGCCAGAATGCTGGCCTTGTCCCGGCCACCGGTCAGCTCCTCGCCGCGGCCGAGATACAGGTGCGCACCCAGGCCACCCTCCCCCAGCTCACGCGCGACGTCGGCCAGAGCGTGCATGTTCACCACACTCGCGCGGATCTTGGCCAGCTCGCCCTCGGGACGGTCCGGAAAGCCCAGGTACAGACGCTCGGTCACTACCACGCCGAGGACCGAGTCGCCGAGGAACTCCAGTCGTTCATTGGTCGGCAGGCCGCCGTTCTCGTACGCGTACGAGCGGTGCGTCAGCGCCAAGGTGAGCAAGTCGTCGCCGATGGAGACGCCGAGCGCGGCGGTCAGTTCGGCCGGATCCGCTTTGCGCGCCACTACTGCCCCTCCACCGACCCGGAAGCCTGCTGCCCTTCGGCAGCGAACCGGCCGGCCAGACCGGCCCAGCGCGGATCGATCTGCTCGTGACCGTGGTCGGGTTCGGCGTCGGCCAGTCGGACACCGCATTCGGCACACAGGCCGGGGCAGTCCTCCGAACACACCGGACTCAGCGGCAGCTCCGTGCCGATGAGGTCGATGATCAGCTGTTCCAGATCCACCTCGTCGTCCACCAGACGCGACACGTCTTCCTCGTCCGTGGTCTGCTCGGTGGCGCTGTCGGGGTAGGCGAACAGCTCGGTGATGTACACCGTCACACCGTCGGTCAACGGCTCCAGGCAACGCCCGCACTGACCGTCGAGATCGGCATCGACGGTGCCGGTGACCAGCACGCCCTCGGACACCGACTCCAGCCTCAGCTCGAGGTCGATCTCCGAGCCGGCCTCGACGCCGATCATCTCGGCGCCGATGCGTTCGGGGGCGACGACGGTGCGCTCCACCTCGATCATCGAGCCCGGTCGGCGCGGCAGACTCCGCACGTCGATCACATAGGGACTGGTACTTGGCAAAGGGCTCACGCCGCACATTTTACCGTGCGGCGCAAAGCCGAAGTCAGCCGGCCATCGGGGTGGCCGCGCGCGGTCCCTGCTCGTAGTTGTGCGGGTACTCGACGTAGTCGTGCATGGCCGCACCGGTGCGCAGCTGCTGGCGACCGCGGTTCACCGAACGCAGCGTTCCGGTCAGGATCTCCTCGAAGCCGGCCAGCTTCTCGTCGACGTAGACGTCGCAATCGCCGCGCAGGCGATCCGACTCGGCGTACGCCGCGTCGACGATGCGATCTGCCTCCGACTTGGCGGCGATCACCACTTCGGCCTCGGACACCAGGCGCTGCTGCTCGGCGATGCCGTCGGACACCGACTTCTCGTAGTTGGCGTTGCCGGCCTCGATCACGCGGGCAGCCTCGGCGCGGGCGCGACCGGTGACGGCCTCGTGCTCACGCTGGGCGCTGTGCTGCAGACGCTGGGCCTCCTCGGCGGCGGCCTGCTGGACCGACGCCGCGTGGGCGGTCGCCTCGTCGACCATGCGGTCGGCGCGGCTCTTGGCCTCGGACATCATGCGATCGGACTCGGCACGGGCGTGGGCCATCATGGCCTCGGCGTCGGCCTGCGCGGTGCCGACCATGGTGTCGGCGCTCTCGCGAGCGTTGTCGATCAGGGTGTCACGCTCGTCCAGGACGTCCTGGGCGTCGTCCAACTCCACCGGCAGCGCTTCGCGCAGGTCGTCGAGCAGTTCGCGCACGGCCTCCCGCGGAACGACGCAGTTGGCCGACATCGGGACTCCGCGAGCCTCCTCGACGATGGCCATCAGTTCTTCCATTGCTTCGAAGCAGCGGTACACGGTTACCCCTATCCGGCGCAGCGCGGAGAGTCTGGCCTGGTCGTTAGTCCTGAGGCCATTGTGCCGAATGTTGTTGGTGTGACTGGGGAGGTGCGTGGGCGTGTCGCGATCAGTCGTCAGACCGAGCGGACGTCTTCGATCCGATCCATCAGCGCCGCCTGGATGGCCGACGACAGATACGGCGACGTCTCCCCACCCAACTTGGCGACCTCCTTGACCAGCGAGCTCGACACATGCGCGAACTTCGGATCGGTCACCATGAAGAAGGTCTCCGCCCCCGACAGCTCCCGGTTCATCTGAGCCATCGGCACCTCGTAGGCGAAGTCGGTCTCCGACCGCAGCCCCTTGACGATGGTGGTGGCGTCCTCTTCACGCACCAGATCCACCAGCAGCCCGGTCCAGCTCCGCACCTGCACATTGGGCAGATCGGCGCAGTCGGCCTCGATCATGGCGATGCGTTCGGCGACGGTGAACATTCCACTCTTGTTCGGGTTCACCACCACCGCGACGATGACCCGGTCGAATCGTTCGGCGGCCTTCTCGACCACGAAACGATGACCGCGGGTGAACGGATCGTAGGAGCCCGGGCACACAGCTGCACTCATGGGCCCAGACCTTACCGACAGTGCGCTACGTCGCCTGCGCGAGCGTGATGACGGTGTCGCCGTAAGCCTTGCCGGCCACCACTTCCAGCGCGTCCGGCCACTGCGGCTCGGGGTCCCGGCTCCCCCGCTCGAGCACCACCCAAGCCTCCGGGGCCAGATGCGCCGGCAACGCCGCCAAGACGTCGGTCACCGCATCCGCACCCACCGCATAGGGCGGGTCGAGGAAGACCAGGTCGAAACTCGCCGACGGCGCCGCGAGGAACGACTCCACCGTGCGCTGCACCAGTCGCGCACGATCGCCCGCACCGCAGGTCGCGATGTTCTCCCGCGCCACGGCCGCGGCCTTGCGATCGGATTCGACGAGCACCGCGTGCCCGGCGCCGCGGGAGAGCGCCTCCAAGGCCAAGGCGCCGGTCCCGGCGTACAGATCCAGCACGCGGGCCCCGGCGATGTCCGTCCGCGACCCCAGCATCGAGCCGATGGCCTCCCGCACCCGGTCGGAGGTGGGACGGGTGCTCTGGGCGGGTGCCGCCAGTCGGCGACCACGGAACGATCCGGCGATGATTCGAGGCATGGTGCACCCATCTTAGACGCGCTTTCATCGTGATCGATCGACGTCGTCGCACCGCGCACAGCGTTCTCGAGGTCGACGAGAACGAGGCGACGCTCGCTCGTCGCCAGACGTATCCGATGGGTCTGCCTAGACCGGTGACATCGAATGCGGGACCACTGCAACGGCACCGATGATCAGGGCAACCAGAATCGCGATCACCGCCCAGCCGGCGATCTTCCACAGTGACGAGGTCTTGCCCGCGGGCGCTCGGATGATGGCCAACACCGCCGCCACCAGGAGGGACAGCGCCACGGGGGCGAAGGCCACCCATTGCCGCCAATTCTCCAGTGGCAGCAGCACTTGGGCGCCGTAGAGAGCAAGGACGAGGGCGGGTACGCCGAGTCCGATCGACAGCAGTGCGACGAGCTGGTTCAAGCGGGTCTGCGCGTCGGCTTCACGGGATTCGGCCGTCGACGAGGCGCCGTTCAGCAGATTCATCAAGGCTTCTGACTCGCGACGCATGGTCAGCGCCAGATTCTCGCATTGACGCACGGCGGCGTCGTGCAACCGCATCCACGGGCGAGTGCGCGGGGTGGCGGATTCGACGTCGACCAGCAGATTCGGGTTGCGGAGTCGGCGGTAGGCCGAGTAGGCGTCGCTGTCGTCAAGGTAGACGTAGAGCCCCTCGCGCACCGCGGTCTCGGCGATGTCGAAGGCGCGACCTCCGATGATGTGGAGCTTGAGAATCGACGCCACGATCGATGTGTGGCGTTCGGTGGCACTGCCTTCCGACTCCTCCGCGAGGGCGTTCTCCCAGTGGTAGCGGAACTCGCGGAGTCGAGCCGCGGTATTCCGCGAGGCTTCGGCGATCGCTTTCGCATGCCGCGCAACCGTGAACGAGAGATCCTCGTTCTCACGTCGCTTCGGAAGAAGCGCTGCGACAGCCGACTCCAGGCCGGTGAGATCTGCGAGGTCGCCGTCGGGGTCGATGCCTGTGTCGGGGCCGATGCCCGCCGAGTCGAGTTCCCACGCGTGGCCACGCCACACCCGATAGTCGATGCCGGATTCGTGCGCGACGACGACCACTTCGCCGACGATGAAGCGGCAGGACAAGGGATCGGACTTCCGGCCCGCCTCCGGCACGGCCAGAACCAGTGGAACCACGCGCACGTGCCCCTCGACGTCGACGAGTTGGTGATAGGTGGGCCGATCCAGAAGGACACTCAGTTCGACTTGTTCCATCTCAGTGTTCATCGGGGCGATGCTAGCTGCTGCAATTGCTGGAAACCTCGTGGCGCGGGCCCGATCGTCGGGGACCTGGACCGGCGGGGCGATGTGCTCTCGATGGCCGCCGTTCCGGCACCGCCTCCCGCCCCTCACGACACAGATGTGACTTACCCCACATTCACCCTCTGAGCAGTAACGGGGCGGGCATTCTGTCCCCCCGATCCGGTGACACACCTGACTTTAGTCCCGGATCTCGTTAACGTCGTTCACGTCATGAATCCGGATATACCGAAATCAAGGCAGCACCGTGACTCCGAAGTGAAGCTTCGGAAACCGGTGGTCGACGACGGAATCAGATTGTGGGAGATCGCTCGCGATACGGAAGTGCTCGACGCCAATTCCAGTTACGCGTACGTGCTGTGGTGTCACGACTTCGCCCAGACCTCCATCGTCGCTGAATCCGCGGGCAATCCCGTCGGATTCGTCACCGGATATCGACGGCCCGATCAGCCCGACGTGCTGATGGTCTGGCAGGTGGCCGTCGACGCCGATCAACGCGGCGCGGGAATAGCTGCACGCATGCTGACCGACCTGTTCGAGCGCGTTCGCGCCGCCGGGGTCACCAGCCTGCACACCACCATCAGCCCTGACAACATCGGCTCGCAGCGGCTGTTCGCCGCCGCGGCCGCCAAGCTCGGGCTCCACATCCGCTCGGAGCCGTTATTCGCCGCCGATGTCTTTCCGGACGCGCATCAACCGGAGGATCTGTACATCCTTTCGGCCGACTAGAAATGTGAATAGGGAACCCAAAATGACGACGATCGAAACGCACGTGGACGAGACGACCTTCAGTAAGCACGAATCCGAAGTCCGAACCTACTGCCGCAACTGGCCGGCCCTCTTCGATACCGCGCAGGGCTCATGGCTCACCGATGTGAACGGTAAGCAGTACCTCGATTTCTTCGCCGGCGCCGGCGCCCTGAATTACGGGCACAACGAGCCCACCCTCAAGGACGCGCTCATCGACTACCTGGTGCGCGACGGCATCACTCACGGCCTGGACATGTCCACCCGCGCCAAGGGCGAGTTCCTGCAGACCTTCCACGACCTGATCCTGGCGCCGCGCAACCTCGACTACAAGGTCCAGTTCCCCGGCCCCACCGGCACCAACGCCGTGGAGTCCGCGCTCAAGCTCGCCCGCAAGGTGACCGGCCGCGAGTCGATCATCAGCTTCACCAACGCCTTCCATGGCATGACCCTCGGATCGCTCTCGGTGACCGGCAACGCGAGCAAGCGGGCCGGCGCCGGAGTGCCGCTGGTGCACAGCACCCCCATGCCGTTCGACAACTACTTCGACGGCACCGTCGAGGACTTCGGCTGGTTCGAGCGCGTGCTCGACGACCAGGGATCGGGCCTCAACCGGCCCGCGGCCGTGATCGTGGAGACGGTGCAGGGCGAGGGTGGCGTCAACGTGGCCCGCGCCGAGTGGCTGCGCGCGCTGGCCGAGCTGTGCTTCGACCGCGAGATCCTGCTCATCGTCGACGACGTCCAGATGGGCTGCGGCCGCACCGGCGAGTTCTTCTCGTTCGAGTTCGCAGGCATCACCCCGGACATCGTCACGCTGTCCAAGTCGATCGGCGGCTACGGCCTCCCGATGGCCTTGACCCTGCTCAAGCCCGAGCTGGACGTCTGGGCGCCGGGCGAGCACAACGGCACGTTCCGCGGCAACAACCCGGCCTTCGTCACCGCCACCGCCGCCCTGAACAAGTTCTGGGCCGACGACCTGCTCACCCGCGACGTGGCCCGCAAGGGTGCGATCATCTCCGAGGCCTTCGCCGACATCTGCGCGCGACACCCGGGCATGTCGCACCGCGGCCGCGGCATGGTGGCCGGCCTGGTCTTCGAGGAGGCGTCGCTGGCCGCCGAGGTGTGCGCGATCGCGTACGAATCGGGCCTGCTCGCCGAGACCTCCGGTCCCAGCGACGAGGTGATCAAGCTGCTGCCGCCGCTGACCATCGACGAGGACGACCTGCTGCACGGTCTGGCGATTCTGCGCGACGCCGTGGCACTGGTGAACCCCGCGCCGACGATGGAGGCGACCGCATGATCGTGCGTACCACGGCCGAGATCACCGACACCGAACGCGACGTCGCGGCCGGGCACTGGCGTTCCAAGCGGATCGTGCTCGGCGGCGACCGGGTGGGCTTCTCGTTCCACGAGACCACCATCGAACCGGGGTCGGTCAACGAGTTCCACTACGCCAACCACGTCGAGGCCGTCTGGCTCGTCGAAGGCACCGGAACGCTCACCGACCGGGAGACCGGCGTGGACTATCCGCTCGCGCCGGGAACGATGTACCTGCTCGACGGCCACGAGCGGCACACCGTCACCGTCGACGAGGGCGCGCCCATGCGCATGCTGTGCGTCTTCAACCCGCCGGTGGTCGGCACCGAAGTACACGACGAGAACGGCGTCTATCCCCTGGTGACCGTCGACTGACCGGCACTGGGCCGACCTGTGCCACCATGGGCGAATGCGCAGCACCGCAGCGTGGACGCCCGCCGAGCCCACCGCACCCGATCCCGACCCGGACCGGTGCGCGCGTGAGCTCGCCGACCTCCTCGCCGGTCAGCGCACCCTCGCGCTGACCGGCGCCGGTCTGTCCACCCCGTCGGGTATCCCCGACTACCGCAGCCCCGGATCCCCGGCGCGGACGCCGATGACCATCGACATGTTCCTGGGTTCGGAGCAGTTCCAACGCCACTACTGGGCGCGCAACCACCTGGGCTGGCGGCACATGGATGCCGCCGAACCCAATGCCGCCCACCGGGCCCTGGCCGCTATGGAGACGGCGGGACTACTCTCCGGCGTCCTCACCCAGAACGTCGACATGCTGCACCTGAAGGCCGGCTCGCGGCGGGTGCTGGATCTGCACGGATCCTACGGCAGGGTCGTGTGCCTGCAGTGCGGGCACCGCTTGTCCCGACACCGCCTCGATGAGGCCCTGGAAGCCGCGAACCCCGGATTCCGTGAGCGGGTGGCCGGTCGCGGAGCCATCGAAGTGGCCCCCGACGCCGACGCCGTCCTGGACGACACCGCCGACTTCGTACCCGTCGCCTGCCCCGAGTGCGGCGGCACCCTGAAGCCCGACATCGTCTACTTCGGTGAAGTGGTACCCAATACGGTGGTCACCCAGGCCTTTTCCATGGTCGACGAGGCCGACGGCCTGCTCGTCGTCGGCAGCTCGCTCACCGTGATGTCCGGTTTACGCTTCGTCCGGCACGCCGCCAAACACGGTAAACCCGTGATCATTCTCAACCGCGGCACCACTCGCGGCGACGACGTGGCGACCCGCAAGATCGACCAGCGGTGCGAGACGATCCTCCCCGCGGTCGCCGAACAGCTCATCGCGCGCGCACCGGTCGGTAACCCCGGCTGAGGCGGAACGCCACTCCCCTGGGACTGGGTGTCCACAATCCAGGAATCGAACTGTAGAGCCTGTCGGAAGTGAGGCGTATCATAGTCATTACCGAGAAGGGACAGACATCCCGACTCGCGGAACATGAGTGGCCGGGCGGCCGATCGTCGCCGGCTCGACCGGTTCCACCGCTACTGGCTTCTCGCAACCTGAGGAGTGGGCGTCATGGACGCAGCAACTCTCACGGCCTTCGCCGACTCGATCAGCGATGACCTCACTATCCCCGTCGGTACCGACACTGCCGGACCGCCCGGCCTCGGGCAGTTCCTGGCCCGGGCGCGGGCGGTGGACGACGACCGGGAACTCCTGGCGGTAGCCGCGGCGGTTCTGCGGTTGCGCAATGTCACCGACTATTCGGTGGCCGCGACGTGCGCCGCGATCGAACGAGTGGGCCTGCCCGCCCGGAAGCATGTGCGGTCCGCCGCGGCGATCCTCGCCGAACTCGGGGCAGCTCCGGCGGTGGCCTACCGGGCCGTGAGGCTCGGGCAGGCGATCGCCGACGAGAACCTGGTCGCGGTAGTTCGTGGTTTGCGTGATGGTGCGGTGTCGGCGGAACACGGCGACGCCGTGGCGAGCGGCCTCGGGCACGTGGCCGCTCGGGTGGAACTGTCCGACGACGATCGCCGGAAGATCGTGAACTCCTTGATGGTGCAGACCTCGCCGGCGCAGGCGAGAGAGAAGGCCCGGGCCTGGGCGATCAAGCTGGCACCGGAGGTTCCGGCGGACGGGGAGGTTCCGGTCGCCGAGCGTGACGATCTGAACGAGATGACCCTGAACCGCACGGACGACGGTCGGGTGGCGGTGACGATCGACTTCGACATCGTGGCCGCCGAGGAACTCAGCGCGGCGCTGGATCCGCTCACGCGGCCGGTGCCCGAGCCGGACGGTTCGCAGGATCGACGGTCGGCCAAGCGGCGGCGTGCCGATGCGATGGCCCAGGTGATCCGCACGTATCTGGCGCACTCGGAACGTCCCGAGTCGGGAGGAGTGTTGCCGCACGTCACCTTGTCGGTGCCGGCGGCGGTGGTGATCAACGGGAAAGTACTGGATTCCGTTGCGGGACCTGGTGCGCGGCAGACGATCTCAATTCCGATGTCCGATGACGGCACTGCCGAGGACGACACCGCCGTACCGTGGCTCGGGTTCGGCGGACCCATCTCGGCGCGGACCGCGGAACTGATCATGTGCGAGGCGTCGGTGGCGTTGGCGCTGCTGGACGACAACGGAGTGCCGCTGAATGTCGGCCGGGAGAAACGACTGTTCACGCCCGGTATCCGCAAGGCGCTTGTCCTACGGGATCGCGGTTGCGCCTTTCCCGGTTGCGGTGTTCCGCCGTCTTGGTGCGACGGCCACCACGTGGAGCATTGGGAGCACGGCGGGGCCACGAGCCTGGACAACGGAGTCCTGCTCTGCCGCCGACACCACACCGTGATTCACCACGGTGGATGGGAAGTGTTCATCGGCCACGATCGGCAGCCGTGGTTCATCCCGCCGGCCGATCCCGACCATCCGAAACGTCGACGCGAACCGATCCGATCGAACGCGCGACGAACCTTGACCTTGTCAGCCAGCGCCGCGTGGGGCGCGTGAGACCAGTGCCGGGAGCGGTTCCCGACGCGATGTGTTGTTTGAAAATTTCATACAGTGCCCGCTGCGGGGCGGGGCCGGGTGGTCACGGGGATCATCCCGGCCCCAGCCGGTCGGGATCGGGCGACCGAGGTTACGTGCGCACCAACTGGTCGGCGTGAATCACCGGTCGGCTGTAGTCCGACGGCAGGTCGTCGCTGGATTTGCCTGCCATGTCCGCGATGTCGTCGGCGTCGTACGACGAGACGCCGCGCGCGCAGACCACGCCGTCCGGTCCGGCCAGCTCCACCACGTCACCGCTGGAGAAGCCCCCGCTCACCCCGGTCACCCCGGCGGCCAGCAGCGAGCGACGCCGAGCGACGACCGCGTCGACGGCGCCTGCGTCGATGGTCAAGCGGCCCAACGCTTCCGCGGCATGGCGCACCCAGAAGCGGCGTGCCGACAGCCGCTGTGGGCGGGCCGCGAACACGGTGCCGACGGAGGCATCGGCGAGCGCACGGTCGGCCTGCGCAGCGGCGGCCAGCAGGACCGGAACACCGGAATCGGCGGCCAGACGTGCGGCCGACAGCTTGGAGGCCATCCCGCCGGTACCGAGCGCACCGCCGCTGCCGGCGATCACTCCATCCAGGTCTTCCGGGCCGGCGACCTCGGCGATCAGGCGCGCGGGCTTGCCGTCCGGACCGGGCTTGCGCGGATCGCCCGTGTACAGCCCGTCCACGTCGGAGAGCAGCACCAGGGCGTCCGCCACCGTCAGGTGGGCCACGAGCGCGCCGAGTCGGTCGTTGTCACCGAAGCGCAGCTCGTTGGTGGCGACGGTGTCGTTCTCGTTCACCACCGCCACCGCGTGCAGGGCGCGCAGACGATCCAGGGTGCGCTGGGCGTTGGCATGGTGGGCGCGGTTCGACACGTCGTCCGCGGTCAGCAGCACCTGACCGACGGTGCGGTCGTAGCGGGAGAACGACGCATCCCACGCCTGCGCCAGCTTCAGCTGGCCGACGCTCGCGGCCGCCTGTTTGGTGGCCAGATCCGCCGGGCGCTTCTTCAGGCCGAGCGGAGCGATCCCGGCGCCCACCGCACCGGAGGACACCACCACCACGTCACTGCCGGCCCGCATGCGCGCTTCCAGCGCATCCACGAGCGAATCCAGACGCGCATGATCGATGCCGGTGTCCAGGTCGGTGATGGCCGACGAACCGATCTTGACGACGATGGTGCGCGCCTGCGCGATAGCCGCGCGCACCTCACTCATCGACGGGATCCCCGTCGTCGGTCCAGCCCAACTGCTCGCCCTCGGCCTCGTCGGCGCGCTGACGACGCAGCTTCCGCGCCGCCTTACGCTCGGCGGCACCCACGCGGTCGTTGCGTTCGAGACGCACGTCGGTGCCACGGCCGGTCAGCGGCACGTCCTCGGACATCGGCACCGACGGCTCCCAGTCGAACGTCACCCCGGCGATGGTCACCGCGGCGCCCGTCTTGGCGCCCTGCTTGACCAGCGCGTCTTCCACGCCGAGTCGGTTCAGGCGGTCGGCCAGGTAACCCACGGCCTCGTCGTTGTCGAACTGCGTCTGCCGGATCCAGCGCTCGGGGCGTTCGCCGCGCACGATGAAGCCGCCGGGGATCTCCGGATCGGTGACCACGGTGAACTCGGCACGGTCCACGGCCTTGGGCCGGATCACGGCGCGCTGGGCCACCGGCTCGGCGTGCGTGCGCCGGTACTCGTCCACCATCTTGGCCAGGGCGAACTTCAGTTCCGGCAGGCCCCGCCGAGCGACCGCCGAGACCCGGAAGACGGGCCAGCCGCGTTCGGCGATGTCGGCCTCCACCAGATCGGCGAGCTCATCGGCTTCCGGGATGTCCACCTTGTTCAGCACCACGATGCGCGGGCGGGTCGCCAGGTCGCCGAGCGAGTGATCGTCGGCCAGCACCGGCTGATAGGCGGCCAGCTCGGCTTCCAGCGCGTCGATGTCGGAGATCGGATCGCGGCCGGGTTCGAGCGTGGCGCAGTCGACCACGTGGGCCAGCACCGCGCAGCGCTCCAGGTGCCGGAGGAAGTCCAGGCCGAGGCCACGCCCCTGCGAGGCGCCGGGAATCAGCCCGGGCACGTCGGCGACGGTGAAGGTGTCCTCCCCCGCCGTGACCACCCCGAGGTTGGGCGCCAGCGTGGTGAACGGGTAGTCGGCGATCTTCGGCTTGGCCGCAGACAGCACCGACACCAACGACGACTTGCCTGCCGACGGGAAGCCCACCAGACCGACGTCGGCCACCGACTTGAGTTCCAGAACCAGTTCGCGTTCCTCGCCCGGCTCACCGAGCAGCGCGAAACCGGGCGCCTTGCGGGCTCGCGAGGCCAGGGCCGCATTGCCCAAGCCGCCCCGGCCGCCCTTGCCGGCGAGGAACTCGGTGCCCTCGCCCACCAGGTCGGCCAGAATGCTGCCGTCCTTGTCGAGCACCACGGTGCCGTCGGGCACGTGCAGCCGCAGGCCCTCGCCGTTGGCGCCGCTGCGGTTACCGCCCTCGCCGGGGCGACCGTTGCCGCCGCGCGCATGCGGCCGGAAGTGGAAGTCGAGCAGCGTGTGCACCTGTGGGTCCACCACCAGCACCACGTCGCCGCCGCTGCCGCCGTTGCCGCCGTCCGGGCCGCCGAGCGGTTTGAACTTCTCCCGATGCACCGAGGAACACCCGTGCCCGCCGTTGCCGGCCACCACATCGATGGTCACCCGGTCGATGAACCTCGACATGACACTGCCCTCCTGGACATGGAATTAAGTGGAACTACGTGAAAAAGGCGACAGGGCGGGTCAGGGATCTCAGTGGACCCTGCCCCGCCCTCTCGGCTTCGAGCTTATGCGTGACGTCGCAGAATCAGACCGCAGCCGGTTCCGGGACGATGTTCACGGTCTTGCGGCCGCGCTTGGAGCCGAACTCCACCGCGCCCGCGGCGAGAGCGAACAGCGTGTCGTCGCCACCGCGACCCACGTTGACGCCCGGGTGGAACTTGGTACCGCGCTGGCGGACCAGGATCTCGCCCGCGCTGACCTGCTGGCCACCGAAGCGCTTGACGCCCAGTCGCTGGGCGTTGGAATCGCGACCGTTGCGCGTGCTGGACGCGCCCTTCTTACTTGCCATTGCTCAGACCTCCTGAAGATCTTCTACGACTGGTGTCAGTTGATGCCGGTGACCTTGAGGACCGTCAGCGGCTGACGGTGACCCTGGCGCTTGTGGTAGCCGGTCTTGTTCTTGAACTTGTGGATCCGGATCTTCGGGCCCTTGACGTGCTCGACGACCTCGGCGGTTGCCGAGATCTTGGCCAGCGCGTCGGCGTCGGTGGTGAGATTCGCACCGTCGACGACGAGCGCCACCGGCAGGTTGACCGAGCCACCGGGCTCGACCTCGATCTTCTCGACCTTCACGATGTCGCCCGCGGCGACCTTGTACTGCTTACCGCCGGTCTTGACGATGGCGTAGGTTGCCATTCCCGCTGTCCTCTTAACTCGTCTATCGGGCCGGGGCGCAGAGGCCTGCGTCCGGCGTTACCTCGTTGTTCTTGCGTCTCCGGCTTCATCCGGAGATCCCTCGATCGCTGCGCGCACAGGCGCGCCCGCCGATCGAAGGCGACCTGCCAAGGTTACGGCAGGAAGCTCAAGCAGGTCAAACCCGCCACGCCGACTATTCCTGCGGCGGCGAGCCTGCGGCCCGTCGTCCACTGCGGCGGCGCGGCCGTCGGACCACCTCCACCACCGGCTCCGCGGCCTGAGTCGCGGCTCCCGTGGTCACCGGCGCGTCCGTGGTGATCACCACGGGCTCGACCGGAGCGCTCGGCGCCGCGGCCCGTCGGGACCGACGACGTCGGGTCACCACCGGACCGACCGGCTCGGCCGGTGCCGACTGTTCCGCGGGCGCGGACTCGACGACCTCGACCGTCGCAGTCTCGACCGTCGCAGTCTCGACCGTCACAGTCTCCACCTCGACGGTGGCCGACTCGACGACCCGCTTCTCGCCTCGCTTCTGGGCGGGACGTCTCTGGGCGGGACGCCTTTCGGCGACAGGCTGCTTCTCGACAGGCTGCTTCTCGACAGGCTGCTTCTCGACAGGCTGCTTCTCGACAGGCTGTGCCTCGACGACCTTGTCCTCGGACACCGCCTCGTCGGTCGGCGTCTGCTCGTCCTCGTGGCCCTCGTGGTCCTCGAGGTGCGCCATCGACTTGAACAGCGGGTGCTCGGCGGCGGGCTTGTGCGCTGTCTTCGTCTCGGTCACGGGCTCCGGGGCACCGTCGGCCTTGTCCGAGCGCCGCTTGCTGCGCCGCGACCGTCGGCTGCCGCCGGACTCGCCGCGGTTGGCGTCCTCACCCGACCGCACCTCCACCGGGTTGGTGTGCACGATCAGACCGCGCCCGTGGCAGGTGGTGCAAGTAGTGGAGAACGCTTCGAGCAGACCGGTGCCGAGGCGCTTACGCGTCATCTGCACCAGGCCGAGCGAGGTGACCTCCGAAACCTGATGGCGGGTCCGGTCCCGGGCCAACGCCTCGGTGAGCCGACGCAGCACGAGGTCGCGATTGGACTCGAGGACCATGTCGATGAAGTCGACGACGATCATGCCGCCGATGTCGCGCAGACGCATCTGACGGACGATCTCCTCGGCCGCCTCCAGGTTGTTGCGCGTGACGGTCTCTTCGAGGTTGCCGCCGGCACCGGTAAACTTGCCGGTGTTGACGTCCACCACGGTCATCGCCTCGGTGTGCTCGATGATGAGCGTGCCGCCCGAGGGCAGCCACACCTTGCGATCGAGCGCCTTGGCCAGCTGCTCGTCGATCCGGTAGACACCGAAGGAATCGGTGCCCTGCGGGTTGTCCGTGGTGAACCGCGAGACACGCTCGGACAGATCCGGCGCGACGCGATCGACGTATCCGGACACCTGATCCCAGGCGCGGTCGCCCTCGACGACCAGCTTGGTGAAGTCCTCGTTGAACAGGTCGCGGACCACCCGAACCAGCAGGTCCGGCTCCTCGTACATCGCCCGGGTGGTTCCCGAACCCTTAGCCTGCTCAGCGGCGGCGGCCGCCTCGATGCCCTTCCACTGCTCTTCCAAGCGGGTGATGTCGGCACCGAGCTCCTCGGCACTGACGCCCTCGGATGCGGTGCGCACGATCACGCCGGCCTCGTCGGGCACCAGCTTGGTGAGGATCGACTTGAGACGCTTGCGCTCGGTGTCGGGCAGCTTGCGGCTGATTCCCGTCGAGGTGCCGCCGGGCACGTACACCAGGTAACGACCGGCGAGCGAGATCTGTGTGGTCAGTCGGGCACCCTTGTGACCGACCGGATCCTTGCTGACCTGCACCAGCACCGAGTCGCCGGGCTTGAGGGCCTGCTCGATCTTGCGGGAACCGCCGTTGAGACCGGCTGCTTCCCAGTTGACCTCACCCGCGTACAGCACACCGTTGCGACCGCGGCCGATGTCGACGAAGGCCGCCTCCATGCCGGGCAGCACGTTCTGCACGCGACCGAGGTAGATGTTGCCGACCATCGACTGCGAGGTCTCGGTGGTGACGAAGTGCTCCACGAGCACGCCGTCCTCGAGCACCGCCACCTGCGTGTAGTCCTCGGAGGGCAGGTGCGGGTCGGCGGCGGCCGCGGCGGGATCGACGTTGCGCTCGCGCACCACCATCACGCGCTCCACCGACTCCCGGCGAGCCAGGAACTCGGACTCGGTCAGGATCGGCGGACGACGACGGCCGGCATCGCGGCCGTCGCGGCGTCGCTGACGCTTGGCTTCCAGTCGCGTCGAGCCGGAGATGCCCTGAACCTCGTCGCGCTGGCGACGGGCCCGCGGCTCGCGCTCGTGCACCACGGTGTTCGGCGGATCGTCCGACGAGGCGCCGTCGTCGCTGTCGGAACCACCGTCGGATCCGCTGCGGCGACGCCGACGACGGCGCCGACGCTTGCTGCTCGGGGTGGTCGAATCGTCGTCGTCGGAGTCGTCTGCGTCGTCACCGGCACCGTCGTCGGACTGGGCCGCCTCGGAAGCCTCGTCCTGATTCGCCTGGTCGCCGGACTCGGCCTGACCGGCCGGAGCGCTCGCCGAGGCTTGGGTCTCGTCGGCGTCGGCTTCGGTGGCCGCCGTGTCGTCGGAGGCCTCGGAATCGGTGTGCTCGTTGTCGTCGCCTTCGGCGTCCGTGGCATCGCCGCGTCCACGCCCGCGCCCGCGACGTCCGCGCCGACGACGGCGCGCACGCTGCGATCCGGTGCCGCCGCCCTCGGAGCCGTCGGCATCACTGCTCTCGGCGTCGCTGCTGTCGGCGTCCGAGTCGTCGGCCTGGGTGCCGTCGGTATCGGCACTATCCGTGTCGGTGCTGTCCGTGCCGGTGCTGTCGGTGTCCGCGTCGCCGGCGGCCGTATCGGCGGTCTCGGTGACGGGCTGCGTCGGAGTCGCCTCCGGCTGAGTCGGCGTCGACGGCTCCACCGGAGCGCTCGGCGGCAGGAACAGCGGCGCGATCTCGGCGACGCCGGCTGCAGCGCTCGCCGGCTCTTCCACGACGATCGCGGAGAACAGCGACTCGGTGGCCGGCACCTCCGCGACCGCGGGTTCCGCGGTGGTCGGCTCCTCGGCCTCAGCGGCCGGTGCGGCCAGACGGTCGGCGACCGTCTGCGCCTGCTCGCCGCTGATCGACGAGGACGCCGAGCGTGCGGTGACGCCTAGTTCTTGCAAGTGCGTGAGCACTTCCCGACTGGTGACTCCCAGCATTCGGGCGAGTGCATGCACGCGGAGTCGTAGGGGAAAGGCTTCCGCCGAATTATCCGATGCATTCGCATCGGTCGACGACCCGTTATCTGTCACGTGGTCTCCTTGAGACCCCCGGGCGCGTCGACGATCAAACAACGACGACGCGGCCACGCGAGGGCCTGCGCTATGTGTGCGGCCGCAAGCGGCCGGGTGTTATGTGGTCTTCGCGTCCAGTCAGACGCCTTGCTTGTCTCGACAACAGTCAACGTCGGCGGCCGAATAAGCAGCCACTGCGCTACGCAGTCGAATCGGTGGATGCCAAAGTGTGACAGGCCCGACCAGACAAGTATCCCACACGTTCACCCGAATCCCGCACCCGACGCGATATCGGCACCCCGCGCCGCCGCGTCGTCGCGAAGGCCGGAAGGGAGGCTGACCAGGCGATCGGTCAGGAATTCAGTGCGGGAAACCAGAGTGCGATCTCGCGCGCGGCGGATTCGCTGGAATCCGATCCGTGCACGATGTTGAACTGAGTCTCCAGGGCGAAGTCTCCGCGGATAGTGCCCGGGGTCGCCTTCTCCACCGGGTCGGTACCGCCGGCCAGCTGACGGAAGGCCGCGATCGCGCGCTCACCCTCGGCCACCAGCGCGACGACCGGACCGGAGGTGATGAACTCCAGCAGGTCGTTGTAGAAGGGGCGCTCGGAGTGCTCGGCGTAGTGCGCGGCGGCCACTTCGGTCGGCACCTGGCGCAGTTCGAGAGCGGCGAGTGTCAGGCCCTTGCGCTCGATGCGGGCGATGACATCACCGATCAGGCCGCGTGCGACGCCGTCGGGCTTGATAAGAACGAGAGTCTGTTCAGTCACGAGGCAACACTCTAGTCGCCGCCTCGTCCGCCGTCGCGATCAGGAGGCGGGACAGTACTGCTTCTCCACCGACCAGATGCCGTAATCGAAGAGATTGCCGGCGTCGGACTGCAGGTCGATGATGATCTGCACGCAGGCACCCGGTGTGCGGACCGCGGCGTCGAGCTCCCGGTCGAACTGAGCGGCGAGCGCGTCGTTGGACGGGCGGTACTGCGGCGGCACCGGGAGGGACTTGACGACGCCGCCCGGCCGCTGATCGGCCAGCCACAGCGTGGCGCCGCGCGTGGCCAGGTAGGCGAAGGCCCCGGACGGAACGGGCATGGGCGCCGCGGGCACCACGGCCTCGTCGTGCTTGTCCGGATCATCGGTGTCGGTCACCAGCGGAGCGACGGGATCGACCGGGTCGGGTGCCGCGTGTACCGGCGCCGCGAGCAGACCGGCCGCCAAGACCGCCGCCGCTGTGCCGCCGACCAACCAGCGTGTTCCCCGCACCATGATTCCGCTCACCCGATCCCTTTCGTTACCGGCGAGTGTAATCGAAGTCAGAGCGGCTGTTGACCAGGCAACTGTCCGCGCTCGATGCGGCGCTCCACATCGCGCTTGACGTAGACGATGTAGATCCACACACAGGTGAAGACCACACCCACCACGGCGATCGACCAGTGGAACAGGCCGCCGAGAATCACCAGCACCTGCATGGCCAGATTCACCGGCAGGGCGTACGGCCGACGCTGCATGCCCGAGAGCACCACCAGCAGCAGGCAGACCAGCCCCAGATAGAGACCGGACGCCCAGGAGACGCCGCCGCCGAGGGTCGCGACCACCGGGAAGGTCAGGCCCACCACGATCGCCTCGAGGATCAGGACCGCGGCCATGATGCCGCGAAAACCCTTCCACGGATCGGTGGGCGGGGCGGAGAACTCGGGGCTGGTGGTCATGCGGGCTCCTTACCGAACAGCGTGCGACCGGCTCCGGCGGTGACCACCGAACCGGTGATCACCACGCCCGCGCCGGACAGATTCTCGTCCTCGCCCTCCTCGGCCAGACCGATGGCCGCGGCCACCGCATCGGGCAGGAAGGGCTCCACCACCACGCGATCCTCGCCGAAGACGGACTCGGCGATCTCGCCGAGGCGATCGGTGTCCACGGCGCGGGGCGATCCGTTGTGGGTGATCACCACGGTGTCCAGCACCGGTTCGAGTTCGGTGAGGAAACCGCGCGCGTCCTTGTCGCCGAGCATGCCGATCACACCGATCAGGCGGCGGAAGTCGAACTCCTCGGTCAGCGAGCGCGCCAGGGCGGCTCCGCCGTGCGGATTGTGGGCGGCGTCGACGAAGACGCTCGGCGCACTCCGGACCCGTTCCAGCCGTCCCGGGCTGGACACCGCCGCGAATCCGGCGCGCACGGCCTCCACATCGAGTTGCCGGTCGGCGCCGGCCCCGAAGAAGGCCTCCACCGCCGCGAGCGCGAGGGCCGCGTTCTCGGCCTGGTGCGCACCGTGCAGCGGTAGGAAGACATCCTCGTACACGCCGCCCAGGCCCTGCAGACGCAACAGCTGGCCGCCGACGGCGGTGGTCGCCTCGAGCACGGCGAACTCCGAATTCTGCCGCGCCACAATGGTTTCCGCTTCCACCGCGGCGCGCAGGAGCACGTCCATCGCCTCCGGCTGCTGCACACCGATCACCGTCACCGGGTCGTTGGGCACCAGCGCGTCGGCCTCGCCGGGCGAGATGATGCCTGCCTTCTCCCCCGCGATCGCGGTGAGCGTGTCGCCCAGATAGTCGGCGTGATCCAGCGCGATCGGGGTCAGGACCGCGACCGTCGCGTCGATCACGTTGGTCGCGTCCCAGCGTCCACCCATGCCGGTCTCGACGACGGCCACTTCCACCGGCGCCTCGGCGAAGGCCGCGTAGGCCATCGCGGTGAGCACCTCGAACTTGCTCATGCGCGGGCCGCCCGCGGCCGTCGACGAATCGTCGACCATGGTCAGGTACGGCTCGATGTCGCGGTAGGTGTCGACGAAGGTCTGCGCGCTGATCGGTTCACCGTCGACCGCGATGCGTTCGGTCACCGACTGCAGGTGCGGGCTGGTGACCCGGCCGGTGCGGCGACTGAACGCGCGCAGCAGCGAGTCGATCATCCGCGTCACCGACGTCTTGCCGTTGGTTCCGGCGATATGGATCGACGGGTAGGCGTGCTGAGGCTTGCCCAGCAGCTCCATCAGCGCCGTCATGCGGGTCAGCGACGGCTCGATCTTGGTCTCCGGCCACCGGGTGTCCAGTTCGGCGTCCACGGCGGCCAGTTCGGCGCGCTCGGAGGCCGAATCGCCCGAGGTCACCGGGCCTCCAGTTCCGCCAGCTTCGCGGACAGTCGGGCCACCTCGGCCTCGGCCAGCTCCTGACGCGCCCGGATCTTGGCGACCACCGCGTCCGGCGCCTTGGACAGGAACTGCTCGTTGCCGAGCTTGCCGGTGGTGCCGGCCAGCTCCTTCTCCGCGGCCGCCAGGTCCTTGGCGGCGCGCTTGCGTTCGGCCTCCACATCCACCTGGCCGGAGGTGTCGATCGCCACGGTCGGCATGCAACCGGACAGCCGCACCTCGATGGTGGCGGTGGCGGTGAAGTCGTCGTCGGCCGCGGTCAGTTTGGCGAGCGCATCCAGGTACGGCCGGGTGCCGTCGAGGTCGACGGACAGGTCGCTGACCTGCGCGGCCACCCGCTGCCCCGGATTGAGCCCCTGGTCGCTGCGGAAGCGGCGCACCTCGGTGATCAGCTTCTGCAGGTCCTCGATGGCGGTCGCGGCGGCGTCGTCGCGCGGCTCGCCGGACGGCTGCGGCCAGTCGGCCACGACCACCGACTCGCCACCGGTCAGCGCCTTCCACAGCACCTCGGTGACGAACGGCATCACCGGCGACAGCGCGCGCAGCAGCTTGTCCAGGACCGTGCCGAGCACCACCGCGGTGGTGGCCGCACCGTCGGCGCCGGCCTGGATCTGCACCTTGGCCAGCTCCAGGTACCAGTCGCACACCTCGTCCCACGCGAAGTGGTAGAGGGCCTCGCAGGCCTTGGCGAACTCGTAGGCTTCCAGCCCCTCGTCCACCTGGGCGAGCACCTCGTCGAGACGGCTCAGGATCCAGCGGTCGGCCACGGTGAGCTCCGCGCGCGGCGGCAGCTCCCCCACCCGCGCGCCGTTCATCATCGCGAACTTGGTGGCGTTGTAGAGCTTGGTGGCGAAGTTGCGCGCGCTCTGGGCGTTGGATTCGCCCACCGAGATGTCGCTGCCCGGGTTCGCGCCGCGGGCCAGCGTGAAGCGCAGCGCGTCGGCGCCGAACCGATCCACCCAGTCGAGCGGATCGATGCCGTTGCCCTTGGACTTGCTCATCTTGCTGCCGTGCTCGTCGCGGACCAGCCCGTGCAGGAAGACGTTCCCGAACGGCACCGTGGCCTGGCGGGGGCCCAGGCCGGCGTCGTCGAGGCCGCCGACGTAGGTGCCGAACATCATCATCCGGGCGACCCAGAAGAAGAGGATGTCGTACCCGGTGACCAGCACCGACGTCGGGTAGAACTTGTCCAGCTCGGCGGTCTGCTCGGGCCAGCCCATGGTGGAGAACGGCCACAGGCCCGACGAGAACCAGGTGTCCAGCACGTCGGGGTCCTGCACCCAGCCCTGCGGCGCCTGCTCGTCGGGACCGAAGCACCCGACCTCGCCGTCGGGGCCGTACCAGATCGGGATCCGGTGGCCCCACCACAGCTGGCGCGAAATGGTCCAGTCGTGCATGTTGTCGACCCAGTCGAACCAGCGGGGTTCCTGGCTCTTGGGGTGGATCACCGTCTCGCCGTTGCGGACCGCGTCACCGGCGGCCTTGGCCAGCGCCTTCACCTTGACCCACCACTGCAGGGAAAGGCGCGGCTCGATGCTCTCGCCGGAACGCTCGGAATGGCCGACGCTGTGCAGGTACGGACGCACCTCCTTGACGATGCGGCCCTGTTCGGCGAGGGCCTCGCGCACCTTGACCCGCGCCTCGAAACGGTCCATGCCGTCGAACCGGGTACCGGTGCCTTCCACGCGCCCGGCCTTGTCCATGATGGTCGGCATCGGCAGGCCGTGCCGCAGCCCCATCTCGAAGTCGTTCGGGTCGTGGGCCGGGGTGATCTTCACCGCGCCCGAACCGAATTCGGGGTCGACGTAGTCGTCGGCGATCACCGGAATGAGGCGATCCAGGAACGGGTGGGCCAGTTCGGTGCCGACCAGGTGCCGGTAGCGCTCGTCGTCGGGGTGCACCGCGATCGCGGTGTCACCGAGCATGGTCTCCATACGGGTGGTGGCGACAACGATGTGCGGCTCGTCGTCGTTCATCGAGCCGTAGCGGAAGGAGACCAGTTCGCCTTCGACCTCCTCGAACTTGACCTCGATGTCGCTGATCGCCGTCTGCAGCACCGGCGACCAGTTGACCAGGCGCTCGGCGCGGTAGATCAGCCCGTCGTCGTACATCTTCTTGAAGATGATCTGCACGGCCCGCGAGAGGCCCTCGTCCATGGTGAACCGGTCCCGACTCCAGTCCACGCCGTCGCCGATGCGCCGCATCTGCGCGGCGATGGTGCCGCCCGAGCGAGCCTTCCACTCCCAGACCTTCTCGATGAAGGCCTCGCGCCCGAGCTCTTCCTTGCTGGTCCCGGCCTCGAGGAGCTGGCGCGCCACGATGTTCTGCGTCGCGATGCCTGCGTGGTCCATGCCCGGCAGCCACAGCACCTCGAAGCCCTGCATGCGCTTGCGGCGGGTGAGGGTGTCCATCAGGGTGTGGTCCAGGGCGTGGCCCATGTGCAGCGAGCCGGTGACGTTCGGCGGCGGCAGCACGATCGAGTACCCGGGCTTGTCGCTGGTCGCATCGGCGGTGAAATACCCGGCCGCTACCCAGCCGTCGTACAGCGCTTCCTCATGCTCAGCGGGATTCCAGGCGGCAGGCAGCGGGTTACTCGCGTCAGGGGTGCTCACACGGTCATTCTAGGCAATGCCGTCGGGCTCGCTTCCATCGGCAGCGCCGCGCGGACTCAGCGCGGCACGTGGAATGCCGCGACGCCGGGGATCTGCCAGGGCCCGCCGCTCGTCACGATGGAAATGGTCCCGACGACCTGCCCCGCCCCGGTGTACAGGGTGGTCTTCAACGGCCCGCTGAACGGTCCGGTGCACGGCCGGACCGTGCCCGATCCGGTGCGCCCGGCGGTGACATTGGTGAAGTCGAACCGCACCAGGGTTCCGGCGGCCCCGCGTCCGCAGGCGGCGCCGCCCGGGGCACTGAGGGACACTTCGCCGAATCGCGCCGTGGTGTCGATCCGGATCGACGCGGCGTAGCCGCTCCAGTTGCCGAGCCCCATCGACAGGATGCCCTGCGCGGGCATCTGCTGCACGGGCAGTGCCGCGGCCTGCGCGGGCGCCGCCGCCAGGGTGACCGCGGCGGCGGCCATCACCCCGACTCCCGCCGACGCGACCCATCGCCTGCTGAGGATTGACATGGCCGACCTCCCATCGGTGACAGCCGGAGTGCTGCTACTGGGTGAATCGCCGCTACCGGGTCCCGGCGTTACCGCGCGGGAGCCGCCGCCCTCAGGCGCCGGCGCGCAGGCGGTGCAGGTCCTCGGGCGCATCGATGTTGGTGAGCCAGCGCGGATCGCTGACGCCCACCCGATGCGTGAGCACCGCGTCGAGCGCATTGGTCATCAGCAGCTCGCCCTGCTCGACGAGCGCCTCGAACACCGGCAACGCGCGCACACGGTAGATCCCGGCGAGCGGATGGTCGCGGCCGCCCTCGTGGGCGATCACCACGTCCGGCGAGCTGGTCAGCGCGCGCAGCAGTTCGTCCACCAGGTCGGCGTCCACCAGCGGCATGTCGGTGGCGCAGACGAAGGCCGCCGCCGCTCCGGCCTCCTTGGCCGCGGTCAGCGCGGCGACGATGCCGCCCAGCGGCCCGGTGCCGACCTGCTCGTCGGTGATCCATCGCAGCGGCGACTCGGCGCCCAGTTCCGCGTAGGCCTGCGACGAGGCCGGCGCGGCCACCAGCACCGGGTCGCAGCGGGTGCCGATCGCGTCGGCGATCACGTTCAGCATGGGACGGCCGTCCCATTCCAGGGCCGCCTTGTCTTGTCCCATCCGGCGGGAACGACCGCCCGCGAGAATGATTCCGGCCAGTCCGCGCTGCGTCTGCTCAGTCATGCTCGCCATTGTCCTGTACGGGGGCTCCGTGCAAGGGCGATCGACGGGATCGGTGCTACTGCGCGGAACCCGCCGAGATCACACCGCACGCCACCCGCGAACCGGCGTCACCGGTCGCCATGGTCTTGGCGTCGGGCCCGGGGGTGCCGTCGTTCTGCTTGTACCGCTCGGCCGGCACGTTCGCGAAATTGTCGCTGTCGGAATGGATCATGATCGACGTTCCGGAACCGGCTTCCAGGTCGGCGCGGGTGAACGAACTGGTGGTGGTCTCCAGCAACGCCGAACCGTCGTTGCGCACCTGCAGCGACGACAGGTCGCCGCTGGCCGGATGACCCGTGTGGCCGGGCGCCTGGAAGTGGCCGCCGGCGGAGAGGAAGTCGCCCGGCTCGCCGCCGTCCGGGGCCACCGAGTTCGGCTCGCACTTGCCCACCGAGTGCACATGCAGACCGTGGAAGCCCGGCGTCAGCTTGCCCGGCCCGGTGGTGCGCACCTCGACGGTCACGTAGCCGTTCTCGAACTCGAACTCGGCGGTGGCGATCTCCTCGCCCGCCGCGTTCTTCAGCGGCACCTTGATCTCATCGGCGTCGTCAGAGCTCCCGCACGCGGTCAGCGCGAACGCGGTGGCCGCCGCCACGACGAGACCGGCTGCGCTCCGGGCGGCATAACGACGGACGGCGGTACGGCGATGTGAGATTCCCATGCATCCCACCGTAGCGAAAAGCCGAACGCCCGGATCGTTACCGGTCCGGGCGTTCGATTCACAGCTGCGTCGACGATCAGGCCGACTTCTCGCGGGGTTCGCGCTTCTTGCGCGGCACCACCGTGGGAAGCACGTTGTCGCGCACGGTCTCGCCGGTCACGACCACCTTGGCCACGTCGGTGCGGCTGGGGATGTCGTACATCACCGGCAGGAGCACCTCCTCCATGATGGCGCGGAGCCCGCGGGCACCGGTGCCGCGATGGATGGCCTGATCGGCCACGGCCTCCAACGCGTCCGGAGTGAACTCCAGCTCCACGTTGTCCATGTCGAAGAGCTTGCAGTACTGCTTGACCAGGGCGTTCTTCGGATCCGAGAGGATCGACACCAGCGCGTCCTTGTCGAGGTTGGTCACCGAGGCGATCATCGGCAGACGACCGATGAACTCCGGAATCAGCCCGAACTTGATCAGGTCCTCGGGCATCACCTCGGCGAAGTGATCGGAGGTGTCGATCTCGTTCTTGCTGGTCACCTCGTTGCCGAAACCGATGCCGCGCTTACCGACCCGCTCGCCGACGATCTTGTCCAGGCCCGCGAAGGCGCCTGCCACGATGAACAGCACGTTGGTGGTGTCGATCTGGATGAACTCCTGGTGCGGATGCTTGCGGCCGCCCTGCGGGGGCACCGACGCCTGCGTGCCCTCCAGGATCTTCAGCAGGGCCTGCTGCACGCCCTCACCGGAGACGTCCCGGGTGATCGACGGGTTCTCACTCTTGCGAGCGACCTTGTCCACCTCGTCGATGTAGATGATGCCGGTCTCGGCACGCTTGACGTCGTAGTCGGCGGCCTGGATCAGCTTCAGCAGGATGTTCTCCACATCCTCGCCCACGTACCCGGCCTCGGTCAGCGCCGTCGCATCGGCAATGGCGAACGGCACGTTCAACATCTTCGCGAGGGTCTGCGCGAGGTAGGTCTTGCCGCAGCCGGTGGGCCCGAGCATCAGGATGTTCGACTTGGCGAGCTCGACGGACTCGGCGCCGCGCGCGTCCTTCTTCTCGCCCGCCTGGATGCGCTTGTAGTGGTTGTAGACGGCCACCGCCAGGGTGCGCTTAGCCGTGTCCTGACCGACCACGTAGGTGTCGAGGAACTCGCGGATCTCGGCGGGCTTGGGCAGCTCGTCGAGCTTCACATCGCTGGTCTCGGCCAGCTCCTCTTCGATGATCTCGTTGCAGAGGTCGATGCACTCGTCGCAGATGTACACCCCCGGCCCCGCGATGAGCTTCTTGACCTGCTTCTGGCTCTTACCGCAGAACGAGCATTTCAGCAGGTCGCCGCCATCTCCGATACGTGCCATTGGGCCACCACCACTTCCTGATCGGCGCGTACCTCAACGGTACCTGCGCGTGTTGCTCGTCTATCTGATTTCCGTTGCGAACGCCTGCTCGGGGACCTCCGAGCCTACGGGCTCGGGCGTGCACTGCCGGGGCCGAGCCGTCCGGCGTGTCGACCACCCGAGCCCGAGTGCTCGAGGACGACCGGGGCTAGGCGCGCGCGGACTTCTTGCGGTATTCGAAGACCTCGTCGACGATCCCGTAATCCTTGGCCTGATCGGCGGTCAGAATGTTGTCGCGATCGGTGTCCTGACGGATCTTGGCCGGTTCCTGGCCGGTGTGCCGGGCCAGGATCTCGTCGAGGCGCTTACGGATCCGCTCGATCTCCGCGGCCTGGATCTCCAGGTCCGAGACCTGTCCCTGGTACGCGCCGCCGGTGCGCGGCTGGTGGATCAGCACGGTGGCGTTGGGCAGCGCGGCCCGCTTGCCCGGGGTGCCGGCCGCCAGCAGGATTGCTGCGGCCGAGGCCGCCTCACCCAGGCACACCGTCACGATGTCGCAGTGCACATACTGCATGGTGTCGTAGATAGCCAGCATGTCGGGCACGCTGCCGCCGGGCGAGTTGATGTACATGGTGATGTCGCGGTCGGGATCCTGGCTCTCCAGGACCAGCAGCTGCGCCATCACGTCGTTGGCCACCGTCTGGTCGATCGGGGTGCCGACGAAGACGATGCGCTCCTCGAAGAGCTTGGCGTACGGGTCGTACTGCCGCTGCCCGTTCGGGGTGTTCTCGATGAACGACGGCAGGATGTAGCGCGCCTCAATCTGCTTGAGCGCCAGGGCCGAATCGGGGATGCCGGCGCGGACGTCGGCAGGAAGGTCGTTGTACATGGGTTCTCCGATGAGGTGGTGGGTCGGGCGGACGGCCGGGTTCATGCGCCCGGGCGGGACACGCTGGTCACCACGTGGTCGACGATGCCGTAGTCCTTGGCCTCGTCGGCGGTGAACCACTTGTCGCGATCGGCGTCGGCCTCGATCTTCTCCAGCGGCTGACCGGTGAACTCCGCGTTCAACCGGTTCATCTCCTTCTTGGTGGCCGCGAACTGCTCGGCCTGGATGGCGATGTCCGCGGCGGTACCACCGATACCCGCCGACGGCTGGTGCATCATGATCCGCGCGTGCGGCAGGGCGTGCCGCTTGCCCTTGGCGCCGGCGGCGAGCAGGAACTGCCCCATCGAGGCGGCCATGCCCATCGCGTAAGTGGCCACGTCGCACGGGGCCAGCTGCATGGTGTCGAAGATCGCCATGCCTGCGGTGACGCTGCCGCCCGGCGAGTTGATGTAGAGGCTGATGTCGCGTTCGGGATCCTCCGCGGCCAGCAGCAGGATCTGCGCACACAGGCGGTTGGCGATGTCGTCGTCGACCTGGGTGCCCAGGAAGATGATGCGCTCACGCAGCAGCCGCTCGAACACCGAGTCGGTCAGGTTGAGCCCGGCGACCCCCGAGCTCATGGCGGGCGGCGTGTACAGGTTGCTCACAGTAGAAAGTCCCATCTCCTCTTGGCGGCCATCACAGTCGAAGGCCCTGAGCCGCATTTGAAAGCTGTCACCGACATTAATCACTTCGACCCCCCGAATTGTTCCGCACACCCCGCCGATTCGCTGACAGCGGAACCCGGTCCGGCCCCGTTCGAACGCCGCCGAGATGCAGTCGGCCGGGACCGGGGGTGTCCGGTCCCGGCCGACTGCCGGTTGGTATTCGCGCGCGATTACGCCTCGGCGTCGTCGCCCTCGTCGTCGCTGTCGGCGCCACCGAAGAAGGTCTCGGTGTCGATGACGTCGCCGTTGGTGTCGGTGACGGTCACCTCGCCGATCACTCCGGCGAGCGCCTTGTTGCGGCGCACGTCGGCGTAGAGCGCACCGATCTGGTTGGCGCCCTGCAGCTGCTGGATGAACTCCTGCGGCGGCATGCCGTAACGCTGGGCCTGCAGCATGATCTGCTGGGTCAGCTCGTTCTGGTCCACCTCGGTCTCGGCGGCGTCGGCAATGGCGTCCAGCAGCAGCTGGGTGCGCACCGACTTCTCGGCCTCCACCGTCGACTCGGCGTCCCACTCCTCGCGGGTCTTGCCCTGCGCCTCGAGGAAGCGGGCGACCTGCTCGTCGTCGTGACCGAGGGCGTGGATCAGCTGGTGCTGGGTGGCCTCGAGCTCGTCGGCCACGACCTTCTCCGGCAGCGGGAACTCGACGTCTTCGAGCAGCTGGTCGAGCACGGCGTCGCGGATCGAACCGGCCTGCTCGTACTTCTTGGAGTCGGCCACCTGGCGGCGGACGTCCTCGCGGAGCTCCTCGACGGTGTCGAACTCGCTGGCCATCTGAACGAAGTCCTCGTTCAGCTCGGGCAGCTCGCGCACCTTGACCGACTGCACGGTCGCCGTGACCTCGGCCTCCTGGCCCGCGACCTCGCCGGCCACCAGGGTGGTGGTGAAGGTGGCGGTCTCGCCGCTCTTCAGGCCGGTGATGGCCTCGTCGAGACCGTCGATGAGGTCGCCGTTGCCGACCTCGTGGGACAGGCCCTCGGTGCTGGCGTCCGGCACGGGCTCACCGTCGACGGTGGCCGCCAGGTCCAGCGACACGAAGTCGCCGTTCTCCACGCCGCGCTCGACGCCCACCAGGGTGCCGAAGCGGCTGCGCAGGGACTCGAGCTGCTCCTCAACGTCGGCCTCGCTGATCTCGATCGGGTCCACCTGGACCTTGATCTCGGCGAACTCCGGCAGGGTGATCTCCGGGCGCACGTCGACGACGGCGCTGAAGGTCAGCGGCTCACCGTGGACCAGGTCGCCCAGTTCGATCTCGGGCTGGCTGATCGCGTTGGTCTCGGTCTCGGCCAGGGCCTGGCTGTACTTGGCCGGCAGGGCGTCGTTGACGACCTGCTCCAGGACGGCCTCGCGACCCACGCGGGCCTCGATGATCTTGGCCGGGGCCTTGCCCGGACGGAAACCCGGAATGCGAATCTGCTGGGCCAGCGCCTGGTAGGCCCGGTCGAAGTCGCCGGACAGCTCCTCGAACGGAACCTCGACATTCAGCTTGACTCGGGTCGGGCTCAGCTGCTCGACGGTGCTCTTCACGACGTTGGTGCTCCTTTTTGTTACCTGTGCTCGTCGGTGACTCGTATGGTCGGGATGACAGGATTTGAACCTGCGACCCTCCGCTCCCAAAGCGGATGCGCTACCAAGCTGCGCCACATCCCGAAAGGCCGCGACAGACGTCGCCACGACCAATCGCACATAGTACGGGTCGACCCGCCGAACCCCCACATGCGGGAGGTGTTTTGCCTATCCGGATCGCCCTGCAGTAATGTTCCACCTCGCACGAGCGGTCCGAAATTCTCCGGCCCGACGAGCAACGCGGGTGTAGCTCAATGGTAGAGCCCTAGTCTTCCAAACTAGCTACGCGGGTTCGATTCCCGTCACCCGCTCGCCTGGATGAGTCGCGACATCGTCGAACAGACGAGGTCGCGACTCTTCTGCTTCTGAAGGGCGCTGGCCGGACATTTCGCGGAGATCGTGAGTCACGTCACCGAAGGCCCCGTTTCGGGGCCGGGCCTGCCCATTCGTGGCCGATCGTGGCCCGCAGCCGGCGACGTGCCGCCGATTAAACATGGCGGCATCGCAACGGTTGTGTAACGATGCTTCCTGTACGTCTCGGGGGGACGTCATCCATGACAACGAACGAAGGTTTTGACCATTGCTTAACGCCAAGACTTCGGGCCGACGTAACAGCCTCACTGCCCGACTCGCCGCAGCCGCCGTGAGCGTCGCTGCCCTGTCTCTCGCAGTACCCGCTGTCGCCGCCGCGAACCCGGCCGACAAGGTCACCATCTTCCCGGGTGGTCCGACCATCGACGTCCCGCAGATCCCGGGCCTGCCGACCTCGCCGGAGAAGCCCAAGCCGAAGACCACCGAGCCCTCGGTGCCCGGC
Source organism: Gordonia phosphorivorans (assembly GCF_042432625.1). Taxonomy (NCBI): domain Bacteria; kingdom Bacillati; phylum Actinomycetota; class Actinomycetes; order Mycobacteriales; family Gordoniaceae; genus Gordonia; species Gordonia phosphorivorans. Next base: position 56,790 of record NZ_JBHLWV010000020.1, on the reverse strand, counting down.
GTGCCGGCCATGCCGAACGTGTCCACCAAGACCGGCTACGTCGCACTCGCCGACGACGCCACCCACACCATCTACTGGTGGAAGGACGGCAAGTACCTCAAGCAGATGCCGATCTCCATGGGCTCGGATCGCTTCCCCACCGACAACGGCGTGTACCGCACAATGGAGAAGTACCGCGACATGTACATGGACAGCTCCACGTACGGTGTCCCGATCGACTCGCCGGACGGCTACCGCACCTACGTCGAGTACGCGACCCGCATGTCCAACTCGGGCATCTTCATCCACGCCGCTCCGTGGTCGGTGAACCAGCAGGGCAACACCAACGTGAGCCACGGCTGCATCAACGTGAGCACCGAGAACGGTCGCTGGGTCTACGAGAACATCGAGACCGGCACCCCGATCGTGGTGCGCGGCACCGTCGGCGGCAAGTACAACGGCTGACCCCGGTTCCCCGGAACCAACGAGGCCCCTCCCGTATTCGGGAGGGGCCTCGTTTCGCATCGGCTCACGCCGCACATCGTTGGGGTCTGGCCGACAGGCCCAGGGTGGCGTGCACCTGCAGCCAGTGCGCAAGGGCTTCGCAACCGGTGCCGTCCGGGTCGGTCAGCGGGGCGCGGCGGTAGGGCTCGCTGTCGTAGCTGACGTGGCGACCGCCGAGCGGATTGGACCAGCGCAGCCCGGGCACCGACAGCCGCGACGGCAGATAGCCGCGCACCTCCCGGGCGGCCACCGCCAGTCGGCCCAGGTCGGTGCGCCATTGCCGCGGCGAGATCGCGGTCAGTGCGGCGTTCTGCAGTTCCGCCGCACGCACCCGGGTGTAGACCTCCCCCGCCCAGCGGCCGAGCCCGCGGACCGAGAACACCGCGGACAGGTCGGCGAGGTCGCGGATCAGCGAGTCGGGACTGGCATTGCAGATCACGTCGCCGGGGGTGCCCACCCAGCAGGCGGGGATCGACGACGGCAGCGCGGGGCCCGGACCGGCCACGCCCCACCCGTCGCATCCGGCGACGACGCCCGGCGGCTGGTGCGGGTCGGCGACGAAGCCGACGGCCGCCACCGAGTCCAGGAGTGCCTCCTCCGAGGCCGCGCTCGCGTCCGCGAGCAGCGTGCGGATCACGACGGCGCCCTGGGAGTATCCGATGAGCATGAGGGCGCCCGCGGGGTCGGCGGCGCGGGCGGTGGCCATCGCCGCACGCAGGGCGCGCACGCCGACGGCCACACTGGTCTGGTAGTCGTCGCCGGCCAGGCGCGGACTCGGCCCGTAACTGGCCGGATAGGGCACCCAACGGCACCGGAAGCGATCGTCGAGCTCGTCGGTGACCGCCGCGAGCATGCCGGTGACCTCGGTCCGCGTGTCACCGTCGAAGGACTCCCCGGTCCCGCCCACGGCGAGCACCGTGACCGGGCGGGGGCGGAACGAGGCCGCGCGGTGGACTGGAGTCATCACCCCACTGTGCCGGGGCCACCTGACAGGGGCCCCACCGCTTCCTGAGGCGTCGCTGATAGTCGGGCGATCAGCTCTGGCACGACGGGCACCAGAAGAGGTTCCGTCCTTCCAGCTCCTGCCAGGCGATCGGGGTGCCGCACAATCGGCAGGGCTCCCCCGCCCGGCGGTACACGTAGGTGCGCGGACGATTCGACGCGTACGCGGGGGCGCCGTGATCGTCGTCCGGGCGCACCACGTGGATGCGCCCGCGCTGGGCACCCACCTCCATCAGCGCCACCAGATCGGCCCAGATCGCGGCGAACTCCTCCGGCGTGACGGTGGTGCCCGGCCGCAGCGGATCGATACCGGCGCGGAAGAGCACCTCGGCGCGATAGATGTTGCCGACCCCGGCGATCACCTTCTGATCCATGAGCAGCGAACCGATGGCCCGTCGTGAGCGCGCGATCGCCGCGGCCGCCAGGGACGGGTCCGCGTCGGCACGCAACGGGTCCGGCCCCAAACGCCGCACCAGGGCCTCCAGGTCCGGCGGGGTGTACAGCTCGCAGGCGTTCGGCCCGCGCAGGTCCACTCCCAGGTCGTCGCCGACCATCCGCATCCGGATCTGACCGACGGGATCGGGCATCGGCAGCGTCTCCTCGGTGAAGGCGCCGTAGATCCCGAGGTGAATGTGCACCATCGCGTTGCCCGTCGCCGGGTCGCCGTCGTCGAAGGTGTAGAGTAGATGCTTGCCCCAGGCCTGGGCGGCGGTGAACCGCTTCCCGTCCAGGAGGGCCGCTTCGGGACCGAACCGCCCCTGGGGGCTACTGACCCGGACCCGTTGGCCGCCGAACTGCTGCTGCTGCCGACGGGCCAACCGATGCAGCGCGTGGCCTTCGGGCATGGGTGACGATCAGGCCTGCGGGAGGTTCTTCTCGCCGGTGGCCTCGTACTCGCCGATCAGGTCCAGGCGACGCTGGTGGCGAGCCTCCTCCGACCACGGGGTGGCCACGAAGGCGTCGACGATGGCCAGCGCCTCCTCCTTGGAGTGCATCCGGCCACCGAGCCCGATGAGCTGGGCGTTGTTGTGCTGGCGGGCGAGTTCGGCGGTCTCCACGCTCCATGCGAGCGCGCAACGGGCGCCCTTGACCTTGTTCGCGGCGATCTGCTCGCCGTTGCCGCTGCCGCCGAGCACGATGCCCAGGCTGCCCGGGTCGGCGACGACACGCTCGGCCGCCTCGAGGCAGAACGGCGGGTAGTCGTCGACGGCGTCGTATTCGTGAGCACCGCAATCGATCACCTCGTGACCGGCGGCGCGCAGATGATCGGCGATCTCGTTCTTTCGTTCGAAACCGGCATGGTCAGCACCCAGGTAGATCCGCATGCCGCCACTATAGTTTGGTGTCGTGGACACCCACGCGCCCATCCCCTCGGTCCCCGGCATCGTCGACCCCTCCGTCGTGGTGCCGCCGCCGCACGTACCCGGCCCGAACGCCCTGTGGCGACCGCCCGCGGTCTTCTCGGGCCGCCCTCGATTCCATCCCTGGGAACTGCCCATGCTGGTCCTGGTGATCCTGCTGAGCCTGGGCGGCTACCTCACGGTCCTGACGCTGGTCGCGATCGGCCAGATCAGCGACTACTTCCTGCTGGTGCTGGCCCTGCCGGTGCTGTTGCTGGTGGCCCGCGGCACGCTGTTCGCGCAGCAGCGGGTCGGCGCCGTGCAGATGACGCCGACGCAGTTTCCCGAGGGCTACCGCATGATGGTCGACGCGGCCGCTCGCTACGGCCTGCGATACGTGCCGGACGGCTACGTGGTCAACGGCAACGGCGCGATCAACGCCTTCGCCTCCGGCCACGGCTTTCGGCGCTACATCGTGATCTATTCGGATCTGTTCGAAGTGGGCGGCGCCGCGCGCAGCCCGGAGGCGCTGGAGTTCATCATCGCCCACGAGGTGGGCCACATCGCGGCCGGCCACACCTCGTACTGGCGCCAGTTGCTCACCGGCACCGTGATGTCGATTCCGATCCTGGGTTCGACGCTCTCGCGCGCCCAGGAGTACACCGCCGACAACTACGGCTACTACACGTGTCCGGCCGGGGCGCCCCCGGCGATCGGCGTGATGGCGGCCGGCAAATACATGCTCGGTGCCGTCAGTTTCGATCAGTTCGCCGACCGCGCCGTGATGGAGAAGGGCTTCTTCGTGACGCTGGTCAACCTGCTGTCCACGCACCCGGTGCTCACCTGGCGGGCCGCCGCGCTGCGTGACCGCACGCGCGCCGGCGCGATCGTGCTGCGCCCGCGACGTGCCACGCGCGGCATCGGCAGCGGGCACATCCTCGACATCGACGAGCCGGTGTCCTCGGCGCGGCCTGCGCCGGGCATTCTCCCGAACGGACTGCAGTCGCCGCCGAAGTTCTAGGAACGCGCTAGTCGAACGAGGGGTCCTCGGTGCGGGTGCGCTTGAGTTCGAAGAAGTGCGGGTAGCCGGCGAGGGCCACCACGCCGTCCCACACTCGCCCGGCGTCCTCGCCGCGCGGGATCCGGGACAGCACCGGCCCGAAGAAGGCCACGTCGTTGACGTGAATGGTCGGCGTTCCGACGTCCTGGCCCACCTTGTCCATGCCGGCGTGGTGGCTGGCGCGAATCGCCGCGTCGAAGTCGGTGGAATCGGCGGCCTGCGCCAGGTCCGCGTCCAAGCCTGCGGCGGCCAGGGCCGCGGGAATCATCGACGCGTCGGTGTTGCCGCGGTTGTGTCGTTCGGTGCCCATGGCCGTGTACAGCCGGTCGAGCACGTCCTCGCCGTACCGATCGGCGGCCGCGGCCAGGACCCGCACCGGCGCCATCCCGTCGACCAGGAACGCCCGGTACTCCGCGGAGATGTCCTTATCCTCGTTCAGCACCACCAGGCTCATCAGGTGGAAGTTCACGTCGATGGGCCGCACCTGCGCGGCCTCCAGGATCCAGCGCGAGGTGATCCAGCACCACGGGCACAGCGGGTCGAACCAGAAATCCACACGATCGCGATCAGCCATGTCCCCATTCAAGCACTTCGCCGCGCCACCCCGACGCGGCCACCGCCCGAGTGGTTGCCGTCACACCCGAGGTCTGGTTACGTGGAGCGGGGAGGTCGGGGAACGCTCAACAGCGAAGGACCGTCACCATGACCAGCTCACGAACCCGGACCGCCGTCGGTGCCCGCGCCGCACTGGTCGGCGCCGCCGTCGTCGCCACCGCTGCGGCCACGGCCCTGACCGCAGCACCCGCGGACGCGGCCCCGCCGGGTGCGGTCACCATCTCCGGCACACCGATCTCGGTGGTGCAGTGGCCCGCGATCGGCCTCCAGTTCAGCGGTCTCGTGGTGCCGATGCCGGCGCTCGGCAACGTCACCGCGGCCACCACCGGCACACGCGGCCGCACCCGCCTGGCGGCGCCGTTCCCGGCGACGACCTGCTCGGCCAGCGGCGGCGGCGCGCTGGTGTCGATCAACTGGCTCAACACCACCAACGGCCGCAGCGGCAACGCCACGGTCAAGCCGTGCACCAACTTCCTCGATCCCACGCCGCGGTACCGGGACGTCGCCACCGGATCCGGGCAGATCGTGCTCAGCACGCACCTGATCGGCTCGCGCCCCTACCCCAATGCCGCGCAGCCGTCGCTGCCCGGCGTGGGCGGTTTCCTCGCTCCCTGACCCCGCGCGCGGGACTACAGTCGGACGGGTGACTGCACCCAATTTGACTCGCGCTGCGGCCGCCGAGCGCGCAGCGACCATCGACGTCCAGAACTACCGGATCACCCTCGATCTCACGTCCGGTCCGGAGACCTTCGAATCCCACACGGTGGTGACCTTCGCCGCCGAGCGGGGCGCCCAGACCTTCATCGATCTGGTGGCCCCGCACCTGGAGTCGGCCAACCTCAACGGCATCGATCTGGATGTGTCCGGTTATGACGAGTCCGTCGGGCTCGCGCTGCCCGACCTGGCGGAGCAGAACGTGCTGTCGGTGGTGGCCCGGTGCGCCTACTCCAACACCGGCGAGGGCCTGCACCGCTTCGTCGACCCGGCCGATCACGCGGTGTACCTGTACTCGCAGTTCGAGACCGCCGACGCCAAGCGCATGTTCGCCTGCTTCGATCAGCCGGACCTGAAGGCGACGTACTCGATCACCGTCCAGGCACCGGCCGACTGGCAGGTGATCTCCAACGGTGCGACGGCCGAGCGCAATCCGGTCGCCGACGGCGGGGTGGAGCACGTCTTCGCCACCACCGAGGTGATGAGCACCTACCTGGTCGCGCTGATCGCGGGACCGTACGCCGTCTGGTCCGACGAGTACGTCGACGAGCACGGGACCATTCCGTTGCGCCTGTTCTGCCGGGCGTCGCTGGCCGAGTTCATGGATGCCGAGCGCCTGTTCACCGAGACCAAGCAGGGGTTCGGCTTCTATCACCGCACCTTCGGCATCCCGTACGCCTTCGGCAAGTACGACCAGCTGTTCGTGCCCGAGTTCAACGCGGGCGCCATGGAGAACGCCGGTGCGGTGACCTTCCTGGAGGACTACGTGTTCCGCTCCCGCGTGACGCGCTACCTCTACGAGCGTCGCGCCGAGACCCTCCTGCACGAGATGGCGCACATGTGGTTCGGCGACCTGGTCACCATGACCTGGTGGGACGACCTGTGGCTCAACGAGTCGTTCGCGACGTTCGCCTCGGTGCTGTCCCAGGTGGAGGCCACCGAGTACACCAACGCCTGGACGACGTTCGCGAACGTCGAGAAGTCGTGGGCGTACCGGCAGGACCAGCTGCCCTCCACCCACCCGATCGCCGCGGACATCCCCGACATCGCCGCCGTGGAGGTGAACTTCGACGGCATCACCTACGCCAAGGGCGCCTCGGTCCTCAAACAGTTGGTGGCCTACGTGGGGCTGGAACCGTTCCTCGCCGGACTGCGCGAATACTTCGACGAGCATCGCTTCGGCAACGCCACCTTCGCCGATCTGGTCGGTGCACTGGAGCGGGCGTCCGGACGCGATCTGTCCGGCTGGGGCGATCAGTGGCTCAAGACCACCGGCATCAACGTGCTGCGTCCGGACTTCCGCGTCGACGACGACGGCCGGTTCACCGCCTTCACCGTCGTGCAGGAGGGTGCGGCACCCGGCGCGGGCGAGACGCGCGTGCACCGCATGCGCATCGGCGTCTACGACGACGACGCCGACGGTCGCCTGGTTCGCACGCACTCGGTGGAGATCGACGTCGACGGTGAGCGCACCGAGGTGCCCGAGCTGATCGGAGTCGATCGCGGCGCCCTGATTCTGCTCAACGACGACGACCTCACCTACGCCGCGGTACGCCTGGACCCCGAGTCCCTGGCCACCGCCACCACGCGGGTGGCCGACATCGTCGAACCGATGCCGCGCACCCTGGTGTGGTCGGCGGCCTGGGAGATGACCCGCCAGGGAGAGATGCGCGCCCGCGACTTCATCGCCCTGGTCAGCGCCGGCATCGGCGCCGAGACCGAGGTCGGGGTGGTCCAGCGCGTGCTCCTGCAGGCGGCGACGGCGCTGGAGGCCTACAGCGAGCCCGGTTGGGCCGCGGCTACCGGGCGCCCGGCCCTCGCGGCCCGGCTGCTGGAGTTGGCCCGGGCCGCCGAGTCCGGCTCCGACCACCAGCTCGCCTTCGTCGCCGCACTGTGCTCCGTGGTGCCCGGCGCCGCGGAGATCGCGGTGCTGCAGGCACTGCTCGACGACGCCGATCCGGCGACGGCGGGACTGCCCGGGCTGACCGTGGACGCCGAGCTGCGCTGGAAGCTGGTCAAGGCCCTCGCCGGCGCCGGGGTGGCCGACGCCGCCGCCATCGACGCCGAGGCCGCGCGCGACAACACCGCAGCAGGCGCCCGACACGCCGCCGCCGCCCGCGCCGCGCGGCCCCTGCCGGAGGCCAAGGAGCAGGCGTGGACCACCGCCTTCGATGACGACTCGGTGGCCAATGTGACGGTGCGCGCCATGGTGGAGGGCATCGTCGCCCCCGGCCAGGCGCCGCTTCTCGCCGGCTACACCGAGCGCTACTTCGCCGAGGTGGCCCGGCTGTGGGCGCGCCGCTCCAGCGAGGTGGCGCAGACCGTGGTGGTGGGGCTGTATCCCTCGTGGGACATCAGCGAGCAGGCGCTGGCCGCCGCCGACGCCTTCCTGGCGCAGGAGCTGCCGCCGGCGCTGGCCCGCCTGATCGTCGAGGGCCGCGCCGGGGTGGAGCGTTCGCTGCGCGCCCGCCTCGTCGACGCCGGCTGACCGGCGGCGAGACGACGAGAACCGCCCCGCACCTCTTGTCGAGGTGCGGGGCGGTTCTTCGTGTGTCTGTGCGTGCGGGTGCTACGGGCGAGCGACGGCGGTGGCCATCACGCGCAGCGCCGAGACCAGGCCGTCGATCAGCTGGTTCTCGCGGAACGCCGACACCGCAGCGGTCACGCCGAGCTCGGCGACACGGTCGTTGACCCGACCGGCCACCTCCGCGCCCGACACCACGGCCACCTGCCGGGTGTTCGGCGACACGGCGATCAGGGTGGCGTAGGCCGGCTCCGGCGCCTGCGCCAGGACGGCACGGGCGTCGGTGACGATGTCGTCACCGAGTTCGCCGATGTACACCGAGAAACGCACCTCGGCGAGGTTGCTGGCATCGCGCAGCGCCTCGTCGAGTGCGATCAGCTCGTCGCGCGAGAACGGCGGGGTGTCGAAGGTCGCCCCCGGGAACAGTGCGGCCGAGATACGGCCGCTGGCCGTCACGGCCGCGCCGAGCGGAAGCCCCTCGGCGTTGGTATGACCAGCCAGGTCGACGACTCCGGCGCTCTGCTGGACGATGTCACCACTTGCCACTTGCGTACCCTCCCTCGGTGTCGGCAGGCTCGAAATGACGAGGCAGTGCCATGGGTTCGATTTCGGTTGCGCTGAACAATGCCGGCGCACGCGTCCACTCCTGGTCCAGCGTGTACTCCGCGATGCGCGGACGCTTGACACCGGACGAGAAGAGCATCGACACGATGCATGCGGCCACGGCGATGAGAACCAGCACGGTCACTGTCAACCCGACGGGTACGACAAAGTCTTCCACTGTCAGCCTTTCGACGAGCGTCCGCTTCAGGACGCGCCCAGCCCGCGGGATGCGGACCGTCTTTCGCTGTCTAATTTAACCCACCCCGGGCCGCCGCGTGCGCGGAGGGCCTACAGCGCGTCGTAGACCGTTCCGGCGAGTGAGGGACAATGGGCGATGTGACTACCTTTTACGAGCAAGTCGGCGGCGAGGCGACCTTCCGAGCGATCACCGAAAGGTTCTACGCCGAGGTGGCCCGGGACGAGATTCTGCTGCCCATGTACCCCGAGGAGGATCTGGCCGGCGCCGAGCGTCGACTGCGGATGTTCCTGATCCAATACTGGGGCGGCCCGCACACCTACTCCGATGAGCGCGGCCATCCGCGCCTGCGCATGCGGCACGTGCCGTACACGATCGGCCCCGCCCAGCGGGACGCGTGGCTGCGATGCATGGACGTCGCCGTCGCCTCGATCGACTCGGACGTGCTCGACGACGAGCACCGCGCCCGCTTGCAGGAGTATCTGCGCGCGGCCGCGCAGTCCCTGATGAACAGCCCCGTGTGACAGGATTTACCGCGTGACTGCAGATTTTCCCACCGAGGTGTTCCCCGGCGCCCAGAGCGGCCCGGCCGCCGCGGCCGCCGACTGGTGGACCGATGCGGTGATCTATCAGATCTACCCGCGGTCGTTCTCCGACCTCGACGGCGACGGCATCGGCGACCTGGCCGGGGTGATCGACAAGCTCGGCTATCTCGAGCTCCTCGGGGTCGATGCCATCTGGCTGTCCCCGGTGATGCGCTCCCCCATGGCCGACCACGGCTACGACGTCTCCGATCCGCGCGACATCGATCCGATCTTCGGAACCCTCGCCGAGTTCGACGCCCTGGTCGCCGAGGCCCACGAGCGCGACATCAAGGTGACGATGGACCTGGTGCCCAACCACACCAGCGACCAGCACGCCTGGTTCGCCGCCGCCCTCGGCGCGGGCCCCGGCAGCGCCGAACGCGCCCGCTACCACTTCCTCCCCGGGCGCGGCGAGAACGGCGAGTTGCCGCCGAACAACTGGACCAGCGTCTTCGGCGGTCCGGCTTGGAGCCGGGTCCGCGAAGCCGACGGCGAGCTCGGCGAGTGGTACCTGCATCTGTTCTCCCCGGAACAGCCCGACCTCAACTGGGACAACCCCGAGGTGCTGGCCGACCTGGAGACCACCATGCGGTTCTGGCTCGACCGCGGCGTCGACGGCTTCCGCATCGACGTGGCGCACGGAATGGCCAAGGCCCCCGGGCTGCCGGACATGACCGAGCCGGCCACGGTGCTCAAGCACACCGACGACGATCCGCGCTTCAACAACGAGGCCGTCCACGAGATCCACCGCCGGATCCGCGCGGTGATGGACGAGTACCCGGGCACGGCCAATGTGGGCGAGGTGTGGGTCGAGGGCAACGAGCATTTCGCCAAGTATGTGCGCCCGGACGAGCTCCATCTGGGCTTCAATTTCCGCCTGGCCACCGTCGATTTCGAGCCGAGGGCCATCCGCGAGGCCATCGACGAATCGCTGACCGCGGTCGCTGCGGTGGGGGCCGTCCCCACCTGGACTCTGTCGAATCACGACGTCGAGCGCGAGGTGACCCGCTACGCCCCGCAGGTCCCGGAGACCGACAATGACGACGACGCGCTGCGCGCCGAGGAGAACGCGCTGGGGATCGGTATCGCCCGGGCCCGCGCGATGGCGATGATCGAGCTGGCCCTGCCCGGCACCGTCTTCATCTACAACGGCGCCGAGCTCGGCCTGCCGAACGTGGACCTGCCCGACGAGGTGCTCGTCGACCCGGTGTGGGAGCGGTCCGGGCGTACCGAGCGCGGCCGCGACGGGTGCCGGGTGCCGATGCCGTGGGAGGGCCGGGAGGCGCCCTTCGGTTTCAGCACGAACCCGGACACCTGGCTGCCGATGCCCGCGGACTGGGATCGGTTCACCGTCGAACAGCAACTGGAAGACGTCTACTCGACGCTGTCGCTGTACCGGCAGGCCATCGAGCTGCGCTACGACCGGCCCGAATTCAGCGGTCCGTACGTGGAGTGGTACGGCGCACCCGAGGGCTGCCTGGCCTTCCGGCGGTCGGGCGGGGCGATCTGCGCCCTGAACGCCACCGAGCGCCCCGTCCCGCTGCCGCACGGTGAGATCCTGCTGGTCAGTCTCCCCCTCGTCGACGGCATGCTGGCGCCGAACTCGGCCGTCTGGCTGGTCTGAGGGTAAGGCCGGCTACAGCGGCGACAGCCCCAGCCGGGCGCGCCGCTGGTAGACCGATCCGTAGCGCGCGTCCACCCGGATCCACGCCGGGCTCATCCGGACACGCACCGGTTCGTCCTCGCCGATGGCGGTGAGCGGTGAGTCCTCGGAGATCTCGCGGCCGTTCGCGTCGCGGACGAAGCCCATCGAGGTCAGCGCGAAGACGGCCCGCATGGTGACCTCGGCGCGCTCGTCGGGGTCGGCATCGCCGCTGACGGTCAGCACCGTCTGATCCAGCAGTGACGGCGGGGTCCCCAGGGCCCCCGACTCGTCGCGGGCCACCTGGGTTCCCTTGCGCGCCAACGCGATCAGCTCGCGCGCGGGAATGTCGTCCAGGTGCGTGAAGCCGCTGCTGCCGGGCAGCGCGCCGCGCCAGGCGGCCGGGAGCGCGAAACCGAGGCCGACGACGTCGTCGTTCGCGGCCAGCGAGGCGCTGACCGCACCGAGGTCGGCCACCACGTCGGAGGGCTCCACCGTTCCGAACACCGCGCGCGTGGCCAGCACGTCGAAGCCGGTGCGCACCCACAGTCCCACCAGGCCGTCCTCGCGGAGGCGCAGGCGCAGCACGCCCGAGTCGTCGACCCGTGCGGCGCGCGCGACGAACGCCGCCACATCGCCCCGGTCGGCCGCGGAGGCCAGGGTCAACCCGGGCGCCGCCCCGGTCATCGGCCCGCCGAATCCGGACGCAGGAACGACTGCAGGTACTCCTTCTCGGCCGGCGGAATGCGCCGCGGCCGCTGCGTGTCGATGTCGAACGAGACCAGTTGGGTGCTCGCCACCACCGATGGCTTGCTGTCGGGATCGGCGCCGTGCGGACGCACCTCGTAGCCCACGGTGAAGTCGACCGCGCGGACCCGTTCGACGAACATGGTCACCGAGATCGGCGACTGGTCGTGCCGGATCTGTCCCTGGTACTTCACGTGCAGGTCGGCCACCAGGCAGCCCTTGCGCATCGGGTGGGTCGGCTTGTCGTCGTAGAAGAGCCACGGGATGCGCGCCTCCTCCAGCAGAGTCACCATCCGGGCGTGATTGATATGGGCGAAGACGTCCATATCCGACCAGCGCACCGGCACCTGAACCACGTAGCCGTCCGGCGTGCGGTGCCCGTTGTCCTCGAAAAGCCTTCTGTCCCGGTCGATCTCGACATCGTCGTGCGGCACGGTGCCACCTCCCTCGTGCATCCAGCCTACGGTCACACCACGCTGCGCAGTGCACGCACCGCTACCGTCAAGCCCGCGATGCCGGGTTCGGGCGCGTCCTTGACCTCCTCGACCGTGGCCAGCACGCGGGCCAGCGTGGCGCTGCGCGCGGCCTCCCAGTCGGCGATCTTGGTCTCGGCGCTCTCCCCCGGCTCGGACATGCTCAGGATCGCCGAGGTGAGGGACCGGACCAGCGCGTGCAGGTCGTCACGCAACGCCAGCCGGGCCATCAGGTGCCACCGGTCGATCCGTTCCTGTGCGCCGACGGCCACCAGCAGTTCGTCGATCGCGAAGTGTTCGAGCACCGCGAAGGCGAGGTCGCCGACTTCTTCGGGGGTCCGGTCGGTGATCTCGGCCAGGTCGGCGATGTCGAGCAGGTGGAGGCGATACGGGGCGCGGGCCACCGCGCGGGCCAGCTCCGGATCGGCGCCGTCGGCGATGTAGGCGTCGGCCACCTGTTGCAGGTCGGCCGCGATCGTGGGCCGGGCCCACTGATCGATCAGCTCGGTCAGCGCGGCCGCACCGCGATAGCGGCGCACCTCGGCGGCGATGGCGAGCGGCTGCGGACGGTGTTCCAGGAACCATCGGCACGCGCGGGAGAGCAGCATGCGAGCCCGCTGGGTCATCGCGTCGAGCACGGCGGCGTCCAGGTCGCCGGCGCGCAGGCGCGCGATCTGTGCGCTGACACCGAAGACCTCGTCGGTGGCGGTCGACGCCCGGGCGGCCTCGGCCACCGTCGCCGTCGTGGCCTCGGTGATCCGGAACAGGTGGGTGATGCCGCCGTCGTCGACCATCCGATTGACCAGCATGGTGGCGGCCAGCTCCCGCCGCAGGCTGTGCTCGGCGATGCCGGCGGCGAAGCGCTCCCGCAGCGGCGGCGGGAAATAGGACTCCACCAGGGGCGCGAAGACCTCGCCGTCGAGCAGCGTCGTGCCCACCAACTCGGCCTTGGCCTCCAGCTTGACGTGCGCCATCACCGTGGCCAGTTCTGGGCTGGTGAGGCCGCGTCCGGTGGCTTCACGACGCGCCATCAACTCCGCCGGGGTCGGGAGGGTCTCCAGCGCCAGGTCCACGCCGCGCTCGGAGAGATCGGCCAGCAGCCGCGCGTACAGGTCGGCTTCCTCGTCGCCGCGGCGGCGCGCGCACCCCAGTTCGGCGTTCTGGGTGATGTTGTCGGCCAGCACCAGCTCCGCGACATCGTCGGTCATCGATTCCAGCAAGGCGGTCCGCTCGGCGGGGTCGAGGGCTCCGGACGCGATCTGAGCGTCGAGGAGGATCTTGATATTGACCTCGTGGTCGGAGCAGTCCACGCCGGCCGAGTTGTCGAGCGCATCGGTGTTGATCCGCACCCCGCACAGGTCCGCCTGCACGCGCCCACGTTCGGTCACACCCAGGTTACCGCCCTCCCCGACCACTCGGACACGCAACTGATCGGTGCTCACCCGGACCGCGTCGTTGGCCTTGTCGCCCACCGACGCGTCCGACTCATCGTCGGCCCGCAGATAGGTGCCGATCCCGCCGTTGAACAGCAGGTCGACGGGCGCACGGAGGATCGCCTGGATCAGCTCGGGCGGCGACAGCGCGGTCACCGTCTCCGCCAGCCCGAGCGCTCGGCGCACGTGCGGGCTGATCGGAACGGACTTGACCTCCCGCGGGAACACGCCGCCGCCCGCGCTGATCAGCTCCGTGCGATAGTCGGCCCACGACGACCGGGGCAGCGCGAACAGCCGCTCCCGCTCGGCATACGAGGAGACCGGCTCCGGGTCCGGGTCGAGGAAGATGTGCCGATGGTCGAAGGCGGCCACCAGGCGGGTGAACCGGGAGGCGAGCATGCCGTTGCCGAAGACGTCTCCGCTCATGTCGCCGATCCCGACCGCGGTGAACGGTTGGCTCTGCACGTCGACGTCCAGTTCCCGGAAATGCCGCTTGACCGCCTCCCACGCACCACGCGCGGTGATGCCCATGGCCTTGTGGTCGTAGCCCACCGAGCCGCCGGAGGCGAAGGCGTCACCGAGCCAGAAATCGTAGTCGGCGGCCACCGCGTTGGCGATGTCCGAGAAGCTCGCGGTGCCCTTGTCGGCCGCCATCACCAGGTACGGGTCGTCGTCGTCGCGACGCACCACCGCGCGCGGGGGCAGGATCCGCCCGTGCACCCGATTGTCGGTCAGCTGGATCAGCGCAGCCACGAATGCGCGGTAACACGCGATGCCCTCGGCCCGCAGCGCCGCCCGGTCGGCGGCCGCGTCACCGGTGAGCACGGGCGCGCGCCGGACGACGAAACCGCCCTTGGCCCCGGCCGGCACGATGACGGCGTTCTTGACCGCCTGCGCCTTGACCAGACCGAGGACCTCGGTGCGGAAGTCCTCGCGCCGCTCGGACCACCGGCAGCCGCCGCGGGCGACGGCACCGAATCGCAGGTGCACGCCCTCCACGCGCGGCGAGTGCACAAAGATCTCGAAGGCGGGGCGGGGTGGGGGCGCCAGCGCCAGCCGCGCGGTGGCGAGCTTGATCGCCACCGTCGGGGCGAAACCCTCGTCGGCTCGGCGGCATTGCGCGTCGTCGGCGCGAAAGTAGTTGGTGCGCAACGTGGCCCGGATGGTCGCCGCGATCGCCCCGATGGCGCGATCGGCGTCCAGGCTGAGGATGGCGGCGAGTTCGGCGTCCAGCGCCCGCTCAGCGACGGCCACGCGCTCGGGGCGCGCCGCCGCCTCGATCGCCGGATCGAACCAGGCGACGAACAGGTCGACGAGTCCGCGTGCGCTCGCCCGGTACTCGCCGAGCACCTCGGCGAAGTGCGCCACGCTGTTGCCCAGGCCGCACTGCTGCAGATAGCGCACGTAGGTGCGGAGCACGGAGATCGCGGCGCAGCTGAGACCGGCCCGCAAGACCAGTTCGTTGAGTTCGTCGACATCGATGTGGCCCAACCACATGCGCCGGAAGGCTTCGGCGAGCAGGGGCGCACTGGACTCCGGATCGGCCACGCTGACGTGCGGCGCGGGCGCCACCGTGAACTCGTAGATCCGGACGCCGACACCGTCGGCGCGATCGACCAGGTAGGGGTGCTCGTCGAGAACGGTCAGACCCAGGCTGCCCAACATCGGCAGCAACTCGGTGAGGGCGGCGTCGCGTCCGGCCAGGTACAGCACAAAGGTCCACGGGGTATCGCCGCCGGTGCGCAGGTCCACGTGCACGTCCTCGGCGGCCAGCCCGGCCACGATGGGCAGGTCCACGGCCGCCGCCGCCGGCGGGCGCTCCTCCCGGTAGCGGGTCGACAGCGCCGGAAGGAGTTCGCCGACCGCGGCGTCGGGGCCGATCAGGGCCCGCACCCCGTCCTCCCAGCTCGCCGCGGCGGCGGTGAGTAGCCGCTCCAGCCGCGCGTGGGCGGGTGATCCGATCCGCAGATCGCCGGGTTCGGCCTGGGCCGGCACCCGCATCATCACCTGCAGCTGTGCGAGCGGGCCGTCGGCCAGCCGCGTCGCGAACTCCGGCTTCGACCCGCCCACCTCGCCCTCGATCCCCTCGATGATCGCGGCCCGCACATCCGAGGAGTAGCGGTCGCGCGGCAGGTAGGCCAGCGCGCTGAGGGTCCGGCCGTCGTGGCAGCGCCGGGCGAACAGCCGGACCGAGCGGTCCACGGTGGCGACGAGCAGTTGATCGAGTCGGTGGGAGATCTCCTCGACGGACCCGGAGAACAAGGCGAACAGCGGGTAGGTCTGCAGCAGTTCGACGGCGGCCAGACCGTTGAACGAATCCTCGTCGAAGCCGTGCGCCCGCAGAACCGCCGCCACCTTGCCGCGCACCACCGGTATCTGCCGCACCGACTGGTAGATGCCGATGGAGCTGAAGGTGCCGAGGAACTGGTGCTCCACGGCCCCGTCGGAGAAACGCAGAATCATCGGATAGCGGGTGCGCAGCACCCCGGTCTCCAGATAGCCCCGGTCGATCACCGGTTCCGACGGCAGGCCGTCGAGGGCGGGTACCCGGGCGGTGCCGGGGTCCGACCACACCCCCAGTCCGGGCCCGCCGTCGCCGCGCGCGTAGCCGACGACGTGAAAGTTCGCCCCGCTGCCGATCCAGTCGATGAGGTCCCGGTACTCCGCACGCACCCCGTCGGGTGCGACGAACTCGGTCCCCACCTCGGTCAACTGCGCGTGAATCGCCTCCGTATCGCGGGCGAGGGCCCCCAGCAGATCCACCGCACGTGCGACCGCGGCGCGCAGGGTCTCCGCCTCCAGTGCGGCGGTGGCGAAGGCCCGCACGCTGATCCACGATTCGTCCTCGGCCCCGCGGGCGTCGTCGCCGTAGGCCACGAGTCGTCCCGCCGCATCGCGGCGCACCGGCACGATCGGATGCTCGATTCCGGCCACCTGGAGCCCGAAGTCCTCCACCGCGGTCAGCACCGACTCCACCAGGAGCGGGGTGTCGGCGGCTACCACCTCGATCGTGACGTTCGCGTCGCCGTGCACCCGGGTCGTGACCACCGCGGCCCCCTGCGGTCGCACCTCCGCCGCGGCCGGAGGGATCGGAAGCTTGTCGTCGATCGCGGAACCACCCATGTCTGGGAGGCTAGTCGCCCGGGCACCGACCGCGCCGGGTTACCGGCGGGCGCTCACACGTAGTCCGAGACGGCGGACACCGGTAGGGCCGGGCGCCGCGGACCGGTCATCAGAATCGGGGTGAGGGTGGTCGAACCCCGCTCGGCCACCACGCGCGCACGGTACTCGGTGGGGGTCTGTCCCACCACCGCCTCGAAGCGCCGGCGCAGTGTACCCACCGACCGGAATCCGGACGCCGTGGCCACCTCGGTCAACCTGATCGACTCGGGCGCGTCCAGCAGGGTCCGCACGTGCTCGATGCGGCGCGCGGTGATCAGCCCCGCCACGGTCGCCTCGGACCCGGAGAAGAAGCGGTACAGCTGACGCCGACTCATGCCGAGCCCCTCGGCGCAGACCGACGCCGACAGGTCCGGGTTCGCGAAGTCGCGCTCGATGCGCTCGCGAACCGCGGCGCGCACGTACTCGTCGTAGGTCTGTTCCTGCAGTGCGAGCGCCCCGCGGATCAGCTCGATGACCGCCCGCACGTCGCCGGGCCCCAGTCCATGTCGACCGGCGGTGGTGTCCAGCACGAACTGCGTGACGAAGTCCGCCGTGGCCCCGCTGAGGGGCGAGTCCAGGACGGTGGCACCGGTGCGCCGGAAGGCCTCTCCGCACTGATCCACCAGGCGCGCCGGGATGGACAGCACGGCCAGTCGGGTGGGCTCGGTGAAGGTCCAGTCGAGCCGACGATACGGCGAGAACAACACCAGCTGTCCTGCCGCACAATCGACCTCGACCGCACCGTCGGCGAGACGCAGCCGCGATGCGGTGTCCGCGACCGCGGCCTTGACCACTTCACCTTCCGGGGTGGCCGGGATGCGCGCGTCCTCCTGTCGCAGCACGCAGGGCGTGAGCCGAGTGAGTTCGGCACTCCAGGTCGGTCCGGATTCGTAGCGATGGACCGTCGCCCGAAAGTCCGACGGCGGTGCCGCGGTGATCGTCGGAAAGCCCGGGTGGCCGGTCAGTCCGGTCGGACCCGCCAGGCTAATCGGCGGCCGAACTATCGCCATTGAGCGCCCCTTCCCGTGCCGCCTGCCGGAGCTGACTGGGGGTCAGTCCGTACTCGACACTGAATCGTTTGGAGAGCGTCCCCGCCGACCGGAACCCGGAGGCCGCGGCCACTTCGCGCAGATTCATGTGCGGTTGGCGGAGCAGGAGTTCACGCGCGTGGGCCAGACGCCGCCGAGCGATCAGGACCGCGGGCGTCTCGTCGCTGTCAGCGAAGAATCGGTACATGTGGCGACGGCTCAGATACAACATCTGAGCGATGGCATCGCCGGAGAAGTCCGGGTCCCGGTAGTGCTGCTCGATGAGTTGCCCGGCGACCTCCCGGACGTACAGTTCGCTGTCGGCCGCGCGGAAGGCGTCGGAACGATGCGGTGCCAGGGCCGCGCGCACCAGTTCGGCGACGGCCAATTCGGCCCCCGGGTCCAGCTCGCACTGGCGCACTGCCACGTCGTTGGCGAAGCGAGTGATGAAGGCCGCGGTGGCCCGGGCCAGCGGCGAGTCCTCGACCAGCGGCGCCATCGACCACCCTCCGAGCGGTCGCGGGCCGAGCAGTTCGGTGGGCACCCACACGCCGGCGAGGTCGGCCACCATGAGGGAGGACTGCACGAACGGCGCATTGTTGTCCACGGCGACCAGATGGCGCGGGTGGCTGTAGGAGAGCGTGCGGGTACCGGACGAGACCGTGCCGCCGCCGACCATCTGCTGAGTGCCCACCAGGATGAAGTCGGATCGGAACTCCTTGACCAGATCCGGAGTCCGGGCGGTCGTGCACGGGGTCCGCAGCAGGGAGAAGGTCATCAGGCGGGTCAGCGGCCGCCAATACAGATACTCTTCGAAGGCGTCCGGATGTTCCGCGGAGACGCGGAACGTCTCCAGGTAGCCGTCCAATCCCTGCCGCCCCACGCGCCGCAGGTAGCGGGTGGAGGCCCCACCCAGCGGATCGAGCGCACCGATCCGCGACTGCCAATCGTCGACGACAGCCGCCGGCAGACCTGCCGCAGACTCCGCCGATCGGGTCGAGCCGGAGTGGTGCCGCAACTGATCACCGTCGCTTCCTTGACAGACCCCGCACAAACAGATACAAGCCCTAGAACACCCCGAATGCTAACGCATACAAGTGAAACGTACGACTCCGAACGGACGAGAGAAGCCGACGACCCCGCGAATCGCGGGGTCGTCGGGTATCGGCGCGCGGCGCCGGGTCAGTCGCGGGTGAGCTTCCGGTGGGTCACCCGATGCGGACGCGCGGCGTCGTCGCCGAGGCGCTCGATCTTGTTCTCCTCGTAGGCCTCGAAGTTGCCCTCGAACCAGAACCACTTGCCCTCTTCGACGTTGCCTTCCCACGCCAGGATGTGGGTACAGGTCCGGTCCAGGAACCAGCGGTCGTGCGAGATCACCACGGCGCAGCCGGGGAACTGCTCGAGCGCGTTCTCCAGCGAGCTGAGCGTTTCCACGTCCAGGTCGTTCGTCGGCTCATCGAGCAGGATCAGGTTGCCGCCCTCTTTCAGGGTCAGCGCCAGGTTGAGACGGTTGCGCTCACCGCCGGAGAGGACCTCCGAGGGCTTCTGCTGATCGCCGCCCTTGAACCCGAACGCGCTCAGATAGGCGCGCGAGGGCATCTCGTTCTGGCCCACCTCGATGTAGTCCAGGCCGTCGGAGACCACTTCCCACACCGTCTTCTTGGGATCGATGTTGGAGCGGGTCTGGTCCACGTAGCTGAGCTTGACCGTCTCGCCCACCTTGACGATGCCCGAATCCGGCTCTTCGAGCCCGACGATGGTCTTGAACAGCGTCGTCTTGCCGACGCCGTTGGGACCGATGACACCGACGATGCCGTTGCGCGGCAGGGTGAAGGACAGGTCCTTGATCAGCACGCGGCCGTCGAAGCCCTTGTCCAGGTTGCTCACCTCGACCACCACCGAGCCCAGGCGCGGCGGGGTGGGAATCTGGATCTCTTCGAAGTCGAGCTTGCGGTGCTTCTCGGCCTCGATCACCATCTCGTCGTAGCGGGCCAGACGCGCCTTGTTCTTGGTCTGGCGTGCCTTGGCACCGGACCGCACCCAAGCGAGCTCCTCCTTGAGGCGCTTCTGCAGCTTCTGGTCCTTCTTGCCCTGGACCTCCAAGCGCTCGGCCTTCTTCTCCAGGTAGGTGGAGTAGTTGCCCTCGTACGGGTGCAGCTTGCCGCGGTCCACCTCGCAGATCCACTGGGCGACGTGATCGAGGAAGTAGCGATCGTGCGTCACGGCAAGGACGGCGCCCGGGTAGGTCGCCAGGAACTGCTCGAGCCACAGCACCGACTCGGCGTCCAGGTGGTTCGTGGGCTCATCGAGCAGCAGCAGGTCGGGGGCGCTCAGCAGCAGCTTGCACAGCGCCACTCGGCGTCGCTCACCACCGGACAGATGGGTGACAGGCGAGTCGCCGGGCGGGCAGCGCAGCGCGTCCATCGCCTGCTCCACCTGGCTGTCGAGGTCCCAGGCGTCAGCGTTGTCCAGATCCTCCTGGAGCTTGCCCATCTCCTCCATGAGTTCGTCGGAGTAGTCGGTGGCCATGAGCTCGGCGATCTCGTTGAAGCGCGCGAGCTTCACCACGATCTCGCCCATGCCCTCTTCGACGTTCTCCTTGACCGTCTTCTCTTCGTTGAGAGGCGGTTCCTGCAGGAGGATGCCGACGGTCGCCTCGGGGTCGAGGAACGCATCACCGTTGCTCGGCTGGTCCAGGCCCGCCATGATCTTCAGGATCGACGACTTGCCGGCGCCGTTCGGACCCACCACGCCGATCTTGGCACCGGGGTAGAACGACATGGTGACGTCGTCCAGGATGACCTTGTCACCGTGCGCCTTGCGCACCTTCTTCATCGTGTAAATGAACTCGGCCATGGGCCATGCTCCTAGCTGCTAGTTACCGTATTGCGCGGGGTGAGCCTCACTGGTTCCGCACCGGTCGGCGCGGATCCACGCTCACGCCCCGGGAGTCTCACCGTGCGCGATCCCTACCGACTCTATCGCCAATACGGGCCCACCCTCGCACTCGCCGTCGGCGCCGGCACCGATCCGGACCCGCCGCGAATACGACGGACTCGAAACCACCGACCTGAGCCGGTGGACCTCGCTCAGAACGGCGGCTCGTCGAAGTCGCGGTCTTCGAGGACCGCGTGGTCGGCCGCGGTGACGGGTTCCGCGGCCTGTCGAGGTTGCTCGGCGAGGCGACGGTCATGGTTGGCCTTGCGTTCGGCGCGACGCCGGGCTTGCTTGGCCGCCGTGCGGGTGCGGGCGCGCTGCGGACCGTCTTCGACGGTGCCGCCGGCGGTCCCGATCGCATGCCGGCCGGCGAGTTGGTGCGTGCAGCGCAGGTCGGCCAGCCGAGGTCGGGGCGGACGTTGTCGAACTCGGCCACATGGTCCAGATCGCACGCGAAGGCCGCTCGTTCGCAGCCGGGGATCGAGCAGGTGCCCCAGAGGAAGCGCGCGATCAGGTCGGTGAGCAGATTCGGTCGGTACGGATCGCTCGGAAGAGCGGTCTTGGCGATGACGGCGGCCGGTTGTCCGTCGTTTCCGGCCTCGGGCCGTGAGCCATCGCCCCGGCGCTCGTCCGGGGTCTCGGAGCGGGGTGCTCGTCGATGCAACGCCGCCTCATCGGGACGTTCCTGCGCGCCGGCGGCACTCGCAGGGTTGGGTTCCAGCAGGTCGTCGAGACGGTGCTGGTGAATCACGGCATCACCGCGGGCGGCGATCTCCCGAACATGCTCAGCTGAGATCGGCCCGTGTCCGTCGAGGTAGCCGCACTTGTCGCCGCCTTCCAGCGTGGTCGCGTCGCACAGCACGTGCACGACGATCCGCGCGGCGCGGGCGTCGAGTTCGACGTCGCTGATTGCCGCGGTGCAGCCCTCGCTGCCGCACTCGCACGTGAACGGCTTGCGCTGCAGCAGCGCGATCGCCGCGTCGGAGCGCGCTTGAGTTTTGGTGCGGGGGTCTTCTGGGCAGCGGCCGGCGATCACCGCGTCGAGCATCTGCCGCGCGAGGCGCACGTCCTCGGCGGTCGCGGTGAGAAACAGTTGCGCCATCCCCGCTTCGAGGGTCTGGTGGCCGAGGCTGCGGGCGTCTTTAGCGCCCTCGCGTTCGCGGCGCACGGCATCTGGATCGTTCTCAGCGACATGTCGGCGGGCCAGCGCGCCGATCTTAGTGACTGAGATCGAAGTGTATCCGCGCTGGGCGCCCAGGATCTCGGCGGCGATCACGGCGTCGATCTTGGCCATGACGGCTTCGTCGAAGACGATGCGGGTCTCGTGGGCGATCCGATGGAAGCGGTCGCGGTCGATCAGGCCTAGCCTCATCGTCGCGTACACGCGCGGCAACCGATCACGAGCGTCGAACGCGTCCAGAAGCAGGACACGCGCGGCGTACTCGGTGCTCTCCAGACTCATCTGCAGCTCCAGCGTCGTCTGTGCTTCGGCGTCGATCAGCGACTTCTGGGTCGCGACCACATCGGTCGTCGAGGCACAGACACGCGCATGCATCGACAACGCGAACTGGAACAACTGCCATTCCAGGAAGCACGGCCCGTTCTTGGTCGCGGTGATCGCCGCGACCACCGCACCGGTAGGCAGGTTCGCCAGATCGGTGCCGGGAGCGGGAAGACCGCAACCGGTCAGGTCGGCGTCGGGCCACCTCGAAGCGATTCGCTGCACCACGGCCACTCACCTCCCCAAGCGAGTCAGCACACCTTCATCTCGTTCTGGTGTTCTAGGGCAATGGTAGACCCGACCTCCGACAAGAACGGGTCTCGCCGACCGCATTCTGCGAAAACACCCTCGACGAGTCGGGTACACGGTTCCTGAGAATCGTCTGGAAATCCGGCTGGCCCCCTGGACTCTCCCCGAATAACCCGTAGTTTTGATCGGGGAAAGCCCCCACCCACCAATCCCCGGGAGGACCGCGCATGCGACTGCGACTGAAGATCTGGCACCGGAAGCAACGCTTCGTCATTCGACAGCGTCCGGTCCTCAATCAGATCTATCGGTTGGCCGTCGGCGTCGTCGGTACCGTCATGATGCTCGCGGGTCTGGTGATGATCCCGCTGCCGATCCCCGGCCCCGGCTGGGTGACCCTGTTCCTGGGTCTGGCCGTGCTGTCCACCGAGTTCGCGTGGGCCCACCGGGCCACCTCGTTCATCCGCCGTCAGCTGCAGCGCGCCGCGACCCTGTCCAACGCCTTCGTCGAGCGCACCCGCACCGTGGTCGGCAACAACCTCGCCTACCACCGGCGGACCATGCTGGCTCACGCCCGCACCGCTTACACCCGGATCTCGCCCCGCCCGGTCAGGGCCTGATCCGGCACCGGCACCCAATCCTCTTCGGCGGCGCCCTCACCTTCGGGTGGGGGCGCCGTCGTCTGCGGTCCCGGTTGCGCCAGGTCGACGCCCAGCGACACCGCCTTCATCTCCAGCGACGCGCGTTTGACGCCGTCGTTGCCGACGTACTCGTCGGTGGACAGCGCACCGTGCGCGATGATCAGCGCACCGCGCCGCACCGCGGTCGGCACCGCGGCGGCCAGCCTGTTCCAGCACTTCACCGACAGGTACAGCGTCGCCCCGTCGGTCCACTGCCCGGACTCGCGGTCGAGCCGGCGCGAGTGGCAGGCCACCCGGAAGGTCACCAGGTCGCCGTGTGCCTTGGTGCGCACGCTCCGCGGTTCACTGATCACCCGTCCGGTGACCGTCGCATACGTCTCGAACATGTCCGCTCGCTCCTTTGTCTGCGCTGAGGACGAGCCCGAAGGTCACGGACTCGCTCCTCCAGCGTGAGCGGCGACGGCGCGGCGGGGAACCCCCGCGCCCGCGGAGCTGTGGGCAGCTAGGTGCGCGGCGGCGTCTTCTCCACAGGTTCGTCGGCGGCGGAACCGGTGTCGGCCGCCGCGGTGTCCTGCGGTGCGTCCGGGGCCGGCTGGTGCATCTGCGCCAGCATGGCGTTGTAGCTCTCCAGTTCCGCGTCGTCGTCGCGGGCGGCCTTGCGATCGAAGTTCTTCGCCTGCCGGGTGTCCTGACGCTGCCACTGCACCAGCAGGGCGATCATCACCAGCATGAGGGGGAACTCGCCGGTGGCCCAGGCGATGCCGCCGCCGGTCTGCTGATCGGAGCTCAGGTCGTACTGCCACGGCAGCACCAGCGACTTGTACCAGTCCTCGGCGATCACCGCGGTGGTCAGCATGAGTGCGACGCCGAAGAAGGCGTGGAAGGGCAACGAGCCCCACACGATGCCGAGCTTGGCCACGGGCGTGATCTGACGCGGTGACGGATCGATACCGATCACCAGCCAGTAGAACAGGAACCCGGAGATCAAGAAGTGCAGGTTCATCGCCAGGTGCGCGGAGTGATTGTCGACGATGTTCTCGAAGACGCCGCCCAGGTAGAGCACATAGAAGCTACCGACGAACACCGTGATGGCGACGAACGGGTGCGTGATGAACTTGGAGTACTTGCTGTGAATGCCGGTGAGGATCCATTCGCGCGGGCCGGGCGGCTGTCCGCGTCCGGCCGGCGGGATCGCCCGCAGCGCCAGGGTCATCGGCGCACCGAGCACCAGCAGTACCGGCACCAGCATGGACATGATCATGTGGCTCATCATGTGCACGCTGAACACCGCGGGTGCATAGCGACCCAGACCCGAGGAGGTGGCCAGCAGCAGCGCCAGGCAGCCCAGCAGCCAGGCGACCGTCCGGCCCACCGGCCACTTGTCGCCGCGCCGACGCATGCGCCACACACCGATCAGGTACACGATCGCCAGGACGATGGCCAGGCTGCCGAAGATCAGATCGAAGCGCCAGTCCAGTGCGATGCTGGCGAAGCTCGGCGGACGGTCCAGGCGGTAGCCGATCTTCAGTTCCACCGGCGAGACGTCCGCGGTCGCCAGGATCGGCGGCGGGGTCCGCGACAGCCCCGAGCCCAGGCCGAAGGCCACCGCGAAGACCGCCGTCTCCACCGCGGCCAACCGGACGAACAGGGAACGCTGCGGATCCTGCGTCGCCTCCAGCTCGGCGATGGTGCGCTTGCGATGCACCGCGCCGAAGGCGCCCGCGATCAGCAGCGCCACGAACTTGGCAACCACCACCAGCCCGTAGGTGGTGGTGAACAGCTCCGCGAAGGTCATTCGCACCAGGGCGTTGATCACTCCGCTGGCCGCCACCACGATCAGGCACCAGAAGGCCATCCGCGAGTATCGGCGCACCGCCAGGGCGCGCCAGCGGCCGTTGCCGAAGCTGTAGGCCAGCACCACGATCAGGCCGCCGGTCCACGCGGCCGCGGCGACGATGTGCAGGATCAGGCTGTTGGCGCCCAGGTCGTGGTTGCCGCCGGCCGACGAATGACCGGCCAGCGCGGGCGGCATGAGGGACAGGAAACCGAGGCCGAGCACCAGGATCGTCCAGCCCCAGCGCAGTGCGGCCCGGGCCACCACCGCGGCGAAGATCGCGAAAATGGCCGTCCACAGCCAGTACCGGGTCTCGGCGACCTGCCCGCAGACACCGGTCAGATTCCCGGGACCGATGCTCGAGAAGCACTCGGAGATCGTGGTTCCCAGCGGATTGCCGCTGGCGTTGGCCACCGACAGCGGAATCAACGCCAGCGCGGCCACGGCCCATCCGAAGAAGGCCGCCGACGACCAGCGCAGGGCCCGGTAGCCGCCGACGTCCAGTTCACCGCTGGCCTGCGGCGGCACGAAGAACGCGGCGAAGATGGCGCTACCGAACCCGACGGCGGCCAGCAACTGCCCGATCACGGTGAACACCGGGAGCCCGTAGGTGGGCACCCACCCCGGATCGGGCAGGCCGGTCAGCTTCAACGCGGTCGCCGCGCTGATGGCCGTGACGATGACGGCGGCCAGCGCACCCACCGCCAGCAGCGCGGTGATCAGGAGGCGGCGCATGCCGGACGGATCTCGCATGCTGTCGCGATCATGGACCGCGTCCGCCCGCGAGGTCGTCGTACTCATGAGATCCACTCTAGGTCGCGATATAGTGACCCTCGCTGTCGGCTACCCGCCTCCGTAGCTCAGGTGGATAGAGCAAGGGCCTTCTAATCCCGAGGTCGCAGGTTCGAGTCCTGCCGGGGGCACTGTTGGCGGCCGACCGGGCGTACGTGAGTGAACTCATACTCGCGCCCGGTCGGCCGCATGGTTTCAGGCGCCGGTGTAGCGGCCGGGCCGCTTCTCCAGGAAGGCCGCGACCGCCTCGTGGTGGTCGGCCGTCTGGTGGGCGATGCCCTGCATCGCCGCCGACAGTTCGAGCAACTGATCCAGGCTCTGCCGCGAGGACTCGCGCAGCAGCTTCTTGGTCATCCGCACCGCGACGGGCGGATTCGCGGCGATACGGGCCGCCAGCTCGCGCGCCTGCGCCAACAACTCGTCGGGTTCGGTCACCCGCGAGACCAGCCCCCACTCGACGGCCGTCGCCGCGTCGACGCGATCGCCGGTCAACGCCATCTCCGCGGCCCGGGCCTGACCCACCACGCGCGGCAGGAACCAGGCTCCGCCGTCCCCGGGAATGATTCCGAGCTTGACGAAGCTCTCCGCGAAGAACGCGGTCGACGACGCGATCCGCAAGTCGCACATCATGGCGAGGTCGCAGCCGGCGCCGACCGCCGGCCCGTTCACCGCCGCGATGATCGGCACTTCCAGCGTGTCCATCGCGCGCGGGATCCGCTGAATACCCAGCTGGTAGCCCACCCGCTGCTGGTGCGCACCGCCGCCGAAGAGTCCGGTGCGGGCCGCCATGTCCTTGACGTTGCCGCCCGCGGAGAAGGCGCTGCCTGCCCCGGTGAGGATCACCACCCGCACGCTCGGGTCCCGATTGACCGCGTCGATCGCCCCGACGAGGGCGTCGATCACCGCCTCGTCGGAGATGGCGTTGCGCGTCTGCGGCTGATTCAACGTCCAGGTGACGACGTCACCGTCGCGTTCGACGAGCAGTCCTGCCGCGCTCATCCGAGCAGCTCCAGGATGGTGGCGTTGGCCATGCCGCCGGCCTCGCACATGGTCTGCAGGCCGTAGCGGATGCCGTTGTCGCGCATGTGATGCACCATGCGCGTCATCAGGATCGCCCCGGACCCGCCGAGCGGATGGCCCACCGCGATCGCCCCACCCAGCGGGTTGAGCATCTCGTCGGCGGCGCCGATCTCGGCCTGCCAGGCCAGCGGCACCGGAGCGAAGGCCTCGTTCACTTCGAAGACCCCGACGTCGGACACCGACAGTCCCGAGCGGCGCAACGCCTTCGCCGTCGCCGCGATCGGCGCGGTCAGCATCATCACCGGATCGTCGCCGGCGAGCGCCACGGTGTGCACCCGCGCCATCGGCTGCCACCCGTTGGCCAGCGCGATCTCGCTGGTGGTCACCAGCAGGCCGGCCGCACCGTCGGAGATCTGCGAGGCGTTGCCCGCGGTGATCACGCCGTCGGCGTCGAACGGCGTCTTGAGCGTGGACAGCGAGTCGACGGTGGTCCCCCGCCGCAGGCCCTCATCGCTGTCGAGTCCGGCGATCGGCGCCAGCTGCGCATCGAAGGCGCCCGCATCGATGGCGGCGGCCGTGCGCTCGTGCGAACGCGCCGAGTACTCGTCGAGCCGAGACCGCGACAGATTCCACTTGCGGGCCATCGCCTCCGCGCCGAGCCCCTGGTTGAAGCCGTCCACGCCGTAGCGCTCGAGCACCGACGGCGGGTACGGCTGCCCGTCGCCGCGCGCCGATCCCATCGGCACCCGGGACATGGACTCGACGCCGCCGGCGACGGCGATGTCGTAGTGCCCGGCGACAACGCCGGCGGCCGCGAAGTGCACGGCCTGCTGCGCCGAACCGCAGCGGCGATCCACCACGGTGGCCGGGACCGATTCGGGCCACCCGGCCGCGAGCACACCCACCCGGCCGATGCTGCCCGCCTGGTCCCCGACCTGACTGACGCAGCCCCAGACCACGTCGTCGACGAGTGCGGGATCCAGTTCCGTGCGCTCGGCGATCTGCCTGAGGACATGGGCGGTGAGGTCGCCCGGATGGACACCGGACAGAGCGCCGTTGCGTCTGCCGATCGGCGTGCGTACCGCTTCTACGATGACTGCATCTCTCATGGCGGCCATTGTGGCACCCGTCACCGGCAGTCCGGCCCGGCAGGTGTCGCACGCACACTCGGCGCCCGGTCGCGGTGAGATCGTCGTGATCGGCGGGTAACGGCGGCGTCGACCGTTGCGTAACACCGCCGCGACAGCCTGAGTCCCATGACCAGCAGCCCCGAACGCACCGTCGACACCGTCTGCGGGTACTGCGGGGTCGGCTGCGGCCTGCGCCTGACCGTCGTCGACGGCGCGGTGACCGGCTCGGCCGGCACCCCGGACCACCCCGCCAACCGCGGCCGCCTCTGCACCAAGGGCGCCACCACCGTCGACCTGCTGCGCGCCCCCGGACGCCTGACGACGGCGCTGCGCCGCCCCACCCGCGACGCGCCGCTGACCCCGGTCGACGTCGACGACGAACTGGCCCGGGTGGGCCGCGTCTTCACCGAACTCCGCGACGCCCACGGACCCGACGCGGTGGCCCTGTACGTGTCCGGCCAGATGTCCATCGAAGCCCAGTACCTGGCGAACAAGCTGGCCAAGGGCTATCTGCGGACACCGCTGATCGAGTCGAACTCCCGCCTGTGCATGGCCAGTGCGAGCACCGGCTACAAGCAGTCGCTGGGCGCCGACGGACCGCCCGGCAGCTACGACGACCTCGATCACGCCGACCTGTTCCTGGTGATCGGCGCCAACATGGCCGACTGCCATCCGATCCTGTTCCTGCGCATGATGGATCGGGTCAAGGCCGGCGCCCGACTGATCGTGGTGGACCCGCGCCGCACCGCCACCGCCGCCAAGGCCGACCTGCACCTGGCGGTGCGCCCCGGCACCGACCTGGCCCTGCTGAACGGCCTGCTGCGGCTGCTGGTCGACGCCGACGCCCTCGACCACGACTTCATCGCCGCGCACACCGAGGGCTGGCCCGCGCTGGCGGAGATGCTCGAGGACTATCCGGTCGACAAGGTCGCCGCCGACACCGGCCTGTCGGTGGACGAGCTGCGGCGGGCCGCGACGATGATCGCCGAGGCCGACGAGTGGACCAGCCTGTGGACGATGGGCCTGAACCAGTCGGTGCGCGGCACCTGGCACACCAATGTGCTCTGCAACCTGCACCTGGCCACCGGGGCCATCTGCCGCACCGGCAGCGGCCCCTTCTCCCTCACCGGCCAGCCCAACGCGATGGGCGGCCGCGAGATGGGTTACCTGGGGCCGGGACTGCCGGGGCAGCGCTCGGCACTGGACGCCCGCGACCGCGCCGAGGCCGAGGCGCTGTGGGGACTGCCGGACGGGACGATCCCGGACGCTTCCGGCGGCGGCACCATCGACCTGTTCGAGCGACTGGCCGACGGCACCGTGAAGGCCGTCTGGATCATCTGCACCAACCCGGTGGTGTCGGTGGCCAACCGTGACGTCGTGATCCGCGCCCTCCAGCAGGCCGAATTCGTGGTGGTGCAGGACGTGTACACCGACGTGGAGACCGCGGCCTACGCCGATGCGGTGCTCCCGGCGGCGCTGTGGACCGAGGCCGCGGGCGTGATGGTGAACTCCGAACGCTCCCTGAGCCTGTGCGCGCCCGCGGTACCCCCACCCGGCCAGGCCCGACCGGACTGGCAGCTCATCGCCGGCGTCGCCGCCGCCATGGGTTTCGGCGAGGCCTTCGACTTCCCCGACGCAGCAGCGGTCTTCGACGAACTGGCCGCGTTCGCCAACCCGCGCACCGGGTGGGACGTACGCGGGGTGAGCCACGCCCGGCTGAGCGCCGGTCCGGTGCAATGGCCGGCCGCCCCAGGAAGCGCCGACCGCAACCCGATCCGCTACCTGCACGCCACCGACGACGGCGCCGCGCACCCGGTCTTCCCCACCGCCTCGAGACGAGCCCGCTTCCTGGCGCGCCCCTTCCTGCCGGCCGGCGAGGCCCCGAACGAGACCTATCCGCTGCTGCTGACCACCGGGCGGCTCGCGCACCAGTGGCACACGCGCACCAAGACCGCGCGGGTCCCCCGGTTGGAGAAGCTCAACCCGGAGCCCTACGTCCAGCTCCATCCCGAGGACGCGGCGGCCGCGGGCATCGTCGACGGTGCCCCGGTGGACGTCGTCTCCCGCCGCGGGCGGGTACGGCTGCCCGCCAAGGTCGGCGCGGCCATCACCCCCGGCCTGTGCTTCGTGCCGATGCACTGGAGCGGGGAACTGCAGGCGGTCAACGCCGTCACCAGCGACGCCGTCGACGCCGACTCGCTGCAGCCGGAATTCAAACTGTGCGCGGTCTCGATCACGGCGGCCCCGGTCACTCCGGCCCCGGTCACGGGCGACGCCGAGGCCCCGGCACTTCCCGATCCGGCCGAGATCCTGGGCGCCGATCGGGTGCTGGTGGTGTGGGCCTCGCAGACCGGCACCGCGCAGGCCTACGCCGAGCGGTGCGCGCAGCTCGTGCGCGCCGACGGCAGGCAGGTGCTGCTGGCCGAGGCCGACCGTGTCGGCCTCGACGACCTGTGGGGCGACGTGCTGTTCGTGGTGGCCACCACCGGCGACGGCGACGCGCCCGACGGCGCCCTCGCACTCTGGGATGCGTTGGGCACCGCCACCTCCGAGGAGGTCGCCGACCTGCGGTACTCGGTGCTGGGCTTCGGCGACTCGTCGTACGCCGACTTCTGCGGCTTCGCCCGCAAGCTCGACGGACGCCTGCGGTACCTGCGGGCGCGGCCACTGGCGCCGCGGGCCTCGTGCGAGCCCGACTCCGCCGCACCGGCCGACCGCTGGCTGACCGAGGTCCGCGGGGTGCTCGGGGCGACCGCGGACCAGCTGGCCGCCGCCCCGGCGTCGGCGGCCGTCGCGGACGCGACGTATTCGCGTACCCGTCCCCTGCGCGCCCGACTGGTGGCCAACGATCTTCTCTCCGCGCCGGGATCGGCGAAGCAGGTGCGGCGCTTCGCTTTCGAGCTGCCCGCCGACACGCTCACCTACGAGCCGGGCGATGCCTTGGGCGTGTGGCCGCGCAACAGCAGCGCGGCGGTGACGCAGTGGCTCACCGCGACCGGTCTCGACGGCGACACCCCCGTCGAAGTCGACGGCGTCTCGATGCCGCTGACCCGGGCCCTCACCGAGCACTACGACATCACCCGCATCACCGGGGATCTGCTACGCCTGATCGACGCGCGCCACCACGCCGCCGAACTCACCGAGCTGATCGAGAACCCGGCCCGGCTCGCCGAGTGGTCGTGGAACCGGCAGGCGCTCGATCTGCTCGGCGACCATCCGATCACCGCCTCGGTCGCCGACTGGCTCGCGGTGCTGCGCAGGCTGGCGCCGCGCCTGTACTCGATCTCCTCGAGTCCGGCGGTGGACCCGGGCCGCGTGGAGGTGACCGTCTCGGTGGTCGGATTCGACGGCGTGCACGGCCGACGGGCCGGCGTCTGCTCGTCGTACCTCGCCGCGGGCGATCCGGGCCCCGATTCGGCCGAGTACGGAATCTTCATCGCCCCCAACCGCAGCTTCGCGCCGCCCGAGGACCTCCAGGCACCGATGATCATGATCGGCCCGGGCACCGGCGTGGCCCCGTTCCGGGGCTTCCTGCACCACCGGGCCGCGACCGGCGCGACCGGCGAGAACTGGCTGCTGTTCGGCGAGCAGCACCACGCGACCGACTTCTACTACCGCGACGAGCTGACCGGCTTCCTCGACTCCGGTCTGCTGACCCGCCTGGACACCGCCTTCTCCCGCGACCAGGCCGCGAAGGTCTACGTCCAGGACGTGCTGCTGGCCCACGCCGCGCAGGTGTGGTCGTGGTTGCGGCGCGGCGCGCACCTCTACGTCTGCGGCGACGCGACGCACATGGCCCGCGACGTGGACGCCGCGCTGCGCCGGATCGTCGCCGAACAGGGGCGCCTGGCGCCCTCGGCCGCAGACGCCTTCGTCACCGCGCTCGGCGCCGAGAAGCGGTACGTCCGCGACGTCTACTGAATCGGCGCCGCTTCCGCCGATAGGGTGCAGACATGACCTCGACCGGTTTCGACGCGATCGTGCTTGCCGGCGGACGGGCCCGGCGGCTGTCCGGAGCGGACAAGCCGGCCGCGTCCGTCGGCGGCCGCAGACTGCTCGACATCGCGCTCGACGCCGTCGCCGACGCACACACCGTGGTGGTGGTCGGGCCGGAGCGTCGCCTCCCGCCGCAGGTCTTGGCCGCCCGCGAACATCCCCCGTATGCCGGACCGGCGGCGGCCATCGCCGCGGGCCTGGCCGCGCTGGAGTCCGCGGGCCGCACCGACGCGCCCGTCGTGGTGTTGGCCAGCGATCTGCCGGAGGTGACCGCCGAGCAGATCGCGCGCCTGCTGCGAGCCCTGCACGAGGACGGCGCACCCGCGGCCTTCGCCGCCGACGAGACCGGCCACCCCCAATACCTGGTGGGCGCGTGGACCGCTCGGGCCCTCGCCGCCGCCCGCACCGCAGGTCCGAGCGCCTCCGTGCGAAGTCTGTTGCCCGACGGCGCCGCCTTCCTGGCCCTGTCCGGCACCGCGGACGTCGACACCGCCGACGACCTGGCGCAGGCCCGCCGTCGCGCCGGGATCGGCCCCGACCCCGTCGCCGCCCGCGCGATCGTCCGCGACGCCCTGGCGCCGCTGCCCGCGACGCTGCGCAGCGCCGACGCCGCCGCCGGAGCAGTGCTGGCCGCACCGCTGATCGCCGCCGAGCCCTTCCCCCCGTTCGATGCCTCCGCCATGGACGGTTTCGCGGTGGCCGGCGACGGCCCCTGGCGCCTGATCGACGCGCCGCGCGCCGCCGGCCACACCGATACCCCGCCGCTGGCCCCCGGCCAGGCCGCCCCGATCGCCACCGGCGCCGCCCTCCCGGACGGTGCGACCCGTGCGCTGCGCCACGAGGAGACCGCCCGCGACGGCGACCTGCTCACCGAGACCTCCGCGGGCCGCGACGACACCCGGCGGACCGGCAGCGCCTGGCCGGCCGGGGCCACCCTGGCCCCCGCCGGAATCGACGTCGACGCGGCGGTGCGATCGGTGGCCCGCGCGGCCCGCGTCGCCGAGCTGCTCGTGCGCGGCCCCGTCCGCGCCCGCCTGCACACCTCCGGCGACGAGATCGCCTCTGCCGCTTCCGGATCCGGGCCGCTGCCGGTCGGCACCATCGCCGACTCCGCGTCCGGTCCGGTCACCGCGCTGCTGCGCGAGCACGGCCTCGCGGTGAGCGACGGCGGGCACCTCGCCGACTCGGTCGAGGCCTTCCGCGCCGCGCTGGCCGCCCCCGCCGAGCTGATCGTCGTGATCGGCGCGACGGGCCACGGGGTCGCCGACCATCTGCGGAGCGCACTGGCGGCCTCCGCGGCCGAACTGCTGGTGGACGGGATCCGACTGCGCCCCGGCGGTTCCCTGCTGGTCGCTCGAATGCCCAGCGGCACAGTGCTTCTCGGGCTCGGCGGTAATCCGCTGGCCGCGGTCGCCGGAACCGCGGTGCTGGCGCCGGCGATCATCGATGCGCTGCTGGCACGCTCGCCGCGCGCACCGGAGGTCCTCGACCTGGTGTCCTCGGAGCAGTTACGCCTGCCCGGCCGCTGGCGCGTGCTGCCGGTGGAACCGGACGGCACCGGGCGGTGGGTGGCCACCGCCGGCCGCGGCACCGGCCACCTGGCCTCCGCGATCGGCCACCGCGGCCTGGCCCTGATCCCGCCGGCAGGCTCCGAGGCGGGCGTGCACCGCCTGGCCTGACCGCTCACACCCGCGGCGTCCGCCGTGTGCGTTCGATGTGACCGGGCGGCCACACCGCAGCAGAGTCGGGGCAATACGTCGTTCCTACCGTGAGATCCACACGGCCAGGAAGGGCAGATCTCATGCAGCGAACAGTCATCGTGGTGGGCCACGGGATGGTCGGTCACCGCTTCGTCGAAGCCTTGCGCACGCGCGATCGGGAGCGCCGCTTCAAGGTGGTGATCCTCGGCGAGGAGAACGATCCCGCCTACGACCGGGTGGGGTTGTCCGGCTACGTCGACAGCTGGGACCGCGAAGCACTCGCCTTGCCGGGCAACCGCTTCGCCGACGATCCCGAGGTGGAACTCCGTACCGGAACGCGCGTGGCGGCCATCGACTCGCACGAACGGCGCGTCGTCACCGACACCGGTGAGCGCCTGGCCTACGACTCCCTGGTCCTGGCCACCGGATCGTCCGCGTTCGTCCCGCCCGTCCCCGGGCACGACCTGCCGGGCTGCCACGTCTACCGCACCCTCGACGACCTCGACGGCATCGCCGCCGACGCCCGCGCGGCGCTGGCCCGCGACGCTGCGGCGGTGGGCGTGGTCATCGGCGGCGGCCTCCTCGGCCTCGAAGCGGCGAATGCCCTGCGGGGACTGGGCAT
The DNA here is from genome assembly GCF_042432625.1 of Gordonia phosphorivorans. NCBI lineage: Bacteria > Bacillati > Actinomycetota > Actinomycetes > Mycobacteriales > Gordoniaceae > Gordonia > Gordonia phosphorivorans. The sequence goes on along the minus strand of NZ_JBHLWV010000020.1, from coordinate 22,765 downwards.
CGCCCCGCACGTCGTCGAATACAACCCCCGCCTCATGCCCAATCAGGTGGACTCCGGCGGCGGTGAACACCTGGCTCGGATGATCACGGACCTGGGCATCACGCTGAGCTTGGGGACCTCCACCGAGCGCATCGAGCCCGGCGACGACGGCGGCGTGCGGGTGACCCTGTCCGACGACACCCGCGTGGAGGCCGGTCTGGTGGTCTTCGCCGCCGGTGTCCGTCCCCGCGACGAGCTCGCTCGCGCCGCCGGCCTGGACGTGGCCGAACGCGGCGGCGTCCACACCGACCTCACCTGCACCACCAGCGATCCCGACATCTACGCGATCGGTGAGGTCGCGGCCGTCGAGGGCCGGTGCTACGGGCTCGTCGGCCCCGGCTACGCCACCGCCGAGGTGCTGGCCGACCGCCTCGTCGGCGGCGATGCGACCTTCCCGGGCGCGGACCTGTCGACCAAGCTCAAGCTGCTCGGGGTGGAGGTGGCCAGCTTCGGCGACGCGCTGGGCACCTCGCCGGGAGCCCTCAGCGTGGTGGTCAGCGACCCGGTCGGCGGCACCTACGCCAAGCTGGTGCTGTCCGACGACGCCAGCGTCCTGCTCGGCGGCGTCCTGGTGGGCGACACCTCGTCGTACGGCATGCTGCGTCCCCTGGTCGGGGCCACCCTGCCCGGCGACCCGGTCGGGCTGATCTCCCCGGCCGCGGACGGATCGTCGGCGCTCGGGCTCTCGGCGCTACCCGACGACGCCCAGATCTGCTCGTGCAACGACGTCAGCAAGGGCACGCTGTGCGCGGCCGTGGCCGACGGCGCCTGCACGGTGGCCGACCTGAAGAAGTGCACCGGCGCGGGCACCTCGTGCGGCTCCTGCGTCCCGCTGCTGTCGAAGATCCTGGACGAATCCGGCGTGGTGCAGTCGCGCTCGCTCTGCGAGCACTTCCCCCAGTCCCGGGCCGAGCTGTTCGAGCTGGTCCTGGCCAGCCGGGTACGCACCTTCTCGGGACTGATCGGCCGGTTCGGCACCGGCACCGGGTGCGACATCTGCAAGCCGACGGTCGCGTCGATCCTGGCCTCCACCGGCTCCGAGCACATCCTCGGCGGCGAACAGGCCACCCTGCAGGACACCAACGACGCGTTCCTGGCCAACATCCAGCGCAACGGCACCTACTCGGTGGTGCCCCGCGTCCCGGGCGGCGACATCACCGCCGAGCAGCTGATCCTGATCGGCGAGATCGCCCGCGACTTCGATCTGTACACCAAGATCACCGGCGGCCAGCGCATCGACCTGTTCGGCGCACGCGTGGAACAGCTCCCGCAGATCTGGCGGCGCCTGGTGGACGGCGGCATGGAGTCCGGGCAGGCCTACGGCAAGTCGCTGCGCACGGTGAAGAGCTGCGTCGGCTCGGACTGGTGCCGGTACGGCCAGCAGGATTCGGTGCAGCTGGCCGTCGACCTGGAACTGCGGTATCGCGGCCTGCGTTCGCCGCACAAACTCAAGATGGGGGTCTCCGGCTGCGCCCGCGAATGCGCGGAGGCCCGCGGCAAGGACGTCGGCGTCATCGCCACCGAGTCCGGTTGGAACCTGTACGTGTGCGGCAACGGCGGCATGACCCCCAAGCACGCCCAGCTGCTGGCCGGCGACCTGGACACCGCCACCCTGATCCGGTACATCGACCGGTTCCTCATGTACTACATCCGCACCGCCGATCGCCTGCAACGCACCGCGCCCTGGCTCGACGACCTCGACGGCGGCCTGGACCGGCTGCGGCAGGTGGTGGTCGACGACGCGCTCGGCCTGGCCGCCGACTTCGAGGCGGCGATGGCGCGGCACGTCGACGGTTACTCGTGCGAGTGGAAGGGGGTGCTCGACGACCCCGAGAAACTGGCCCGCTTCGTCTCGTTCGTCAATGCGCCCGACGCCCCCGATCCCACGGTGAGCTTCGGCGAAAGTCACGGCCGCAAGGTCCCCGTGCTGCTCGGTCAGCCCGTCGTTCCGGTGAAAGGAGCCTGAACCATGTCCCTCGCCTTCGATCTGCACCGCTGGAGTCGCGACTGGACGGCGGCCTGCCGGCTCGACGCCCTCGAACCGCTGCGCGGCGTCGCCGTCCTGCTCCCCGACGGGGCGCAGGTGGCGCTGTTCCGCCTGGCCGACGATCGCCTCAAGGCCATCGGGAACATCGACCCGATCGGCCGGGCGGCCGTGCTCTCGCGCGGCATCGTCGGCGACCGCCACGGCTTCCCGGTGGTGCACTCGCCGCTCAAGAAGCAGGCGTTCAGCCTGATCGACGGTCGGTGCCTGGACGCCGAGGGCATCTCGGTGCCGGTGTACGGCACCCGGATCGGCCTCGACGGCATGGTCTTCGTCGCCAATTCGCCGCAGGTCCGTTTCGCCTATCGGCCGGCCCCGATCGTGGCGGACCGGTGACCACCGTCCTGGTGGCCCACGGCACCCGCAACCCGCGCGGGGTCGCGATGATCGGCGACCTCGCCGCCGCGATGTCGGCCCGGCTGCACGAGCCGGTGCACGCCGCCTTCGTGGATGTGCTCGGGCCCTCCCCGACCGAGGTGCTCGGCCGCCTCGCCGAGCACCACGCCGCTCGCGACCAGCCGGTGGCGGTGGTGCCCGCGTTCTTGGCGCGCGGCTATCACGTGCGCGTAGACCTGCCCGCGCACGTGGCGGCCGCCGGGCATCCGGCGGTCGCCACGACGCCGGCCCTCGGACCGGCCCCGGAACTGGCCGCGGCCCTGGCGGCACGGCTGCGCGCGGCCGGCCATCGGCGCGGCGACGCGGTGGTGCTGGCCGCCGCCGGATCGTCCGATCCGACGGCCGTGGCCGACGTGGACGAGGCGGCGGCCCTGCTGGGCACGCTGATCGGGACCGCGGTGAGCGTCGGATTCGCGGCGCCGCCCGCCGACGGGTCGGCGCACCCCGGGGTGGCCGAGGCCGTCCGTGCCGCGCGGGCCGGGGGCACGCGCGTGGCGGTGGCGTCGTACCTGCTGGCCGAGGGTCTGTTCCAGCAGCGCCTGGCGCGCGCCGGCGCGGACGTGGTGGCGGCCCCGCTGGGCCTGCACCCGCACGTCGTCGCCCTGGCCTGCCGCCGGGTGCGCGCGGTCAGAGCGCGAGTCGATAGCCCCGCTTGACCACCGTCGCGATGAGTTCGCGCACGCCCAACGCGGTGCGCAGGCGGCCGATGGCCACCTCCACCGCGTGGGCGTCGTCGCCCGCCGCGGGCAGCAGCGCCAGTAGTTCCTCGCGCGAGCGCACCTGACCGGGCTGTGCGGCCAGCGCCTTGAGCAGCGCCAGTCCGGTCGCCGACACCTCCCGCAGTTCCCCGTCGACCACCGCCGCCGCCGCGCGCACACCCAGGGTGTGTCCGGCGACCCGCAGTTCGGCGCGCCGGACGGGAAGATCGTCGGCCACCAGGCGGGCCAGTGCACCCAGCCGCATGCGGTCCGGCGCCACCGAGTCCACCCCGATGCGCGCCAGCGGGGCCGCGGTCACCGGCCCCACGCAATAGACCACCACGCGCGTCAGCAGCGCCTGCCGCAGGGACTGCGTGAGCCCCAGCTCCTCGGCGCGGCCGAGCATGGACGCCACTGCGGGGGCGGAGGTGAAGGTCACCGCGTCGACGCCACCGGTCGCGAGGTCGGAGATGAGAGCGTCGAGGGCGGCCGGATCGTCCGGCGTCTTCCAGCGGTACACCGGGACCGCCACCACGTCGGCGCCGAGCGCCGCCAGACCGGGCAGGAACTCCGGGTTGGGGTCCCAATCGTCGGAGGCCCCGTGCAGTTGCACCGCGACCCGGATCCCGCTCAGGTTCTCGCCGCGCAGGTGCTCGAGCACCTCGGCCGACGACTCCGACTCCGGGGACCATTCCTCGCGCAGACCGGCCGCCCGCAGCGCACCGGTGGGTTTGGGGCCGCGGGAGATGACCCGGGTGCGCGCCAGTACGGCGAGCAGGTCCTCGGCGAGCCCCCACCCGTCCGCGGCTTCGATCCATCCGCGGAAGCCGATGCCGGTGGTGGCGATCAGCATGTCCGGCGGCCGGGCCAGCAGTTCCTCGGTGGCCGCCCGCAGCGCCGCATCGTCGGGCAACGGCACCATCGTGATGGCCGCCGCACCCACCACACGCGCACCGCGCCGCGCCAGCAGAGTGGTGAACTCCTCGGCGCGGCGCGCTGCGGTGACGGCCACCGTGAAACCGGTCAGCGGTCCGTCGTTGTCGGTCATGAAGCAAGTGTCGCAGACACCCGGTCGGTTTCTCGCTCGGCGTCGCGATCACGCGGCACCGCCAGGTACACCCGCCAGGTGATCACCGCGGCCACCGCGTAGAAGATCCCGAAGATCACGAATGCCCAGGTGGCCGCGCCCGTGGCCGAATAGGACTGCCGGAGCACCAGGTTGATGCCGACGCCGCCGAGGCCGCCGACGGCTCCGGCGATGCCGATCACCGCGCCGGACATCGAGCGCGAGTACGCGGCCCGGCCGGCCTCGTCGAGCGGCAGCGCGCGGGCAGCGGCGTCGAACACCGACGGGATGATCTTGTACACCGAGCCGTTGCCCAGCCCCGAGAGCACGAACAGGAGCACGAAGCCCAGGGCGCAGGCCGCGATCGAGTCGCCGCCGGCGATCAGCACCCCTGCGCCGACGATCATCCCCAGGAAGACCACCAGGGTCACGGCGCTCCCGCCGAACCGGTCGGCCAGGCGTCCGCCCCAGACGCGGCTGAGCGAGCCGAGCAGCGGTCCGATGAACGCGATCTGCGCGGCGTGCAGCGAGGCCTCGGCCACCGTCTGCCCCTGGTCGCGGAAGCTGATCGCGAGCATCTGCCCGAACGCGAACGAGAAGCCGATGAACGAACCGAACGTGCCGATGTACAGCAGCGAGATGGTCCACGTGTGCCGATTGCGCACCGCCGCGGCCATCGCGGCCAGGTCGACGCCCGGCCCGGCCAGATTGTCCATGTACAGCGCGGCCCCGATACCCGCGATCACGAGCGCCACCAGGTAGAACGCGCACACCCAGTACGGCTGACGGTCCCCCGCCCAGGCGATCACGAGCAGCCCCAGCAGCTGCACGGCGGGCACGCCGAGGTTGCCGCCGCCGGCGTTGAGCCCGAGCGCCCACCCCTTGAGGCGCTGGGGATAGAAGGCGTTGATGTTGGTCATCGACGAGGCGAAGTTGCCGCCGCCCAGACCCGTGAGCGCCGCGCACACCAGGTACATCCACAGCGGCTGGCCCGGATTGGCCAGCAGCACGATGGTCGCCGACACCGGGATCAGCAGCACGACGGCCGAGAACACCGTCCAGTTGCGGCCGCCGAAGAAGCTCGTCGCCATCGTGTACGGGAACCGCAGCAGGGCCCCGGCGAGGGTGGCGACCGCACCGATGAGGAACTTGTCACCGAGGGTGAGGCCGTAGACGTCGGTCGGCATGAACAGGACCATGACCGACCACAGCGACCACACCGAGAAGCCGACGTGTTCGGCGGCCACCGACCAGATCAGATTTCTTCGGGCCACCCGGGATCCGCCCGCCTCCCAAGCCTCGACGTCCTCGGGATCCCAGTCCGTGATCGTGTGAGTTCGATTGCGCGCCAACGTCTTCTCCTCGCCGTAACGGTTGCTCTGACGGCTGTCAGGCTGAAGGAAAGCCTAGGAGCGCCTCATGTCGCGGTAGGTGGCGCAATCGTCTCCTCCGCGTAATCAGGTCCTCTCGGCCCCGCCGTCGGGCCTGTGAGGTCAGGTCAGGGCGGGCAGCCAGCGTCCGCGCATGGCGACCAGCACCAGGACGCTGAGCGCCACCAGACCCACCGCCATGGCGATGGCCGACTCATCGTCGCGCTGCAGAGACAGGTAGATGGCCAGCGGCATCGTCTGCGTGACGCCCTCCACGTTCCCGGCGAAGGTGACCGTGGCACCGAACTCCCCCAGCGCCCGGGCGAAACACATGACCGCACCGGCGCCGATGCCCGCGCGGATCTGCGGCACGGTGATCCGCCAGAAGGTGGTCATCCGACTCGCGCCCAGCGTGTAGGCGGCCTCCTCGGCGTCGAGGTTGCGACTGCGCAGCGCCGCTTCGACGCTGACCACCAGGAACGGCATGGCGACGACGAGCTGCGCGATGGCCACCGCGGCGAAGGTGTAGGTGGGCGTCCAGTCGAACCAGTCGTCCAGGTAGCCGCCCACCAGGCCGCGTCGCCCCAGCAGCGTGAGCAGGGCGACGCCGATGACCACCGGCGGCATCACCATCGGCACCACCACCAGCAGTCGGACCAGCCGAACCGGCCGGATCGCCCCGGAGGCCAGGATCGCCGCCAACGGCACCCCCAGCACCAAGGCCGCCAGGGTCGCCAGCGATGCACCGGCCAGCGACAGGCCCAGCGCCGACAGCGCAGCGGGTGCCGTCAGCAGGCTCCACATCCGACTCCACGGCGCCGCCCAGGCCAGCGCGATCAGCGGTGCCACCAGCACCACCAGTCCGAGGACGCCGACACCGGAGATCGCCGCGGGCAGTCGGCCGCCGGGCGCCTGGATGTCCGCCCGGTGCGGCTCGGAGCGTGGTCGGCTCACGGGAGCCCGAAGCCCGCATCCGCCAGGATCTCCCGACCGCGGGCCGAGGTCAGCAATTCGACGAAGGCCTGGCCGTCGGCGGTCACCGCCGCCGCCGGATACTCGTTCACCGGCGCATTCGGGATCTCGAGCACCTCCACCTCGGCGCCCGCCGACCGCGCATCGGTCTGGTAGACCAGCGCGGCATCGGCTTCCCCGCTGGTCACCGCGCCCAGCGCGGCGCGCACGTCCACGGCCCGGGTCATCGGCTGCGCGGTGCCGCCGATCGCCCCGATCGCATTGTCGGCGGCCCGGCCGCACGGCACCTCGGCGGCGCAGATCACCGTGCGGCGACCCTTCTCGGTGAAGTAGTCCAGGCCCTCGACACCGCCGGGATTGCCGGCGGGCACCACGATGACCAGAGCGTTGGTGGCCACCACCACCGGATCGGCCGCCAGTCCGTCGGCCACCGCGCGATCCATCGTGACGGTGTCGGCGGTGATGAGCACGTCCGCATCGGCGCCCGAGCGCAGCCGTTGCACGAGTGCCGAGGAGGCCGCGGCGTCCACCTGCACCCGCGCCCCGTCGTGCTCGGCGCCGTAGGCCGTGGCCAGCGGCTCCATCACATCCACCAGGGAGGCCGCGGCCATCACCCGGATCTGCCCGTCGTCGTCGCCGGAGCAGCCGGTCAGCACGGTCAACCCGAGGACCACCGCCACCACCGCCGCGGCGCGCCGCACACCACCGAGTCGTCTCACCCTCACCCCTCGTTCCGTCGGTCTGCGGCCGCGTCCGTTACTCGGCCGACCACCCGGCCGAGCCTCAGCCACCGGCGAACGGCGGCAGCAGGTCCACCTCGGCGCCGATCGGTGCGGCGCCGTCGCGCAGCAGTGCGTCGCCGTCGAGCACCGAGCAGTGCTCGACCAGTTCGCCGGTCTCCTCACCGTGCCGGGCGCGGACCGCCGCGCGCAGGTCGGCCACGGTCAGCGCCGCCAGTTCCAGCTGCTCGCGGGCGCAGCCAGTGCGATCGACCAGACCGGCGAAATAGTTGACGGTGATGGTTTCAGCCACCGATTGCTCCCATCGGACGAGTCGGGTGGGTCAGGACGTCGACGGGTAGGTGCCCGGGCGACTTGCGCCAGGTGACCTCCCGCCAGGCGGCGGCCAGCTCGGCGTCGTCGCCGCCCCCGCGCAGGACGGCGCGCAGGTCGATCTCATCGTCGGAGAACAGGCAGGGGCGTACGCGGCCCTCCGCGGTGATCCGGGTGCGGTCACACGCACCGCAGAACGAGCGCGTCATCGAGGCGATCACGCCGACGGTTCCCGGGCCCTCGCCCACCCGCCACCGTTCGGCGGGCGCACCGAGGTCCTCCCGTTCGATGGCGGTCAGCTCGAAGCGTTCGCCGAGGGCGGTCAGCACCTGGGCGGCGGTGACGAACTCGTCGCGCCGCCAGGTGCCGTCGGCGTCCAGCGGCATAGATTCGATGAACCGCAGCGACAGCCCGCGGTCGAGGCACCACTGCAGCAGGTCGGCCGCATGCCCGAGATTCCCTTCGAGCGCGACCGCGTTGATCTTGACCGGCGCGAGTCCGGCGGCGACCGCCGCGTCGATGCCCTCGATCACGTCGGGCAGTCGGTCGCGGCGGGTGATGGTGGCGAACAGCTCCCGGTCGACGGTGTCCAGGGAGACGTTGATTCGCGAAAGCCCTGCCGCGGCAAGACCTTCCGCGCGACGCGCCAGTCCCACACCGTTCGTGGTCAACGCGACGGGCAGGTTCTGGTGGCGGGTCCGGATGCCGGCGATGATGTGCTCGAGGTCGCGACGGATCAGCGGCTCGCCACCGGTCAGCCGAACCTCGCCGATCCCGAGGTCGTCGACCGCCACATCCACCAGGCGCACCACCTCGTCGGCGGACAGCAGTTCTTCTCGCGGCATGATCGGCAGACCCTGCTCGGGCATGCAGTAGTGGCAGCGCAGATTGCACGCCTGAGTCAAGGAGATCCGCAGATCGCGGGCGCGCCGACCGAGGCCGTCCACCAAGACGGCTGCGGTCTTCGGCTGCACCCCCGTCATAGTTGCGAGGCTAGCAGCATCCCGGCGGCCTCAGGCGGCAGTCCGACCCCGCCCCGACCCCCGTGAACGGCCCGCCTTCGAACACCCGATCACACCGATGGCGTTCTCCGCACTCGCCGTCGGGGGGTTGACACTAGGGTAGGACCTGTGAAACGCAGACCCATCGGAGACCACCGCGCCGAAGTGGCGGCCCACGTGGCCGGATTGGCCCGCACCGAAACCATCCCCGTGACCGCGGGACTCGACCGCGTGACCAGTCGAGCCGTGCACGCACCCCATACGCTGCCGCTTTTCGACAATTCCGCCATGGACGGGTTCGCCGTCCGCGCCGCCGACGTGCGCGTCGGCACGCCGCTGCCGGTCCGCGGCCGGATCTACGCCGGCGACGCCAAACGCCACCGGTTGCCGGGTGGCGCCGCGATGGCCATCATGACCGGCGCGCCGCTGCCACGCGGAGCCGATGCGGTGATCCCCGTGGAGCAGGCCGACGAGGCCGACGGCGCGGTGTGCTTCCGGCACGTCCCCGAGCCGGGCGCCTTCGTCCGGACCGCGGGCGAGGACGTCGCGGTGGGCGACCTGGTGGTGGCGGCCGGCACCCGGCTGGCTCCCCGGCATCTGGGGGCACTGGCGGCCAGCGGGGTACCCACGCTCGACGTGCATCGTCGCCCCACCGTGGCGATCGTCTCCACCGGCAGCGAACTGATCCGCCCCGGCCAGAAGCCGGCGCCTGGTCAGGTCTTCGAGTCCAATTCCCTTGTGCTGCAGTCCCTCTCGGTCAAGCACGGCGCCCAGGTCACGTTCGTCGCGTCGGCGCGCGACGACGGTGACTTCGACACCATCTTGACCGCGGCCTGCCTGGACGCCGACCTGGTGCTGACCTCCGGCGGCATCTCCATGGGCGAACGGGAGCCGGTCCGCCAGACCCTCGGCGAGCACGGCTGGTTCGGCCCGATCGCGATGCAGCCCGGCGGCCCCCAGGGCCTGGCCACCTGGAACGACACCCCGGTGTGCTGCTTCCCGGGCAATCCGGTCAGCATCCTGGTCTCGTTCGAGGTGCTGCTGCGCGATGCGCTGCGCGCCGTCGCCGGGCTCCCGCCGGTGGCGCCCGCCACGGCGCCGCTGGCCCATGCGGTGACGTCGGTGGCCGGCAAGACGCAGTTCCTGCGCGGCGTCGGCAATCCCGACGGCACCGTCTCCCCGCTCGGCGGCCCCGGCAGTCACCTCGCCGTGACCGCGGCCGCCGCCGACCTGCTCATCGAGATCGACGCCGACGCGACCGAGCTGGCCGCCGGCACGGAGGTGACCACATGGCCGCTGACCTGACCTCCCCGGGGTCCGCACCCGAACCGGCCCACCCCGGCGGCCTGACGCACCTGCGCGCCGACGGCACCGCGGCGATGGTCGACGTCTCGGACAAGGACGTCACCCGGCGCACCGCGCTGGCCCGCGGCGTCTTCGTCACGACGGCACTGGTGATCGACGCGATCCGCGGCGGCGGCGTGGCCAAGGGCGACGTTCTGGCCACCGCGCGCATCGCCGGTATCCAGGGCGCCAAACGCACCTCGGAACTGATTCCGCTGTGTCACCCGCTGCCGCTGTCCAAGGTGGCCGTGGACTTCGCGCTGGAGGCCGACCGGATCGTCATCAGCGCCACCGCCACCACCACCGGCAAGACCGGGGTGGAGATGGAAGCGCTGACCGCGGTCACCGTCGCCGGTCTCACGCTGCACGACATGGTCAAGGCCCTCGACCCGGCGGCGGTGCTCACCGACATCGTGCTGCAGGAGAAGAGCGGCGGACGCCGCGGGCACTGGACGCGCGCGGAGCACGCCGCGCAGGCCGCACCCGTGCCGCCGCCCGGTCGCGTCGCGATGCATCCCACCGACCGCGCCGTGGTGATCGTGGCGTCCACGCGGATCGCGGCCGGGGAAGCCGACGACCGGACCGGCGGTGAGATCCGGCGCTGGCTCACCGAGCAGGGGTTCGCACCCGACCCCGTGCTGGTGGTCGCCGACGTCGACTTCGCGGCGGTGCTGCCGAGCGTGCTCACCACCGCGCCCGCCGTCGTGGTGACCACGGGCGGCACCGGCCCCACCGCCGACGATCTGGTCCCCGAGGGCACCGCCGCGGTGCTGACCACCGAACTGCCCGGGATCGCCGAGGCCATTCGCGACAAGGGCCGCGCGGCGACGCCGTTGGCCGCGCTCAGTCGCGGCACGGCGGGCCTGGCCGGCGGCACCTTCGTGGTGAATCTGCCCGGCTCGCCCGGCGGCGTCGCCGACGGCCTGCACGTGCTGACCCCGCTGCTCGACCATCTGGTGGCGCTGGCGAAGGGAGACGGCCATGCCGAGTGAACCGGGCTGCGGCGGCGACATCGTCGATCATGCGCTCGACCCGCGGGTCTGCGAGGACCGCGTGCGCACCGACGCCGACGGCGCGGTGGTGACCTTCACCGGAGTGGTGCGCAATCACCACGGTGGCCGCGCCGTGGCCGACCTCCGCTACGAGGCGCATCCGAAGGCCGATCGATTCCTGCAGCAGCTCCTGGACCGGCACCGCGGGGACGACGTCCGCGTCGCCGCCCAGCACCGGGTCGGCGATCTGGCGATCGGCGACCTCGCGGTGGTGGTGTCCGTGGCCGCGCCGCATCGCGGTGAGGCGTTCGCGGTGTGCGAGCGCGTGATCGACGAGATCAAGAACCAGGTCCCGATCTGGAAGTTCGAGACCTACGTCGACGGCGACACCGCCTGGGTGGACGCGTGTCGCCGCTGACCGGGCGGCGGGAACGGCCTCAGTTCAACGAGTAGACGCCGAGGGCGTTGTCGACGATGGTGCCGAAGTACAGCACCCCGTCGCGCTCGGCGACGCTGGTGACGAACGTGTAGTCGACATCGGCGGGCTTGACGTCGTGCACCAGATTGCCGTCGAAGTCGAAGGCGATCACCCACACCACGTCCTCCGGCGACGGCCCGAGGCCTTCGGGCACGCGCGCCAGGATGCGGCGCGCCCGCGGCGGCAGGCGGAAGATCTTCTCCAGCAACGGGTTCCGCGGGGACGCCAAGGCGCACCACACCAGGCCGTCGGAGCCGATCGACATGTTGTCCGGGTAGCCGGGCAGGCCGTCGATCAGCACCTCCGTCTCCCCCGCCTGCGCGCCGGTCAGGTGGTAGCGGGTGATGCGGGATGCGCCGGTCTCGGCGACCAGCAGGAACGACTCGTCCGGCGCCAGCACCACGCCGTTGGCGAACTGGAGGTCGTCGAGCAGCACCGTCACCTCGCCGTCGGGGGTGCGCCGGATCAGCCGGCCGCTGCCGGAATGCTCGATGATGTCGCTGCGCCACTGATCGATGCGGTAGCGCTGGGACGAGGCGGTGAAGTAGGCCGTGCCGTCGGCGGCGGAGACCACGTTGCTGGCGAAGTGCAGCGGACGGTCGTCGACGGTGTCCACCAGGACGCTGGGCCGACCGCGGCCGCCGTCCAGGTGCAGCAGCCCGAAATCGTGGTCGCAGAGCAGCAGCGAACCGTCCGGCAGCGCTTCGATCCCCAGCAGGTGCCCGGCGGTGTCGGCCAGCACCTCGATCTCGCCGGTCTCCGGGGTCACGGCCACCAGTCGCCCGTCGTCCAAGCCGGTCACGACGCGCCCGTCGGGCAGGCACACCACGTCCTCGGGGCCGTTTCCTGGGAGGGCGATGCGTCGAAAATTACTCACTCTGTCAGTCATATCAGCATCGGACCGGTCGCGCTGCGGTCGTTGGTCCCGGTTCCCTGGTTCATCTCCTCATCGCTGGACCGACGACGACGCCCAGTACGCACTTCGTTTGATAGTCACCTTGTTGCATAGTGCGGTGATGCAGGAGTAGCGTCGGTCGCATGGCACTTGAGCACGCCATCCTGGTGTCGTTGGCCGAGCGTCCCGGGACGGGATACGAGATCGGTCAGCAATTTCAGCGATCGATCGGCTACTTCTGGTCGGCCACGCACCAGCAGATCTATCGGACCCTCAAGAAGCTCGACGCCGACGGCCTGGTGACCTTCGAATCGGTCAGCCAAGAAGGGCGGCCGGACAAAAAGGTCTACACGCTCTCCGACGACGGCCGGACCCTGCTGCGCACGTGGGTCGAGAGCCCGACGCCGGTGGTTCCGCTGCGCAGCGATCTCGGTGTCAAGCTCCGCGCCGCCGAATTCGGCGACCTGGCCCGCATCCTGGGCGAGCTCAAGGCGCACCGCGACGAGGCCGACGCCCAACTGCAGCTGTACCGCGGCTTCGAACGGGACTACTACCCCGAACCCGACGCCCTCACCGGCCGCAAGCTGCACCAGTACCTGGTGCTCCGCGGCGGCGTCCGCGCCTCGCAGGCGACCGTCGACTGGTGCGACGAGACCATCGCCGGCCTGCAGCGCGAACTCGACAACGAGACCTGACCGGTCCCGCGCCACCACAGCCCACCGGACCCCTCACCCGAGGCGGTTCGACCAACGATCCAGAAAGGTCGCCATGTCAGCCCCGACCAGCGCCCCGAACGCCCACTACCCCAAGCTCTTCGAGCCGCTGCGCATCGGCGGCATGACCCTGCCGAACCGCGTCGTGATGGGTTCGATGCACACCGGCCTGGAGGATCGGGTCTGGGACACCCCCAAGCTCGCCGCCTACTACGCCGAACGCGCCCGCGGCGGGGTCGGCCTGATCATCACCGGCGGCTTCTCCCCCACCCGGACCGGTCTGCTGCTGCCCTTCGCCGGCAAGATGACCAACCACGCCGACGTGCTCCGCCACCGCGAATTCACCAAGGCCGTGCACGCCGAGGGCGGCAAGATCGCGCTGCAGCTGATCCATGCGGGCCGCTACGGCTACACCCCGATCAAGGTGGCCGCCGGCAGCGAGCCGTCGCCGATCCACCCGTTCAAGCACATGAAGATGACCGATCAGATGATCCGGCACGTCATCCGCACCTTCGGCGAGGCGGCCAAGCTGGCCCGTCGCGCCGGCTACGACGCGATCGAGCTGATGGGCGGCGAGGGCTACCTCATCAACCAGTTCCTGTGCCCGCGGACCAACGACCGCACCGACCGCTGGGGCGGATCCACCGAGAACCGTCAGCGGTTCCTGATCGAGATCGTCAAGGAGGTGCGCAAGCAGGTCCCGCGCGACTTCCCGGTGATCCTGCGCCAGTCGGTGGCCGACTTCGTCAAGGGCGGCCAGACCTTCGACGAGATCGCGCTGCTGGCCAAGCGCGTCGAGGAACTCGGTGTGGACGCCATCAACACCGACATCGGCTGGCACGAGGCCCAGGTGCCGACCATCGCCACCTCGGTGCCGCGCGGTGCCTTCGTGAAGTTCACCGAACGCCTGCGCGACGTCGTCGACATCCCGCTGATCGCGTCGAACCGCATCAACACGCCCGAACTCGCCGAGGAGATCCTCGAAGGCGGCAAGATCGACGCCGTGTCGATGGCGCGTCCGCTGCTGGCCGACCCCGATTTCGTGAACAAGGCCGAGCAGGGCCGCGCCGACGAGATCAACACCTGTATCGGGTGCAACCAGGCCTGCCTCGACCACGCCTTCGTCGGCAAGAAGGTCTCCTGCCTGCTGAACCCGCGTGCCGGCCGCGAGACCGTGCTGACGCTGGGGCAGACCCGGCGCGCCACGCGCGTCGCCGTGATCGGCGCGGGCCCGGCCGGACTGTCCGCCGCCGTCTCGGCCGCCCAGCGCGGCCACCGGGTGGACCTGTACGAGGCCGGCGACTCCATCGGCGGCCAGTTCTCCATCGCCGCCCGCATTCCGGGCAAGGAGGAGTTCAACGAGACCATCCGGTACTACCACCGGCAGCTCGAGATCAACCAGGTGAACGTGCACCTGGACACCCGCGTCAGCGCCGACGAGATCATCGCCGAGGGCTTCGACCAGGTGATCGTGGCGACCGGCGTGACCCCGCGCGTGCCGCAGATCGAGGGCATCGACCACCCGATGGTGATGTCCTACGCCGACGCCGTCCTCGGCCGCCGCGAGGTGGGCAAGCGCGTGGCCGTGATGGGCGCCGGCGGCATCGGTTTCGACGTCACCGAATTCCTCACCGTCGACGATTCGCCCACCCTGAACCTGAAGGAGTGGGAGCAGGAGTGGGGCGTCACCGACGACCTCGACACCCCCGGCTTCGTCACCAAACCGCGTCCCCTGCCCGCCGTGCGCCAGGTGTACATGGTCCAGCGCAAGCCCGGCAGCCAGGGCAAGACCCTGGGCAAGACCACCGGGTGGGTGCACCGCGCCACGGTCAAGATGAAGGGCGTCGAGCAGATCTCCGGCGCCGTCTACGACAAGATCGACGACGCCGGCCTGCACCTGACGCTGCACGACAGGGAAGGCAACGAGACCGGCAAGCGGGTCCTGGAAGTGGACAACGTGGTGGTGTGCGCCGGGCAGGAATCGGTGCGCGACCTCGTCGATCCGCTGACCCTGGCAGGGATCACCACCCATGTGATCGGCGGCGCCGATCTGGCCTCCGAGCTCGACGCCAAGCGCGCCATCCGCCAGGGCACCGAAGTGGCCGCCGGCCTGCCCTGACCCACCCGCTGCGCCGCTGCCGATCCGGACCGATCGGCAGCGGCGCACGCACCGGTTCGGCGGTATATTCGGCAGAGAGGCACCCAACCGATTCCGAGGTCGTCATGAGCCCCGAGACCGACTTCACCGCCGACCAGATTTGGTGGCACATCGACGCCGAGCGCGCCGCTCTGGCCGATGTCCTCGAGGGACTCGACGACGACGCCTGGTCCACCGATTCTCTGTGCGCCGGATGGCGGGTGCGCGATGTGGCCGCTCACCTGACGATGGCGACCGCCGGGACGGCCGACATGCTGCCCTGGCTGCTGCGCACCGGTTTCTCCTTCGACAAGGCCATCCGCGAGTCGGCGATCGCGCTGCCCGCCGACCGCGCCGAGATCGTCGACCGGCTCCGCGCCCTCGTCGGCTGTCGCCGCACCGCCCCCTTCGTCTCGATCCGGGAACCGCTGATCGACATCCTCGTGCACACCCAGGACATCTGCGTACCCCTGGGCCGCGAAGTCCCCGAGCCTGCCCCCACGCCGACTTCCGGGTCCCGCGCCGACGCGGCCGCGGCGGCCGCCGACCGGGTCCTCGCCCTCAACCGGCGCCCGGTCGTCAGTCTGCGCAGACTTCCGCGCGGGGTGCAGCTGGTGGCCGTCGACGCCGACTGGTCGTGGGGCCGCGGCGAACTCATCACCGGCGCCATGACCCACCTGCTGCTGGCACTCGCCGGACGTCGTGCCGCCGCCGCACTGCTCTCCGGACCGGTGCACCTGCTCGATCGCTAGCAACTGCGCACGCGCACCCACAACTGAGTAGCCGAAGCATGAACCTGAGTAGTCGCGGTAGTAGCGGTGACCGCTCTCCCGTTGCCACGCTCTACGTGGGAGACAACAGTGTCCCCGCACGATCCCCAAGGAGAGTTCCCATGCGATTTTTAACGAGAGTCGGCACCGGGTTGACCGCCGCGGCGATGGCCGTCGGACTGCTTTCCGCCGCCGGCGGCGTGGCCTCCGCCGACAAAGAGAAGCCGCCGCACCCCAACGCTCGACTGATCCAGATGCCCGCCAAGGCATTTCCACACATCTATCAGAATGTGTCACCAGAAAAGGACGATGCACCCACCTACTCCGGGGTCATTTTGACTCCCGCGCAGACTCGGGACTTGTACGGATCCGGGGTGCTGCCAATGATCGAACAAGCGGCCCCCTACAACTACAATTTGGCCGCGAAGCTTCTTCGGGATGAGTCCAAGAAAGCCCTCGCACAGAACCCCGACGGCTGCGTCCGCTTCTATTGGAAGCCCCAGGGCAAGGATCCACGGTTTCCCGCCTTCTACGTGGCCGCCATTGCCACCAAGTACTGCTACCCGCCGTACCTGATTCCGTAGCCGCCCGTGTCGAAGACGTCGTGAGTGCTCGCCTCCGCTGCCGGCGCCTCAGGTGTGACCGATGAGGTGACCGGCCAGTACGATCTGGCACATGGCTCTTCCCGCACCGAACTCGTCCGCCCGCGCCGTCGTCACCGGCGCCTCCTCCGGCATCGGCATGGCCCTGGCCTGCGTCCTCGCCGACCGCGGACATTCACTGATCCTCGTCGCCCGCCGCGGTGAGATCCTCACCGAACTGGCCGACGAGCTGCGCCGCCGCTGCGGCGTGGAGGTGGAGGTGCGGGCCACGGACCTGTCCGATGCCGCGGCGACCGCGCGCCTGTGCGAGGAGTTGGCGTCGCGCGAGATCTCGATCCTCTGCAACAACGCTGGGATCGCCACCTTCGGCCCCCTCGCCGAACTGGATCCGGCCTACGAGCAGGCGCAGGTGCTGCTGAACGTGAACGCCGTCCACGACCTCACCCTCGCGGTGCTGCCGCAGATGATCGCGCGCGGTTCCGGCGGGATCCTGATGGTCGGCTCGGCCGCCGGCAACATGCCGATCCCGAACAACGCCACCTACGCCGCCACCAAGGCCTTCGTGAACACCTTGAGCGAATCGCTGCGCGGCGAACTCGCCGGCACCGGCGTCCACGTGACCCTGCTGGCACCGGGCCCCGTGCGCACCCAGACCCCCGCCGAGGACGAGGCCTCGATCGTCGACAAGATGGTCCCCGACTTCCTCTGGCACTCGTCCCAGCGGGTCGCCGAGATGAGCCTGGATGCGCTGGGTCGCAACAAGATGCGGGTGGTGCCCGGCGCACTGTCGAAGGCCATGTCGGTGGCCGGCGGGTACAGCCCCCGAGCGATCGTCGCCCCGATCGTCGGCACCTTCTACGCCAAGCTGGGCGACGCCGAGTAGCCACGCGATCGCACCGCGGGTCTACAGTCGAAGATCGTGGAAGACAAACTGGTCTGGATCGACTGCGAGATGACCGGCCTGGACACCGGTACCGACAAACTCATCGAGATCGCCGCCCTGGTGACCGATAGCGACTTGAACATCCTCGGCGACGGGGTGGACGTGGTGATCCACGCCGGCGACGCCGCCCTGGCGGCCATGCCGCCGGTGGTGGTCAAGATGCACGCCGCCTCGGGTCTGACCGAGGAAGTCCGACGGTCCACCGTCACGGTGGCCGAGGCCGAACAAATGGTGCTGGCCTATCTGCGCGAGCACATCCCCGGCGGCGGAGTGCCGCTGGCCGGGAACTCGATCGCCACCGATCGAGCCTTCCTCGCCCGCGACATGCCCGAGCTGAACAATTTCCTGCACTACCGGATGATCGATGTCAGCTCCATCAAGGAGCTGTGCCGCCGCTGGTTCCCGGCGATCTACTTCGGACAGCCGGAGAAGGGCCTCGCGCACCGCGCCCTCGCCGACATCCGCGAGTCGATCCGCGAGCTCCGCTACTACCGGCAGGTCGCCTTCGTGCCCGCGCCCGGACCGGACGCCGAAGCGCTCACCGCCGTCGTCGAAGCGCTCGGACCTGCGTAAACGACACTCGCGTAACTCGATTGGAGTTCGCCGCCGATAGCGGCTAGAGTATGGGCCTGGATCGGAAGTTACCCGCAAGGGAAACCGAAGATTCGAAATGGTGACCGTAGTTCAGTTGGTAGAGCACCAGGTTGTGATCCTGGCTGTCGCGGGTTCGAGTCCCGTCGGTCACCCCGAGAAAGAGTCGGCCCGGACCCGCGGAAACGCGAGTCCGGGCCGATTCGCATCCGCCGAGCCCACTCTTTCGGGTTAAAGGCCAAAATGTGTGTATGGCCCGGGCGTGGCGTGGGGGTGTTCTATCGGCTTCGGCCTCCCCATCCGTGTTGGATGCCGTTGCCGTCTTCCCAGTTGAAGCCGGTGTCGTAGGCGGGCGGTCCGATCTGCTCATCCTTGAGCGGTGTTGTCTTCGGTCGCTGAGGCGGCGGGTTGTAGTGCTCTTCGCGGACCAGGTTCCACGGATCGCGAGGGCGGGCGGTTGAGGCTGTTCAGCTTCCACTCGGCGGCTCGTCTGGCGTGTTCGGTGAGGAACCCTCAATGGGCGCGGAACAGGCCTTTGCGGGCCTTGTTGGGGCCGCCTTCGAGTGGTGAGGTGGTCCGCGGCAGCGGATGTTGTTCGTCGGTCAGGCGGGGGTCGATCCAGGTGAATAGGTGTTCGTTTTTGATCAACCGTCGCAGCAGGCCCCGGGTTTTGCGGAGGTCGCGGTGCGTGTACCACCAGGTGGCGTTGTCGGAGTCTCCGGTGGGGCGGCTGGTGTGGCGGTTGGGGTAGGTGCGGTGGCGCAGGAACTGGTCCCATTTCTGTTCCCCGTCGTTGTAGGCCTGGAGCCAGAGGACGGTTTGGTCGGTGTTGCGGACGTGCATCAATGCCCTGGCGAGGGTGAGGATTTCGCGTCCGGCGTC
Organism: Gordonia phosphorivorans; assembly: GCF_042432625.1. Classification (NCBI taxonomy): domain Bacteria; kingdom Bacillati; phylum Actinomycetota; class Actinomycetes; order Mycobacteriales; family Gordoniaceae; genus Gordonia; species Gordonia phosphorivorans. The sequence goes on along the minus strand of NZ_JBHLWV010000020.1, from coordinate 3,780 downwards.
GAGTCGGGGTTTGAAGGTGTGGTGTCGGCGGACGGTGTGGAAAATGTGGAAGCAGCAGCAAGGCCAACACAGAGGAAGCACGGGATCAGTACAAGGTCGAGACAATGGGAGCGACCCGATGAGTACCCCGAAGTCGACCGCTCAGACGACTCGGCAGCGACGGACACCCCACGCAAGGCCGCGCCTGCCCGGATGCGCAACTACCGCATCGTGGCCGAACCGCGCACCGTGCCGGACCTGCACAAGCTCGCCCAGCTCTTCATCGGCATGGCGATTGCTCGCGGCGACGCCGAACAGAAAGCGCGACATGACCTGGGATCGCTGAAGAGCGACCCGTCGCGCCTGGACGGTCCTGACAAGAGCTGACTGTCACAACAGGGGGAACAGGATGTCGAATGCCCTTGGCACACTGAGCACTGGGCTTCGGTGCCGTCAGCCTGTCGTCTGGGTGACAACGCCCTGTCCCGGTACCCTAGAGGCAGGCCTACCTGTCCGGAGGCGACATACGCAAGAGGAGGAGGTACGCTGTGGCACGTCCGAGTGAGCGACCGACTGCTGAGCAGATCGAGCTCGCCGAAGCACAGATCTTGGAGCAATCCAAGCGAATCGACTTCTTCCTCACGGAGTACTCCGTAGAGATTCTGGCCCAAAAGGTCCGCGACGATGAATACGTCGTCCCCGCATACCAGCGTGAGTTCACCTGGGAGGATCGACGCAAGTCCCGCTTCATCGAGTCCCTGATCATGGGCTTGCCAATCCCTTTCATCTTCTTCTGGGAGATGCCGGACGGCAGACTTGAAATCGTGGACGGGTCCCAGCGTCTACGGACGATCGAAGAGTTCATCTACGGCGGCTTCCAACTTGGAGACCTTGACCCATTGACTCATCTTTCAGGTTTTCGGTTCAATGATCTTCCCGAGTCAAGACAACGCAAGATCAAGAATCGGTCTGTCCGTGGAATCGTCTTGAATGAGCATGCCGATGAGGCAGCCCGACTCGATATGTTCGAGCGCATCAATACTGGCAGCAAGAATGCAAACAATGCGGAGATTCGTCGTGGAGCACTCGCCGGCCCATTCCTTGATGTCGTGATGGAACTTGCCAACCTCCCGATCCTGGGCAGCCTCGCACCCATGCCCGCCAAGGCGAAGAAGGAACGTGGTTATGAGGAACTTGTCACGCGATTCTTCGCTTACAGCGATGGACTGGAAGACTATCGAGACCGCCCTTCTGACTTCCTCTTCGTCTACTCGAAGAAGATGAACGAAGCCTTTGCAGCCGATCCGGCGCTCGCTGACGCATATCGCACACGGCTCAACACGGTTCTAGAGTTTGTCTCTCGGAACTTCCCGATCGGTTTCAGGAAGACTGCAAAGGGCGCAGCCACCCCTCGGGCCAGATTTGAAGCGATTGCGGTGGGCTCCGAGCGAGCCTTGGCCGAGCGCCCTGAACTCAAAGATGCCTCGGCTGAGGACATCGGAGTTTCTTCATGGATCGACGGGGCAGAGTTCCAGAAGGTCACGAGTTCCGATGGAGCGAATGCGATTGCTCGCCTCAATGGGCGGATCGATTTTGTGAAGAACAAGTTGGTGAAGCATGGCGACGATTGAGCTCGTCCCATTCTTTGACGAGAGGTACGCCGAAATTGAGGCCTACCTCTCATTTCTCCAGAATGTAGAAGAGGCCGCGAGACAGGGGACCCCAAGGCTTCGCGCGACAGACGCTCCGATCACAACCGAGCAGAAGAAGATTCTGAACTCAAGTTTCTATCTGCAGCTCTACAACCTGGTCGAAGCCACGGTGCTCCGATGCCTTGAGGCGGTGGTGGCCGCGATCGAAGAGGCCGAACGCCGACCTAACGAACTGAGCATCGGGTTGCGGACTGAATGGGTACGGTCCATAGCGCGAACCCACAGCGATCTCGGACCTGACAAGCGGTTGCTCGCCGCTCTCGACTTATGCGAACAACTCCTGCAGCAGATGCCGATCAAAGATTTCAAGATCGAACCTGGCGGTGGCGGAAACTGGGACGACTCTTCCATTGAAAAGCTCTGCGAGCGCGTCGGATGCGGACTAGCGATTTCTCCCGACGTCGCCCAGGCGGCCAAGCGTCATGTCAGAGATGACCTAGGAGCACTGAAGCTCGTCAAGAACCGTCGCAATAGTCTTGCACATGGCTCATTATCCTTTGTTGATTGCAGTGACGGCGTAACGGTGGCTGAACTAAAGGATCTTTCCGCGGCAGTCGGCGACTATCTAAGAGAAGCTGTCGGCTGCTTTGTCAGTTTCATCAAACTTGAAATTGCAGAGAAGGAAGCCCAATCGGAGAAGGAAGGAGTGATCGCCTCATGAATGGGGACGAGAGCACTCTCACCATCCGCGCTATTGACCTGTTCTGCGGAGTTGGCGGACTCACCCACGGACTCGCCCAGGCCGGCATCGAAGTTGCGGCTGGGATCGATATTGATCCGGCATGCAAGTACCCCTACGAAGCCAATAATAAATCGACGTTCATAGAAGGCGACGTAAGTGCCCTTTCGGCGTCGGAGGTAGCGCAACTGATCGACGGTGCAGATGTCAGCATGATCGCTGGATGCGCGCCGTGTCAGCCGTTCTCCACCTACAGCCGATCAGGCCGAAGCAAGAAGCGCGGCGACGACTGGCAGCTAGTTGAGAAATTCGGCAAGTTGGTCAAAGAGATTCAGCCAGATCTCGTAACGATGGAAAACGTCCCGCAACTACTTGACCATCCGGTCTTTGAGCAGTTCCTAGAGAGTCTAGATGGCTACTCGATCGAGTGGTCTGTCGTTCAGGCAGTTCGTATTGGCATTCCGCAGACAAGGAAGCGCTTGGTCCTGATTGCCTCGAAATTGGGAGCCGATGGCCTCTCGCTCCCACAGAGCGAAGGGAAGGCAAACACGGTTCGCCAGGCTATCGGACGTCTCCGCCCACTCAAGGCCGGGGAGTCCGACCCCAAGGATCGACTACACGTCGCATCCCGGCTGAGCAAGACAAATCTAGAGCGGATACGCCACTCGAAGCAGGGCGGAACGTGGCGCGACTGGCCGGATGGCCTCCAAGCTGCTTGCCACCAGAAGAGCAGTGGCGCGACCTATCCGAGCGTATACGGACGGATGTCCTGGGATGAAGCGAGCCCAACCATCACGACGCAGTGCTTCGGGTACGGAAATGGACGCTTCGGCCACCCGGAACAGGATCGAGCCATCTCCCTTCGCGAGGCGGCAATCTTGCAGACCTTCCCGCCGAAGTACAAGTTCGTGCGCCCCGATGAACCCGTCCGGTTCAGCGTTCTTGGGCGTCTCATCGGCAACGCAGTTCCCGTGCGTCTAGGAGAGGTAGTGGGACAAACCGTGGTTGCACATGCCGCGCAGTTCACCCGTCCTGGCGGCTTTGCGGACGGCTAGCGATCTGCCGCCCTCGGTCAGCTTGCCAGGATGACGCCAGCCTCAACGAGTCGCACGTCGCACCACCTTGCGATCCACGCCCATGCTCTGCGCGATCACCCTCATCGAGACACCGCCGAGGTGGAGACGCACGGCCTCCGCCGCCTCATCGACTCCCAGCTCCGGACGACGACGCCCGACGCGCCGCCGAGTGAGGTGTGCCGACACCGTGGCGCGACGTACACCGTACCTGTCTGCAAGCTCGTTTACCGGCTCTTCGGTTCTGAGAGTGCGTAGGTGAGGTTCGGGACGAGCGCGGGCGACCACAAGATGTAGGCGGGTCCTGGGTGTGATCATGGAAGTTCCTACACACCCT